>JAQBPB010000037.1 GCA_028287745.1 Chloroflexota bacterium
CTCGCTGGGGCGGGTAATCGTGTAAGTAACCTTTATCGCGTTTAAGCGATTGAAACGGAAAGAGCGGCAAAAGAACAATCCTGAGTTATTAGGTGTAAGTAACCTTTATCGCGTTTAAGCGATTGAAACTGAAGAGGCTTTGAAAAGGAATAAAACGAAATGAGTGCTGAGAAAAAGTTCAAATTGCTTATGGCCGTAAACGGGCTGCTAATACTGGCGGCCCTGGTTATTACTTTTTTACTAATTTTCGTCCCGATGAATTAAGTGTAAGTAACCTTTATCGCGTTTAGCGATTGAAACGGTTATAGCCCCTCCGTTGACGAAATCAGTAAGGCTGTGTAAGTAACCTTTATCGCATCTATGCAATTGAAACCTACTTAAAATCCCCCAGAGGGGGGATACTGTGGGTGTAAGTAACCTTTATCGCGTTTATGCAATTGAAACGATTAAACCCCGGTTATTATTTTGATATTGCCTCTGTGAAATCATTAGCGCCCTGCTTCTTAAACCCACCGCCTGGTAAAACCAGGAAGAATCTTCCCATTAGCACAGGCCCAAATAACGTCCTGCCTGTAAATCGTTTACAAAAAAACTTTACGGATTGGTCAATTTAAAGTACCATGTTAACGAATTAAGAACAAAACTAACCCATTTGAATATCCAAGTACGCCTGGAATTAGAAAGACCTGTTATGAGCCATATAATATCCCATACCCTTCAAAATATTGAACCCCTGGACATGGCCGCTATGGCAGCGGTCCGCGAACGCCAGGCCCGCCTGACCAAACCGGCCGGAAGCCTGGGCCGCCTGGAAGAACTTTCGATTAAAGTAGCCGGTATTACCGGCAAAAGTATGCCGCACCTTGACCGGAAAGCCATTATCGTTATGGCCGGAGACCACGGAGTAGCCGCCGAAGGCGTTTCGGCTTACCCGGCCGAAGTTACACCCCAGATGGTTCAGAACTTTCTAAATGGCGGCGCGGCCATAAATGTCTTTGCCCGTCAGACCGGGGCCAGGGTCGTGATTGCCGACCTGGGCGTGGCAGTGGATTTACCGGGACACCCCCAACTGGTCAACCGGAAAATCGGGTACGGCACCCGCAATATTGCTCACGGCCCGGCCATGACTTTAGTCGAAGCCCGGGCCGCTGTCGAAGCCGGGATTCAGATTGTCCAGGCCGAAATCCAAAAAGGGCTGGATATTATCGGGACCGGCGATATGGGCATCGCCAATACGACCCCTTCCAGCGCCATAGTCGCCGCCCTGACCGGCCAGGAGGTCGAGCGCGTGACCGGCCGGGGGACCGGCATTGACGGCCAGGGCTGGGAAAGAAAAGTCGCTACCATCAAGCAAGCCCTGGAAATCAACCGGCCCGACCCGGAAAACGCCCTGGACGTGCTGGCAAAAGTTGGCGGTTTTGAAATCGCCGGGCTGGTTGGCCTGATTTTTGGCGCGGCTGCCGGGCGCATCCCGGTAGTAATAGACGGCTTTATCTCAACAGCCGCCGCCCTGGTCGCCACCGAATGGCACCCCCCGGTGCGGGATTACCTGATTGCCGCCCATAATTCAGTGGAAATCGGCCACCGGGTCATGCTGGAACGCATGGAACTGGTTCCCCTGCTTAACCTTGACCTGCGGTTGGGCGAAGGAACCGGGGCGGCCCTGGCAATGCCCTTGATCGAAGCGGCTTGCCTGGCCCTGCGCGAAATGGCGACCTTTAACGAGGCCGGTGTCAGCGAACGCGAGGAAAACCCGGTTGAAACCGGCCGGAAGCTGCAAAAATAAATCCCTAATTTTCAGGAAAAGGAACCAGAATGGACTATACCAGTTTAGGGCGTACCGGTCTGAAAGCAAGCGTGATGGGCCTGGGCTGCGGCGGGCATAGCCGTCTGGGAATATCCCAGGGCAAGGGGGAAAAGGCCGCTATCGAAGTGGTGCATGCCGCCCTCGACCTGGGTATCAATTACATAGATACCGCCGAAGCTTATGGGACGGAAGGGATAGTCGGTCAGGCTATTAAGGCGGTGAAGCGGGAAGATGTCATAATTTCTACCAAGAAATCGCTGGCGAAAGATGGAAAACAGGTCAACCTGCGCGCCGCTGAATTGATGCAGGGTCTTGAAGCCAGCCTGAAAAGGTTGGAAACCGACTATATTGACATATACAACCTGCACGGTTTGAAAGCCCGTGACTATGATTACGCCCTGACCGAACTGGTCCCGGCCCTGGAACGAGCCCGCGAACAGGGCAAAATCCGGTTTATCGGGGTCACGGAAGCTTTCGTGGAAGAACCGGCCCACCCGATGCTGGAGATGGCCCTGAAGGACGAGCGCTGGGAAGTCTTTATGGTCGGGTTTAACCTGCTCAACCAGACCGCCCGGAAAAATATCTTCCCGGAAACCCGGGCCCGGCAAGTTGGCGTACAGTTGATGTTCGCGGTGCGGCGGGCCCTCAAGAATTTCGAAACCCTCAAAGAAGCCCTGGGTGAGTTAGCCCAGACCGGCCAGATAGACCCGGACCGCTTTGACCCGGAAAAGCCGTTGGGTTTTCTACTGGAAGACGGCAAAGCGGACAGCCTGACCGAGGCAGCCTACCGCTTTTGCCGCTACGAACCGGGCGTGGAAGTGGTTCTGGTCGGCACCGGAAGTATTGACCACCTTAAGGCCAACGCCGCCTCCCTCCTGAAACCGCCTTTGCCGGAAGCGGATGTTACCAGGCTTAAGCAGCTTTTCGAGCGGGTGGAGAATTATACCGGCAACTAAATTACCCTGGCAGGCTTGCCTGGGCCGGACCCTGGCCCAATCCGGCCACCGGTTGCGCTAAAACGGTTCTGAAGAGTATAAAAAAAAGGGCGGCTGGTTGATGCCAGCCGCCCTTTTTTATTACTGCCTTTTTGCCGGTAATTCTAGAACGTTATAACCGAGCGCAGGGTTTCGCCCCGTTCCATGGCATGGAAAGCTTCTTCGGTTTCATCCAGCTTGATCAGCCGGGTAACCAGTCCGTCCAGGTCAAGCTGCTTTTGCTGGTACCAGCTTGCCAGCAAGGGGAAGTCGCGAGAAGGCAGGCAGTCTCCGTACCAGGAAACCCGCAAGCTGCCGCCCAGGGAAAAGTACTTCTGCATGGGCAATTCGATCTTCATATCGGCGGACGCCACCCCGATGATAGTACAAATTCCGGCCAGGTCGCGGCACCACAGGGCAATATCCAGAGTTACCGGGCGTCCGACACACTCGAACGAGTAGTTGACGCCAAACCCGCCGGTAATCTCTTTGATTTTCTCTACGGCGTTACCATCGCTGGAATTTACGGTGTGGGTTGCCCCGAAGCCTTTGGCCCATTCCAGCTTCCGGTCGTCCAGGTCAACCGCGATAATCGTGGTCGCCCCGGCCAGCCGGGCACCCTGGATAACGCTATCGCCCACACCCCCGCAGCCAATGACCGCCACGCTGGTGCCGGGCCGTACCTGCGCCGTATAAAGGGCCGCGCCAACCCCGGTCATAACGCCGCAGCCGATCAAAGACATCTGGGGCGCCGGTAAAGTTTCCGAAACCGGGATGGCCTGGTTGGCGTGAACAACCGTATAGTCACAGAAAGTGCCAATTCCCAATACCGGGTTAAGCGTAATACCATCTTTGGAGCGCATGCGCGGTTTGGCGTTCAGGCTGTTCGCGCAGAGATTTGGCTGGCCGAAAAGACAGAAGCGGCATATTCCGCAGGGAGCCCGCCAGGCCAGGATAACAAAATCACCTTTGCGGGGCTTTTCGACACCCGGCCCGACCTCCTGGATAATCCCGGCTCCTTCATGACCCAGCAGGAAGGGAAACCCGTCTCCCGCCCCACCGTTTTTAACGAATAAATCAGTGTGGCAAACGCCCGAGGCCAGTATCTTTACAAGCACCTCTCCCGGTCCGAGGTCTTCAATTACAAATTCTTCTAATTCGGCCGGGGCCCCGGCTTTGCGGGAGATTACTCCCTGCGCTTTCATTGACATATTCTGCTTCCTCCAGCATTAGGACTTTCGCCTCCGTTTCCTGTAGAGTTGAACCTCTCCGGATAGGTGAAGAATTCCAACGCAAAGCGAAAGTCAGGTTATTAAATGGATTATATTTAAATATTGGCAGGCAATCCCTTCAACTTACTGGAATTTGCCGGGTTTTGCCGGATACCAGGAAGAGTACCGCCTGCTTTAAAACCGACCGGGCTGCTATTTCAGGCGCGGGTTTAACCAGGCGGCCATATCGCGGCGGCTTTGTTCGCTGGTTTCGTGGCCGAACTCATATTCCTTGTAGGTTAAATCGGCCCCGATTTCCCGTAAAACTTCGGCTAGCTTCCGGCCATGTTCGGCAATCGGCAAAAAATCATTCATCCCGTGAGCCAGGAAGAAGGGCTTGCCGCGCAATTTATCGGCCGCACCCCGCAAGCGCTGGGCCAATTCTTCCGAATAAGGGCAGCTATGGCAAATTACGCCGGTAAACAGTTCCGGCCGGGCGCTAACTGCCACCAGGGACATTACCGCACCCTGGCTGAAGCCGCCGATATAAAACTGGGATGGGTCAATTTCAAGGTTGACACTGGAAGGCAAAGCTTCCAGAGACTGTAACAAAAGGGGTAAATTCTGGTCGGGGGCGCCCGGCTCGGCCTGGCAGGTCTGCAAATCCATGTCGTACCACTTGAAACTACCCCGTGGGTCGGCGCTATACAGGCCCGGACCGCGTGGAGCTGCTATCAGCAACCGGCGGTCATAATAGGGCACCAGTTCATAGACATCACCGTCGTTCGCCCCATAACCATGGATCATTACTATTGTAGGTACGGTTGGCTGGTTAATCGCTTCCGGTCGCCGTACCCGGTAAGTTAACCCGGCGGCTTCGATTAAAGAAGTATCGCTAAAATCGGGTCCGCTGTTTTCCTGCGACAATGTTCGTTCCTTTCTGTAAAAGAAAAAAGTACCGTTGCTTCAAAATTATTATAATTACTTGACCGTGCAACCGGCCAGTCGAGTCATTTTAGCACGTTCGGCGAACCGGGTGCTATTTACAATGGCATTTTTGGCTAGAAATTTTTTAATTAAAGCCCCCTGACAATAGCGAGCGTTTTGCACTCGGGCGGCGCGGGCGCTATAATAAAGTTGAATATATTTAACAAGTTGATACTGATGCTAGGGGTGTCCGGTAGACCGGGCTGAGATTGCGAATAAATTAACTCGCGAACCCTTGAACCTGAACCGGGTAATACCGGCGTAGGAAAGCTATAATCTATAAGTGTTTGTTTTGAACATTTTATTGGCCGCTTTCCTTTTGGGATAGCGGCCTTTTTATTCTTCTTATACCAGGAGAAGTTATAAATTGGGTAACCTGAATTTGGTAACGGGAAGACCGGCCGACCTGCGCCTGTACCTGGTGACCGATTACGAACTGGCCCTCAAAGCCGGTCGTACCGAGCTTGAAGTGGTCAGGGCGGCTGTAGCGGGTGGCGTTACGGCGGTCCAACTGCGCGACAAAACCCGCGAAACCGGCGAACTTTACCGGGCGGGCCGGGAGTTGCGCGAATTTTGCGCTTCGGCCGGAGTCGCCTTTATCGTTAACGACCGGCTTGACCTGGCCCTGGCCCTGGAAGCGGACGGCCTGCACCTGGGCCAGGGCGACCTGCCGCTGGAAGTTGCCCGCAAAATTGCCGGGGAGCGCCTTTTTATCGGCCTGAGCGTTTTTACCCCGGAAGAAACCCTGAAAGCACTGGCCGCCGGGGCCGGCTACCTGGGCGCCAGCCCGGTCTTTACCAGCAGCACCAAGCCGGACGCCGGGGCCGGGATGGGCCTTGACGGACTGGGCCGGGTCGTGCGGACCGCCGGTCAGACACCGGTAGTCGCAATTGGCGCAATCAACGCCGGAAATGCCGCCGGGGTAATCGAAACGGGGGCCACCGGGATTGCCGTAATTTCGGCCCTGGTGTCCGCGCCGGATATTACCGGGGCGGCCCGGCAACTTAGACGACAAATTGAGAGGAACCCGAAATGAGTTTTAACCTGACGGCAAATGACGAAAACTGGGCCGAAATAGTCGGCCGCCACCTGGATAGCTTGCGCTCCCAGCGGCCCCTGGTCTACTGCCTGACCAATTTTGTGACGGTCAACGATGTGGCAAACGGGCTGGCCGCTATCGGGGCTTCCCCGGTAATGAGCACCGCCCCGGACGAAGCGGCCGAATTGATAAGCTATGCCGGAGCGGTAATGTTAAATCCCGGCACCTTGAACCAGGAATTTATCCGGCTGCTGCGTGAGGCCGTAAAGCTGGCCGGTAGCACAGGCAAACCCTGCCTGTTGGACCCGGTCGGGTCAGGCGCAACCCGCTTGCGGACCGAAACTTTCCAGGAAATGCTGCAACACGAAGCGGTCCAACTGGTGAGGGGCAACCTGGGCGAAATAGTCTCGCTGGCGGGTGTTACCGCCTCGGCCCAGACCAAAGGGGTGGACAGCGTCGGAAATAGTGACAGTGAAGCGGCCCAGAATGCCGAGGCGGCCAACGCCACCCTGACCTTGCAGAAAAAGCGCGGCTATGGCGCGGTCAGTGCGACCGGGCAGCGCGATACAGCTACCGACGGCCAGCGCCTGGTCCGGGTTTACAACGGGCATCCCTGGCTGCCGGGTATCAGCGGCAGCGGCTGCACCGTGGGCGGCATCTCGGCGGCTTTCCTGGCCGTAGCCGGACCACTTGAAGCGGCCGTGAGCGGGTTGGTCTGCTATGCCGTGGCGGCGGAAATCGCGGCGGAGAAGTCCAGCGGGCCTGGCACTCTCAAAGTTAATATCTTTGACGCCCTCTATAACCTTACTCCGGCCCAGGTCCGGGAGCGGGCCAGCATCAAATCTTTCCAGGTCAGTCCAAACGCGGGAGACGAATAGCATGGAAAACTTACAGGCAAGCGCGCCGGTCTACAAAGCCCTGACTATCGCCGGTTCAGACTCTGGCGGCGGGGCCGGGATTCAGGCCGATTTGAAAACTTTTTCCGCCCTGGGCGCTTACGGCGCTTCGGTTATTACGGCCCTGACCGCCCAGAATACCCTGGGCGTGCAGGGGATCTACGAAGTATCGCCGGAGTTCGTATACCAACAAATCGAGAGTGTAATGTGCGATATCGGGACCGACGCGGCCAAAACAGGCATGCTCTTTAACGCGGCGGTTATCGAGGCGGTCAGCCAGGCCCTGAGGCGGTTTGGGCCGCAAAAACTGGTCGTGGACCCGGTGATGTACGCCAAAAGCGGCCATGCCCTGCTGCTGCCCGAAGCGGTTTCCGCTATGTGTGAAAAAATCATGCCGCTGGCCTACCTGGTAACGCCCAACATTCCCGAAGCCGAAGCCCTGGCTGGGATGAAGATTGAAAACGAGCCGGATATTCACGAAGCGGCCCGCCGGATAAAGGGCCTTGGCGCCAGGAACGTTTTAATTAAAGGCGGCCACCTGGCCGGGGAAACCAGCCCGGACTTTCTTTTTGAGGACGAAAGTTTCAAGGTCCTGGAAGCACCGCGCCTTCCCACCAAAAACTCTCACGGCACCGGCTGTACCCTCTCAGCTGCGATTACCGCCCTGCTGGCCCGTAATTTCAGTTTAGGCGATGCCGTTACCGGGGCCAAAGAATATTTAACCGGGGCGCTGGCCGCCGCCCCTACCATTGGAGCCGGACACAGCCCGGTAGCCCATTTTTACCGGCTGCAAGAAACGATTTTTAACCGGAATATTTAGTAATCGATCCAGGAGGAACGGAAATTATGACCACCCAGCAACAATTTACGCCGGTTGGGGCCGAAGCCGGTACCACCAGCGCCCGGCTGTACCAGGCGGCCAGCGCCATCTGGGCCGCCCAGCTTGAGCAGCCTTTTGTCCAGGCCCTCGGAAACGGCACCCTGCCCAGGGCCAATTTTGAATTTTACATCCGGCAGGACGCCCGGTTTCTGGAGGAATTAACCCGGATGTTCGCTTATGGCGCTATCAAAAGCCACCGCCCCGACGTCATGGAGCAAATGGGGAATTTACTGCTCAATACCATCCGGGTAGAGCGCGAACTTCACCAGGGGTTCGCCCGCGAGTTCGGCCTGACACTGGAGGAAATGGAAAATACGCCGCTGGCCCCGACCAATTACGCCTACACCCGCCATTTATTGAGCATCGGCGCGACCGGCAGCCTGGCTGAAATTATTACCAGTGTCCTACCCTGCGCCTGGATTTATGCCGAAGTGGGCCGCCACTTTACCCGCCTGGGCGAGTTGCCCGAAGCCCACCCCTATAAAACCTGGCTTGCGACCTACTCGGCGCCCGGTTTCGAGGATGTTGGGGCCTGGCTGCGCAATACCCTCAATGAGTTGACGGTTAACGCCTCCGCGCAAGAACTCAAACAACTGGAAGATATTTTCGTTACCAGCAGCCGGTATGAGTACATGTTCTGGGATATGGCCTGGCGCAAAGAAACCTGGCCGGTCTAATTTTCGGCTTTCAGAAGGGCAAACTAACTTTTAAGGCGATTAAACCCTTATAAATAAGTGGTGCCGGGTGCTGGATAAGTAGGGGACCGCTTTATGCTACTATCCCTGCAGGACACAAATTTGTTGTTTAAAACTTGTAGGGAAAGAAGGAATTTAGTTATGGAGAATAAGGCCAAGAAAGCTATTGCGAAAACGGAAGCTCACGCGAAAAGTACCCATTCCAGCCATAAGAAAAAAGCTGAGAAGAAAGCCAGTTCAAATACCGGTGCAACCCTGGTCAATACCTTACCCGCCTCCGGTGCCAGCAATAGTCCTGCCGCCGGTGTTGGTGAAGATATGGCCGTGTTATCCGAAACTCAGCAGGCCCGGGTCTTTGATATGTCGATGACTGATGACCCGGCCGGTAACCGTGCCGCCGTGGAAGACGCTCGCACCCAGGCCGCCCTGCAACCGGTCGGGACCAGTGCCGCCCTGGAACCCATCACTACTGAAGATGGCGTTATCACCAGGTAGCTTATAACCCTTATTGGGAGCAACCGGGCAAGCCGCAATAATCTGCGGCTTGCTTTTGTTTTTAAAAGCTAATCAGCCGCCTGGCTGCTACTTTTTTCAAAAGCCTGGTCACTACGCGCTGCCATAATCAGGTCGTTCCGGTGCAGACCCTTGATTTTGTGCGTCCACCAGGTTAAGGTTACCCGGCCCCACTCGGTTAATAGGGCTGGGTGATGTCCCTCCTCTTCGGCCAGGGCGCCTATCCGGATGGTAAATTCCAGGGCCGTAATGAAATCGGGAAAAGAAAAGACCCGTTCCAGCCGCTGGATATTATCGCGCTCAATTAGCTTCCAATCCGGAATTTGAGGTAGCAACTTGTCCAGTTCAGCCTGAGTAACCTTGGGAGCCTCGCGGTTACAGGCCACGCATTTCTCCTGAGTTAAATCTTGCATAAGCACCTCCCTATTTTGTAAACCTGACCGGTGGAACTTCTACAGCTTGCCAGGTAAATAAAAGCATACCGCCAGCCCTGGTAATTTTCAAACTCCAGTTTAGTTCATTTTATTTGGTCATAGCGACCGTAGGACGCGCCCCGGCCTGACCGGCCACCAGCGCCCCCAACCTGGTACCCCTTTGAAGGGCCTGGCCGGGCGAAGCTCCCTTCAGCCACTCTCCCAGGAACCCGGCGCAAAATGCGTCACCCGCGCCCGTGCTATCTACTATTTGCACCGGGACCGCCGGTACACTCACCACCGGCTCATTCCGCCTGGCCCAGATAGCGCCCTTCCCACCCAGCTTTAGAACTACTTCACCGTACCATTCTACCAGGAACCGCACAATACCTTCCGGGCTGGTCTCACCGGTGAGCAAACGCCCTTCGTCCATGTTCGGAAAGCAAATGTCGGCGCCCCTGGTCCACTCTAGAAACCGTTGGGGGCCAACCTGGTTCAGCAGGGAAGTGGAAGAAGGATCCACACTCAGCCGCATGTTTTCCTGTCGAGCCTTATCTAAAACCGCCAGGGCCACCCGCTGCGTCCCGGCCTCCTGCAAACTATAGCCGGAAAGGTGAAAACAATTCCCAGCCTTGAACAGTTCCCAGGGCACGTCATCCAGGTCCAGGTTCTGGTTAGCGCCCCGGTCGGTCAGCATATGGCGCTCGCCGGTAAGGGACTCAACCAGCACCACACTGCTTCCGGTGGAAAGCTGCGGGTCAAAACTCAGGTGCGGAGTAACCCCAAATTTTTGTAATTCCTGCTGGTGATAAGAACCGAACATGTCGCTTCCTACCCGGCCAATAAAATGGACGGTCAGGCCCGTAGTCGCCAGCCAGGTTGCCAGGTTGCCCGCTGAACCACCGGCCCGGATGGCAATATTTGTACGGGTGTCACTGGCCCGGACCAGTGTTTCAGCTTGCTGGGCAATAATATCGGTAATAATATCGCCCAGCACGATGACCTGGGAACCTTCGTCAATGTTAGGGGTGGTCTGATTCAAAAAAAGCGCCTCCTGTAGTAAGTAACCCGGTGTTGTCCAGCTCCAATTTTACATCGAATCGCCGCCCGGCGCTCGTTTTGCAAGATAATTCGGAGCGATTAAAGTCCGAGCCAACTCTCCGGCATAAAATAGCGTCAACACCCGAACAATATCCTCCCGGAGGAGGCTGTGCCAACCAATACACATTCAGGAGGAACAGCCGACCGGGGGGATCACCGTGCCGGCGGCCCTACCACTAAAACAATAACCTTCCCGGCACTCCGGCAGTATAGAACGTTCTTTTAATCGCTTCCTCAATTGCCGCCCTTATTGACAAGTAATCATAATTTATCTATAATCGAAGTTAATCAATCAATATTTGATCATATATGATCATTTAGTAGCTACAAGAGTTCTTTTACCCGGTCAAGAGGTGCCATGCAGCAATTATCAACCGACCGCCAGGACCAGATCGAACGCTTTATTCGCGAACACCGCCGGGCCACCGTCGTGGAATTGAGCCAGTTCTTCAAGGTCAGCGAGCCGACCATCCGGCGCGACCTGGAAAAACTGGAAAGTTCGGGCAAAGTGCGCCGGTCGCATGGCGGGGCGCTGGCCCTGGAAAGCGCCGCCCCGGAACCGCCCGTCCTCCAGCGGTTACAGGACTGTGCGGAAGAAAAATATCAAATCGGCCAGGCTGCCGCGCACCTGGTCCGGGACGGCGAAACCATTTTCCTCGGTTCGGGTACGACTACCCTGGAAGTAGCCCGGAACCTCACTTTCAAGAAAAATTTGACGGTAATCACCAATGCCCTGACCGTCGCCAACCAGCTTGCCGGAAACGAAAACATCAACCTGATTGTAACCGGGGGAGTGCTGCGCCACTCCGAAGCTTCTTTGACCGGCCACCTGGTCGAACAGACCCTTAAAGAACTGCGGGCCGATAAAGTGATCATTTCGATCAGGTCAATCAGTATCCAGGAAGGACTGACCAGCGACGATTTTCTCGAAACAATGACCGACCGGGCCATCCTGGGCTTTGCCCGCCAGGTTATCCTGGTGGCCGACCATACCAAGTTCGATAAAACCTCTACAGTGCGGGTGGCCCCTATTACGGCGGTACAGACAATCGTGACCGGTGATAAGGTGCCAGCCGAAACCGTCCGGCAGATACAGGAACTGGGTATAGAAGTAATCCAGGCTAACACAGAAACGACATAACCTGATGAAACTAGATAGCTCAAACCCGACCGGGAACGGCCGATGGGTAGTCGGGGTAGATGTAGGCGGTACTAAAATCGCCGCCGGGGTGGTCGGCGCAAACGGGCAGGTCCAGGGCCGGGTAAAATTACCCACCGATACCTCGCGCCCGGAAATGACTCTCCAGGCAATTGCCCATGCAGTCAAAGAGGCTCTACAGGGGGCCGGACTGGAGGCTTCCCGGGTTAACGGCATCGGACTGGGTATTCCGGGCAAGGTAGACCCGGCCACCGGAGTAAGCCTGTTAGCCGTGAACCTGGGCTGGCAGGATGTCCCGGTCAAAAGCTGGCTGGAAAACCAGCTAAACTTGCCCTGTGCAATCGAAAATGATGTCGCGGCCGGGGCCCTGGGCGAAAGCCTGTATGGTGCCGGGAAGGGTCTGGAAAACCTGGTATACATCAGCCTGGGAACCGGCATAGCCGCCCGGGTAATTATCGAAGGCCGCCTTTACCGGGGCAGCAGCGGCCTGGCCGGAGAAATCGGCCACATTAGCTTTGACCCAAACGGCCCGGTCTGCCGCTGTGGGGGGACAGGCTGCCTGGAAGCCCTCGCCGCCGGACCGGCCCTGGCTCAACAGGCCGAAGCCGCGCTACAGGCGGGGCGAAGCAGCCTTATCCGGGAACTGCCGGGATACGGACCGAAACTTTCAAGTGAGCTTGTATTCGAAGCCGCCAGCCAGGGCGATACCCTGGCAAACGAAATTATAACCGGGGCCGGGTCGCACCTGGCCTATGCCATCTATATGCTGGCAATGTCTTTCAACCCCCAGGCCATCATCCTGGGCGGTGGTCTTTCCCAGGCCGGTAACCCGCTGATAGCCGCCATTGAAACCGGGTTGGCCCAATGGATCCCCCGGTCGCCTATATTCCGGGAAGTTATGCGGCAAACCACCCTCAAAACGGCCGGTTTAACCAGGGATGCCGGTATTGTGGGCGCCGCCGCTGTTTTCAACGCAACCGGCCTTAATCAAACGCTTAACCACAAATAACCTTAACAGGAGCAGCCCAAAAATGAGCCGAATAGAAAACGAAGCCTTTGCCAGTCATACCCTCAACGAAATCTTGACCCAACCCGCAGCCTGGCAGGCCGCCCTGGAGCAGGTCAATCTCAACCAGGCCGCGCTCAGGGAATTGTGGTCGGCCAACAATTTTACTGACATAATTGTTACCGGCTGCGGTTCGACCTACTACCTTTCGCTGGCGGTCGCGCCGTTACTCCAACAGCAACTTGGCAAACCGGCCCGGGCGGTCCCCGCTTCGGAATTATTGCTCTACCCCGAGACAATTATTGCCCCTGGCAGCAACCCTTTGCTCCTGACGATTTCGCGTTCCGGCCGGACCACCGAAACAGTCCGGGCAACCCGGAGCTTCAAAACCAAACGGCCCGGTCCGGTCCTGAACATCGGCTGTTACCCCGGTACCGAACTGGTCGCGGAAAGTGCCCTGGCGCTGCTGGTCACAGAAGGCCAGGAAGAAAGTGTCGTGCAGACCCGCTCTTTTAGCGCAATGCTGGTCGCGGCCCAGGCTGCCGCCGCCCTGCTGGGGGGTGATGCCCAGTTGGAAAATATGCAGAAGTTACCGGCCCTCGGTGAAACCCTTATCGCGGCCCAGCACGACCTGGCCCGGCAACTGGGACAGGACAATAAATTCCAGCGCTTTTATTTCCTCGGCTCCGGTCTGCAATACGGTCTGGCCTCTGAAGCTAACCTGAAAATGAAAGAAATGTCTTTGTCCAATTCGGAAGCATTTCATTTTATGGAATTCCGGCACGGCCCCATGTCCATGGTCAATGATAATACCCTGGTAGTCGGCTTGCTCTCGGAAACGACCCGTTCTTACGAGCTGGCTGTTTTGCGGGAAATGCGTAAGCTCGGAGGAAAGACCCTGGTGCTGGCCGACCAGTCCGTACCGGCCGATGCCGCCGACTACCAGGTTAACTTTAACTCAGGCCTGCCTGAAACTGCCCGGGGCGTATTATATCTACCGGTGCTGCAATTGTTGGGCTACTACCGGGCCATCGCCAACAACCAGAACCCGGACCAGCCGCATAACCTGACGACGGTAATTTTCCTGGAACCGGCCAGCTAAGTATGATCTTAACCGTTGTGCCTAACCCGGCCCTGGATAAAACGGTAATCCTACCCGGTTTCGAGCCGGGCAAAACTTACCGGGCTACCGAAATTTTGACCCTGGCCGGGGGCAAGGGCTTTAATTTTGCAAGAGCGCTACAGGCTTTCGGCCAGACGGCCCTGCTGGTAGCCCCGCTTGGCGGTAATTTCGGGCAGCGTTTACTGGAATTGGCCTCCCAGGACGGGCTGAACTGCGATCCCCAGGTTATAAAAGCCGAGTTGCGGACCTGCCTGACCATTCTTGACCCGGCGGCCTCAAACCGCCTGACCGAAGTTTATGAGAATGGTGCGCCGCTTGGACCGGGCGACTGGCAAAAGCTGGTGGACCGGGCCGCTACGCACTTCCGGGAAGCAGACTTTATGGCCGTCTGCGGCAGTTTCCCGCCCGGAGTGCCGCCTGACGGCCTGTACGAATTAGTTAAACAGGCCAAAGCGGCCGGTCTTCCGGTCATGCTGGATACATATGGGCCGCAACTGGAAAATGTCTTTGCCCTCGCGCCGGACCTGCTCAAGATAAACCAGCACGAAGCCGGGGCCGCCGTTGGCCGGGAAATAGCTACCCCTGAGCAGGCCCTCACCGCCGCCGCCGAATTACAGCAGCGCGGGGCCAGGCAAGTGGTAATTACCCTTGGCAAACAGGGCGCAGTGGGGTTTACCGCCGGAAAACAACCCTTTAGTTGGGCTTCACCGGAAGTAGCGGCGGTTAGCCCGGTTGGCAGTGGAGATTGTTTTTTTGCCGGGGTAGCAGCCAGCCTGGTACAGGGAAAAGATTTACCCGAAGCGGTCCGCTGGGGTATCGCGGCGGGTGCTGCCAACACTCTACAGGTTGGAGCCGGGCGGTTCAACCGGGATGAACTGGAACAACTTTACGCATTGGTAAAGCCAATATGATTCAGGTTATAATAGGCACATGAGCGAAAATCTTCAAAAGCGTCCACCGGCCCTGGCCGGTATCCGGGTACTCGACCTGAGCCGCATCCTGGCCGGACCCTACTGCACCCAGCTTCTAGGCGACCTGGGAGCCGATATTATAAAAGTTGAACAGCCGGAGTTGGGCGATGGCAGCCGGGCCTGGGGTCCGCCCTCCGCCGGGGGTGAGGCGGCCTATTACCTCTGCCTCAACCGCAACAAGCGCAGCATGACCTTGAACCTGAAAAGCGAGGAAGGCCGGGCGATTATCCGAAAATTGGCCGCCCGCAGCGACATCCTGATCGAGAATTTCAAGTACGGGGAACTGGAAAGGCTGGGACTGAGTTACGAGTCGCTGGCGGCCGAAAATCCCGGCCTGATTTTCTGTACCATTAGCAGTTACGGTCCTACCGGGCCGCTCAAAGAGCGCCCCGGCTTCGATTTTATGATCCAGGCCCAGAGCGGTATTATGAGCATTACCGGCAGCCCCCAGAACGGCCCGACCAAAGTCGGGGTGGCCGTGGTGGATGTAACTACCGGCCTGTACGCCGCCAATGTTGTCCAGGCGGCCCTGTTTGCCCGCGAGCGCGACCCCTTAAAGCGCGGTCAAAAACTGGAAGTCTCGCTTTACGAATGCGCCCTGGCCTGGTTGGCTAATATCGCCAGCAACTATCTTATTTCCGGCAAAACGCCCGGCCTGATTGGCAATGCCCACCCTAACGTGGTCCCCTACCAGCCTTTCGAGACCGCCGATATCCCGGTGGTCCTGGCTATCGGCACCGACGCCCAATTCCGCCGGTATTGCAAACTTGTCGACCGGCCCGAACTTGGTACCGACCCCCGCTTTGCCACCAATACTGCCCGGGTCATGAACCGTGAAATACTCATACCACTCATGCAAGCTCTGTTTATTCAGCGCCCGTCAGCGGAATGGGAAGAATTGCTGGCGGCCCTGGATATACCGGTGGGCACTATAAAGACACTGGACAAAGTTTTTGATGACCCCCAGACACAAGCCCTGAAAATCGTCCACGAAATCCAGCACCCGACCGCAGGTAGCATCAAGCTGGTGGGCTCGCCAATGCACCTGAGCGAAACCCCCACCCAAATAAACTATGCGCCGCCGCTGCTGGGCCAGCATACTGCTGAACTGCTCGAAGAAGTCCTGGGCTATTCCGCCGGGGAAATAAGCCGGTTACGTGACGAGGCTGTTATTTAGTTCCATTAAGTCGCCTGGGGGCAACTTTCACGGCTATTTCAACTAGCGAGTACTGAGTTCAAGGTCTTCCCGGCTTTCGCCAAGATAATTGGGACTGCGCGCCAGGTCCAGGGCTTGCTCTAATTCAAGTTCCTGGCCCTGCGACCAGGCCGCTTCAAAATTCGGGAGGTCAAGTTGTGAGCGGATTTGGGCTATTTTATTAGTATAGGTCGCCTGCTCAGAGGTTTCCCGGGGCGATTGCGTCTGCTGGCGGATTTTATCCGAGGCGGCATAAAGCTGGGCCGCCCTTTCATAAAATTGCTGGGCTACCGCCAGACCGGCCATATTATCCAGGCCATCCCCAAGATACTTTTCGCCCATTTCACCCAGCATCTCAATGCTGTCCAGGTACAAATTCCGAGCGGCGTTAAATTGGCCCTGCCGGACCCTGACATTCCCCAGATTGTGCAGGCTGGCCGCGATACCCCAGCGGTCACCTAATTCTCTCTCTAACTCCAGGCCCTTATACGAAAGCTGGTAGGCTTGCTCGTAGTGCCCCTGGTTCATATAAACGCAGCCAAGCAGGTCCAGAGTAATCGCCAGCCGCCGTTTATCGCCCAGTTCTTCAAATAGCCGCAAACTCTCATCAAGTAGCCGCACGGCCTGGTCGTAATGCGACTGGATTAAAAGCACTTTTCCCAGGCTGCCCAGGGCCGTCGCCTGACCAAGCTTATTATGTAATTTCTCGGCAATCTTCAGGCTGTCCGTATAGGCCCCGGCGGCTTGCTGGTATTCTCCGGTGGCGGTATAAATGTTACCAAGATTACGGAGGGCAATCGCGATGCCGCCCGAATCGTTTAATTCCTGCCGGATAGCCAGGCTCTCTTCTACCAGTTCAATGGCCCGCTTGAAATCGCGCTGCCAGACTTCCAAATTTCCAAAGCTGTTTAGAACTGTGGCGATGCCCGGTTTATCCTTGAGCTGGCGTTTCAGGGCTAAACTTTCCTCCAGGAATAACCTGGCTTGCTGGAAGTCACCCTGTAGAAAAGCCAGGTCTCCCGCTTTATTAAGGGCGTTAGCTTTCGACTGCTTTAATTCCACACCCAGGTTGGCCCCGGTACAGAGGTCCAGCACCTGGGCTAACCAGTGGCGCCCCTCGCTATAAAAGCCCCGGATTTCCCAATAAAGCGCGACTGCCGCCGCCATATGCAAAGCCAGGTCGGCTGCTTCCAGTGCCGTACCGGCGAAATACTCATTATTAAAATCACACCGGTTATAGCTTGAAGCCATGTTTGGAGGCTGGCTGTCAGGATCTGTTTGCGCCTGGCCGGTCCTGGCCCTGGCTATCAACCATTGAAGGGCCATCCGCAAGTTTTCCTGTTCAACGTCCAACTGGGCCAGCCAGACCACCTGTTCCGGCCCGCGCAACTTCACCTCAGTTTTCCGGGCCAGTTTCAGATAAAACTGAGCATGGCGCTGCTGAACCAGTTCTACTTCCTGCCGCCATTCCAGGCGTTCCTGGGCAAACTCCCGCAAAGTTTCCAGCATCATAAAGCGTTGGGTGGTGGATTGGTTATCCATCCGGACTACCAGGCTTTTGTCCAGCAATTGGCTCAAATAATCCATGCTGTCAGTTTCGGAACCGGCTTCCCGGCCACAAACAGCATGGGCCGCTTCGACGGACCAGCCATTCCGGAAAACTCCCAACCGGTCGAATAGTTGCTGCTCGGCCTGGTCAAGCAGGTTATAGCTCCATTCCAGGGTCCGGCGCAAGGTTTGCTGGCGGGCCGGTAATGATTGGGCGCCCCTGGTCAATAAAGGCAGGCGTTTATCGCTCAGTTTTTCTAACAGGTTATTGACTGACAACATTTTCAAGCGGACAGCGGACAGTTCTATGGAAAGCGGCAGCCCTTCCAACCGGACGCATAATTCCGCGATAGCCTGGTAGTTATCGGGCGTTAAGGAAAAAGTGGGCTGGACCGCCTGGGCTCTTTCCAGAAAAAGTCCAACCGCCTCATAACCACCTAACCTCTCCGGGCCGGGTAGGTTTGCCAGGTCCGGCAGTTCCAACGGCGGTACAGCAAATTCACGCTCCCCGTAAATATGAAGTACCGCCTGGCTGGTAACAAGTAATTTCAGTCCCGGTGCGGCGGCCAGCAGTTCGTCCAGCAAGCCGGTTCCGGCCAGTAATTGCTCGAAATTATCCAGGACCAGAAAAATCTTTTTATTGGACAGGTGTTGCTTCAACCCGGCGGTCGCGGAAAGGTTGCCTGCTTCTTTGAGCTGGAGCATTTGCAGGATAGCCGAGGGTACAAATTGAGGGTCATTTATGCTGGCAAGGGGGACAAAAAAAACGCCGTCTTCAAATTCGCCCAGCATCGCCCTGGCGACACTCAGGGCTACTCTTGTTTTGCCAATGCCACCAGGACCCAGCAAAGTTACCAGGCGGACTTCCTCCCGGCCCAGGAGTTGCCTGACCTGCTGGATTAGTTTGTCCCGCCCGATTAACCGGGTTGCCGAAGCTGGCAGATTATGAATAGGTTCCGGCTTTGTCTTCAGGGCCAGTGAAGTAGTTTTCCCCGTAAGGACTTTGCCGGGGTCCGGTAAATCTTCCTGGCCGGGGCGAGCCCGCATATCCCGTAGGGTTAGCCCGTTTAGCGGTGGTGTCTGCCATTCCTCCCGGGTAAAAATAGTGGCAGACAAATCTACTAATTCAAGCAACTCAACGGCCTGGTCCCGCCGGGTGATGGCTTGCCAACCGGCCAGGGTCTTAATAATTTGCTTTACTTCAAGCTGGGTTAAATTAGAATGCCGAATCCCATTAAGCTTGCGGCTTAAAACCTGAGGGTTAAGGCCAACCGCCCCGGCCAGGTTTTTTTGGGAAAACCCGGCCCACTGGCAATATTTTTGAATTTTCCCTTTGAAATCGTCAATCTTCATAGACAGGTAAGCAATTGGTAAACATCGGGTAATCAAATCAGGAGGCAATGAACACTCTTTTGATTATACTTAGTTTGTGCCCTTCTTTCAATTTTACTGGCAGTTAAAGGCATTGTAACCGCCAAAAAACTGTTTTGCTTACAAGGAGCATCTACCAGCCACTTTTCAGGCGAACAAGTGGTTATGGTATGGTCCAAAATAAAAACTACCTGCCTGGTTCTACCTCTCGTCAGTGCCAGTAAACCAAACTAAAGGAGCGTTTCCATGTTACCCAACGGCCAGGAAAAAAATTACAAGGAACAATTCTTTAATGAGCAGCCCTTTGAAGTCGGTTATATTATTGCTTATGATGATGGACGGCGTGACAAAATAGGCCGCCTGCCCCTCCCGGAACCGGAACCGGAGCAGTTTTCTCTGTTCAAGAAAATGATTGAATTGGAACCGTCTATTCGAGAAGCCAGCTATATTTTCGGCAGCATTCGCTTACAACGCCGGTACGATGACCTGAGTCCCCGCACTATTGAATACACCCGCGATGAAATAAAAGCCTATTTGCAAAAACTGGCCCGCCCCGGAATAATCAAACGTTACCACGTAGACTTAAATTTCCCGGCCTCTTCCGCATGGTCAGAATAACCTGAAAGTAATTTAATAAACTAAATTAGAAGAGTGATTAATGTCACTCTTCATTAAAATTAGACCATCCCTCCCTTTTCAAAAGTTCAATTGGTAGTTATAATAAAAACATAACTAGTAGAAAGAGATTTATCGGCCCATCGGGATAATATAAAATCTTTAGCTACTAATTTCTTACGCGAAACCTCATAGAATAAATCCTTCCTGAAAAGATTTAACCGGTGTTAAATCATTTCTTTTGGCAACCCCTTTTTAGAGTTTCTTTCAAGAAAGGAGATCCCATGTCTAGTCTTAATGCACAGGAGTTTATTAGCAGGTTAGCCTCGGACCCTGCGTTCAGGTCACAGGTCGGTATTGTCCCTACCATGCCCCTGGATGAGTTTCAGAGCAAAGCCGCGGCGGCAGGTTACAATTTTACTTCCGAAGAGATCCTGGCAGCGGCGGAAACCCAGCAAGGCGGCGCTTTGTCAGACCAGGAACTTGAAGATGTATCCGGTGGTGCAAGATCCAACTTAAAAATTTCAATCACGGTTACTATCAAGTTTTAGCGGTAAAACTGGTCAGGGCCACTTCCCACAAAGAAGTGGCCCTGGTTTAAATTTGTCTATCTCTGGAAAACTGGAGGTTGTACTTTGATAAATAATTTTACCCGGGAGTCAATTTCAAACCAGGAACCTTACTCGACAGCCCTTCCCACACGCGCTGACTTCAAGGTGGCCCTTATAGCAATGCCTTTTGTATCCTACCACCGCCCTTCCATCCAACTTGGCCTATTAAAAGCAATTGCAGACTCATATGGTTTTCCAGTCACCACTTTTCACCTGAACCTTGATTTCGCCCATCAAATTGGAACGGAATTATACGAACTATTATGCGATTTCCGGGGGCATTTGCTCGGTGATTGGCTTTTCGCTAAAGCGGCTTTTGGCGATGCCATCCCGGATGATAGTGGTTTTCTGCAACTTAAGGGTTTGTATATTGATAAAACCCTGGCCGCCCTGGTCGAAGACAGACAACGCCTGGATAAACTCAGACTGGAACAGATCCCCGCCTATATTGAAAAGCTGATGCTGGATACCGATTGGAGCCAGTTTAAAGTCATTGGTTTTACCTCTACCTTCCAGCAAAATACCGCTTCGTTTGCCCTGGCTTCCGCCATAAAGCGCCGCCATCCCGGTGTCACAATGGTTTTCGGCGGCGCTAATTTCGAAGGAGAAATGGGTCAGGAACTCACCCGCACGGTAGACTGTATTGACTATGCCGTGATCGGTGAAGGAGATAAGGCATTCCCGGAATTTTTAATAGCCCTCCAGGAAGGGCGCGACCCTACCCAAATCCGGGGAGTGGTTGCCCGCCGCAATGGGCGCGTCACAAACCTGAATTCCCGGCCACCGCTCAGAACCCTGGACGAATTACCGACCCCAGACTATACCGAATTTTTCGAACGAGCCGGAAACCTGGGGCTGTTACCCACCGACCCCACCGAGAGAATTTTACTCCCCTTTGAAAGCTCTCGCGGCTGCTGGTGGGGCGAAAAACACCAGTGTACCTTCTGCGGTTTGAACGGCACCGGCATTGTCTACCGGGTGAAATCACCCCAAAAGGTCCTGGCCGAACTTGACGAACTCGCCAAATACTACCCGAAAACGGTCCTGGAAGCGGTTGATAATATCCTTGATATGTCCTATATCACCACGGTTTTCCAGAAGTTGAGCGAGACCAGGCCCGGCTATGAGTTGTTCTACGAGGTCAAGGCTAACCTTTCCAAAGAACATTTGAAAGTGCTGCATAACGGGGGAGTTATCCGTATCCAGCCTGGCATAGAATCGCTTAACAGCCACGTCCTTAAACTTATGCGTAAAGGCATCAGCGCCAGCCAGAATGTAAACGCCATTCGCTGGTCCAGGTACTTTAACATCGGGGTGGGCTGGAATATGCTTTGGGGTTTCCCGGGCGAAACGGAACAGGATTACCGGGAACAGGCCGCTTTAATCCCCAATTTAATCCATCTTTTCCCGCCGGACGGCTATGGTCGCATCTGGATGGAGCGGTTCAGCCCGATCTACTTTGAAAAAGAAAACTTCCCAACCCGCTACATCAAACCGGAAGCCAGTTATGGCTATATCTACCCCAAAGAGGTTAACCTGGAAAAGATTGCTTATTTCTTTGACTATGAATTTGAGGAAAAGCTCCCGGATAATACTTATAAGGGTTTAGTCCAGGCCCTTGAGGCCTGGCAAGAAGCCTGGAAGCAGCCGGAAAAACCGCGCCTGCTTTACTGGGCCTATTCCGACTTCCTGAAGATTGAGGATTTGCGCCACCCCAGCCAACCACTTTCTTATTATGTAGAAGAACCCCAGGCTTCCATTTACCTGGCCTTTAGCGACCGGCCGCATACGGCCCTGGCTGTTAAAACCAAACTGGACCTTAAAATCCCGGTCTGGGAAATTGAGCAGTATTTGCAGAAATTATGTGATATGGGCCTGATGATGCGAGATGGCAATTATTATCTCAGCCTGGCAATTCCCTCCGCTAAACCCCGCTACGAAGTGCGCAACGGTAAGATTTCCCTGAGTTTATCCCATGAAGAAGACCTGGAACCGCTGCTGGCGAACGCCGGGGTCTGTTGAAGCAAGAGGCCCCATTACCGCTATCCTCACCGGACGTCGTAATGGGGCCTTTGTTGTTTAGACAAATCCTGTTATCTTTTCTGTCTGCCAGGAAAGCCGTTCGATTTTAGTTAGTAGGTTGTTTCTGACTGGAAGCGGCCAGCGCCGGTACGTTTAGGGCATTCTTTAGCGTATTATAACCCAGGGCCAATAAAAACAGGCCGGTCAAGGCCACGACCACACAGGCTCCCGGGGTCAATCCCAGGTAATAACTCACCAGCACCCCGATTACACTTGCCAGGATAACAACCCCGACCGCGATAAACATCATGGGTAGCAGCCGGTAGGTTAGCAGCCGGGCGGTCGCGCCGGGGGTAATCACCAGGGCGATCATCAAAATATTGCCCACTGCTGGCAGGCCGGTCACAACGGTCAGGGCTACCAGTACCAGGAAACCCAATTTGATGCGCCTGACCGGCAGGCCCATCGCCCGGGCGGTCGTTTCATCAAAACTGGTCAGGAGCAGTTCCTTACGCATCAGGAAAATAACCAGCAGGACCAATAAACTTATAAGCAGGGTATTGAGGACGTCGCCCCACCCAACTCCGAACAACTGGCCGAACAGGAAATGTTCGATACCACTGGTACCGGCCTGCTTGATACCGCTAACCAGGACGATACCCAACCCAAAAGCGCCAATATACAGCACCCCTATGGCCGTACTCTCACTTACCTTCTCGTTGTTCTCCACCAGGCTGATGCTGACAACCACCACTAATCCGGCCACCAGTCCACCCCAGAAAAGGTTGCCGCCCAGCAAAAGGGCAATCACAATGCCAGGAAATATCGAATGGGAAAGGGCGTTCGCCAGGAAAGCCACGCCCCGCAGGACTACGTAAATACTGACAACACCGCATAAAATCCCCAGTAAGGTCATTTCGATCAGCGACCGCTGAATATAAACCTGACTAAATGGTTCCAGCAAAAAGTTTAACATTTAAGCCCGGACCTCCAGGCTTTCCTGGCGCAACCGCTGCTTCCAGAGGTGCCGCTGGCGGATTTTTACAAACAAACCGGAATGGGGTGAAATAATCAAGGCAATAATAAAGAAGGCAGTGGCAACCACGACCACTCCGGCGCTACCCGCCACGTTCGCATAGTAGCCCAGGTAAAGCCCGACCAGACTGGACAACATGCCAATTCCGACCGCCAGCGGCATCATTTTATAAAAGCGATTTGTAAACAATCGGGCGGTAGCCGAGGGCGTTACCAGGAAGGCCAGGACCAGGATATTACCTACCGCGGGCAGGCTGACCACCACGGTGGCTGCGATCAACAAATACAGGAATAAGTCCAACCGGGCCACCGGCAAGCCGATTGCCCGGGCCATTGTTGCGTCGAACGAGCTTAAGAGTAATTCCTTGCGGGCAACGAAAATCGCTGCCAGTATCAGCAGTCCCACAATCGCTGTCACCCACAGGTCGGCGGTGGTAATACCCAGTATGTCGCCGAATAATAAGTCTTTGAGGCTGCGGCCGTAACTTCGCTGGCTGCTCAGTAACACTACCCCGAGCGAAAAAGCCCCTGTAAATATTACGCCGATGGATGACTCTTCGCTGACTCGTCGGTTGCGGGCTACCAGGGCTATCACCAGGGCGACCGCCAGGGCTGAAATAAAAGCGCCTAAAAAGAAATTCGCCCCGATTAGAAAGGCAATCACCACGCCGGGGAAAATGGCGTGGGTCAGGGCGTCCACGATAAAGACCAGGCCCCGCAACACAATATAGGTTCCGACAACCCCGCCTATAACACTGATAATAAGCAGTTCCCAGAGTGCATTCCTGACCAATGTCCCGGCATAAAGTGAATTGAACGGTTCAATTAACCAGTTCCAGATGTTATTCAGTATATCTGCCATCAGCTGAAGTTCGGTTTCCTTTACTGGATAATCAGCGTAGCCCCGGCGGCCGAATTGCCGGTATTAACCGTCAGGACATTTCCGCCATAAGTCGCGGCCAGGATATCCGGGTTGAAAATCTGCTCTGGGGAACCAAGTGCGATCAACCTATGGTTGATACAGCAGCAAAAATTACACTCTCGGGCCGCTGTATTGAGGTCGTGCGTTGCCATTACTATCAACTTGCCGTCATCGCGCTGCTTTTCCAACAAAGCCATAATAACTTCCTGGCTGGTTGTGTCAACGCCGGTCAAGGGCTCGTCCAGCAGCATAATATCACCCTGTTGGGCCAGCGCCCGGGCCACAAAGACGCGCTGCTGCTGCCCGCCGCTAAGCTGGCTGATCTGGCGCTTGCGCAGGTCAAACATACCGACCTGTTCCAGGGTTTCGGCGACGATTTCGCGGTCGGTTTTACCGGGAAACTTTACCCAGCCTATATGCCTGTAACGGCCCATCATTACCACTTCTTCAACCGTTATCGGGAAGTCCCAGCGCACTTCGCTGCGCTGCGGCACATAAGAAATCCGCTGGCGCGCCTGGGACAACGATTGACCGCTAATGGTAACTTTCCCACTGGTGGGAACCATTCCAAGGATGCCTTTTAGCAGGCTGCTTTTACCGGCGCCGTTTGGCCCAATCACCCCTACCAGGCTGCCGCTCAACAATTCCATACTGACATTTTGCAAAGCCAATACCGGGCCATAAGCCACGCTTAGACCTTCAATCTTCAGTAAGGGAGGAGAGGCCGCCGTAAGAGGGCCAGTCTTGCTCATAATTGCTTCACCATTTCATTTGAGTCTGACTTTACCAGACTAAAGCCTTAAGGTACTATTTTACAATAAATAGGCTGCGCTTGCCTCCTGAAATACCAGGGACAAGCGCAGCTTTTAAATAATTGCCTGAATAGTTTACTGATTGAAACCCGCGGCCATATTTTTAGCGTTGGAAAGCTGCATCTTGAGATAGGTATCGCCATCACTTCCCGGCGCGCCCAGGGCATCGCCATAGAGATTGGAGAAAATCTTCACCCCGGCAGCCTGGGCCACCTGTTCGGCGACTTTAGAGTTAATGGTTGTCTCGGTGAATATTACCTTGACATTATTCTCCTTGATGTTTTTAATCAGCTCGTTGATTTCCTGGGGCGTCGGCTGGGCCGCGTCGCTTAAGCTCGGAATTATCGAACCTACAACTGTAATCTGGAACTCATCGGTAAAATAACCAAAGGCCTCATGGTTAGTCACCAGTTTGCGCTTTTCAACCGGGACCGGCGCGAAAAGCTGGTTGATCTGGGTTTTCAGGTCATCAAGTTGCTTGTGGTAAGAGGCTAACTGGCCCTGGTAGTAATCTTTGCCGTCCGGATCAACCTGGATTAAGGCTTTAGCAATTGCAGCAACCATAATTTTGGCGTTTGCGGTCGAATGCCAGATATGCGGGTCGCCATGCTTATCTTCCTTGCCGTTACCGGCCCGCAGTTTAATCCCCTCGGAAATATCAATTACGGGCGCTTTGCTGCCGCTATTGGCGATAATTTTATCCATCCAGTCGTCAACGCCAAGGCCATTTTTGAAAATCACCTTTGCGGCGGCGGCGTTTTTAGAGTCAGCCGCGGTCGGGTCATAGTCGTGCGGGTCATCGTCCGGGCGCAAGATTTGCACAACCTGGACCCGGTTGCCCCCGATATTGCGGGCAAAATCACCCAGTTGGGTCGTGGTAGCCATAATTAAAATTTTGTTTGCCGGGGCAGTGGCGGCTGTAGTCGCGGAAGTTGTGTGAGTGGCCGGAGCGGCGGTATTTGTATTGTCCCCACAAGCCGCCAGGCTTAAGGCCAGTAACAGACCTATCACTAACCAGGCTAATTTTTTGCCGTACTTAGAACTGTTTCTTATCACAAACCCGTCCCTTTCGTTTGTAGTAAGTAATCTGATATTTTTGTAAATTTACTACTCCCGGGCATCCATAATTAACTGCAAATTTAGCGCCGGTTAAATCCTGTCTTCTCAAGTTAGACTGCCTGGTCCTTAAAGCCGCCGCGCTGTTTAACAATTCGGTGATTGTTATCATAATAACTGCAAAACCGAATTGATAGCAATTATCAAACTTCACAGTAAAAATTTACCACTAAATGTTGTAATTGTCAACCACTCTCAATTAGGTACTTAAAATTGGTCGTTTTAGCCCTATGGACAGTAGAAGCCGTTATTGGTTGCTGTGATGGGATTATCTTTCGCAACATGAATTATTTAAAAATACATGAAATAACTCAACCGGTTTTACATATTCTTCAAACTTTATTAGTAATTAGCTAATATATCTCGGGAATTTATACTGTATGATTATTTTGTAACCTCTGGAAGGTTTTAAACATGCTCATATTTGGTATGGAATTAGTACCATTCAGCGCCTTTAATCGGCAGGAAAGAAATTAAAATCAATTCGGAAGGGGTTCATAACCTGAAAACCGCTACTTGTGAAGTAATTATACCTTCAGTAAAAGTTACTAACCGGTTTAAGGTGGGAAACACTAAAAAGTAAGTAAACCCCAAAACTTACAATATTAAATTAAAAACACCTGATTAAGAAGAAGGAATAATATGCCTCAGATTTCCACTAACGGTGCCGAGCGGCTTGAGAATGCTAACCCGAAAAACGCGGGCAACCCGCTGGTCGAGCATCTGCTTTTTGAATTAAAAAAGGTA
Source organism: Chloroflexota bacterium (assembly GCA_028287745.1). Lineage (GTDB taxonomy): Bacteria > Chloroflexota > Chloroflexia > Chloroheliales > Chloroheliaceae > 54-19. The sequence goes on from JAQBPB010000037.1 coordinate 26,770, forward strand.
ATTGCCGGGCAAGATTATCTCCTGGAGCGCGTTCTGGTTGCTTTGCTGGCCCGGGGCCATATCCTGCTCGAAGGTGTACCCGGCCTGGCGAAAACCCTGACCGTCAAGTCCCTGGCCCAGGTAGTGGGCGGCACTTTTGGTCGAATCCAGTTTACCCCAGACCTGGTGCCGGCCGACCTGACGGGCACCCGTATCTTCAACGGCAAAACCGGCGAATTTACCACCGAACTCGGCCCCATCTTTGCCAACTTGCTGCTGGCCGACGAAATCAACCGCGCTCCGGCCAAAGTCCAATCGGCCTTGCTGGAAGTTATGCAGGAGCGCCAGGTTACCATTGCCAAACAGACCTACAAAGTACCTGACCCGTTCCTGGTCCTGGCTACCCAGAACCCGATTGAATCGGATGGCACCTACCCATTGCCGGAAGCCCAACTGGACCGTTTCATGTTCAAAGTCATGGTCAATTACCCCTCCTTTGAAGACGAAATGGTGGTTATTGAAAGGGTAATCGGCACGCCGGTCACCCTGCGGGCCCTTATTTCACCTGAGAAATTGCGCGAAATGCAGCAAGAGGTTGACCAGGTCTATGTTGACCCGGTGGTCGTATCCTATGCTGCCCGCCTGGTAAGTGCCACCCGCACCCCGGCCGAACACGGCCTGCCCCAGTACGCCGAAGCAATTATGTTTGGTGGCAGCCCCCGGGCTTCGATTAACCTGGTCCTGGCCGCCCGGGCCCTGGCCTACATGCGGGGACGGTCTTACGTATTGCCCCAGGATGTCACAGATGTGGCTTATGATGTGCTGCGGCACCGCCTGGTCCTGACCTATGAAGGGCTGGCCGCCGGTTTCACGGCCGACGCGATTGTCACGGACATCTTAAAACGCTTCCCACCTATCCGGATGGATTTAGGTGACCGCCATGTGGCCTAAGAAAAATAACACCCAACCTCCCGCCGGAGGCGCGAAAGCCGCTCAACCTTCCAGGTTCCAGGGTAAAAATGGCAATGCCGAAAACGGCGGGGACAAGCGTGACCCCGCCATGGAAGCGCTATTAAAGCGGCTTAACTGGAAAATGTTAAAACCCCTGGCTACCCACTTCGGCGGCCAGGAGCGCAGCATTTTAACCGGCAGCGGCATGGAACTGAGCGAAGTAAGGGAATACCAGCCAGGCGATGACATTCGCTTTATTGACTGGAACATTACCGCCCGGGCCGAAAATACCTTTATGCGAGAAGCTAAAGTTGAACGGGCTTTGGAAGTCTGGCTGCTGGTGGATTTGAGTGCTTCAATTGATTGGGGTACGACTACGGCTTCCAAGCGAGAACGTGCCCTGGAATTTGTAGCGGCCGCCGGACAGCTCCTGACCCGGGAAGGAAACCGGGTTGGCGCGATTTTGTTTGCAGACAAAGTGCTGAAGGTAATCCCACCAAGCACCGGGCAGGTCCATCTTTTGCGCCTGATGCGCCAGATTGGGGAAAGTTCGGTAAAAAGCGGGGTCCATAAGACGGATATTGCGGCCGCGCTGGCCTACGCCGGAAAGATTATTTCTCGCCGGTCCTTAATCTTCGTCATCTCAGACTTTATTACCGATGATACCTGGCAGAACGCCCTGGGTAAACTGACCTACCGCCACGAAGTTGTCGCGGTCCAACTCCTTGACCCCCGCGAAACAGAATTGCCGGATATGGGCATCATTTCCCTTGAAGACCCTGAAACCGGCCAGCAAATGGTGGTGGATACCAGCGACCGGAAACTCCGGGAGAACTTTAAGGCCGCCGCGCTGGCCCAGACGGAAGCCCTGGAAAAAGCATTTAAGAAAAGTGGGGTCGACCGGCTGATAGCCAGTACCGGCGAAGCGCTGCTTCCCAGCCTGGTTAGATTTCTCCAGGCCCGGCGTTTCAGGCACCGCCAAACCCGGAAAAGGGTCTATTAAAACAGAATTGCCAATGAAATTTTTATTATAAAAACCAACTGTATGTTATGAAACGAGTACTATCATGACTTTTCAATGGCCTTTGATGCTGCTTAGTCTTGGCCTGATACCACTTATTATCCTGGCCTACCTGCTAATGCAGCGTAGACGGCGGGCTTACACCCTCCGGTTTACCAACATGGCTTTGCTTAGCACAGTGGCGGGCCGCAGTCCGGGCTGGCGCAAGCATCTGCCCGCCTTCTTTTTCTTATTGAGCCTGACGGCGCTCCTGGTCAGCCTGGCGCGTCCGGCCGCTGTAATCGCCACGCCCAAAGACCAATCCAACGTTATTATCGTAATGGACGTTTCAGGCTCTATGGCTGCCACCGACTTAAAGCCGTCCCGGCTGAGCGCGGCCAAGCAGGCCGCCCAGGATTTCGTGGACACTTTACCCTCAAACACTAAAGTCGGATTGATTAGTTTTAACAGCAGCGCCCGGGTGAATGCGCCTTTGACCAATGACCACCAGATTGTCACGCGAGCTATCCAGAACCTGAATTACGGTGGAGGCACCGCTATCGGCGAAGGCCTAAGCACCGCCCTCAGTCAGGTCACCTTGCAATCCGACCAGCCGTCTGACAACCCGGACCAGAAAACGCCGGTCCCGGCAGTAGTGGTCCTGCTCTCGGACGGTAAATCAAACGCCGGAATACCACCGGCCATGGCTATCCAGCAAGCGGTAACCCAGAAGATTAAGGTCTTTACCGTCGGCATTGGGGAACGCGGGGCAACTCCCACCCTGAACGGCCGCTACAACCCGGATGCCGGGCTGGACGAAAAGACCTTGCAGGATATGGCCAGTCAGACCGGCGGGCAGTACTTCTACGCGGCGGAAACCAAAGAACTGCGCGACATCTATACCAGCCTCAGTTCCCAGGTAAGCTGGGTGACCGAGCAGACCGAGATAACCGCTTTTGTCAGCGCGCTGGGCACCCTGTTAATGCTGATAGGCGCTGGCCTGAGCATGCGCTGGTTCCACCAGTTATCGTAACCCGGTTAATTAGCTTAACCCAATCATTAGTAATAAAAAGGGTTTCCCGGCCTTGCCGGGAAACCCTTTTTATTACAGGCTTCTTTTTCCAAGGTCCTGGGTTTATCCCTTACTCCTTTTTTTTGCCAATATACATTCACTAAAATAAGGCTGGTGCCAGTGGTAGTTCAAGGGAAGTGGCCTATAAAATAAATAATAGCGGGGCAGCGCTGCCCCGCTATTAAAGAAAAAGGTTATTTCGGGATAGTACCGTCGACGCCTTCTACAAAGTAGTTGATCGAGGTAATATCTTTGTCACTCAAAGTCGCCCCGGCAGCTACTTTAGTCGCGCCCGACTGGTCTTTGTAAGGTCCGGCGTATACGTCAAGCGTTCCGGCTTTAATAGCGGCCTTCTTTTCGTCTACCAGTTTCTTAACATCATCCGGTACAACGGCGTTAAGAGGTGAAAGATCGACCACGCCTTCTTTCAGACCGCCAAAGTAATCGCCGGTCTTCCAGGTCCCGTTCATAGCCGCCTTGACGCGTTCGATGTAATACGGGCTCCAGTCCCAGTAAGGGGAAGCCAGGTGGGCCTTCGGCGCGTAGCTTTCCATGATGGAGTCGTTACCAAAAGCGTATTTGCCGACTTCCTGGGCCGCTTGCAAAATCGAAGGGGTATCCTGATGCTGGCCCAGAATATCAGCCCCGGCGTTTAACAGGCTCTTAGCGGCGGTCTTTTCCAGGCCCGGATCGTACCAGGTGTTGGTCCAGACAACCTTTACTTTGGCAGCCGGGTTGACCGACCGGGCGCCCAGGGTAAAGGCGTTAATCCCGCCGATAACTTCGGGAATCGGGAAAGCCGCCACGTAACCGATAATGTTGGACTTGGTCATCTTACCGGCCACGATTCCGGCCAGGTAACGAGCCTGGTACTGCCGGACCTGGTAGACCGCCACGTTAGCAGCTGTTTTGTAACCGGTCGCGTGTTCGAAGTAAACATTAGGGAACTTCTTGGCTACGTTGATAGTCGGGTCCATATAACCAAAGCTGGTGGTGAAAATCATCTTGTTGCCTTTTTGGGCCAACTCGGTGATGACTGCCTCGGAGGTAGTCGGGTTTTCATCCACGCTCTCGATATATGTTGCTTCAACGTTAGGCAGAGTTTCAACCAGCTTTTTGCGGGCTTGCTCGTGCGCGAAGGTCCAGCCACCATCACCAATCGGTCCAACGTAAACGAACGCTACTTTGAATTTTTCACCGGTAGCGGCAGCAGTTGTAGCGCCAGCAGCAGCAGCGGTAGTTGCAGTCGCGGCAGTGGTACCAGCCGCCGTGGTAGCGCCAGCGGCCGTAGTGGCACCGGCCGCCGCAGTAGTCGCACTTGCGGCGGCGGTTGTACCCGCTGCCGCAGTCGAAGCGGTGGTCGCAGTGGAGTCACCGCAAGCCATCAGCAGCACGCTTAGCGCTAAAAGCACTCCGGCCACCAGGCCGAATTTGCTTTGATTCCTTGAGTTCTTCATAAAGTCTCTCTCCTCAGATAATTGGGGTCCAAACCGGTAAATTAATAGAATTCAGGTTTGGAAATTTTAAATCCTCAACCTCTTTCACGCCTGAGATAAAATAATCCCAGACCGGAGGGAGCCGCGCTGCTCGCTCGCCCGGCCTGATCTTTCAAACGCCATTGAGTAAAGACCAGGGCAGCAATAGTTAAAAGGTAAGGTAACATCCGTAAAAAATAGCTGCTGATAGGCACGCCCGCTACCTGCAAGCTAAATTGTAATGCCTCCAGGCCACCAAAAAGATAGGCCCCTACCAGGGCCCGCCAGGGGTTCCAGAGGGCAAAAATGACCAGGCCGACCGCGATCCAGCCGCGCCCGGCGGTAATATTCTCCTGCCAGTTGGGGTTTGAACCAAGCGAGATGGACGCACCGCCCATTCCCACCAATGCCCCACCCAGCATAGTATACAGGTATCGGGTGCCAACTACCGAAATACCCTGGGCATCAGCCGTAGCCGGGTTCTCGCCAACTGCCCGCAAGTTCAAACCGGGCCTGGTCCGGTAAATAAAAAAATACAGGGCAGGCACCAGTAAAAAGCTAAAATAGACGAACAGGTTCTGGCTGAATAAAATCGGGCCAACTACCGGCAGGTCACTCAGCACCGGGATTTTGATGGTCTGAAATGAATCCGCTGCCGGTTGCCCGACCAGCGACCTGCCAAAATAGGCCGCGATACCGGTGCCGACCAGGGTCAAGGATAAACCGCTGACCACCTGGTTAACCCCGATTGAACAGGCAAAAAAAGCATGTATTAAAGCCAGGGCCGCGCCCGCTGCCAGCGAAACCAGCACACCGATAAATACATTGCCGGTGACTGCCGTAGCCGCGAACCCGGCCATCCCGCCAACCAGCATCATGCCTTCCAGCCCGAGGTTCAATACGCCGCTGCGCTCGGTCAGAATCTCGCCCAGGGTGGCATAAAGGACCGGTGTCCCGGCGGCAACGGTGGTTGCCAGAGTTTGTACTACATCAATTTCGCCAGCCATTAAGACTCCTTTGTTAGATTCGAACGGCGCAAGGCAGCCTGGTAAAGCAAGCGGCGGTACAGGCTTTCACCACCCAGGACGCAAAAGAGCAGGATACCCTGTAAAAGCGTCACCAGCCCGGAGGACACGCCTACCCGCTGCATGGTAAAGCCGCTGGATACCAGGCCGCCAAACAAAATCGCCACCATTATTATAGCCCACGGGTTGAGCCGAGCCAACCAGGCGATAATGATCGCGGTATAGCCGTAACCGGGCGAAATATTTTGCTGCAACCGCCCCGCCACGCCGGTAACTTCGCTCATCCCGGCCAACCCGGCCAGCGCCCCGCTCAGTAAGAAGGCAATGATGATATTGCGAGAGATATTGATCCCGGCGTAACGGGCCGCTTTCAGGTTATCGCCCATGACTTTTAATTCGAAGCCCCATTTGGTCCGGCCAACCAGCAGCCAGACCAGCCCGGCCGCGACAATCGCAAAGACCAGGCCAAAGTGAATCCGGGTGCCTTCTACCAGAGTGGGCAGGCGCGACTCATCCGAGAAAGTCGCTGTAACCGGAAAATTGCGACCTTCGGGGTCTTTCCAGGGACCAAAGATTAAATAGTCGGTCAGCAGCAGGGCGACATAGTTGAGCATCAGGCTGCTAATGATCTCGTTTACTTCCAGCTTTGCCCGCAAAAGACCGGGCAGCAAACCCCAGAGTGCGCCGCCCAAAAGACCACCGGCGACCATTAAAGGAATAATCACCAGGGCAGGCAGGTTGGGGAAACTTAAAGCCAGGCCCGTACTGGCCAGCACACCTCCATAAAACTGCCCCTCGGCCCCGATATTCCATAGCCGCGCCCGGAAAGCCAGGGCTACGCCCAGGGCAGCCAGAATCAGCGGTATGGCTTTTACAACCGTTTCCGCGAAATTCTGGATGAAAGAGGTACGGAAGATCTCGCTGAGAATAAATATAGCGTCCCGTCCGCTGACAAAAAGAATCAAGGCGGCGATCAACAGGGCTACCAGGATTGATAGGATAGGGGTAATTATTGCCAGAAAGGCCGTGGACGGGTAAATCTGGCGGGGTGGCAAGCCGACCAGCTTTTTTTGTATTTCCAGTTCTTTAGCGGCTCTTTGTTTCAGACTCAAGGTACCATTCCTCTAGTGGGTTTCACCGGCACTCAGGCTAGAGCCCGCCATTAAAAGGCCGATGTTTTCTAAATTGGCGGCCGTCCGCGTGGGCGGTAATTTACCCATCAAACGCCCTTCGTAAATAACCAGCAGTTGGTCGCACAATAAAAAGGCTTCGTCCAGGTCTTCGAGGATCAGTAACACTGCCGCGCCCTGGTCGCGCGCCTGGCGCAGTTTGTTGTGGACATAGGCCGAGGCGTTTATATCCAACCCACGAGTCGGGTTGGCGACAATTAAAACTTTAGGTTGGTTGTGGAGTTCGCGGGCCAGCAGCAGTTTTTGGAGATTGCCCCCGGATAGCAGCCGGGCCGGGGCATAAGGATCGCCTACCGCGATGGAATACTGGTCAATCGCTTCGCCGAGCGCCTGGCGAGCCGGTTTGCGGCGCAAAAACGGCCCAGCGCTGTATTCCGGCCGCCAGTAATCGCGCAACAAGAAGTTATCTTCCAGGTTAAGTCCGGCGGCGGAGCCGACGCCCAACCGGTCCTCAGGGACAAAAGCCAGGCCCATTTTATGAATCTGGCGGGCCGGTTTGTTGGTCAGGTTAGCCCCATTCAAAAGAACGGTGCCGCCATCTATTCGCCGCAGCCCGGCCAGCGCTTCCGCCAGTTCGCGCTGCCCATTACCGGCCACACCGACCAGCCCGACCATTTCACCGGGGTGGACGTCAAGAGAGATACTTTTAACGGTTGAATTAAGCACCTCGCCTTTAACACTCAAATCTCGCACTTCCAGGGCAGCCCTGTGCGGATTGACGCTTAAATTCTCAGGGTGAGGTTTTTCCGCCGGAGGCTCTACCAGGCCAAGTTCCAACCCACTCTGAATATCGGCTTCACGCCCGATCATCAGCCGGGCGATCTGCTCTTTCTCACCCGATTGGCCCTTTAAGTCTAGCGTCGCCACGGCCTTACCGGCCCTTAGAATGGTCGCCCGTGATGCCAGGCTGACTACTTCCTCCAACTTGTGGCTGACAAAAATAATCGCAAATCCCTGGCTCGCCAGGTTGCGTACAGCCGTAAAAAGACCTTCAGTTTCTTTGGGAGTCAGGTTAGCGGTCGGCTCGTCCAGGGCCAGGATAGTCGCGCCCAGGTACAGCGCCCTTAATATTTCGGCCCGCTGCTGCTCGCCCACCGATAGCGAACCGACGTTGGCCCCGGCCCGTACCGTCAGGTTGTGCCGTTCGCCCAGTTCGTTTAAGTCCTGTTCAATTTTCTTCAGGTTCAGGAAGAAGCGCGGGTGGCGCATTGCCAGGGCCACATTCTCAGCCACGGTCTGGTTGTGGACCAGCTTGAAGTGCTGGTAGACCACCCCGACCCCTTTTTTGATTGCATCGGCCGGACCGCGCAAGACAGTCTTTTCATCCCGGAGAAGGATTTCGCCTTCATCGGGCCGGTAAAACCCGGCCAGGATATTCAGCAGGGTCGACTTACCGGCCCCGTTTTCACCCAACAGGGCGTGTATTTCACCGGCTTTTACTTCGAAATTAACCTGGTCGTTAGCGACAATGCCTGGAAAACGTTTGGTTATATTCTTTAACTGGACCGCCGGGGTTCCCAGAACAGGAGTTTGGGTTAGCGCCAGCATCAAGGCTTCCTTTGGTATAAATTGACCATTATTAAAAACTTTCAACTGAAATGGGCCAACGGGCCAACCTTTACAGGCAATGGCACCTTTCCATCACCGGTAATAAGTATCCCAAGATGCATTAAACTACATATAAAAGGAAATGACAACCCGTTAAGCTTCTATATTAGAAAGTGGACAAAAAGACCCAAACCGTCAAGCAGTTAATATGGCAAACTGGCTTGATGGCCCTGCTGTGTATGATCGAAACCGGTGCAACCTGGCTGTTCTTGCTGTGCAAGAAAACGGTGAATACCCTTAATTATACGATTGAACGAAAAAAGATACTATGCACAACATGCCCGACCTACCGGCCTGATTTTTGGGCTAAATGCCGAACCTTTCCGGCAATTCGCTTTCTTCGATCAGGATGTCCTGGGCACCCTTCCACAGGACGGTTTCCCCAATCTCCATTAGTTCGGCCCGGCTGGCCTGGATAGTCGCAAAATGGTTCCCGGCTAACTGCCCCATATCGGCCGCGAAGGTACACCGGCCGTAAGGCACCAGGATTTCGGTCTCGCTCAGGTCACCGGTATAAATCAGGATTTCCCCCGGAAAGGGATGGCTGGTCTGGTTCTCGAAACCCACTCCTACCTCGAAATCGCCCATCGGCACCCAGGCAGCCTGACCGCTCCAACGGGCTTGAATTAACTTGCTCTTAAAGGGTAGCATTTTGCGAATTGCCGCCACGGTCCGGGGAGCGGCGTTTTCTTCCAGGGTCGCCTTGAACTTCTTATCCCCAATGGTTATGTCTAACATTTAGGAGCGGTCCCTTCCTTTCTAATTTTTGGAGTTCTCATTCATGAGATTTGATAAAAACCTTAAACCAGCTGGTAGTGGTCGCGTTTTATAAATTTGCCGTTGCCCGCCTTACCGACGAACTGGCGGTCCTCGATTACCGTTGCGCCCCGCGACAGGACCGTAACCGGCACCCCGGTAACTTCGCGGCCCTCGAACAAATTATAATCAACCCTGGTATGGTGCGTTTTGGCGCTAAGGACCATTTTGGCCTCGGGGTCGAATATCACCAGGTCAGCGTCACCACCGGGCGCGATAGTGCCCTTGCGCGGGTAAAGGCCCATCAGGCGGGCCGGGTTGGTGCTGAGCAGTTCAACCATCCGGTTGAGCGTAATGCGTCCCTGCCGCACGCCACCATCATAGACCAGTTGCAGACGCGACTCAATGCCGGGGGCGCCATTGGGAATCAGGCTGAAATCGTTCAGACCGATTTCTTTTTGCTCCCGCCAGCAGAAGGGGCAGTGGTCGGTGCTGATAACCTGCACATCGCGCCCGGCCAGCCCTTTCCACAAAACCTCCTGGTGCCATTTTTCGCGCAGGGGCGGGGTCATCACATATTTGGCCGGTTCGAAACCGGGCCGGTCGTATTCTTCAATCGACAAAAAGAGATAGTGCGGGCAAGTTTCGGCGTATACCGGCAAGCCTGACTGCCGGGCCTGCCGGACTTCCTCAAGAGCTTCAGCGCAACTCAGGTGTACGATATAGACCGGCACGCCGACCATTTCGGCCAGGGCAATCGCCCGGTGCGTCGCTTCCGCTTCGGCTTTGGTAGGCCGGGTCAGGGCGTGAAATTTAGGTCCGCGCTTGCCTTCGGCCAGGGCCTTTTTCACTATGATATCAATGACATCACCGTTTTCGGCATGCATGCAGACCAGGCTTCCGTTTTCACCCGAGCGCTGCAAAATCTTAAAAATCGCCCCGTCATCTACCATCAAGTCGCCGGGATAGGCCATATAAAGCTTGAAGCTGCTCACGCCCTCGTCCCGCACCAGCAGGTCCATCTCCGGTAAGGTCTGGTTGGTCAGTTCCCGGATGACCATATGGAACCCGTAATCTATAACGGCTTTACCGGCCGCCTTGCGGTGCCAGTTTTCGTAACCCTGGAGCAAAGAGCCGCCTTTGGGTTGGGTAGCGAAATCTACAATCGTCGTGGTGCCGCCCCAGGCGGCGGCGGTCGTGCCGCTTTCGAAATCGTCGGCTGTTACCGTACCCATTTGGGGCGCGTCCAGGTGCGTATGGACATCAACCGCCCCCGGCAGGACATATTTACCGGCCGCGTCAATAATTTTATCGGTTTGCTCGGTCGGAAATCCCAGGCCTATGGCGCTGATTTTCTCGCCCTCGATTAAAATATCGCCCCGGTAGGTTTCACTGGCAGTCACGATAGTGCCGTTTTTTACAATTGTCCGCATAAATTCTCCTTCGTCAGGCGGTCAGGTGGGACGGAGCAGCTTATAAATTTAAACAATACGCCGGTCGCAGTTTTAATAGCGGCTAACTACCCCGGTAAGTGCTATAGGACCAGGGCGAAACCAGTAAAGGAATATGGTAATGCGCCCCGGCATCACCGATGCCAAAGCGGACCGGCACCAAATCCAGGAAAGGCGTCCCGGCCGGTGCAAGCTGCTGGCTGGAAAAATATTCGCCCACATCAAAGACCAGTTCGTAAATCCCGCTCAGCAAATCGCTACCGCCCAGCAGGGGAAAATCGGTCCGCCCGTTACTGTTGGTGCGGACCATCTTCAAAAGAGTCCGGTCGCCGTTGGACTGGTTTAACCGCCAGAGTTCTATGACCACATTGGCGGCCGGGCGGCCCTGCGAAGTATCCAGTACGTGGGTTGTTAAACGGCCCGTCATGCCTGAAGTACCTCCCTATAATTTATTCCGGTTAACCGTCAATTTGATTAAACCAAAGGCCGGGAAAGGCGCGCTGTAAACTTTTATTTTGGAATCGGTCAGCGAAGTCGCAATGGGGTCGGGTGTCTGGTTTTTAGCTTCAAAAGAAACCTCGGCGACCTGAGGAAAGCGCTCCAACAGGCGCTGCCCGATTTCGTGGACCAGGTGCTGGATCGATTCGCTCACAAATTCGTGAAAAACGACCTGGGCCAGGTCCCGGACCTGTTCGCCCGCGACATAAGATGAGTGGTCCGGTCTGAGCAAGTCGGCGGTATCGGCGTATTGCCAGAAAATACTCAGGTGAATGAAAAGAGGCCGGTCGCCCCGCTCCGGTAAAGTTGTGTAACCGTCCCGCACGAAGCTGGTAAAAGAGCTGCCGGTGACTTTAAGCAGTTCCATGTTTATCCGGCCGCAGCGGTGGCCGCTCAATACAGCCCGGTCGCCCTGCCGGGAATAGTCCATTGTAACGACCGTATAATCATCGTGCGAGCGGCTGTAGAGAACCGGGCTTTCTTCAAAAGAACCGGCCGCCCCGGCTGGAGCCTGGACCGGCACAAACGGCAACTCCCGGCCGGTCAGGCGCAAGCCTTCCATCTGCGAATAGGTCGTCAGGAATTGTTGCCCCAGGAAGTCCAGGTACCCTTCCAGGGTCGACCCCGTATAGGCCAGGCCCTGCCTGATAATGAAATTCTTCATGCTGTCGGTCGCGACTACCTGTGAATTATCGCCTTCGATATAGGCCGGTAGAAAGTTATTTCCCAGCACTTCTACATCAACTTCAAAGGCCACCAAATTATTACTTTTACCTTTAAAGGCCGACTCGCGAATGGGGGTAATTCCGCTCAATGGGGTGGCGTAAACCCGGTAAACCGGGACCAGGGTCTTGCCATAGCTTATCTGGTACTTAAATTCCGAATCCATTTATTCCCCCTTTTCTGCCACTGTAACTGGTTTATCAACTTATACTGGTACTTAAAATTAAAAGACCCGGCCAGGCCTGTTAGAATATTTTACCCTTGAGATTAACCCGCACAGATAGCGTCATTCAAGCGAAATTCAAGAATCTGGCAGATTTCGCCCAGCGCGATTTGAACCTCTTCTTCCCGGCTATGGGCCAGGCGCGCCGGGAAAGCCGCCAGGATACTCGATTTGTGATGTTTACGGGCGCAAATAATAAAAGGAAAGCCAAACTGGGCGCGGTAGGTCCGGTTAGATGCATTAAACTGGCTAATTTCAGCCGGGGAAAGATTGGTCAGGCCTGCTTTGGCCTGTTCCTGCTGAGAAGCATTCGAAAGCGTGCCGCTTACCGCCTCACGCCCGACCAGTTCGGGGTGACTTTGAATCAATTCAATTTGTTCTTCAGGGCTGGCGCTGAAAATAACCGTAGTCATAGCCCGGTGCAGAGCCGCGAGGTCAACGAAGGGGCGTTGCAGGTAAGCCCGGGCGGCTACCCAGCTATTTTTCTCGAATAATGCCCCGATTACCTGTTCAAACCCGGCCCGGTCAGTTGTATTTAAATAACCCAGGCTTACCTTTGGTTTAACCTCCGGCATCTGTTTGACCTTTCTTTTTTGGTGTTGATATGTAAAGCTGCACTAGGGATTAAAGTATATCATATGCAAATCTTAGTCCGCTTGTGGCAATCTGCTCAAAATTGGCACGATTTTTTTGTTAAAATAAACATAGATAATCAAGGGCCATATCTTTATAATTTGTCCAAATTTTATGGTTGTATAAAATGTCCAAATTCCCGGCAAGTTGAGCGATTTTATTTAATACAAAAGGTATTTTAGTATATAATCAGCCTAATTAACTGGCCGGTTGCAAGACTGGCCCAGAGTTAAAATTCATATCAAATAATTCTTTAAACCTGGAAACCCAATGTTGAACATTACCCACTATCACCGGCCAACCACACTTAAAGAAGCGGTGGCCTTATTGGTTCCCGGCAGAGCGGTAATTGCCGGTGGAACCGACCTGATGGTAAATCCGCGTTATACCCAGGGTGTCACCGAACTGGTAGATATTACCGGGCTGGGGTTAGCCTATATCCGGCTGGCTGATTGCAGGAAAGCCACCGGTTGGGTCTACCTGGGCGCGGCTACGACCATGTACGAGGTCCAGAACTCGACCTTGCTGGCTTCAATTGCCGGAGGCGTCCTGGCTAAAGCCGCCGCGACCTGCGGTTCGCCAAATATCCGGAACGTGGCGACCATCGGGGGAAATGTCTGCTCGGCCCTGCCCTCCGGAGATACTTTAACCACCTTGCTAGCCCTGGATGCCAGGGTCGCCCTGCAAGGCCCCCTGGGACACCGCGAATTACCCCTCTCCGACTTTTTCCTGGGCCCGGCCCGGACGGTCTTACAGCAGGAACTGCTTGTGGAAATAAGTTTCCAGGTGCCGCACCCACCCAGCGGAGCGGCCTTTTACAAACTTGGCCGGACCGAAGAAGATATTTCAATTGTAAACACCGCCGCTTTGCTTTGCCTGGACAGCCAGGGCCGGGTAGCTAAAGCCAGGATTGCCGCCGGGGCGGTCGCGCCGACACCCTTGCGGGCTTTACAAGCCGAAGAGTTTTTGACGGGCAAATTTCCCGGACCGGACAACTTAAATGAAGCCGCCCGCCTGACTATGGCCGCCGTTTCGCCCATTACCGACCAGCGCGCTACCGCTGACTACCGCCGCAAAGTTACACGGGTCTGCGCCCTGCGCGCCCTGGAACAGGCCCTTGCCAGTTGCGGCCCGCTTAATCAGGCCGCTATTTAGTGGTTTTGCCAGTGCTGAAAAGGAACTTCTTATGATTGAGATGAATTTGGAAGTAAACGGCCGGGAAGAGAACTGGCAGGTCGAACCCGGCGAAACTTTGCTGGAAGCCCTGCGGCGTTACCACTTTAAGGGGCCAAAACTGGTCTGCGGGACCGGTGATTGCTGCGCCTGTACGGTCGTCGTTGGCACAAAGTCGGTCTGCTCGTGCTGCCTACCGGCCCTTAAAGCCGACGGACAAAAAGTTGTCACCGTCGAAGGGCTGGCCGAGGAAGGCGTGTTGCACCCGCTCCAGGCCGCTTTTATCGAAACTGCCGCCTCACAGTGCGGCTTCTGTACGCCAGGGTTTCTGATGCGGTCCTATTCTTTTCTCAAAAATCGCAATCCGGCCGTCCTTCCGACCGAAGTAGAGGTCCGCAAAGCCCTGGCCGGAAATATCTGCCGCTGTACAGGTTATGTAAAGCCAGTTGAAGCGGTCCTGAAAACCGCCCGGGTCATGCAAGAGAAAGCGAGGGAGCAAAATGGATAACTTAACCCTTGAACAGGACCAGGCAACCTCCGAAGGCCCCTTTGCCGTATTTGGCACCTCGGCGGGTCGGGTCGATGGGCGCGGCCTGGTAACCGGCGCCCCGGTCTACACCGTCGATTACGAAATGCCCGGAATGCTCCATGCCCGCATCCTGCGTTCGCCTCACCCCCACGCCCGGGTCTTGCTGGTTGATCCTGCCCAGGCGCTGGCCCTGAAGGGTGTCCATAAAGTTTTGTGGTGGAAAGACCTGCCCCAGGTCCCCCACACTACCAGCGGAGTGCCCCACCCCGAACCGGCCCCTTATGACACCTGCGCCCTGAACTCGACCGTCCGTTACAAAGGCGAGCCGGTGGCCCTGATTGCCGCCGAGAGCGAAGCCCTGGCCGACCAGGCTCTTAAACTGGTCCGGGTCGAATACGAAGTTTTACCGGCCGTCTTTGAAATAAGCGAAGCGGTCAAGCCGGGCGCCCCGCAACTGCATACCCAGGTAGAAATAATACCGGGTTTCAAAACAATCTACGACCCGGCCCATAACATTGCCGCCCACGGCGAATACGAGTTTGGCGACGTTGAAGCGGCTTTCAGCGCGGCTGACCTGGTTATCGAGCGGCATTACGAAACACCCACTATGTGCCACTGCGCCCTTGAACCCCACGCCAGCCTGGCCTTTCTGGACGCTTACGACCGGCTGAACGTTGTTACCAGCACCCAGGTGCCTTTCCACGTCCGGCGGCAGCTTGCCAGGGCGCTTGACCTGCCCCTGCGGCGGATACGTATTACAAAGCCTCGCGTGGGCGGTGGCTTTGGCGGCAAGCAGGAGATGGTCCTGGAACCGCTGGCGGCGGCCCTGGCCCTGGCTACCCGCCGCCCGGTCCGGCTGGTACTCCCTCGCAACGAAGAATTTAGCGCGTCCAGGGTCCGCCACGCCGCTTCGATTACCATGCGGGCCGGGATTACCCGGGACGGTAAAATTACTGCCCTGGAAATGCGGGCCAGCACCAACACCGGGGCCTATGCCTCCCACGCCGACACGGTCGCCCACGCAATCGGCCACAAGACGCTGGGCCTGTACCGGGCCCAGGCTTACCGCTATATTGGTGATGCCGTTTACACCAACCGCCCGGTGGCCGGAGCATTCCGGGGCTACGGCGCGACCCAGGGCTATTTCGCCCTGGAGTCCTTTATTGATGAACTGGCCTGGCAAATAAAGCTGGACCCACTCGAATTCCGGCGTCGCAATCATACTGAAAAAGGCGGCTTTGACCCGATGGACTACCACCCCGGCCTGAACGGGCTGGAACCGGGCCGCTCGATCACTTCCTGCGCCTTACCGGAATGCCTGGAACAGGGCGCGAAGCTGATCGGCTGGGGAGTACCACGCCCGGTGGACAAAGGCCCGGTCAAGCGGGGTCTGGGCATGGCAATCTGCATGCAGGGCAGCGGGGTCGCCAAAATGGAACTGGGCGGGGCCACGCTCAAGTTAAATGACGACGGTTCCTTTAACCTCTTAACCGGGGCGACCGACATCGGCCAGGGCAGCGATACGGTTTTATCCCAAATTGCCGCCGAGGTCCTGGGTATCAGCCTGGAGAACATTATCCTGGCTTCGGCTGATACCGACTTGACGGTGATGGACTATGGGGCTTATGCTTCATCGACCACCTATATAACCGGCATGGGGGTCAAACGAGCGGCGGAAGATGCCCGGCGCCAGATACTGGCCGTCGCCGCCGAAATGTGTGAAACCGACCCGGCCTCCCTGAGCATTAAACAAAATGAAATCTGGGGGCCTTTCGGGAAAACCGGCCTGACCGTTTCGGACGTGGCTATTGAAACGCTCTACGGGCGGCACCGGACCCAAATTGTCGGCAAAGGCGATGCTACCAGCAAAGAGTCGCCACCGCCTTTCTACGCCCAGTTTGTGGAAGTGGCCGTTGATACCGAAACCGGCCTGGTCCAGCTTTTACGCTCGGTAAATGTCCTGGACCTGGGCCGGGCGGTCAATCCCGCGCTTGCCAGCGGCCAGGTCGAAGGAGCGGTTACCATGGGCTTTGGCTATGCCCTTACCGAGGAACTCCGCTTTGACGACCAGGGGACGGTCCGCAACGCCGGGTTCGTCGATTACAAAGTTTTTTCACCGTTGGATATGCCCGAAATGCAGACTGTTTTAGTCGAAGACCCGGACCCAACCGGGCCATTTGGGCTTAAATCGGCCGGGGAAGTCGGTATTAATGGTCCGGCTCCCGCGATTGCCAACGCTATTTTCAACGCAACCGGTTTGCGCTTACGCAGCCTGCCGATGACGCCGGGCAAGGTTCTAGAGGGCCTTGAGAACCTGACAGGCCCCGCACCAGACGCACCCGCCTGACCGCAAACACACAAGGAGAACCAATGACTCAAGCAGTACAGTCCGAAATTTACAATTACATCAAACAAAATGAACACGTTATAGAAGAATACATCGAAAAACTTGGATCATTTGGGCGCTTATCTGAAGGGGGCATCGTCCGGCCGGTCTACTCGGACCAGTGGTTCGCCGCGCACCGCCAGTTAGCCGATTGGATGGCCGAAGCCGGGTTGGAAGTCCGGGCCGATGCCGTGGGCAACCTGTGGGGCCTGCACGGCCGGAAATCCGCCGGTAAAGGCTACGCCAGCGGTTCCCACCTCGATACGGTCAAAGAAGGCGGTAAATATGACGGCGGCCTGGGTATTTTAGCCGCCCTGGCCGCAATCCGTTTCCTGAAAGAACTCTACGGCGAGCCTCGCCTGCCCCTGGAAGTAGTCGCGCTGTGCGAGGAAGAAGGCAGCCGCTTTAGCAAGACTTTCCTGGGTTCGCGGGCTATCACCGGCACCCTTCCCGCTGAAGAATTGGACGAAAACCGCGACGCCGAAGGAATCTCGGTCGCTGAAGCGGCCCGGGCCTGTGGTTTTAATCCCGCCCAGTTAGACTCCGCCCGCCGGACCGACCTGGCCGGGTTCATCGAACTGCACATCGAGCAGGGCCGCCTGCTGGACGATGTTAAACTTGAAGTCGGTATTGTCCAGGCCATTACCGGCACCCGCCACATGACCGTGACCTTCGATGGCCAGGCCGATCACGCCGGGACTACCCCGATGGACCTGCGTTCGGACGCCCTGGTAGCCGCCGCCCAGGCTATCACCAATATTAATGCTATTGCCCTGAAGATGGGCCGCCCGGCCGTTGCCACAGTTGGGAAACTTTCGATTGAACCCGGCGCAACCAATATCGTCCCGGCGCGGGTTGTTATGACGGTGGACATGCGCCATTCGGAGCCTGATAAAAAAGCCTTCTTAATCTGCCAGGTTGAGCAAGCCTGCCGGACTGCCGCCGCCACACAGCGGGTAGAAGTAACCTTCGAACGGGAAATGGACCGGATTCCGGCCCAGATGAGTCCCGAAATTATCAACCTGCTGAAGGCCACCGCCGACGAGTTGGGAATTTCGAATATGGCGATGGTCAGCGGAGCCGGGCACGACTCGCAGGTGGTCGTCGAGCAAATCCCGACCGGGATGATTTTCGTACCGAGTAAGTCCGGGCGCAGCCACAGCCGGGCCGAATATACGCCGCTGGACCAGATACTACCGGGTATCGCCGTGCTGGCCCAGGCGCTGTATAAATTAGCTTATTAAAGTAGCCTGAATATTGAATGAGCTGAAATTACTTCAATTATTTCAACTGGCTGATAGCGCCTTACCGACCGGGGCCTTAAGCCATTCTTTTGGGCTGGAATCGCTAATTGAAGAAGGCAGCCTGACCGTGGACGGGTTGGAAGCTTTCTTGAATGACTACCTG
Organism: Chloroflexota bacterium; assembly: GCA_028287745.1. Lineage (GTDB taxonomy): Bacteria > Chloroflexota > Chloroflexia > Chloroheliales > Chloroheliaceae > 54-19. The sequence continues at coordinate 44,849 of JAQBPB010000037.1, forward strand.
CAGGAAACCGGCCTGCTGGAAGCTAATTTCTGCCGCCAGGCTTACCACCTGACTGACTCCGGGTCCGACCAGGCCAGGTTTAACCCGGCCTGGTCGAGACTGAACGCGCAAATTAGCGCCTTCAAACCGCCCCGCGAAGCGCGCCTGGGCAGCCTTTCACTGGGACGCCGCCTGGCCCACCTGGCCTTGCAACTGGAAGAACTGCCGCTATTGCGCGGTACGGCCACGGTGCGCGGCCAGGACATGCACTATTGCGCCGTGTTCGGCCTGCTGGGCGGCTTGCTGGAAGTGGATGAAGAAGCGGTAGTGCTGGCTTATTTGCAGCAGACAACCGGCTCATTGATTTCGGCCTGCCAGCGGTTGATGGCCCTGGGCCAGGGGCAGGCGGCTCAGATCAACTGGCGCCTGAAACCGGCCATGCTTCAAACCGCCACCGAAAGCCGGGCTACCTGGCAAAAGCGCGAAGCCTTTCAATGTTTCGCGCCTTTGACCGAACTGGCATCCATGCGCCACCCGGCCCTGCGCACCCGCCTTTTTATCAGTTAAATTTGGGGGATATGTCTTTGGTAGAGCCGTTAAACCTTGTAAACAACGTTAAGGGTCGCCTGACCCTGGCCTTTGAAAACCAATCCGGCCAGACCATTCTCAAAGTCCAACGGCAAGAACCACCCCTCAAAGTCGTCCGGGCCTTTCCTTTACCCGGCGGCGCGGCCCTGGTCCACCTGCACAACCTCTCCGGTGGGGTACTTGGCGGCGACCGGCTGGAAACCAGGGTAGAGCTTGCGCCCGGGACAGCGGCCCAGGTCACCTCGACCAGCGCCACCCGCCTGTACCGCAGCAACCAGGCCGGGCTGGTTTCCGGCCAGCTAAATGAATTCCTGGTCGGGGAAAATGCCCGGCTGGAATATTTGCCCGACCCCCTTATTCCTTTTGCCGGAGCGCGCTACCGCCAGCATACCCGGATAGAACTTGCCCCCGGAGCGGGCCTTTTCTGGTGGGAAACGGTGGCACCGGGCCGCGAAGCCAGAGGCGAAATCTTTGAATACGACCTGGTCGAACTCTCGCTATCCCTGACCGGCGAAGGCCACCCTATCGCCCTGGAACAGGCCCGACTCGAACCCGCCCTGCGTCCGCTTACCTCAACCGCCCGCCTGGGCCGCTACCGTTACTTTACAACCTTTTACATGTGCCGGGTCGGGCTGGAGAAAGCCGTCTGGAGCCAGCTTGAAACCGGCCTGAACGAACTGGCCGGCCGGTTGACCGTACCGGGAGAAACCCTCTGGGGAGCCAGCAGTTTAGCCACCGGTGGTGTAGTCGTCCGGGCGGTCAGCCGGAACGGCCGGGCTCTAACGACTGGCCTACTGGCAATGGGGAAGCTGGGCAAACAAGAACTTTACGGGCAAGCGGCAATCCCGCCGCGCAAAATTTATTAAGCCAGACACCAGACACAAAAAGGAGGCCCGGTTTGCATTTAACTCCCCGCGAGCAGGAAAAACTACTTATTTTTGTGGCCGCCGAACTGGCCCGCAAGCGTCAGGCCCGCGGCCTCAAGCTCAACTATCCTGAGGCTATTGCGATTATTTCCGCCGAAATTATGGAAGCCGCCCGGGACGGTAAAAGTGTGGCCGAGATCATGACCTGGGGCGCGACTATCCTCGGTAAAGATGATGTTATGGACGGTATAAGCGAAATGATCCACGAAGTCCAGGTCGAGGCGACTTTCCAGGACGGCACCAAACTGGTGACTATCCACGACCCCATCAAGTAAAAGGAGCTGCAAGAAATGAAGCCGGGCGAATATTTTTTAGATGAAGCGGCCGGACCAATCCAGGCCAATGCCGGGCGCGAGGTTACAACCGTCCTGGTGCGCCACACCGGGGACCGGCCGGTCCAGGTAGGCAGTCATTTTCATTTTTTTGAGGTCAATTCGGCCCTGGATTTCGACCGGGTGGCGGCCTACGGGCAGCGGCTCAATATCCCCGCCGGGACCGCCGTGCGTTTTGAACCGGGCGAAGAAAAGGAAGTTCCCCTGGTGCCGCTGGCGGGGTCCCGCGAAGTCTTCGGTCATAGGGGCCTGGTCGGTGGAACGCTGGAAGACGCGGCCACTAAAGCAGCCGCCCTCAATAAAGTTTAATTTTGCCGTTAGCCGTGCGACGTTTAATAAAAAGGATTAAGCCATGAGCCTGGAAATACCGCGCAGAACTTATGCCGACCTCTACGGCCCGACTACCGGGGACCGGGTCCGGCTGGCCGACACTGAACTGATTATTCAGGTCGAAAAAGACTTTACCGCCTACGGAGATGAAATAACCTTCGGGGGCGGCAAGGTCATCCGGGACGGCATGGGCCAGAGCAGCGGGGCCACCCGCTCCGGCGCGCTCGACCTGGTTATTACCAATGCACTGGTCCTGGATTACTGGGGGATTGTCAAAGGGGATATAGGCATCAAAGACGGCCGGATTGTCAAAGTAGGCAAGGCCGGGAACCCACATACCATGCAGGGAGTTGACCCCGAACTGGTCGTCGGGGCCAGCACCGAGGTTATCGCGGGTGAGAACATGATCGTAACCGCCGGGGGCATTGACTGTCATATTCACTTTATCGCGCCCCAGCAAATTTATGAGGCTATCGCCAGCGGTGTAACGACCATGATCGGCGGCGGCACCGGCCCGGCTACCGGCACAAACGCCACCACCTGTACACCGGGAGCCTGGAACATGGCCCGCATGCTCCAGTCGGCGGAAGCCTGGCCCATCAACTTCGGCTTCCTGGGTAAAGGCAACGCTTCTCAGCCCGCCCCCCTGGCCGAACAAATCGAAGCCGGGGCTTGCGGTCTGAAACTGCACGAGGATTGGGGCACCACCCCGGCCGCTATCGACACCTGCCTGAAAGTGGCCGACCAGTACCATGTCCAGGTTTCCATTCATACCGACACCATAAACGAGGCCGGTTTTGTCGAAGATACGATTGCCGCTATCGCCGGTAGGACCATTCACACCTACCATACCGAGGGCGCGGGCGGCGGCCATGCTCCCGATATTATCCGGATTGCCGCCTATCCCAATATCCTGCCTTCTTCCACCAATCCCACCCGGCCCTTCACGGTCAATACCATTGCCGAACACCTGGATATGCTCATGGTCTGCCACCACCTGAATTCAATGGTGCCGGAAGATGTCGCCTTTGCCGAAAGCCGTATCCGCCCGGAGACCATCGCCGCCGAAGATATTCTGCACGACCTGGGTGTGTTTAGCATGATTTCCAGCGACTCCCAGGCGATGGGCCGGGTGGGCGAAGTCATCCTGCGGACCTGGCAGACCGCTCATAAAATGAAAGTACAGCGCGGGCCGCTGGCCGGAGATTCTTCCCGCAACGACAATACCCGCGTCAAACGCTACCTGGCTAAGTACACTATAAACCCGGCCATAACTAATGGGGTCGCCCACGAAGTCGGTTCAATTGAACCGGGCAAACTGGCCGACCTGGTGCTGTGGAAACCGGCCTTTTTCGGCGTCAAGCCGGAACTGGTCGTCAAAGGCGGCTTTATTGCCTGGGGCGCGATGGGCGATGCTAACGCCTCCATCCCAACCCCGCAGCCGGTCCTGTACCGGCCCATGTTCGGGGCCTACGGTAAAGCGATTGCCCACACCAGCCTGACCTTTATGTCCAAAGCCGCGCTGGAAGGCGGCATCCCGGAAAAACTCGGCTTGCAAAAAAGAGCCGTAGCGGTCGCGAACTGCCGTAACATCGGCAAAGCCGATATGGTCCTCAACTCGGCCACCCCGAAAATCGAGGT
>JAQBPB010000058.1 GCA_028287745.1 Chloroflexota bacterium
GCCAGGAAATAAAATTAACCCCGCACCAGTATGACCTGCTCAAGTACCTGGCCCAGAACGCCGGGCGCGTCATTACGCACCGTTCGGCCCTGATAAATGTCTGGGGGCCGGAGTACGGCCAGGAAACCCAGTATTTACACGTCTTTATCGGCCAGTTGCGCCATAAAATCGAGCCTGACTCCTCGCACCCGATTTATATCCTGACCGAGCCGGGCGTGGGTTACCGTTTTGTAAGTTCCGCCACCACTCCATAGAAAATCTTCAGGCTGATTTTAGCATTATTTTAGAACTTCATTGCCTCACTTTAGAAGAGCAGCCTATAATTTGAGTGGGGTGAAAATCATCAACACTGCCCACGCGTACCGGGCCTGTATAATACAGGCCCGTTGGCTGACTCAAAGGGGAGGAACGACTGTGAAATACCTTGTAGTGTCTGATGGCACTGTAACCGCCGCGCAAAACCTGCGGTCTGCCTGCCGCTCGTTCTTAAACCGGTAAGTTTTAGGAATAACAGACCTGCTTTTATTTTATGTAAAGTTGATGCCCAGGGCAGGCAAATCAATGCCGTCGACCGTTGCGTGCCAGAACTCGCCCGGTTTTACCTGGGGTGCCGGGGTAATCGTGCCGGTTGTAATAACTTCACCGGCTTCCAGCGCCGGGGCGCCCTGCTGGGCCAGGGTCCGGGCCAGCCAGCCGAGGGCCAGGACCGGGCTGCTGTCCAGCACATCGCTGCCGGACCCCTGGGCCGCTTCCTGGTTATTCTTAAATAGCTTTATTTTAAAAGAGTGCAATTCTTCCGCCAGCCGGGCCGGGTCTGTTACCGGCTGCCGGTCCCCAATGAAAAGCCGGTAGTGCAGCCCGAAGTCGGCCACTGCGTCGGACGGCACAAACTTCCACTCCGGGAAATTACAGTCTACGATTTCGTAACCCAGGGCCAGCCATTCCACTTTTTCCAGGAGCGCCGCGCCATCGTCAAGGCGGTCGTCGGCGGTTATAGGAGCTTTAAGTTTAAAAACAATCTCAGGCTCAATCAGGGTCGAATAGGTACCGGCCAGCGACAGTTCGGCCTGGTTCCCGGTAAGGTAGTTCACGGTCTGGTCATAGGTATAAGCCCAGATAACCGTATCCATGCCCAGGGCCGGCCAGATGGTCTTATTGGTAAAGCCAATTTTGCGACCGGCGGGAACCCAGCACTGCTCGCGGCGTAACCGGTCCAGTTCCGTGCCCACCGCGTAACCGGCCGCCAGGTTCCAGTTCTCAAACCTGGCTGAAGGCGGCGTCAGGGAACCGCCCCGACCTCTAACCTCAAGAAATTCTTGCGCCAGTGCACGACTGTTCAATTCAGCCATTGTTTGCTCCTCCAGGTTATATTCTTAATAAATTAGCTATTATGGATTTTTTTAGCGGTCCGGCTCCTCGGCTCCTCCTCTTTGAGTATAACAAACTACCCGGTCCAGACCAATTCTACTCGTTCCCGGTTTACTAAGAATACCCTGGATATGCCGGTAAGCGCAGGAAGCCGCCGGCTTTTAACCCGGCAGGACTTCAAAACCCCGCCTACTTGCTACGGCAGGTTGACATGCCAATTCACACTATATATAATATAACTAGCTAACCAATAGGCAAGGGCTGCTTTAAGTTAAGCCCTCGAATCAACCCAAATAGAGATATGGTAACCCTTTAATGAAAGTGTCCAAAAATATTTACCTGGACCTGTTAAGCCGTTACCTCAAACCTCACTGGCCGCTGGTGCTGGCGCTGGGGGTTTTACTGGTAATATTCACCACCTTACAATTTGCCACTCCGTTACTTCTGGGCAGTTTTATTGATAACGCCACGGCCGGTGCGCCTGATGCTACGCTGTTCTGGCTGGCTTCCGGTTTTTTAGGGATGGCCTTTTTGACCCAGGTGGTTTCGGTGGTTGAGGTCTACGTGGCCGAAAACCTGGGCTGGCTGGCGACTAACCGGCTGCGGGCCGATGTAGCCGCGCACTGCCTGAATTTGGACATGAGTTATCTCAACCGCTTCACTCCCGGCGAGTTGATCGAACGGATAGATGGCGATGTCGCGGCCCTGGGCAATTTTTTTTCCCGTTTTGTAGTTTACTTGCTGGGAAACCTGTTTTTGCTGCTGGCCGTGCTGGGTTTATTGACCTATTTCGACTGGCGTTTGGGCCTCGTATTGAGCCTGGTGACCGTCATTGGGATACTTGTAATAATCCGGATTCGAAATCTAGCCACGCCAATGTGGCAGGCCAGCCGCCAGGCTAAGGCCAATATGTTCGGTTTCATCGAAGAGCGGCTAACCGGGACCGAAGATATTCGTTCGGCCGGGGCCATCAGCCACACCATGAGCCATCTTCACCGCCACCAGGGCCGGTCCCTGAAAACCGATGTGCGGGCGGGCCTGATAACCGCTGTAATCACCAACAACACCCGGCTTTTTTTTGCTATCGGGACCGCCTCCGCCTTTGCCATGATTATCTTTTTGTTCCAGGGAGGGGCCATCAGCCTGGGTACGGCTTTTCTAGTTTACCGCTATACCGAAATGCTATCCCGGCCGATTGAAGAAATTAACCACCAGATACAGGATTTCCAGCAAGCCACCGCCAGCATCGTCCGGGTTAAAGACCTGCTAAACACCCCTGTTTCGATTAAAGCTAACCCCGAGTCCCAGTTAAGACTGCCTGAACAGCCGCCGGAAGTCGAATTCAGGGGCGTTTCATTTGAATATGCCGATGACGAGCCGGTCCTGGAGAATATTTCCTTCCGGTTAGCGCCGGGCCAGGTCCTGGGACTGCTGGGCCGGAGCGGCAGCGGCAAAACTACCCTGAGCCGCCTGTTGTTCCGGCTCTACGACCCCACGGCGGGTGAAATTCAGCTGAGTCAAGTCAATATAGCCGACCTGCCGCTGGCCGAACTGCGCCGCCATATCGGGCTGGTAACCCAGGACAGCCAGCTTTTTCATGCTACGGTCCGCGACAATTTAACCTTTTTCGATGCCGACATCCCGGACGAGCGCATAATTGAGGTAATCAAGGAATTAGGGCTGGACGGCTGGCTGAACCGCCTGGAACACGGCCTGGAAACAAAACTGGCTCCCACCGGCACCAGCCTATCCGGTGGTGAAGCTCAGTTGCTATCGTTCGCCCGGGTATTCTTGAAAGACCCCCACCTGGTAATCCTGGACGAAGCAACTTCCCGGCTGGACCCGCTTACCGAAAACCGGGTGAAACTGGCGGTTGACCGGCTGCTGAAGGGCCGGACGGCTATTATTATCGCCCACCGGCTGGCGACGGTCCAGCGGGTTGATCAGATTATGATCCTGGATAAAGGGCGGATACTGGAATTCGGTCCCCGGGAAAGCCTGGCGAGTGATGCTAGTTCCCAGTTTGCCCGGCTCCTGCAAATCGGCCTGGAGGATACCCTGGTATGAAGACCTGGCAATACATCTGGCACCTGGTACGCTTCCGGCCGGTCCTATACCTGCTGTCGAGCTTGCTTGCCAGCATCTTCTTTTATGTTTTCCCGCTGATTCCCGGCCTGATAGCCCAGCAGTTTTTCAATATGCTATCCCGGAATGCCCCGGCTGACCTGGGCCTGTGGAGCCTGATTGCTTTATTTGTGGCCGCCCAACTGGGGGCGATTGCAGGGAATTTTGCGGCAATGGCGGTCGAACCGACCCTCCAGATGACCGCCGCCGCCCTGGTCAGGAAGAATATTTTCGACCATATCTTCGCCCGCCCCGGGGCCAGCAAACTTCCGAGCTCACCGGGCGAAGCGGTCAGCCGCTTCCGGGACGACATGAAAACGGTCGCGACTTTCCTTACCTGGACCTCCGACCCCATCGGGCAGGTAATAGTATTTACGCTGGCCCTGGTGGTGCTGGCAAGCGTTAATTTCTATATTACGGCGATTGTCTTTGTGCCGCTGCTGGTAATCCTGATAATCGTGAACATGGCCGGTAAAAATATCCAGCGCAACCGGAAGGCCAACCAGGAGTCCATCGGCAATGTCACCGGCTTGCTGGGCGAAGTTTTCGGCGCGGTCCAGGCGGTAAAGGTGGCCGGGGCGGAAGCGCCGGTTATCAAGCACTTCAACAAATTGAACGAAAAACGGCGCAAGGCGACTCTTAAAGATTTGCTGTTCGAGCGCACCATAAAATCGATCTTCAGTAATGCCGCTAACGTGGGAACCGGGATAATTCTCTTGCTTGTGGCCCAATCCATGAAGACCGGCAGCTTTACGGTGGGCGACCTGGCCTTATTCGTGTCCTACCTTAGCTGGATTGCGACCGTGACGACCATGTTTGGTTTCTTTCTAACGACCTACCACCAGGCCGAGGTTTCACTGGTCCGGCTGGGCGAATTAATGGAAGATGAGCCGCCCGGCCACCTTGTCAGGCACGGGAAAGTGTACCTGAACGGCAAGGCTCCCGACCTGGCGGCTATCCCCAGCACCGGCCGGGAACCGCTGGCGCGCCTGGAAGTATCGGATTTAACTTATCGTTATCCTGGCTCGGAACAGGGCATCGAAGGGATCAGCTTTAGCCTGGAACCGGGCAAATTTACGGTAATTACCGGCCAGGTCGGCGCGGGCAAAACGACCCTGGTTCGGGTTTTACTGGGGCTTCTGTCCGGGCAGGCCGGAGAAATTCGCTGGAACGGCCGCAGAGTTGACCAGCCGGGCGCTTTCTTCATTCCGCCCCGGGCGGCCTATACTCCCCAGGTGCCGCGCCTGTTCAGCGAAACCTTGCGGGATAATTTGCTGCTGGGGCTGCCGGGAGATGAAGAAAAGCTGCAAGCCGCCCTGAAGGTGGCGGTCCTTGACCAGGACGTGGCTACCCTGGAAGACGGCCTGGAAACAAAGGTAGGACCGCGTGGAGTAAAGCTTTCCGGCGGTCAGCTCCAACGGGCCGCCGCCGCCCGCATGTTCGTCCGGGAAGCCGACTTGTGGGTGGTGGACGACCTTTCGAGCGCCCTGGATGTGGCGACCGAAGAGAAGTTGTGGCAGCAATTGTTCAGGCAGCCGGGCCTGACCTGCCTGGCGGTATCCCACCGGCGGGCCGCCCTGCGCCGGGCCGACCATATTATCGTGCTCAAGGATGGGCGGGTCGAAGCTGAGGGCACTTTGGCCGAGTTGTTAGCGGCCAGCCCGGAAATGCAGCAGTTGTGGGCGGGTAACCCGGTTTAGGGTTTACCCTGTAAGCCCTAAACCGGTTACTTTTATTATGACGCCTGGCCCTGTTCTCTTATCCATTGAAATACACCTTGAAAGGCATAACAGTATATGACGCCGGAACGAGCCGCCGTTAGAATTGTTGAAACCCGTTTAAACCGGCCCGTCCACTCGATACGCCGGTTTCAAACCGGGCTGTGCCATTACACCTATGACGTAGTGACCGGCGATAACCGGCCGGTCGTGGTACGAATGGCTCAACCGGGAAATGAAACTATAGCGGAAGGAGCGGTTTACTGGTCGAAGCGGCTGCGTCCGGAAGGGGTGCCTTTACCGGAACTGCTGGCTTACGACCTGACTCGCCAGAAGTTTCCCTATGCCTATTTATTACTGGAGCGGCTTCCCGGCCAGGACCTGGGAGATGTTTACCCGGACCTTTCGGCTGACCAGAGACGCCAGCTTGCCCGGGAAGTGGTCCGGATACAGGGGATGGTAAACCGCTTGCCGGCCGGACCCGGCTATGGCTACGCCACCGGCTACCAGGCTAAACTAAAAGCAAGCTGGCAGGAAGTTGTCCAGGCCGAGTTGGACCGGAGCCGCTTGCACCTGGCGCAAGCCGGGGTATTCAATAGCAAGGTAATAGAGCAGGTCCAGAGCCGGTTGAGCCGCTTTGAACCCTACTTTGCCTCGGTCCCGGCGACACCCTTTCTGGATGATACCACTACCAAGAATGTTATTATCAGCGAAGGCCGTTTGAGCGGAATTGTAGATGTGGATGTGGTCTGCTTTGGCGACCCGTTATTTGTAATCGCCCTTACCCGCATGGCTTTGCTTAGCCGGGATTACAACCCGGACTATATCGATTTCTGGTGCGAACAGCTAAACCTGGGTGAAATACAACGCCAGGTGTTAACTTTCTACACGGCCCTGTTCTGCGTTAACTTTATGAGCGAAATCGGCCAAAAATTTAACCGGGAAGACCCGCTGGCTGCGGATGCGGCCCAGGTCGCCCGGTTGTACAGGGTGTTGGCGGAGTTATTGGCCGCCCTGGATGCGGCCAGATAAAGCTGTATTGATGCCGTAGGATTTATTGTCCTTATAAACCCCGCAGCCGCTTGGAACGGCCCTTTTCCGATTCTTCTTCCAACAAGCCCTCTAACTCCAGCATATCGCGGATTAAGGCCCGGTCTCCACCGCGCAGGACGGCCTGTTCGTGGGCTTCCATCAGGGCCACCGGGTAACCCTGCCCGGCGTGATACTGGTTGTGGACCAGGCCCAGGGCCTTATCCAGCAGGCCGGGTTCGTCCAGCAGCCACTCCCCGAACTCAATCCGGGCAATTTCACCACTGAATGGAGTATGATAATAAGTGAAGCAGGTTTCCAGCACCTGTTTATGGGCTTCGCCCGGTTTACGGCCGATAGCGGTCTTGAAGATGGGGCCGCGCTCGCCCGGCTGGAGCAACAAGCGAAACAAATCGGCATCAACCAGGCCCGCCCTGGCAAAAACCCCGCCCGGCGTTTTAGATTTGGCCTTTTTTGGTCTGGCCTTCGCGGCCCCGGAAGCCACCGGGGCCAGGTTATCGCCCAGGCCGTCCCATAAGCTGGGGGGTAATTCTTCCAGGTAAAGGTTCAGGGTATTAAAAACAACCTGGCTGTGGGCGCTGGAAATATAACCAATCAGCGGGATACCCTCGGCTTTCTGCTTTTCCAGCAGGAAAAAGTATTCATCGCGAAGGCTTTTGCCGCCTTCGCCCATGTCCTGGGCGGTGGTCCAGAGTGAAAGCGGGCCATCGCGCAGCACCAGGTCGGCCCGGTGCTGGCGGGCCAATTCCAGGCCGGACCGCAACTCTTCGACCGAGCCGCGCATGTCAATCAACTGGGCCGCGTCAGCCTCGCCGCCTTCCTCGTCCAGCATATCAAAGTAGACCAGCGGCCGGTTTTCCAGGGCTGCTTCGGCGTCCGGCCCGTAGCGCAACATGACCAGGCCCAGGTTTATCAGGTGGAAAGCGGCCATGCCGCCATGGCGGTCAGGCGGCATCGGACTGCTGTCAGTAGCCACGACGGTGTAGGCTTTTGGGCCAGGCTGTACGGCGGCTTTTTCCAGCAGCGATGCCTGCGGGCCGGAGCGGGCCAGGTAGGCCAGGTTGTAATTGGTCTGGGTACTGGTAGCCAGTTCGTGCCAGGTTTGCGGGTTGCATTCCTGGTAAGCCGCCAGGGCGGCCTGCAAATTGCTCTGGCGGTCTTGAATCCGGCGCTGGATATGTTCGCGCTGGTCGTCCAGCTTGACGCTAAATTTAAGCGGGTCAATCGGCATGGGTTACTGTTGTATCCTTCAAATTTTAAATTGGTCTTTATAAATTTGTCGCGCCCGAGTTAAAATCAGGACTGGAAATATATTACACTTAACCTGGCGGAAAAGAAAATTTTAAACCTGAACCAAGGTGCTTGTTATGGAACAGAAGCTCGATTATGACCGGGTTGCCGGTGGCTATAACCGGCGCTATAACGCCAACCCGCACAGCGGTACGGCCCAGGTCCTGGTAGAGTTGGTCAAGCAGCAAAATTTAACCAGGATCCTGGAAGTAGGCTGCGGCACCGGCCAGTGGTTGCGGACTTTAAGCTCGACCACCGCCCGGGTGGTCGGCCTGGATTCTTCCCTGGGAATGCTCGAACAGGCCTGCCAGCTCGAACCGGCGGCCCAGCTGGTGCGGGGCCGGGCCGAACAATTGCCCTTTCAAGGTAATCTCTTTGACCTGGTGTTTTGTGCCAACGCCATCCACCATTTCAACGATCCCATCCGGTTTATTACCGAGACTTACCGGGTGTTGCGGCCGGGCGGGATTTTAGCGGTAATCGGCATGTCCCCGCCCCAGAGCCGCAACCAGTGGTACCTGTACGAATATTTCAAAGAAGCGTATACCGGCGACCAGCGGCGCTACCCGGCCTGGAACGGGCTGGCCCACTGGTTACAAGCGGCCGGCTTCGAAAAAACTTCCGGACAGCCGGTCGAACTTATCACCCACGAATGGACCGGGCGAGAAGTGCTGGACGACCCTTTCCTCAAGAAGGACTCGACTTCGCAGCTCACCATGCTCACCGACAGTCAGTACGCCCACGGACTGGAAAAGCTAGAAGCCGCCCTGACTGCCGCCGAAGCCGCTGGTGAAGAAATACGTTTTGGGGTGCATATCGAAATGCGAATGCTGACCGGGCGCAAACCGGACACCCGCTTATAAAACCCGCTACGCGGCCCCGGCCAGGGTAGCAGGCCGGTTCAACCCGCATTCATTATATAAAATAAATTGTTTTTGTCGTAACTATTTCTTTGATTGTTCGTTATATAGGGGTAAGGTCTGGAACAACCAGGATTTTTCGGCATGACTTCGTTATTTAAAGGTTTATAACCGTTCCAGGTTCTTGAGTGTTTAAATTTATTTAATGGTTTTCTAATCTTATTCGGCGGTTTTAACAGCAGTAAAAGAAGTATTTAGGGCATTGCTAACAGTTTTATATGGTACAATGACCCGGAGTTTAACCTCGTTTAAGCTAAGCCAAATTGATGTGCAATACAGTTTTTTTGTAGGATGGTTCATTATCATAATGGGAATAAACATATTTAACCGTGTTAAAGACAAACCAGAACACCGGGTGAGAATCCTCATGGCTCTGGTTGTTTTTATGTCGGTCGGATTACTGGCTTTTGAGAGTGTGCCCGCCTCGGTAGCGGCCGCCAAAGGCCCGGATTTTTCGAATGAAGTGTTCCAGGCAACCTGGAGCCGGACTGACAAGCCAATTGCCGATACCAGAACTTCACGCAGTTGGTACTGGGGCCCGCAGCCGCTAACTGTCGGTTTTATGGAAAACTATGCCGACTCACCGGGTAAAAAACGCGAAATTCAATATTTCGATAAAGCCCGCATGGAAGTCAACAATCCTAGCCAGGGAGTTATTACCAACGGTTTGCTGGTGGTTGAAATGATCAACGGCCACCGCCAGGATGGTGATAAACTCTTTACAAATGTTGGCCCTTCGTCCATCCCGATTGCCGGGGATGCCTCCAATACCTGGCCGACCTATGCCGGGCTGGCGGGTGCCTACATGCAACCCAAAGATAAGAAAGTAGGCCAGACTGTAAACCTGTCCTGGACCCACCAGGGCGCAGCCGCCACGGATAAGTACCAGGATGACCCGGCGGTTAAAATCGCGACCCAGCAGAATGGCCTGGGCATACCGGCCGGTTTCTGGGACTTCCTCAACCGCAAAGGTACGATTTATACCAATGGCGGCTTTTCTGATGCAACCATCAGCGAATGGCTGTTCAGCACCGGCTTACCTATTACCGAAGCCTACTGGACCAGAGTTAAGGTCGGTGGGGTAGAAAAGGACGTCCTGTTCCAGGCTTTTGAACGCCGGACCCTGACTTACACCCCGGCTAACCCGGCCGATTACCGGGTGGAAATGGGCAACGTTGGCTGGCATTACCTGACCTGGCGCTATCCGAATGGCGCGCCGACTGTCAGCGATGTCCCCCCTTCGTCCAAACCGCAATTACCGGCGGCCATCGGGCTGCCCTGGTACATTGTAACGGGTGATGCTTTGAATATTCGCACCGCTCCTACAAGCAAAGCCAGTATTGTTGAGCATACCTCCAACCATCCTTTCCTCCAGACGGCGCTTAAAGGCAACCGGGTACAGGCTATCCGTACCGTCCAGGGCGAAGAAATCGAACCGGGAAACAACACCTGGTTACAGATTTACGAGAACCCGAACCTGTACGTCTATAGCGGTTACACCGCCAGGATGGTCCTGCCCGATTATCCGACCCCGGCCCGCACCCACAAGGGGACCTGGGTTTCGATAAGCATTGCCAAGCAAATGATGGCGATATTCGATGGCGACAGGCTGGTTTATAAAACCCTGATTGCCAGCGGTATTCCCAACAGTGACCCGGCCAAGGATCACCGGACCCCAACCGGTATTTTCAAAATCAATGGTAGTTATCGTCCAGCCTCACAGACAATGTCAGGTGGTGGCAGCGATAAAGCTTCCCCTGGCTATTACAAGCTGGATGATATTCGCAATGTCAGTTATTTCTTTGAGGATTATGCAATCCACGGAAGTTACTGGCATGCCAGCTACGGGATAGCTCCGCAGAGTCACGGTTGCGTCAACGCGACTGTTTATGACGCGGGGGTAATCTTTAAACTGCCCGCCGGAACCGTAGTCGACGTTATCTAGAAGTTACCGAACCTGGCAGTGCAGTTTAGCTAAGTCAGTAACTTTATGAAAAATAAAGGGCGTCCTTTTAACAATTGGACGCTCTTTTTTATTGCCTGTTATTTTACTTAATGAGTAGCCGGTATAAGCTGCCGGGAATTACCGGCTTACTCTACCAGGGCCAGACCGGCCCGGGCGGTTTGAAGGGCCTGTTTGTCGGATACTACCAGTTCCACCAGTTCCGGGATTGATAGGCGGTCGATTTCCTGCTCACGCGGGCAAAGGACGTCGCGCTCCAGCCGGGCCCGTTCGTACAGTTGTTTGGCTTTGACCGGCACGCTGCGCTGCGAGTTAAGAATATAACGTAAATTCTGGACGCAGTCATTCAAAGCGGTCAGGTTTTCCCGGGCATCAAAGCGGCTTTGCTGGAGCCTTTGGACCTCCTGGCCTAGCCGGTCCTGGGCCTGTTCCAGCAGGGCCAGCGCTTCACGGGCCAGCCGCAAAGCCGTGACGTACTGTGGTGGCGTGCCTTTGAAAGCGCGCCGGGCTTCCCCGACCTTTTGCACTACCGGGTTCAGGTAGAACACCGGGTCGGAAGAAATTAATTGGGCCTGCTCATTAAAAACCGGGCGGGCCGCGCTTAACCGGCTGAGCGCCTCTTGCAAGGCGTCATCCGCTTCCTGGGACGCGTGGTGGTAATCGGCCTCGGCGGCTTGAATTAAGTGGAATTTTGCGGCCGCCGAATCGAACAAAGTCGAGGACCGGCGGGCCAGGTCAAACGCTTCTCGCCAGGATTTCCGGCCAAGGGCCAGCCGGGCCGAGATTACCATCTGGCTGGCCGCCTGGACTTCGCTGGCAGCGGTTGCCAGGGCAGCTTCCACCTGCGGGAAGTTTTCGGCGTAAGCGGCTTTTAGTGCTTCGGCCACCTGGCGTGCATGCGCCAGAGCCTGTTCGGCTTGCAACCGCTGGCCTTCCGCCGCCGCAATCTTGTCGCCAGCTTCCTCGCGAGGCTTGCTAAGCTCATCGCGGGCTTTGGCAGCCAGGCTGAACCAATGCCGGGCTTCGTGGGACCGGGCCTCAATCCGCAAAGCCGGTTGCATATATTCGTAGGCCTGGGCATCCGTGATGCGCTCCGGCACCGGCCGGTCGGCAATCAAATTTACATCATTGTAAATCTGACTCATAACGGCTTTGGCCCTTTCCAGGGCCTGCCGGAAATTCGCCATGTCCGCCGGACTAAATTCCTTCTGGTCGAGGTCCAGGCTTACCTGTAAGTCTTGCAGCTCAAGGTCAAGGTCGGTCGTAACCGCTGCGGCGGCGGTCCGGCGTTTGATAACCGCCTCAGCCCGTATTTTGTTTTCTTTGGCCCCTGGCAGAAAATCCCCAAAATTGCTCATCGGTTCCTAGCTAATTTGCACCTGTATCGTATAGCGCGTGCCAATCTTCAGCACATCACCGTTATTTAAGGCAGTAGGTTCGCCCGGCTTAAGGTCGCGCCCATTTAGGAGGGTACCGTTTGCGCTCTCCAGGTCCTGGGCATAATATTGATTATCGATATCTTCCAGCCAGACCGCCAGGTGACGCCGGGAAGCGGCGCTGTCATCCAGGTTAACTTCCGGGAAAACGCGGGTTTTGGCATCGTTGCGGCCCAGCAGAATTTCCTTGCCTGTCCAGGTAACGGTTTCCTCACCATAAGGGCCTGTAATCTGCAAAGTCAAAGTGCCGGTCCCGGTGGAAGCCGCCGGGGCGGATTGGACCGGCGGAGCGGGAGGAGCGCCAAAAGCGTTGCCCGCGACACCACCGGCCGGGCCGGGCGGCACCGGGATTGAACCGCCGCTGGTCTGCGCCGGGGCGGGCGGCACCACTACCTGGGAAGGTGGGGCTACCGGTTGGGCTTCCGGCCCGGCATTCATAGCCGAAACCGGCGCGCTGGCCGGGAAAGCGCCCGGAACCGCGTTGGTCATGGTTGGGGCGTTAGCCGGGTCAGCATTTGGCCCAATCTCCGACAGCATCCGGTTAATATCTTCGTCTTTCATTTGAGGAGCCGGTGGCGCGGCTACCGCCGCGTTGGGGTTCGGTTGGATAGGGGCCGAAACCATAGTAACCGCGTTAGGGTCGGCCAGGGTCGAACCGCTGCTATTATTAGCCGCCCCGGTAAGATTTCTTACATCCGTACCGCAATTAAAACAAAACTCATCACCGGCCGATAGCGGCGCGCGGCAGTTCGGGTTAGGGCAAACCAGTTGACTCGTACCAGGGGCCGGGGGCGCGGGCATGCCACCACTAAAACCGGATGGGGCAGTCGCCGGAATACCGGCCGCCCCGGCCTGGACTGCTACCGGTAACTGGCCGCCACAATTTTCACAAAATTCCGCATCATCGGGGTTCGAGTGCTTACATTGAGGACAAGTAATTGTCATGGTTTAGCGCGGCCCCCTCTACCACCAGGGTAACCGCCCTCCTTTCCTGGTATTAACCAAAATAATAACCCTATTTCAACCGTGTTGTCTTGCCACTATTGATTGCAATCGTCTTTCGCTCAACCTCACTGGCGTTTTTATTAAGCCGGACGGTCCCGCTGGCGTCTTTTACCACCAGCTTATTAAGCATCCTGGTCATATTTTCGTTGCCGGTCTGCTGGCTAAGTTGTAAAGCCCGGCCCAGCATCCGGGTAGCGCGTTCGTTGTCACCGGAGGCCAGCGCGG
Source organism: Chloroflexota bacterium (assembly GCA_028287745.1). Taxonomy (GTDB): domain Bacteria; phylum Chloroflexota; class Chloroflexia; order Chloroheliales; family Chloroheliaceae; genus 54-19. Next base: position 13,100 of record JAQBPB010000058.1, read on the forward strand.
CCTGGCCCTCGCGGATATTCTGGCTCAGTTCTTCCTGGTTGGTATAGTGCGCGACATGGTGATCGATCTGGGCGGCCAATTGCAGGTCGGTGGTCCACTGGGCAAAGACCCAGGCTTTGCGGTCGGTCTTTTCCTCTTCCTCACCCCGGCCCGAAGCGGTATAAATCAGGCTCGGCCGCGCCATCAAAAATTGCTGGCCGGGCTGGTACGCCGGGATTTGCAGCTCCAACACATAGTCGCGCTGGTCGCCTTGCGCCCACGAACCAAGCGTGACCTGGCTCATGCGCGGATTGGCCGGGTCAGGCGTAAGTTTGAAGGGCACAATGCTGGGGAAGACCTGCTGCATTGTGGTTATGGTTACACCCTGGGGCGTCCAGAGGTTCAGTTTCACATTGGTTACAGCCGTATTTTTGAACTGGGAGAAAGCCGAAGCAAAAACGCCCGCCACCTCGTCCGGTGAAGGGATAATATCGGCATCGCCGTTCGTACCCTGGGCGATATAGCGAAGTTCATCTTCGTCCCAGTCGGTGCCAATACCCCAGGCGCTAACCTCAACCTGGGACTGTTTACAGTTCATGACCGAACGGTCCAGCATAGACCGTTTTTCGCCTTCATTCTTGCCGTCGGTCAGGAACAGGATTTTCCGGACGCGGCCCTGGGCGGTCATCATCTCACGGGCAACCGCCTGGAGGCCGGTCGACATACAGGTGCCGCCGTTGCTGTAAACCGCCCGGACAGCCTGGACCGCCCGTTGTTTATTATCGGGTGTGGCGGCGCAGGGCGGCACAATAACATTCGCGATTTCATTAAAAGTTACAACCATAAACGCGGTCGTTTCATCGGCGGCCTGAATAACCCGGATAGCGGCATCCTTGGCCGCCTCAATTTTCTGGCCTTCCATCGAACCGCTCCGGTCAATTACAATACCCAGGGCCAGCGGCACCGGTTGGCTTTGCAAGTTCGTGGTAGTCAGGTTTATCGAGAGAACGGATTGTAACCTGGTATCACCTTCGCGCAGGTAAGGATTCTGGTAAGCGGAAACATCGAACATCGAATGACTCCTTTACTGGTTAGAACAACCGCCAGGGGGCAACTTTAAACTTCTGGCGCACTATTTTCTCTCGGTCAGGATTCTGCGGGGGCAACCGTTTAAGATACTGATCGTAGTTGGCCTCAGCCTGCATTGCCAGCTGGCGCCTGGTCGGGACAGCCTGGTTGCCGGGAGCGTCCGGGTCTTGTTCAGGAAAACTGAACTGGGGTGGCATGGCCTGGCGAGCCGCCAGTTCATAAATTTTGCGGTAAAAGTCGGCCCGCGCCAGCAAGAAAGAGGTTGATTCAGTACCGCGCATCTGCAGATTGCGCAAGGCCGTGGAAACCTGGGCCAGGTCCCCGGCATCGGTTTGCGGCTTCTTGTAAAGATACAGGTTGCAGATGGCCTGCTGGGCATCCAGGTAGCGGGCGCTGCTTTCGTTAACCCGCGCCAGGGTTTCGGCGGCCAGCTTGTACTGCTGCTGGGCAATCAGTCCTTCAGCCGAGCCGAACAGGGCATCGGTATTATCCGGGCTGGCCTTGGCTACCAGGTTATAAATTTCAACCGCGTCACGCTGGTTACCCAGGCGGGCATGGACCCGGGCCAGGGCCAGCAAGGGCGGGATTTCACCCGGCAAATCCTGGACCAACTCGCGGTACTGGTCCAGCGCGGCCGGTAGATTGCCCTGGGACTCCAGCAACCGGCCGGTATACCAGGCAATCTTCCAGTTGTTGGGGTCAATCTTCTGGACAATGGTAATTTCGGCCAGGGCCTGGCTGAACTGGTCGCGTTCCATATAGAATTCGGCCAGGCGCAGGTGGCCGTCTACGCTGTTACGGTTAACCCCAACCGCCTGGTTATAATACCCCAGGGCCTGGTTGTACTGGCTGGCCCGCAGTGCTATATCGCCCTGCTTGAGCAGGTCAAAAGCTTTATCCTTTTCGTCAAGGCTGGCCATCTCTTTGGTGCCAAGCTTGCCGGTGGCGAGGGCAATGCTGTCGAAAAGCTTGCTGGAAAGCGGTATGCCAGGCTGGCCCCCGGCCACCACCCGCAGGACTCCTTCCAACTGGTCGGCCATCGCTTCGACTGTCGTAAAGCGCCGGGCGGCAATCGGGTTGGTCGCTTTTACCAGGAACCGGTACAGCACCGGGGTATCCCGGAAGATCCGGTAGTGTTCGGCGGGCGGCATCCCAAACTGGGGGCGGTCAAGGTCCATCAGGCTGACCATATAGGCCAGCGAGCGAGCAATCGTGTAGAGATCGGTTTCGGGTGAAGGGTTTTTGACCGCTTCGGGTGCGTAAAAGCCCTGGGTGCCGTAGACCGCCGCCGGGTTCTTTTCGTACTTGATTACCGTGCCCAGGTCAATTAACTTGACGCTTTTGCTGCCGTCCTTGTGGTCCTCCAGCATAATATTCTGGGGCTTGAAGTCGCAATAGACCAGGCCCAGCCGGTGCATATAGGCGAAGGCGGGCAAAATTCCCAGGATGTAGCGAATCGCTTCCTCCGGGCTGAAGGGCTGTCCCCGGTCCTCCATGAGGGCGAAAAGAGTCTTGCCGTTGACGAACTCCATAACAATGTAGCCGTCGGTATCAATCTGCAAGAAGTCGTAAATCTGGACCACATTGGGGTGCTTGATGGCGGCCAAGAACTCACGCTCTTTGATACTGGCCTGGACCAGGTCGGGGTCATCCGACTGCAAGAGGGCTTTGATAACCACTTTGCGTTTGAGGACGGTATCTTCAGCCAGAAAGACCGCGCCCATACCGCCGCTGCCAATCTGGCGCGTGATATTGTAACGCCCTTTGTCGCCCAGTTTGGTCCCAACCCCAATCTTTAAGGACTGCACAAATCCATGATTATCTATCGAACCGTTAGCGGTCGACCGGCCGCTAAAAGACAGATTAGAAGTGGAATAACCGCACTTGCGGCAGAACTTATCGTTGGAGGCAATCAGGTTATTGCAGCGCGGGCACTTAATCGAAGCTCCCGGCGCGGCCCCGTTAGTCGAGCCGGAAACCGGCACCGGCGGCGGAGTAACCAGGGGCTGGTTTAGATTGGCCCCGCAGTTCGTGCAAAAATCTTCCTGGGAAGGATTGGAAGTGCCGCAGTTCTGGCAAATCTTAGAACCGGGTCTGGCGGCGCTGGCCGAACCGCTGGCGCTAACCGGGGGTGGCCCGGCCGCGCGGGCTTGCGTACGGCTGCTTACGGCCGCCGCAGTTGCGCCAGCCAGCACCGCCCCGCAATTATCACAAAATTCGTCGGTCGGTCTGATTTTCGCATTACATACCGGACAATTCATCAATTAGCCTCTTACCAGATAGTTAACGCTCAGGACAGCTTGTTTAGCTAAATAACTCGTACCAATATAACGGTTATATTATCGGCCCCACCATTCTCATTAGCCAGTTCTACCAGGGCCTGGGCGGCTTGCCCCAGGTCCGGCCGGGCCAGTAGCACCTCGGCGATAGCCGGGTCCCGCACCATTTCCCACAGGCCGTCCGAACTCAATAAGATGATGTCGCCGCTCTCCAGCACGTGGTCGGTAGTATCCACCGGCACGTTCTTATCCGGCGCGCCCAGGGCAAACAGGATCACGTTCCGGCGCGGGTCGTCATAAACCTGGTCAGGCGTCAGTTCGCCCTGGTCCACCAGGTGCTGCACCAGCGATTGGTCGCGGGTAACCCGCTCGATCAGCAGTTTAGGTTGCTCGGCCTGCTTCAAGGCATCGGAATTTAATTTGTCGGTCTGTTGGTCCAGCTTGCGGGTCGTCCGGTTGCCCGGGTCGGTGTCTTGCTCGGAAGCCAGCGGCGCGGTTTTTTGAGCCGTAGCAGGCTTAATCGGCTTGGCCTTGCTAAAGAGATAGGTCCGGCTGTCGCCCACGTTAGCAAAGACAGCCGACCGACCCACGGCGACACAGGCCGTAACAGTCGTACCGGAGTCGAGCTGCTCCCGGTGATTGATTTCATACAACCTGGTATGGGCCGCACCAATTACATCTTGCAGGACTTTTTTAATCTGCGGTATTTCAAGATTTTGCCCACTGAGCCAGGGCCCGGCCAGTTCGGCCATAATACGCGGCCCTACCGTTTCGATAGCGGTCCGGCTGGCAACTTCCCCGGCGGCCTGACCGCCCATGCCGTCCGCCACCATGTAAAACCCAAATGATTCGGGATTGCTTTCAAAACAGCGTTTTAATTCAAAACTGAAATAGCTGTCCTCGTTTGTACCGCCTTTGCGGGATAGCCCGACATCGGTCAAACTGCTGCTAATTAGCTGTATGCCCGGTTTCACCGGCTGGCTGGCCGCCAGGGCCGCGATTATATCGGAAGGCAACTGGGCGGTGATCGGGTCAGGGCTGGCCGGGCTTGGGGGAACCGTCCCGGAACCGGGCGGAGCCGCCACGGGCGAGGAAACAATGTTCCCGGTCTTGTCGGAAGCGGCCGCTTCGCGTTTTTCGGGAGTGGCCGACGGTTTTAGGGCCCCGCAAGTCTCACAGTAATCGCTCGAAGCAGGATTTAGCGAGATACATTGCAGACATTTCCAGAAAGTCGGCAGCGAAGGTTCAGTCCGGTCATCGTCGTCGTCATCCTTAAGCGCCGCGCCGTTGGAACCGCCCGGACCCGCCAGGTCGCTTTCGCTCGGCAGGGCCCAGCTAAAGGAAGGCGCCGGGGCTGCTCCTGACGCGGCGGCCGGTACAGGTGGCGCCGCAGTTTCACTCGCGACCGGCTGCTCCGGAGATAAGGTGCCTTCAGCGCCGGTTTCAGGCATATTCTGGCTTAAAATCAGAGTAGGCTTTTTCTGAATCACCGGGGGCCGGGAACTTCCGCAATTGGCACAATGCTGGTCTTCCGGGCCAAACTCGTGATTGCAGTTGGGACAATATTGTGTCATTACTGATTTGTGGCTTTCTGATTAAGTAGTTGCTCCAATTTAATCTCGCTGAACTGATTATACGAGTAATTCCCGGTTAACTCAACAGTCATTAGTCCGTTTTGTTTCTTATGTAAGCATTTATACGCAATTAGAGGCCAGAGGTTTCAATCTTGAAAGACTTTAATTTAAAGATAACTGGCAGGACCGCTGCCAGCATTAAACGGGCGGGCAGTTGCCGCTTTAGATACCTGTAAAACCGTTTCGGGCAGGGTATAAAAGGCAGGTGTAATTCGACCGGAAGCACAGAATTATGGCATAATAAATTATTACTTTTCGGAAATGGTCCGGCCAGTTAAACAAATTGCAGCCAGCACACGGCTAAACCTGACTTAACTTTAATCCGCGCATTTCAACATTCTTTAGTATCCAGGTAATTTCAACTTAACCTGACAGGCGGTCCACCGCAAGCCGGTCCGGGAAATCATTAGAGGAGCTAGCGATGCAGGAGATAACAACTGGGATGAACAGGATTAAGTTCGAAGAAATATTAACCAGGTACTTCATTCCATCCCAGATCCAACTGATAATGATGGCCTACCGGTTCTCCAAGTACGGCCACCACGGGCAGTCCCGCGAAGGCGGCGGCCGCTACTTCGAACATCCCCGGCAAGCCGCTTTAATACTTCTGGAGCAGGGCGTATTTGACCATGAAATAATTATCGCGGCCCTGCTGCACGATGTGATGGAAGACAGCTTTATTCTAACCTGGACCGACCTGGAGTTTATTTTCGGCAGCCGGATATGCGCCATTGTCAAAGTCCTGACCAAAGAACCCGGCCTACCTAAAGAACAATATATTCCGCGCCTGCTGGGAGCCCTGCCCGAAGCCCAGGTTGTCAAACTGGCCGACCGCCTGCATAACCTTACGACCCTGGGTGCTTGCAACCGCGATAAGCAGGTCAAGCAAATAAAAGAAACCCGCGGGAAAATCTATCTGATCTGCGACAAACTGGCCCTTAACCCCCGGTACACCGACCTGGCAAACTGGTTCAAAGAGCAAATGGAAACCAGGTGCCGCGAGTACGAATAAGGCAAGTTTTGACACACCTCTGTTTAACTAAATCGGCAACCCCAGCCATGCCATCCTGAACCTCAGAGAAGGCATGGTAAGTTGGTAACCTTTCCTGGAAAACAGGTTTAATGGCAAAATTAACTTTAGAAAGTACTCGGGATGACATGGCTTGCTGGTTGCCCATTTTATAAATCAGAAATATCTCAACTCTTGCTTTACAGGGTTCAGAGTGGTTATTCTTTAATAGAAAAAAGTGACCGTCCGGTGACGGGGCCGGGCCTTGATTTGAGGGCTCTGGGAATAGTTCCACAGGTAGACATCCAGCATGGCCGGGAAAATAGCAGGCGCGGTGAGATGCATGCGGTTGACCATCCGGCAGGCCACTTCGACGCATTGGACTCCCGAAGCCCGGATTTCGGTTTCGGCCTGGCTTCCGGCTTCCAGCGGTTCGCCCTGGTCAACAAGGCTTTCCAGTTCCGGGTTGTAATGTAAGACGCCTTCCATCCGGAAATAATGAGGCAGCAGGTTATCGGCAAACATCGTAAGCTGGTCGATATCAGGGAAAGCGGCCGGGGCGTGGGCCTCCAGGGCCAGGTAGAGATCGTTAGCCAGGATTTGGGCCCTTTTATAGAAATAGACCGGAAAAGTAAAACCATCCGGGAAGGGCGGTCCGGCGGAATAAATGGCCGTATCATTGAAGTAAGAAAGGTTTGTTACCAGGTTGCCCACCAGATGGCTGGCCGAAGGGCTGGCTTCCAGCAGGTTTAGATAACTGCCCTGGTATTCGGCTACCACCCAGCGGCCCAACTGGTTCAAGCTGCGGGCGAACATGCGCAATAAAGGGAAATCGGCCGGGATATTAAAAAACCGGGCCAGGGTTCCGGGCGAAACTTCGCTGGCAAACCGGGCGTCCAGGGTATTTCCGGCCAGCGCGGCCCGGCGCAAAGTATCGGCTACGGTCTTATAAAGCGAGCCCTGGACCAGGTTAGCCGCTTCCAGTTGCTTCCAACGTGGAGAAAGGCCGGAACCGAAATTCAGGGCGTCCAGGGTGAAAATGTAATTGACCAGCTTTTCGCCGGTCCCGGCAAAATGAAAATCTTCCTGGAAGGAATAGCGCCGCTGAATTTCGGCCTGGTCGTAACCAGCCGCCAGCGCCTCCAACCTGGCCCAATCGTAGGTAATATACTGGGCCGACACAACTACATCACGGGTAGACTGCCGGACCCTTTCCAGAAAATTGTTAGCCTTCATCCGGGATATTATAACTAAAGAAAACGCGGGTTCCCTGGCCCGGCGCGCTGTGGATTTCACATTTCGCCCCGGCAAGCAGCAGGCGCTCCTGCATAGCGGCCAGGCCCAACTGGGCGCGGCCCCTGGAGGGCTGCCTGGGGTCAAAGCCCGGTCCCTGGTCGCTAATTTCTATTTCAGCCAGTTGGGGCTTATTGCGCGGCCCTTTTACCCGGGCCGTAACCGTAATCTCGCTCCCGGCGGCGTGCTGGCAGGCGTTATTCAGGGCATCCTGGGTCGCCCGGAAGAGCGCAATTTCAACCGGGGCAGGCAGGCGAGGCACTTCGGCGCCTTCGACCCGGAAGGTAGGCTGGCTTTTGGCCCCCGGTGCTTCGGCCACTTCCCGCACATACTGGCGCAAAGCAGCATTGAGGCCGAATTCTTCCAGGTTAACCGGCCGCAAATCCTGGGCCAACTTCTTGGTCTGGTTAATCAGGCTGTGCAGGCGTTCCTCGGTTTTGATTAAATCCACCGCCGAAGGAGTGCGAACTTTTTGCAGGTACGCCTGGACGCTCTGCCGGGAAACCGTCAGCGGCGGCAGCACCTCGGCCAGGATGCGCTCGGCCAGCCGCCGCTTTTCTTCTTCCTGGCTGGTGACAAACCGCCCGACAATAAGCCGCAGGTGGTTATCCCGTTCGACCAGGGCTTCGCGCAAGCGGTGATTATCTACCAGTAGTGCGAATTGATAGGCTAAAGTTTCAAACAGCTCGCGTTCTTCATTCGAGAAAGCCCGTTGCAGGTCGGCCCGGCAGACCAGTAAAGTACCCAAAGCCCTTTCACCGGTCATGAGCGGGACCGCTATAATCGCGCCTGGAATTAGCTCGCCCGGCCCTATCTTTTCAGACTCGGCCTCACTGGAACGCCGGAAGACCAGCGAACGGCCCGCATCAATTGCCCGGGCGGCCAACCGTAAGACCGGGAAAGAGCGCGGCGTAAAGGCCAGGGCCGCCGGTCCGGCATAACGGGCTACCAGCTTAAGTGCCGGGGCGGTCCCTTCAGCCTGAGTTGCAGCATCTTGCTCTTGCAGGAAAATAGCGCAGTAGTCCACTTTGCTTTGAGCGGCCAGGGTTGCTACCAGCGAGTTGGACAGCCCTTCCAGGTTGGTAGCATCTTTAAAGAGTTTTAACGACTCAACCAGGGGAGCCATTGACCGCAAGCGGCCGGTTTCCTGGCTAGCCTGGGACTTCACAAGCGCCTCTTGCACGGCCTGGCCCAGTTCACTCCCGGTGAAAGGTTTCATTAAAAAGCCGGTCACACCCAGTTGCATGGATTTAATCAGATTATCAAGCGTGCCGTAAGCCGTCATTAAGACCCCGCCCAGGTCCGGTTTGTACTGGCGAGCGCGGGCCAGAAGTTCTAAACCGTCCATTTCAGGCATCCGAATATCGGCCAACAGCAGGTCCGGCGCGGCTTCTTTGATTATTTCCAGTGCTTCTTTTCCATTAGCCGCAGTGGCGGTCCGGTAGCCGATACGTTTGAGGGCTGCCTCGGCCTGTCGCCGGATTAGCTCCTCATCGTCCACAATTAAGATATACTCTCCAGCCATCCTATTCTCGTTTTAACCCCTCCGCCCGGTTTAAACGTACCAACTGGGCCTGACCATTATCTAAAAGAAACTTTTCCTGGTATATAGCACCACCTGGCCGCTCGGCGGCCACCAGGGTGACTTCAATCCGGGCAATTTCCAGGACCGCCAGGGTAAGGTCCAGCCTGAGTTGCTGGCAATATATTCCCTTTACCTGGTAAACCTTACCGGGCACCAGCAACGCTCCCGGCAAGTTGGGCCGTACTACAAAGGCCGCCTGGCTCTCCGAAGCCGCCCGCTCCTCCTGCAAGCCTATCACATACCTCAACAAAAGATAGGTACCCAGGCAGCCCCAGCCGTAAACTTCGGCTCCGCCGCCTCCACGCGGCGGTACGGCGGCCGGTTGCCCGACCTGGGGCCAGTATTCCCGGCCCACTCCCGGCAGGCCGCCCTGGTCGGGCGCCACCGAAGCCGGGTGAGAGTCGGCCCAGCGGTAGAAAGCATCCAGGGCTTGCCAGCCGTGCCGCGCTGCTAAATCCTGGCGCCCGCTTTCAGAGCAGGATTCCACGAGGCAAAAGACAATCGAAGGCCACATCAGCGGGTGAAAGACCTGCCCGTGTAAAGGCGGGTTTTCCAGTTTAGCCTGTAAAGCGGCAATTTGCTCCGTTGTAGCGGCCCGGCCCAGGAGCGGGGCAAGTTGCATGGTATCCAGCACGCCGGTAAAGCCGCTGCGCCGGTCGAAATCGTGGAACCATTTCAGTTCGGGCCGCCACATTTGCTGCATCAGGTTAAAATGGCGGTCCGCCAGGTTGTTCCAGCGGTTAATCCGGGCCTGGCCGGACTCCAGTTCCGCCGCCCAGGAAGCCAGAAGCCAGCAGTTCTGGGTCATCGCCGCCTGCAGGTCCACCGGCCAGAGATGCTCGCCGAGCGCACCGCCGCCGCTGGGGTCATTGGTAATGCCAAAGCGGGCCGAGTTATCCTGCCCGGCTTCCCAGCTGCATTTGTAAAAAGGGCGACCTTGCGGGTCGGTCCGCTGGCCCTGCCAGAAGTCCATATAGGCTTCCAGGTACGGAAAGAGTGCAGCCAACCAGGCCCGGTCGCCGGTGCGCCGGTAGACCAGCTCGATACAGTGGAACGGAAAACACCACTCAGGGGCGGTGCCACAGGGGCTACCATCGACCGCCACCATGTTATAGGAACCATCCTCCCGGCTGCAAGGTACATTTGGTTCAGGCGCATCGGCGAAAGTACCAAGTAAAACCTCTTTGGCCGCCACCGGGTCGGCATAGCTTAAGATTAGCATGTCCAGGGCCGCTTCGGCCAGGACGGTCCGGGGCACCTGGATTTGCATGGCGTCCCAGGCGTGTTTATAAATTCCGGCCGGGTTACGCACCATCATGCGCAGGGTTTCCAGGTCGTAGACCAGGCCGCGCCGCACATGCTCGGGCCAGTCGCCGGAGAGCCGGGGAGCGTTTTCCCAGAAAGCATTATCTTCCTGGCGGCCGCGCGCCAGGGCCTGGTAAAGGGCGCTGCCTTCGTCTTGCAGCAAGCGCGAGGCCCGGTTAACCGCCCGGAACTCGCTGGCGTCCCGCGTCAGAACGAGCATGATAGTTTTTTCCGCGCCCGGTTCCAGCTTAAAGTTATAGTGCTGGGCCGCTATTTTGCGGGTGACGTTATCGCCTTCTTTATAGGCCCGGTCCAGGGAAGCTAACCGGGAACCCACCGGAAACCGCCGGGCCGCCGTAGCGTCCAAAGACTCGAGCAGGTCGGTGAAAGTAGCCGCGTCCAAACGGGCCTGAGCCGAGAAATCGGTCGAGCGTAAATGAAAGGCGGTGCCTTCCTGGAACCCGGCCACGCTTACCCCGGTCTCATTCTGCCTGGAATATAGCCCGCTGGTCCAATCCAGACCTTGCCCCAGGTTGCGTTCGTAATCGAGCGCGGCCAGCAGGCTGCCTTCCTGGGCGGCTTGCCCGTGATTTTTAAGCTGGACCAGGCAGCCCAGGGCGTCGCCACTGCCGGTAGAGGCTTCAGCCAGAAAAAAAATCGCCCTGGCTTTTAGCCCCAGGGGCGTCTCAAAGACAAAACTCAGCCAGTTCTTGGAGTGATAGTCCGAATACAGGTCAATATTCTGCCGCTCGAAATCGGCCGTTTCCAGCAGCCAGCCGGTACCCGGCAAGCTAAAGCCCAGTTGGAGGTGGGTAGCGTAATGCCAGGTGTAATTATAACCGTGCGGGAAGCTCGGGTAATGCCAGCCCATGCCTATGCCCGGCCGGGAACGCAAAACACCACCTGGGCCGGTTGTCCATGCGTGAGCCGGGTTGTCCAGGTAGCCGTGCGGAGTATACCGATCCTGGGGAAACATAGACGCTCTTTCTACTTTAGGGCCAGCACTTTTCGGCGGTCGCGTTCCCGGCCGGGCACTACCCGGCCTTCCGGTTGGTGATAGCCCAGGCGCATGCTGCAGTCGGCGGCAGCCTGGATAACGGCCCCGATAAATTCCGGAAAGCGTTCTCGCTCCAGAACGCTACTTGGACCGGCCAGGGTCAGCCCGGCCACTACCTCGCGCTGGGCGTTGTAGACCGGCGCGGCCAACCCCACCGCGCCGGCATTCATTTCCTGGTCGCTAAGAGCATAACCCTGCCCTCGGATTTCGGCCAGATGTTCTTTAAAAGCCGCCGGGTTGGTCAGGGTATGGCTGGTAAAAGCTACAATTGGCTGGATTTCCAGCAAATGGTCGAGCTGGTTTTGCGGCAAGAAAGCCATCAAAATCTTGCTACCGGCCCCGGCATAAAAAGGCAGCCGGGAGCCGCGTTCCATCGCCAGGCGCAAAATGTTCTTGCTTTGAATGACTTCCAGGCAGATGACTTCATTGCGGTATACCGCCGTCAGCATAACCGTGGCGTTAAATTGCTCGTTGAGCTGGCGCATAATGGGGCCGCAAACTTCCGGCAGCTCGATTTGCTGGGACACAACGCAGCCCAGTTCAAAAAAACGCATTCCCAGACCATAAGTCGCCAGGTGCGAATTATACTTGAGATAGCCTCTGGTTTCCAGGTCTTTAATCAAGCGGTAAAGAGTACTCAGGGGGATACCGGTGCGCACCGAAAGTTCTTGCGCGGTCAACTCGCGATTGTCATAATCGAAGATATCTATAATGTCGAGCGCCCTGGTAAGCGTCTTACTTTTTAATTTTCCCTGCTTGGGCTGGCTGTTTTCTGCGTTAAAGACGCCGGAGTCTTTGTCTCGCATAAGCAATCCTCTCCTCTAGCTAGGGGCTACAAAGTCGCCCGCAGTTTAATGCTATTAATGGAAATTCTTGAATTATAAATAAAGTATGCAGATAAGGAATTGTAATTGAGGGGTCTAGCCTTGTCAAGGGCAGTAGTCAGTGGGGAAAGCACCTGGGGGTAGTCGTTGGTGGGGAAGGTTGAGGGGAGTAAGTAAATATCTACCAACGACTACGGCCTTCTGCTACCGGTTGCCTGCTGACAACTGACTGCTGACTACTATGCTCTCCCACTGACTACTGACTTCTGACCTCTGACTACTCGTCGTCACCTGAGAAGAAGGCGTCTGCGGCACCCGCTCATCTTCAGGACTGAGCCGGATTGAGATTTCGGTCAGGGTGGTATAGAAATAGAACAGGAAAATCAAAATAAAGCTAAGTTTCCACCAGCGACTGGCCTGACGCGAAAGCTGTGGACGTGGAGCCGGAGGAGTGTTCCAGGCATAGAGCGGCCCGGCCGGTTGCCCGGCCGCATAACCTGTTCCAACCGCCTGTCCTATCGCCGGGTAGGCCAGGGGAGGCGCGGGAGTAAAGCCTTGCGGCGTTAAATAAGGCGATACCGGCTGGGCTGCCTGTGGCATACCCTGCTGATTGACCGGACCTGCTTGCACCGGGGTAGCCGGGGCGATAACAGGACCGCCAGCCGGATTATTCAGGTAATTGTAATTGGCCCGTTCATAACCGTAACGCCCGTAGTTGTAGCGCCGGTCCGGCCCAAAGTAAGGCCCGGTCGGGCCGGTAGCGCCTGCCAGGTCTGTCCGGATATTACGGGCCAGGCCCAGGTAGCCGAGTTCAAGTGCGGGCCGCCGTTTTGCCATGCGCCTGGTGACCGACCGCAGCAGCAGAAAGAAGATGCCGCCCGCAATCAGGCTGATCGGAATGGTTGCCAGCAAAGTTGCCAGGTCAATCGCGCCGTCACCCGATACCATACTCTGTCCATTATCGCGGGCTAGCTGGTCCACAATTTCAATGATCCAGGGTGAGAAAGCGCCCAGCAGGTTAAACCCGATATGGGCCGCGATAGCGCTCCACAGCGAACCCGTGACCAGCACCAGATAGGCCAGGGCCATACCTAGCAAGAAAGTATAGGCGAACCGGAAGGGATACAAATGGAACAGGCCAAAAAGGAGGCCGACAAAAAAGATACACTTCCAGAAACTCAAACGGCTGTAGCCGGTCTGGACAAAACCCCGGTTCAAGATTTCCTCGCAGACCGGGCCAAACAGACCCACCGCAAAGAAGAACAATAACCGGCCGGGCAAGTCTTTGGGGTTGGGGAAGAGCTGGTCCACCGGGAAAGGCCCGAACAGCTCCATTATCCACTGGTTAAGGGCCGTCGGGAAGCGCACGGCGAACTGGCCGACAAACCCTGCCAGCAAGCACAAAAAGACCGTCCAGAGGTCCAACCTTCGTAAGTTGAGAGTTTCCTTGATCTTATAGCGCCCCATGATGCAGAAGAAAATAGCAACCGAGGCCAGGGCCAATTCACCCATAAAAGAGGTCCAGAAGAAACCCCAGTTGTTAATCTGGGCAATCACACTGAAAGTCAGAAAAGCCAGCACTCCCACAAAAAAACAAAGATTGGCAATGGCCGGGGTAGGTGTGGGTCGGTCCCCGGCGGGTGATATTGAAGGGCTGGCTGGGAAATTACTGGAAGGGGCCGGGTAGGCATCTGGCGGCGGGTTGAAGTCCGGGGCTGGAGGATTATAACTCATAACGCGTTCCCTCTACCGGCACCTGGCTTTTGACACCGCTCTTCCGGGTAATATAAGCGGCTAAATCGGCGGCCAGGCCGGGATTGGTAAAATAAGTGCTGTCCAGGTGGGTGATAAAACACTGCTTCACCCTGGAACCGGTCAAAAGGTGGGTTAAACCGTAACCGGTCAGGTGGCGGTGACTCCACATATTATGAAAAGTAACATTGGCAACCAGGATATCCACCTGGCTGTAGATTTCTTTTAAATCGTGCCGGTAATCAACAATTTCGGCCAGGTCGGCCAATTCGCCAAAGCGGTTAGCGCTGCTGGCCTCCTGGATTTGGCCGGAAGTGTTGCGGTAGCTTTTAACATAGTTGGTGTCGCTGGTGTAGCCGATAGTCAGGCCGTGGTAGTCCAGCACGAAACCATAATTCTCACCGCCATGATAGGCCTGGTGAGGCGTCAGGGTCACTTCGCCCAGCGCAACCGGTTGGTTATCTCTAAGGGCCAGGGTTGTAGCCGGGCCGCCCCGGTAAGGGCCGGTAGTGGTCCCGTGTCCCTGGTGAAAGGGGCTGATGTAATTGCCATCCAGGATTTCGCCGGGAGCCAGCACACAGCCGCGCCGCTGGCTCATCATGCGACACATTCCCTCGATAATTGTATTGGCTTCGGTGTAGTGGTCGGTGTGAGCGTGAGAAACAAAGACGGCATCCAGCGAAGTCGGGTCCAACTTATGGCGGTTGGCCTGGAGAATAGCGCCCGGCCCGGGGTCGACATGCAGGGCAAAATTGGGCAGGTTTATCATAAAGCCGCCGGTGTGGGCCACCTGGGTCAGCATACAGCGAGGCGAGCCACCGGTGCCCAGAAAGCAAATCCAGCGGTCCGGGTCGCGCGGCAGGCGCGGTTCGCCTGAGAACCATTGAAGTCCTTCGCGCTGGAGAGTTTCGGCGGCTATCCGGCGCAGCCGCTCATCCAGAACTTCTAAATCTTGTGCTTCTCCGGGTTGCTCGGTCAACTCAAACCTTCTTCCGTTTCCTGGTTAACAGGCAGCCATTGTAGCACAAGGAATAGACCTAAAGCCAGTTATAAAGCTCGGCAAACAGGCTAAACCCGGTTATGTAATTGGTTTGGATAACCCGGTGCACCATAATACAGTCATTTTGGCTGTGCTATAATTTGCCTGGTGTAAAAGTATTTTGAGTTGTTTTGGAGCAAGCAGTAGTGGACCAGCACCTGGTAAGGTTGAGCAAGGAAATGTCCAGGGCCTTGCGGCACACTCCCTGGCTGTATGAGCTTGAACTCGACCCCGAAGGCTGGGTACCGGTGGAAGAACTGATTGACGGTATCCAGGGAAGGCGCGACCACCGGCAAAAGATTAGCCTGGCCGATTTCGAGCGTATCCAGGAACAGAGTGACAAGCGCCGGTTTGAGCTAAAAGACGGGCGTATCCGAGCGCTCTACGGCCATTCGGTGCCTGCCCGGATGGTCAAAGAGCCGGGCATTCCACCGGCGGTGCTGTATCACGGCACTACCCCGGCGGTTTTAGATATTATCCGGGCCGGAGGTCTTAAACCGATGCGCCGCCAGTACGTCCATCTTTCTACCGATGTCCCGACCGCGACCCAGGTGGCCCGGCGCAAAGGCGTCCCGGTCATATTGGAAATAATGGCCCAGGAAGCCCACGCCAGCGGTTTGAAGTTTTACCGGGGTAACGAGTTGGTCTGGCTGGCCGATTTTGTGCCGCCGGAATATATTAAAAACCCCGAAAGTAAGTGAAGCAAGTTTTGAATTACCTGGAACTAACCGCATATATAAAAGAAGAAGCCCATGCCGTGGGCTTTGACCTGGTGGGAATTGCCCAGGCCGGGCCATTTGAAGAAACCGAGGCCCGCCTGCTGGACCATATCGAGCAGGGCCGTATCGCCGGGCTGGCCTGGTTCACCAAAGAACGGGCCAACTTCGCCAGCGACCCGGCCAACCTGCTGCCAGGTGTCCGGTCGATTATTTCGCTGGGTATCTCTTACCTGCAGGACCCGCCGCAACTGGAAGAAACTCCCAACCCACGGGGCCGGGTGGCCCGCTACGCCTGGGGCAAAGATTACCACGATGTCTTAAAAGCTAAAATGCAGACCCTGTTTGAGAAAATAAAGGGGGTTACCGGCTCGGAAGAGGCCCGCTTGCTGGTAGACACGGCCCGCATCGTGGACCGGGCGGTGGCCCAGCGGGCCGGCCTGGGTTTCTTTGGCAAAAACACCAACCTGATTAACCGGCGTTTTGGCTCGTACTTCTTCCTGGCCGAAATCCTGACTGACCTGGAACTGGACTACGACCCACCGGCCTGGGGCACCTGCGGCCGCTGTACCCGCTGTATTGATGCCTGCCCGACCCAGGCCATTACCGAGCCGTGGACGGTCTATAATGACCGCTGCATCTCTTTCCTGACCATCGAGCTTAAAGGCAGCGTGCCGGAAGAACTGCGGCCGGGTATGGGCGAGTGGATTTTTGGCTGCGACATCTGCCAGGAGGTCTGCCCTTACAATAAAAAAGCCGTCCCCGGCAACCACGCCGAGTTTGCCCCGGCCAACCCTGAAGACAGCGCTCCTGATTTGTTGGCCTGGCTGCGCCTGACCGAGCAGGACGAAACGTTCCGCCAGAAATTCCGGGGAACCCCTCTACTCCGGCCCAAACGCACCGGCTTGCGCCGCAATATCGCGATTGCCCTGGGCAACCGGGCCGAACCGGCGACCCTACCGGCCCTCAAGGCGGCCCGCGATACCGAGGTTGACCCGACCGTCCAGGAACACCTGGACTGGGCCATTGACCGGATTGAGAAGACGCAGCCGGAACCGCCGGACAGCCTCTAAAAGTTTTCTCTTAAGGCTTTCTTTTCCCGCTGGCGGTCTGGAATATCTGGCTGTAGCGGCCGACTACGGCGGTCCAGTTAAGCTCGTCCTCGATTTTGCGGCGGGCGGCCTGGCCGTACCGCTCGCGCAGGGCCGGGTCTGCCAGCAGTTCGCGGATAGCCCGGGTGAGGGCCGCCGGGTCGCGCTGCGGCACTAACCGGCCGTTCTCGCCGTCCGTCATGGCCAGCGGCACCCCGGCCACCGCCGAGGCAATCGCCGCCCTGCCCATCGACATAGCTTCCAATAAAGTATTGGGCAAACCGTCCACATTCCCCTGGTCGTCCACGATACTCGGCAGCAAAAACAGGTCGCAAGCCGCCAGGTAGTCCGGCAGCCGGTCGTGGGCCACCGCGCCCTCAAAGCGGACCTTATTCTGGATGTTCAGTTCAGCCGCCAGTTCCTGGAGCGGCTGCAAAAGGTCCCCGGCCCCGGCTATTACCAGCACGCTTTCGGGAAAAGTCTCCAGCACGCCCGGCAGCGCTCTTAAGGCGTATTCAAACCCCTTTTTGTAGACCAACCGCCCGACCATAAGCAATACCGGCTGGTCCGGCCCAAAACCCAGTCCCTGGCGAATTTCCGCCCGGGGCCGTTCGGGTGTCTTGAAAGTAGCCGGGTCCACCCCGTAAGGAATAACCGCCGACCGGCCCGCAGACTTCGGGGCCGCCAGACGCTGGGCCCGTTCCAACAAATCCGGGCTGCTGGCCGTTACAGCGGCGGCCCGCCGGAAAGCCCAGCGAGCCACCCACCCCACCGGCTTAATCCGCTCCGCCATATAGACGTCCGAACCATGGAGGCTTATCACCACCGGAATGCGGCGCAAAAGCCCGACCAGCACTGCCACCGGGGAATTTGGAATAACCCAGTGGGCCTGAATCAGGTCGTAACGCTCCCGGCCGGTCAGACGCCACATCTTCCAGAAACTGCTGGCAAGCACAAACGGCAGTAAAAGATAAATCAGTTTGCGGACCTTAACATCGCCCTGTAAAGAAGCCGCGTAACCCCAGATATTCCAGCCTGGACGCAGGGCGTAGCGAAACGGGAAAAAGCGGACCCCTCTCTCGACCGCGCCGCGCCGCAGGTCGGGATGATAGGGCAAAACCACCGTCACCTGGTGCCCCCGGGCCTGGCTGTATTGAGCAATTGCCTCGATAAAAGGGGCGGTCACATCGCCGGGATACTTGGGATAAGAGGAAGTTAACATTAGAATTTTTAGGGGCGCTTGGGAGGCCGGGTTTGAGGCAGTCTCAGGGCTGGTGGTCTGCATTATTTCCTTTATTTGTGTTGTCCTTAATAATAAAAAATCGCGGCTTGATTATAACTTTGGCGGTCAGATATGGCAATTTATTGACAGGGAGGAAGCAAGTTTCTACAATATACATATAAGATATTGTATTCATTCTATAATTAGAAGATATCTTAACTAGAAGAAATCAGGCAAATTTTGCAAAACTCCGAGATATTTGAAAAACGGTTGGAATGGTTCCTGGGAAACCTGGATGAAACCTTCTTTAACTTTTCCAACTTCTGGCTGGAACGGTCGGGCAAGCAGCCCTACCTTTCGGATAAAACCGAATTAGACCGGTTGAACGAACAGCCCTGGACCGCCGACCAGATAGCCGAACTCTTTCCCAGCCCGCCCCAGCCGGAAATCAGGCCGGTCGAACGAAACCCGCTGAGTGTGGCCCTGCAGACCGGGCCGCAACTCCGGCACTACCGGGTCTTTAACCTGGAATACCCCAGCGCAGTTGTTACCGGCTACCCCGAAAACGATATCGTGCGCGGCATTTACCTGGACCGCATGGACCGGGTAAATAACCCGGTAGTCATTTATTTACACGGCTGGATGGAATTCGAAACAGGGTTGTCTTTGCACCTGCCGCTGTCCTGGGCCGGAACGTTAGGGTATGACGTGCTGGCGCTCCACCTGCCTTTTCACTTTGAACGCGCTCCGCTCGGCACTCTTAGTGGTGAAATGGCGATAACCGGCAACTTGCCGCTGGCTATAACAGGCATGCGCCAGGCGGTTAGCGATGTGCGCCAGGCGGTCGCCTGGCTCAAAGCCCAGCACCCGGACCGGCCCATCGCGCTGATTGGCAAAAGCCTGGGCGGCCTGGTGGGAGCGATGGTACTGGCAACCGAGCCGCAACTGGAGGCTGGGGTACTGGCGGTGCCCGCGACCGGCGCTAAAGCGTCCATCTGGCAGAGTTCTTATACGGCGCTACTGCGGCGCGACCTGCACCAGCAGGGCCTGGACGAAGCCGCTACCGCCCGTTTACTGGAAGTAATCCAGCCGGGACGTTACCGGCCCGCCATTGACCCGCAGCGGATACTAATCCTCAAAGCCAATGCCGACCGGGTCTGTTTCCCACAGGAAACCGAGGCTTTCGCCACCATCTGGGGCACCCGAACCGTCGCCTTACCGACCGGACATCTTACCGCAACCTTTCATCCACGCTCCCGCCGGGAAGCCCAGGAACACCTTCAGCGTTACCTATCCGGGGTGCAAGTTATTAAATAAAGTTTCAGTTTTTTCAAAATAGCCCGGCAGGCTTAACGGACTATAAAAAGGGGACTTCCGGCAAAACGCCGGAAGTCCCCTTTTAAGTTCGAAAGTAACGATTTAGCGCGGTGTTACCCGGCCCGCAAACCCCGGTTAAAGTTACGCCCAAAAATCAAAGCAGTCATCAGGGCCAGTCCAACCGACGCGCTTAAGATAGTTGGCAACAAGGGCAGGACCTGCAGCACGAAGTCGCTTGCGAAAGTCGAAACATTCAGCCAGACCGACTGCAGCACTTCCAGCCGCACCTGCATTTCATGGTCACTTGACGGCCCGAACACCAGGTTACTTACAGCCGGCCAGATGGTCCACATCAGCAACAGGCACAGGCCCAACCAGACCCCCATAAAGGCCAGACCCATAAAATAGCGGTTCTGCTGCTTCTCCAATATTTCTTCGGTCTGGGCGATAGTATCGAACGGTTGGGGGAGAGGTTTTACTTCAGGCGGAGCATACTTTATAACCGGCGCGGCGGCGGCCCAGGCCAGCGGATTGCTGACGGGCCCGGCGACCGAAGCCTGGGGTAAAGCCGCGATGCGCGCCATTACCCGGCTGGCGGTATGCGAAGGCGCTTTAATGACCGGCCGGGCCGCCAATACGCGGTCCAGTTCATCCGCTTGCCGGGAGGCTTTATTCAAATCTGAGATTTGTGGATCGGACATTTACGCCACCTGATTTACAATAATTTCCTGCTATTATACCAAATCTTTGCAATAGAAGCTCTAATTGTCGTATTCCAGGGCTCCCTTGTCAGTTAACTCCAACAACCGGGTCTTTAATTGAGCTTTAGCGCGGTAGAGGTGGGTTTTAACGGTGCCTACCGGCACTTCCAGGGCGGCCGCTATTTCTTCGTAGCTCATTTCCTGGCCGTAGTACAGGGCAATAATTTCGCGGTACTTGACCGGCAGTTGGTCTACCTGCTCCCAGATGAGCTGGCGGCGTTCGCTGGTATCAAACAGCCAGGCCGGTTCGTCGGACCGGTCGCCCGCCAGGTTAGCCAGGATATCCTGCTCGCCGCCGTCGCCCTCATCGAAGTTGATTTCCACCGAGACCAGGCGCGGGTTGCTTTTTAGAGAGCGCAGTCGGTTCAGACAGGTGTTGCGAACAATCCGGTAGGCCCAGGTTGTAAATTTAGCATCGCCCCGGAACCCGGCCAACGCCTGCCATATTCTCACGAAAGCTTCCTGCGAAGCATCATCAGCTTCTTCGTAATTCTGTAAGATTCGATAAGCCAGGTTAAAGACAAAATCCTGGTGCATTTCAACAAGTTGAGCGAAAGAAGCCTGGTCGCCGGTCTGGGCCCGGGCAATCAACCAGGCTTCACCCGGCTGGCCCCCGGACTGGTTATCAAAAGCTGTCATTGCCAGGGAAGTCAGTGGCATAGCCGGGTTCTCCTGCTCAACCGGACCGGCCGGTTTAGCCGGGGCGGATATTACGCTGGCCGGAGTAAAGAGAGCTGCACGGTCACGGCCGGGGTTGAACAAACTGCCTGGGAAGTGGCCTAACCAGCCACGGGTTGTAGTTGAAACATTCAACATTGGGCTTATCTCTCACTCGAACTTGATTATGGTAAATTTCCTTATTGCTACTAAGAATGATAGTACCACCAGCCGTGAGTAACTGGCATTGGCCTTTAGACTAACTTACCCTCCTCCAAAGGTTACCTTTATAGACCCGACCTGGCTGCTAACCCGCAGCGGTGCCCCACCTCCGGCGATCTGGCCCTCAAAACTGTTCCGTCCCTGGTACTTCAAGTTAGTCACAGGTAAACTTGTTTCAACCGTGCCGACATTGCTGGAAGCTTCCAGGTTAAAACCGGTGCCCGGATTCAGGACCATCTGAACACTGCCTACCCGGCTGATTACCTCGCTGGGTGCGGTTGGCACCATACCCCGGTAAAAAACCGAGCCGGTAGTCGCCTCAAGGTGCAGCGAACCGGCCTGAATATTTTCAGCGTGAACCCGGCCTGCCCCGGCCTTCAGGTCCAGGTCATTCTCTACGGTAGCCTCATATAGCTCGATACTGCCGGTAACGGCTTTCGCCGTGTAACGGCCGCAATTGACACCCCTGGCCCGAATACTGGCCGCTGTCGAGTCCAGGTCCAGTTCTTCCGCGCCCACGCCTGAAAGTTCAATCAGGCCCGCCCCGGAACGCGCCTTTACAATACCGGCCGCCACGCCCTGCAAACTCAACTTGCCGCTGGTAGTATTGAGCGTGATATTCCGGCCACTGCTGTAGCTTTCGATGGCAATCGTGCCCAGGGTGGTTTTGGCCGTAAGGTCGCCGCTATAGTCTTTGGTCAATATTTCGCCGTAAGTGCTGTTTAATTCAGCCGCCAGGGCCGGTGGTAAAGTTATAGCCAGGTCCATTCTTGGGCCGCGCCCTATCACCAGGCCCTGGTCAGGGTCACCTGCTTCCACCCGCAAGACCCCGCCTTCGATCCAATGGCGCAATTGTAACCGTCCGAAATCCAGCCGGGCTTCCATTTCATCGCGGGCCCAGACCCGTTTGGTTGCCAGGATACGAACTTCCCGCAAGCCCTCCTGACCCTGCAGCTTTACCCCACCACTGCTCAAATTCAGAATGAAACCGGCCACCTTTTCATCCAGGGGTACCGTCAGTGATACTTGCTCGGTCCGTTCGGGGTTCATGCCCAGGTTAAAACTGACATTTCCAATATTGTTCATATTCCATCCAGTCGCCCGCGCACTTCGCGGGGTTGAGTTGTAGGCACCCGCAGGCATTTCAAGGTCCACGGGCCTTCCGGCAGGCGGTTCCCAGGGCTTGCCGTTGAGCCAATCACTCGACCACAGACCGGTCGAACGTGTGATAAAACCAACCGCCCCCAGGAACCCCAGCAGGAAAATAATTGCCAGGAAACTACTTAGTGAGCGGTTGAGCAGCAGGCAAACCAGGCCAAAACTGACTTCCAAGAATAATGCAATCCATAACAACCGCCGAACCTGGAAACTTCGCATAAACTTCTTTACTCCACTGTAACATCACCACTACCGGTCTTGATGCTTATTACCGGAGAACCCCCCGTCCTCAGACCATGCTCTTCTTTGCTAACAACCTGACTGTTAGCTAATTTGAAGTCGATATTACCACTACCGGTGTTGATATCAAAACCGGGCACTTTATTCGGGTCCGGGATTAAGTGAACATCCCCGCTGCCGGTCTTAATAAAGCTATTGTTAGTATTAAATTGGGCACCAACCCGGATATCCCCGCTGCCGGTTTCTAAGTTTAAATCGTTCAGGCGGTTCTGACCACTCAGGTAAATATTGCCGCTGCCCGTATTAGCAGTCAGCGAGCCGAGAAAACCGGTTAAGCGGATATCGCCGCTGCCGACCCTGGCTGTAATCTTACTGGCCTGGACATCCGTGCCGGTTATATTGCCGCTGCCGGTGGTGAAAACAAAGGTGGTTTTTTCGTTCGATAAATTCTTTATATCAATATCGGCGCTGCCCACCGTAGAAGTGAACTGGTTGATCAGGGCCGGAGGTAAGGCCACCCGGATAAGCATTTTTTCCCCAAAGCCGAAATTAAAGGATTTATTGACCTCTTTAGCTTCAATCCGGATAGTATTGCCATCCTGGACTACACTAAAGCTGATATTGTCGAAATCGCTGTCTTTCATGCCGTGAACAATTTTGGTGCCTGTGACCGTTAAATCTTTAAGGGAAGGATCACCGGTAACTTCCACCAGCCCGGCCATTGAGCTGATGGTAATATTGGTGGCCTGGCCGTTCAGGGCTAAAGTTCGAGGCGCAATATCCTGGCGCCGTTCAGGGCCAAAGCTTAAGGCGCGCACATCGACCAGGCTGGCAAAACCGCCCGGTTGGGCCATAACTATGGCGACTGCAAAAGTAATTTCTGCAATAAGTAATAAAATCAATATCGGACCGATCAACCTGCGCACTTTTTGCCCCTTTCCTGGATACTTTATTTTCAAAATATTTTAGTCTAGCAGGGCCCGGTTTCTTAAAGGCTCTTATTTTACTGCTCACTATTAGGACACCCTGTTATAGCCGGATGTTTCACTCCTGATGACCAGTTTTGACCAATTAGCGGCAGGTTAAACTCCTGGGAATGCCCGGCCATAACCCTTGTTTTACCGGATTAACTATTATTAGCGTGTTGTTTTTGCCCCCGGTATACCTTCAAGACGTCCGGCCGGTTTGCAAGGAAAGGACGGTTCGATTACCATAAAGCGAAAGATTACCATTCGCAGGTTTTCACAAAAAGGGGGCAAATTTATGAACGTAAATGCTAAATTAGAAGGCTTCGGGGTGTATAATAACCGGGAGAAGATGGCGCCCGCTTTTAAGCTGGCGGCAAGTACCGGGACCAAAATCGCCTCGTGGGACTACAAACAGCGCCAGCCGCTGGTACTTTACTTTATACCCCGGCTGGAAGAAACCTTCTTGCAGCAACTTGAGGAAGTCGCCCGGGAATTACAGGCTTACGGTACCGAAGTGCTGGTCTTGCTGCCGCTACCGGTGGAGGATTTAAAAGAAGCCGCCGCCCGCCTGAAATTAAGCGTGCCGCTGCTGTCGGACGAGAGTGGTGAAACTTACCGGAAGTATTTGAAGTTGATCTTGCCGGAGGGCAATAATAATGACAGCCCGGAAGAACTGGAAAAAACAGCGGGCGCGGCGGTCTTTGTGGCCGACCGGTTCGGAGCGATAAGCCGGTTTGCCACCGCTACAAAAGCGGCGGATTTACCGGGCCAGTCCGACATAATGGCTATGTTGGAGTTCCTGGGCAATTTGTGCAATCCCTAAATAAGTAGGTTAGTCAGGAGTCAAGTGTGGTTCCCGTTAAGCTGGAATTAAAGAACTTTATGTGCTACAAGGACGCTACCCTGGAGTTGGAAGGCGTCCATTTGGCCTGCCTCTCCGGGGATAACGGGGCCGGAAAATCGGCTATCCTGGATGCGCTTACCTGGTCTTTGTGGGGCAAAGCCCGGGCCACCGCCGATGAACTGATTTCCCTCGGCGAAATTGAAATGCGGATCGACCTGGAATTCTTCATCAACGAACAACTCTACCGGGTGGTCCGGGCCAGGACCCGCAAGGGAGCCGGGCATACCGAATTAAGCTTTCAGATCAAAACCCCGGTAGGCGACTGGCGCAATATCGGCGGAAACACCCAGCGCGGCACCCAGGACGAGATTATTAAAGCCCTGCGCATGGAGTATGATACTTTTATAAACAGCGCCTTCTTGCTCCAGGGCCGGGCCGACGAATTTATGACCAGGACACCCGGCGAGCGCAAAAAAGTCCTCTCCGACATCCTGGGCCTGAGTTTTTATGACGACCTGGAACTGGCCGCCAAAGAAGAGGCCCGCGAAGCCGACCAGCGCCGCCGCCGCCTGGAAGAACGCCTGGCCGAGCTGAACCAGGAACTTGACCTGCGGCCGACCTATGAAGCGCATAAACAGCTGGCCCAGGCCGAACTAAAAGAGAGTCAGGCCGTTTTCGCCCAGAGCGAAACCGAATTTACCGAGTTGCAGCGGCGCGTGGACGAGCTAAAATTAAAAGAACGCCAGTTGATCGAAACCCGCCAGGCTGTAGGCAAGGACCGCCAGGAACTGGCCGAAACGACCGTTTCGCTGCGCCAGACCACCGGGCAAATCGAAGTCTGCCAGGAGTATATCGCCCGCCGGGACCAGATTGAAACAGGCTACCGCGAGTTCGTCACGGTAGATAAAGAACTGGAACTGCTAAACCAGAAATTCGAACGTTTCCAGCAGCTAATTAACCAGCGCCGGACGCTCCAGGATACGATCAAGCAGACCGGAATGCGCCTGGAGGCCCAGCAGCACAGCCTTTCGCTTTCGATTAAAGAGGTCGAAGAGCAAAGCCAGCAGTTGCCCCGGCTGGAAAAAGAATTTGAAAAGCTCAAAAAGGATACCGTCGAAGCAACCGAGGCCCACCAGCAACTTGAGCAATTGCGGACCGCCCGCCAGGAAAAAATGGGCGAGTTGCGCTTCCTGGCCGAAGAAATAAAACGAAACGATAATCTCTTAAAAGACATCAAGGAACGGGCCGAACACGTCCCGCAGGTCGGCGAATGTTGCGACCGCTGCGGCACCGTCCTGGACGAAGCGGCGCACAACCGGACCATGGAAGACCGCCGCCGCGAGTATGCCGAACAGCGGACCGTCCGCAACGACCACAAACAGCGCCAGGATAATACTCAGGCCGCCCTCGAAGCGGTCGAGAAAAAGCTGCGCGACCTGGAAAAACCGGCCGCCCGCCTGGCCGAATTTCAGCGGCGCGGCGGCAGCCTGGAACGCGAACTCAGCCATGCCCGCCAGGCCAGCGAGAAAGTCGCCGCCTACCAGGAGAAAATCCGCGAAGTCAGCCAACAGCTGGAAAAAGAAGCTTACTGCCAGGCCGAACGGCTTAAACTGGTCGAGGTGGACCGCGAGTCCCAAAAACTGGCCTACGATGAAAGCGCCCGGCAAAGTCTCAGGCTCAAACGCGACAGTCTCAAGCAGTTCGAGCAGCAAAAAACAGCCCTGGTGGACGCCGAACGCCGGATTGTTCAGCTTCAGGAAAGTTTGCACCGGGAAACCCTGCGCGAAGCTCGCCTGCGCGAAAACCTGACCAGGAACGAAGCTTTGATAGACTCCCTGTCCCAGGAAGTATCCGAACTGCCCGCCCTGAGCGCCCGGGGGCTGCAGGCCGCGCAGCGCAAAGTGGAAGCCGACAACAAATTGAAAAGCTGCCAGCGGACATTATGGCAGGCCGAAAATAATCTCAAACGCTGTGATGAACTGGCCGAAGAGAAAAAGCTTAAAACCGTCAACCTGAACGAAGCGGCCAGCCAGAAGAGCCTTTACGCCGAACTGGCCGAAGCCTTTGGCAAGAAGGGATTGCAGGCCCTGATTATTGATACGGTCCTGCCGGAGTTGGAGGACGAAACCAACAAACTGCTGGGCGGCATGAGCGACGGACGGATGTCGGTCCGCTTTGAAACGCTGCGGGACAGCAAAAAAGGCGACGCTATCGAAACGCTTGATCTTAAGATTAGCGATGAAAGCGGCGTGCGGTCCTACGAGTTATTCAGCGGTGGCGAAGCCTTCCGGGTGAATTTCGCGGTGCGGGTGGCCCTTTCCAAGCTGCTGGCCCGGCGCAGTGGGGCCGCCTTGAAAACCTTGATTATTGATGAAGGGTTCGGTTCGCAGGATGGCGCGGGCCGCGAGCGCCTGGTTGAGGCTATACGGAGTATCGAAGCCGACTTTGAGCGCGTACTGGTAATTACGCATATCCAGGAACTAAAAGATGTTTTTCCGGTTAGAATAGATATTATAAAGACTGCCACCGGCAGCCGGATAAGTGTAAATTAAAGCTTAAAGAGAAAGCTAGCAGATTATTATGTCAACCAGAATCACTTCAAGGTCGCCAATAACAAACAAACGGAACATGCTCTTGATTGCCGCGCTGGCCGGGTTAACCTGGGCCGGGCTGGTGGGTCTTATCTTTCTGCTTAACACCGGGCAATACAGTTTCTGGTTTCCGGGCCGGGTAGTGGCGTATGTCCTGCTTTTAGTTGCCCCGGCCCTGACCTTTATGCCGATTGGCCGGGTGCTGGAGTTCCCACTTTACGGTTACTGGGCGGTCGTTAGCTGGGTTATCTTTGGCTACGTGCTGGCTTTTGTACCGAGCAACCCGGATAAAGGCTGGACCGCTAACGTGGGCGGGTTGGCCCTGCTATTAATTTCCCTTTTTATGGTGACGATTACCATTTTCCTGCCCGTCTTCTACCGGCTGGGTTTCAAACTTTTCTCGCGCAAAGTCGAACAATACGACCTGAGCCGGGCCAGGCGCGAAGCAGTTCTGGCCGGGGTTTGTGTCCTCTTGCTGGCCTTCCTGCGCATCGTGGGCGCCCTGAACCTGTTGAGCGCCGTGGCGATGGTCCTGGCCTTTATCGTATTCGAAATGCTAATTCTCTCCCGCAACTTGGGGCGGGCCTGAACCTGAAAACCCCCTTTTGAACTAATTTTGCAAGCTGCGCGAAGCCCGGATTGAACCGGAGGGGCTTCCGCTGGCTTGCGCGGCCTCAAAACATCTCTAACAGAACTCTAACGCCAAAACTTGTCACTTTATCTTTTGCGGATACGTAGAATATGGTAGCATAGAGCAGGTAAGAGTGCTAAAGAAAATCCTTGCTCGTGCAGGCTGACAAGCCGGAAACAAATTTTAAATCTTTACTAGCTATCATTTATTTTGTTTTTAGTAGCTAAAATCCTAATTGTTGGAGGAATGAGAAACAATGGCTAAAATTTTGGGAATTGACCTGGGTACCACCAATTCTGTAATGGCAGTTATGGAAGGTGGCGAAGCGGTCGTTATCCCTAACGCTGAGGGCGCTCGGACAACTCCTTCGGTTGTGGCGATGTCAAAAAGCGGTGAGCGTCTCGTAGGCCAAGTGGCGAAACGGCAGGCTGTAACTAATCCTGAAAACACAATCTTTTCAATCAAACGCTTTATGGGTCGCAAGTACAATGACCCGGCCGTCCAGCGTGATTTAAAGCTGGTGCCTTACAAAGTTTCAGCGCGTGCTAATGGCGACCTTGAAGTTCACCTGGGTGGCAAAACTTACAGCCCGCCCGAAGTTAGCGCAATGATCCTGGCCAAGCTGAAAGCCGATGCGGAAGCTTATTTAGGCGAGAAAATTACCCAGGCCGTTATTACGGTCCCGGCTTACTTCAATGACACCCAGCGCCAGGCGACCAAAGACGCCGGTGAAATTGCCGGGTTGCAGGTACTGCGTATCATCAACGAACCGACCGCCGCGGCCCTCGCTTACGGTGTAGATAAAAAAGGCGAAGAAGAAGAAGTTGCCGTTTATGACCTTGGTGGTGGTACTTATGATATCTCCATCCTGGGTCTGGGCGAAGGCGTATTCGAAGTAAAATCAACCAATGGCGATACTCACCTGGGTGGTGACGACTTCGACCAGCGGATTATTGACTGGCTGGCCGACGAATTCCGCAAGGAAACCGGCATTGACCTGCGCCAGGACAAAATGGCCCTGCAACGTTTGAAAGAAGGCGCTGAGAAAGCCAAAATCGAACTCTCGACCACTCAGTCGACCGACATCAACCTGCCGTTTATCTCGGCGGACGCCAGCGGACCGAAGCACCTTAACGTTACTTTGTCCCGCGCCAAACTGGAACAACTGGTCGGCGAACTGATCGACCGGACTGTTCCCCCAATGAAAGCCGCGTTGGATGATGCCAAGCTGACCCTGAGCAAGATTGACGAAATCTTGATGGTCGGTGGTATGACCCGTATGCCTTCGGTAGTCGACAAAGTAAAATCCTTCTACGGCAAAGACCCGCATCGCGGTATCAACCCGGACGAAGTGGTTGCTATCGGCGCAGCGGTCCAGGCCGGTGTGCTGGGTGGCGAAGTTAAAGACATCCTGCTCCTGGACGTAACTCCGCTGACGCTGTCGGTGGAAACCCTGGGTGGCGTTGCTACTCCGCTGATCGAGCGGAATACCACTATCCCGCACAAGAAGAGCGAAGTCTTCAGCACCGCCGCCGATGGGCAGAGCAGCGTGGAAATCCACGTGGTCCAGGGCGAGCGCCCCATGGCGACTGAGAACAAGAGCCTGGGCCGGTTTATCCTGGACGGTATCCCGCCCGCGCCGCGCGGCGTGCCGAAAGTCGAAGTTACCTTCGATATCGACGCTAACGGTATCTTGAATGTTTCCGCCCGTGACCAGGCCAGCGGCCGCGAGCAGAAGATCACCATCACCGCTTCGAGCGGCCTTTCCAAGGACGAAATCGAGCGGATGAAACGGGATGCCGAAATGCATGCCACCGACGACCAGCGCAAACGCGCCCTGATCGAAGCCAGGAACAACGGCGACAACGCCGCTTACCGGGCTGAAAAGACCCTGACCGACTTTGGCGCTCAGATCCCTGACCCGCTCAAAGAAGAAGTCAACGGCAAGATCGCGGCAGTACGGTCGGCCCTGCAAGGTGAGGACGCCGATATCATCAACTCCGCTACCGAGGCGTTAAACGCAGCGGTCCAGCAGGTTGGTTCGGCCATTTACAGCTCCCAGCCTGGCGCTCCCGGCGAACAGCCCGGTGGCGGCGGCCAGCCCGGTGGTGAAAACGGCCCCCGGCCGGACGGCACCGTTGAGGGCGAATACCGCGAAATGTAATTTTCGCCCGGTATTCAACCGGACAACAAAATAACTCAGCTTCTAAAAGGCTGAGAACGAAATAATAAAAACCTCCTGTGCAAAAAGGTTCGCAGAGAACCGGAAAGCCAGGAGGTTTTTAATGTTTCCGTTTTACCTCTTCAATATTTTTATAAAATCCGCGATGGGAAAGGGCAAATTTGGCTTACTTTGAGTAAAAGAGAAATAAACGGAAATGCACACTTGTGCATTCGACAATTTATTTAATATATTCATAATGCAATGTCCGATTTGACAAACACCTTTTTTAATGCGAAACTGGTATACAAATGTGACAGCGGAACCGCTTTCTACATATTTCTACTAATTCATTATTGTGTAAAAACGCTTAAAAATTCTGTTCAATAATACCTGGCAGGTCTATTATCTGGCTTGTAAAAATTGAGTTTAGAAAGGAGCATTTCGGGTTGTCTAATAAAAAAGTCCGGGTAGCTATTATCGGAGTCGGTAACTGTGCCTCTTCTCTGGTGCAGGGTGTAGAGTTCTACAAGAATGCTAAAGACGAAGATTCCGTTCCCGGTTTAATGAACGTCACTATTGGTGGATATCATATTTCGGATATTGAGTTCAGCGCCGCTTTCGACATCAACGTTACCAAGGTTGGCAAAGACCTCAGCGAAGCCATCTGGGCTGAGCCGAACAACACCATCAAGTTTTCGGATGTGCCTTTCCTGAACGTGCCGGTTTATCGCGGCATGACCCACGATGGTCTGGGTAAGTACCTCAGCGAAATCATTACCAAGGCTCCCGGCACCACCGCCAACATCACCCAGGTCCTCAAGGACACCAAGACCGATGTAGTAATTAACTACTTGCCGGTTGGCAGCGAAATGGCGACCAAGTGGTATGTCGAGCAAATCCTGGAGGCCGGTTGCGCCTTTGTAAACTGCATCCCGGTCTTCATCGGCCGCGAAGAATACTGGCAGCGCCGCTTCCTGGATAAGGGCTTGCCGGTAATCGGCGACGACATCAAGAGCCAGGTTGGCGCGACCATCACCCACCGGATGTTGACCCGCCTTTTCGAAGAGCGTGGTGTAAAGCTGGAACGGACCTACCAGTTGAACTTCGGCGGCAACACCGACTTCTACAATATGCTGGAACGCAGCCGCCTGGAAAGCAAGAAGATCTCCAAGACCAACGCCGTAACCAGCCAGCTGGATAACACAAAAATTGAAGAGAAGAATGTCCACGTCGGACCCAGTGACTATGTGCCGTGGTTGGAAGACCGCAAGTGGTGCCACATCCGCATGGAAGGCACAACCTTTGGCAACGTGCCGCTGATGGCCGAATTGAAGCTGGAAGTCTGGGACAGCCCGAACAGCGCCGGGGTAGTAATTGACGCGGTCCGCTGCGCCAAACTGGCCCTCGACCGGGGTCTGGCCGGGACTATTGCCGGGCCTTCCGCCTACTTCATGAAGAGCCCACCGGTCCAGTACCACGATGACGTGGCCCGCAAAATGGTCCAGGACTTCATTGACGGTAAGGACGATACTCGCTTGCCTTTTGGCAGCCCCAAAGTGACCCTGGCTGAAGTCAACTAATTTTGGACAAATAGGCGTGAACTTGCCGCCTGGGAAGGTTTCAGGGGTCTAACTGACCTTAACTTTCTTCAATACTTCAGGTGGGAGCGTAGCAGTTTAGCTGCCATGCTCCCACCTTTTGTTTTGATTGTGAAAGATCAGACGGTTTGTTATAATAACAGATACAAAAATAATATTTATCTTTGAGTAGGCACGTAATTACAAACCGTAAAGGAACCTGATATGACCGTCGTAACTCCCATTAAAACAGAATACGAAGCGGTTATCGGCCTGGAAACACACATCCAACTTCAAACCAATAGCAAAATGTTTTGCGGGTGTCGGGCCGATATTGCCAACAGTGCCCCTAACACCCAGGTTTGTCCGGTCTGCCTGGGTATGCCAGGCGTGCTGCCGGTAATCAATCGCAAAGCCATCGAATACATTGTAAAACTTGGCCTGGCTTTGCACTGCGAAATTCCCGAATTCAGCAAATTCGACCGCAAGAACTACTTTTACCCGGACCTGGTCAAAGGCTACCAGGTCAGCCAGTTTGATTTACCTATCTGTGTGAACGGCTGGTTGGAAATCGAAGTCGAAGGCAAGACCAAACGCATTGGTATTACCCGGATCCACCAGGAAGAAGACACCGGTAAACTGACCCACGTCACCGGCCCGGACGGCCAGGAATATACCCTGGTGGACTACAACCGGAGCGGCGTCCCGCTGGTAGAATGTGTCAGCGAGCCGGATATTTCCACCCCGGCTGAAGCCGCCGCTTACCTGACCAAAATCCGCCAGATTGTCCGCTGGTTGGGCATCGGGACCGGCAACATGAACGAAGGCGCCATGCGCTGTGACGCGAACGTTTCGGTCATGCCCAGGGGTTCCAAAGAATTCGGTACCAAGATTGAAGTTAAAAACATGAACTCGATCCAATCGGTCCATGACGCGGTGGCCTATGAAATTATCCGCCAGCCGCAGGAAATAGCAGCCGGTCACGTCCTCAAGCAGCAGACTCGCGGTTGGGACGAAGCGAAACAGATTACTGTCTTCCAACGCCTGAAAGAAGGCAGTAGCGATTACCGTTACTTCCCGGAACCGGACCTGCCGCCGCTTCAACTGACCGCCGAATTCCGGGAAAGCATCAAAGCCAGCCTTCCGGAATTGCCCGACGAACGGCGCGCCCGCTTTATCAACACTTTTGGGCTTTCCAGCTATGATGCGGAAGTCCTGACAAGTTCCCGGACTACCGCCGAATGGTTTGAAGCGGCCCTTGGAACCAATCCGACACCCACCAGGGCGAAATCCGTCACCAACTGGATTTTGAACGAACTCTTTGCCCGCCTGAAAGAAAGCGGCGGCGAGTTATCCGAAGTCAAGATTCAGCCCGGCCAGCTGAACGGCTTAATCGAGCTGGTCGAAAAAGGCACTATTACGCCCAAAACCGCTAAAGAAGTCTTTGAGGAAATGTTCAACAGCGGCCAGGACGCAGCCAGCATCGTCAAGGAGAAGGGCCTGGGGGCCATCTCCGACGAAAGCGCCATTAGCGCAATTGTAGAAAAGGTTATTTCGGAAAACCCGAAAGCCGTAACAGACTTCAAAGCTGGCAAAGAAGCCAGTCTTAACTTCTTAATCGGTGGCGTAATGAAGCAGACCCAGGGTAAAGCCAGTAAAGACGTGGTTACCCGCCTGTTACGCCAAAGACTGTAGCACTACTGGACTAAATAATAAACGGAAGTTTTAAAACTTCCGTTTATTATTTAGCTCAGGTTTCTAAAAGACTTTCGCCAGGCTCTACCGGCCTGGTGGTGGATTACACTTTAACCCGGGTTATCAGGTTCACTCGCGAAAGTCTTAAACCTAAATAGAAATATCTATCTATAACTATATCTAAAGGAAGGCAGCGATAATGACGACGGAGTCTCATGAGACTAATAATCTTTTCCAGATGGCACAAAATCAATTTAATACGGCGGCCGACTTTCTAGGGTTGGACCAGGGTTTGCGCAAGGTGCTTTCGAGCTGCAAACGCGAACTAACCGTTAATTTCCCAGTCCTTATGGACGACGGTACGATTGACGTGTTCACCGGCTACCGTTTTCAGCATAATGTGGCTCGCGGCCCGGCTAAAGGCGGTATCCGTTATCATCCCGAGGTTAACCCGGACGAATTAAGGGCCCTGGCTATGTGGATGACCTGGAAATGCGCCACGGTCGATATTCCCTACGGTGGTGCGAAGGGCGGGGTTATGGTTGACCCTAAAAAATTAAGCAAACACGAGTTGGAAAACCTGACGCGCCGTTATGCTACTGAAATAGCCCTTATGATTGGGCCGGATACCGATATTCCAGCCCCGGACGTTAACACTGACGCCCAGACTATGGCCTGGATAATGGATACCTATTCCATGCATAAGGGTTACACCGTAACGGCGGTGGTTACCGGCAAACCCATCAATATCGGTGGTGCGGAAGGCCGCAACGAAGCGACTGCCCGGGGCTGTCAGTATGTCATCCGGGAAGCTTGCCGGGAAAAAGGCATGAGCCTGGACGGTGCTAAAGTTGTGGTCCAGGGTTTTGGTAACGCCGGGTCAATCGTGGCCCGCCTGTTAGCCGAAGATGGCGCTATAATTGTAGCGGTAAGTGACTCCACCGGGGGAATTTATAACCCGAAGGGCCTGGATGTTCGCAAAGTCGTAGCTTTTAAGCAAGAACACAGCACTGTCGTGGGTTACCCCAATGCCGAACAGCTGACCAACCATGAAATACTGGAGCTGGAATGCGATATTTTAGTACCGGCCGCCTTCGAGAACCAGCTTAACGAAGAAAATGCTGGCAAGGTAAAGACTAAAATTGTCGCTGAAGCGGCTAACGGCCCGACCAACCTGGCCGCCGACCAGATTTTCCAGGACAATGGGATTTTTGTTTTACCCGACATCCTGGCTAACGCCGGTGGGGTTACGGTAAGCTATTTCGAATGGGTCCAGGACTTGCAGTCGTTCTTCTGGAATGAAGCCGAAACCAACAAAAGGCTGCACCAGATTATGGTCAAAGCTTTTGCGCAAGTGTATAAAATTTCCCAGGAGCGCAAAATCGATATGCGGAGTGCTGCCTATATCCTGGCGGTGGGCCGGGTTGCGGAAGCCGCCCTCACCCGTGGTATTTACCCATAGGATTAAACGCCTGACTCGGATATCCGGTCGTGTGTCCACCTGCAAAGGTGGGCATTTTAATTTGTTTCAACCGTCCTGGGCCGGATACGGCCTTAAAGGTGGAACAGGAACACGTGCTGGCCGGGTTTGCTAAGCTGGCTCGTGCCAGAGCAGGAGTGCCCCGTGGGATAATCGACTGCGCTGGGCTGCCCGGGGAACTTGAAAATAAGGGTTAGCTATGGTATACTACTCAAGCTTTTGTAAAAGAAGCGCCGGAAGCTTTTAGGTTCGGCGTTTTATTTTGTGGGAGCGGATCAATTTACACTCTAACTACCTGGTCTGACCAGGATATTCTAAGGAAATGAGTACTTCGATGCCCAAAATGAAAACCCATAAGGGCGCCCAGAAGCGGTTTAAGATTACCGCTACCGGGAAGGTTATGCGGATGAAGGGGCAAAAAAGCCACTTGCGCCGCCGTAAACCGAGCCGGGCGAAACATCAGTATGACAAGTCATTACCGATGTCTCCCTCCCTGGCTTCCCACGTTAAGGATTTATTACCTTTCGGTCTGCCCAAGTAAGGAATAGACCGGGCCTGTCAAGCGGTTATAGACCGCCCGCAAGCCAATACCGGAATTTAACATTTGTCCCACCGGCTGCGCCCGTGCCGGAGCTTGAAAACAAGCGTTGGGACCGAAATTTGCTGAAGAGCAAGAGAAGAAAGGTTTCTCAAAATGCCTAGAGCAACAAACGGCGCAGCGAGCCAGCAACGTCATAAAAAGACGTTAAAAGCAGTAAAAGGTTATCGCGGCGCCCGTCATCGACTTTACCGTATGGCTATCCAGCACGAAATGCGTTCAGGAATGTTCGCTTTCCGTGACCGCAAAGCTCGCAAACGCGACTTCCGGGCCCTCTGGATTGCCCGTATCAATGCCGCCTGCCGTGAGCTGGGTCTGTCCTACAACCGGCTAATCGAAGGATTAACCAAAGCCGGGGTTACCGTAGACCGCAAGATCCTGGCCGACCTGGCTGTGAACGACAGCGAAGCTTTCAAAAGCTTTGTAGATCTGGCCCGCCAGCACCAGACCGCCCCGGTTGCTGCTGCCGCCGCATCGGAAGCGTAATTACACAGGGAGCCGTGTCCGGCTCGACTGATGAGATATATCCAGGCCGGGGTTTCCCGGCCTGTTTGATTTTAGAGCAAGAAGTTAAAAGCTATGCCATTTAAAGGAAATTACAATAAGTCAGGTGGATCTCAAAAGCAGCGCCAGAGCAGCGACCTGCGGCCTGGCAATACCCATTTCCACCCAAACTCGTACAGTAATGCCAAGCCGAAGCCCCAGGCCCCTAAAGCGCCGGTCCAGGTCGAAGAAAAACAATTTGGTCTGATTACCAGCCCTGATAACGATAAAGCCCGTTTCATCCGCAACCTGCTGGGTAAGAAAGACCGTTACGCTGCCCGGCACTTTGTCGCTGAAGGCGTGCGCCTGGTCGGGGAAGCGCTCAGAGCCCCCAGGCCCCCCATGTATACCCTGTACGACCCGGACGCCCTGGTAAAGACCGAGGACGGCCAGCGCCTGTTGATGCGGCTGATTGAGCTGCACGAAGACAAAAAAGGCGTCTTTCCGGCGACTGCCCGCATAATGGAAGGTCTGAGCGATACGGTTTCGCCCCAGGGCGTTACTGCGGCGGTCCCCTTTCTCCAGTGGAAACCGGAAGATTTAGCCGCCTCCAAACTGCACCTTATCCTGGACGAAGTGCAAGACCCCGGTAACCTGGGCACTATCTTGCGCTCGGCCTGGGCGGCCGGTGACACTTCGATCTATTTGACCGAAGGCAGCGTGGACTTTTATTCACCTAAAGTGGTCCGGGCCGGTATGGGCGCCCACTTCAAGGTTCCGGCCGCGTTAGGTCAGGTCTGGCCCCAGATAGCCGAAAACCTGGCTACCGCCGGGGTTGAGCAGATCCTGCTGGCCGATAGCGGTGAAGAGGATATCCCGGTATCCAAAGGCAAAACCCTACCCGAAGTAAGCTATTACGAGGTCGATTGGAGTAAGCCCACAGCGGTAATTATCGGGAACGAAGCGCATGGCGCCAGGGCGGAAGCCCGCCGGTCAGCCACCCATGTGTTACGGATTCCGATGCCCGGTGGAGCCGAGTCGCTCAACGCTTCGGTAGCGGCCAGCCTGGTTATTTTTGAGGCCCTGCGCCAGCGCACCCAGTCGGGTGCGGAGAAATAACCGTCTAACCGTTTTAGCCCACTTAAACCTAAAAGGAAGGCCCTGGAGCCTTCCTTTTTCTATTCCCGCTATTTCTATTCCTGCTATTTCTACTTCCGCTATTCAACTCGGTGAGTAGATGGGAAGCCCATTCTACCAGTACCCGAGAAGCTTACCGAAAAGACGCCGACATGCCGCCATCGACAATCATCGAATGGCCGGTCACATACGAAGCGGCATCGGAGCACAACCAGATAGCCGCCTCGGCGGCTTCTTCGGGCCGCCCGATCCTTCCCTGGGGAATCCGCTCGTTGTACATGCTCTCAATATCCGAGGGCTGCTTCTGAGTTTTCTCGGCGGTAGTGGTCAAGATACCCTGGAGCATTGGCGTATCAAAAGCCCCGGCCGCCAGGGCATTTACCCGGATGTTCTGGGTGGCGTACTCTATCGCGGCGGACTTGGTAAGGGCTAAAATACCGCTTTTCGACATAGCGTAGAGCGAGCCGCCCGGCACCCCGCCCAACCCGTTCAGGGACGAGGTATTCACAATGGCCCCACCGGGAGAAGCCTGTTTTAGCATCAGCTGAATCTCATATTTCATGCACAGCCAGACGCTTTTTAAATTTAGATCAACCTCACTATCAAAGGCTTCCTCGGTAATATCGGCCGTAAGAGTAGCGCCGCCAAATATAGCGGCATTATTGAAAGCACAGTCCAACCGGCCAAACTGTCCTTCAATCCGGCTTACCAACTCTTTAACTTCGGCTCCCCGGGAAACATCGGTCCGGATGAAGACAGCCTCGCCACCGGCTTTTTCAATCTGCCGGGCCACTTCCTCACCCGTTGCTTGTGTCCGGGCAGCAATAATCACTTTTGCGCCTTCCCGGGCGAATGCCAGGGCAGCGGCCTGCCCGATGCCTTTAGAGCCGCCGGTTACCAGCGCCACTTTACCATCTAACCTTCCCATAAATAGAATCCTTTCTCCATAATTACCATCTGTAGCAGCAGAAATCATTTTAAGTTAACAGAACCATAGCAGAATTTCAGGCGGTTGCACAATCTGGCGGCTTGCTGAAGCAAAATTATTAAGTATTTCCAGATCAAACTTAATAATATTAATTCAATGTTTGATTTTCGTTACTAATTTTGAAAAAACTCTTGACAGGATTAAATTTGTGTGGATAATAAGAGTTGTAAGTAATAATATTAAACCAGTAGTTGAAAATCTTTAGAAATTTACTCTGGACGCTAAAAGAAGTTGAGCTACGTTGAAAGAGGACTTAATGGCAACTATTAAACACAATGTAAGCGGGCTTTGTCCGATTTGCAATGAGCAAATGTATATCGCCCGGCTACATTGCGAAAACTGCGATTCAGCCCTGGAAGGCCGGTTTAACCTGGGCCCGTTCCAGCGGCTGTCACCCGATCAGCTTCAATTTCTGGAAGTCTTTATTCGCTGCCGGGGACAAAACAAAGCTGTACAGGAAACGCTCAATATTTCCTACCCGACCGTGGTTAAAAAATTAGATGAATTAATTATGGCAATGGGTTATGAACCGGAACCGGTAGCCGACCGGAAGCGGGAAATCCTGGAAATGTTAAGCCAGAATAAAATAAGTGCCGCCCAGGCCCAGCAGTTGTTAGCCGCCCAGCTTAAACCTGCTGACGGCACGGAAACCCGCCCGGCCGGTAGTGTTCAGGGGAGAGAATAATCATGGATGAAAATCAAAAGAAAGGACCGAACGCTCCCGATGAAGCAGTTAACCACCTTGAGCAGGTTATCCCGGTAAATTCCGCCAGGTTGGAACTAATCAAAGTTAATAGCGTTAATGGCAAAACGTATGTCTCCGGCGGGCCGCCGGGCCGGATTACTATCCGCACGATTAACACCGGGTCATTTAACTATACCCCGGCAGTCGAATTTAAGAATGAGGGGGCAACCGTCGAAATTTCCGCCGTACCCAGCAACGGGTCGGACTGGATGGTAAAAGTTCTAAAGGGCTTCCATGTCACCGACCTGCCAAAAGATTGGACCGACCCGGATGCCGGTTGGAAAATGGACGTTGCCGGTTGGCCTGACCCGGACGAGGAAAACCTGAGCAACGAAGAGCGCCAGCACCGCCGGGAAGAAAGGCAGCACCAGCGCGAAGAAAGGCAGCACCAGCGTGAAGAAAGGCAGCGCCAGCGCGAAGAACGCCAGCGCGTCCGGTTTGAGACGCGGGAAAGTATTCGCCAGGCGAATGACTTCGCCCGGCAGAACCGCAACTTCTGGTCTAGCCTGGAAGAAGGCCTGGAACCGCTGGGAGAAATCTTTAACAACTTCGGTCGTTCGCTCTCCCAGGCCTTCAGCGGGCCGGATGACCTCTATATCGAGATCCCGGCCAATGTCGAATTGCAGGCTAAGAGCGTTTCCGGCAGCTTATCCATCGCTAATATGACCGGCTATTGCGTCATCAAAAATACCAGTGGCGCGTTAAGCTTGAACCGGTTAAGCGGCGGCATGCGCGTTAAAGGCGTCAGCGGAAAAGTGGAAGGGCGCGACCTGGGCGGCCGGGCCGAAATTAAAGTTACCACCGGCAGCGTTGAGTTAACCAATAGCCGGTTGACCGGGCTGGATTTATCGGTCACCAGCGGCCGCATCCTGGTCGAAACCGCCCTGGCCGGGCCGCCCGACGGTGATTACAAAATCAACACCTCAAACGGGGCGGTCAAATTGCTGCTGCCGCAAGACAGCCAGGCATCCATCGACTGCCGCACTTTAAACGGCCGGTTGAGCATGCCAAAGATAAGTTCGGTCGAAATTAGAAACCGGCCTGGACAAAGCCAGTCCAGGATTGAGTTAAACGGAGGAGGTCGGAGAGTGAGCGTTAATACCCTTAATGGCAACCTGGAATTAGCCCTGTACGACCAGCCTGGCGAATACGCGGGACAGATGCAAAACCATGGTAGTTGGCCGGTGCCGCCCATACCACCGGTACCCCCGGTGCCACCCGTACCGCCAATTTGGACGGCTGGCCCGGATAGTGGCGTTCAATCGCCCGCCCCGGCGCCGCAGTATGCGCCACCGTCCTATGCTCAAACTCCGGGCTGGCCGTCTGATGTCGTAAACCATAATAGTGAACCGCTGATTACGCCGGTCCCGCAAAACAGTGACAGCTCCAACAATGTTACGCCTGAAAACCCGGCCCCGGTCAAAGAACCGGCCCAATCTCCGGCCGGTCCCGCTGCCGACAACGATAAACGGACCCGGCAACTCGACATTCTCCAGGCCATCGAGCGCGGTGAAATTAGCGTGGACGAAGGAATGCGCCGCCTGGGCGATATCGAATCCTGACAAACTGATGTAATTTAACGGAAGTTGGACCCTGAGCCATAGCTGCCAGGTATGGGTTTGTTAAGTGTGGCTTCCGTTAAGCCCCAGGTTTAGACCTTTTTACTTAAATATTATTGTTCAACTGCCTGAAGTCTTTATTTTGAAAGGGAGTGTATTATGTTCGGTCAAATTCCAGAGATAATGAATAGCGAAGTCCGGTACAAGGGCGACAATTTCCGTCATCAAGCCGACCAGGAACGCCTGGCCCGGCAGGCCAAAGGTACCAAACAGGATAAGCGGGTAAAGCAATGGGAAGTGTTGCAGGCCGTGAAAATGGGCCGCCTGAGCATTGAAGAGGGACTCAAGCGGCTGGAAAATGTCTAGGCACTTTGCCAGTAGACCAGGCTTTTAAACCTGGACGCGGCTGCCTCTTTCGGCAACGTAGACACCGGCTAGAATCATTACTGCGCCCACCCCGAAATTCCAGGTCAATTGCTCGCCACCTAACCAGGCGATAATTACCCCGGACAGCGGTTGCAGGTAAAATAACATAGCCACCCGGGCAGCGGTCACCCGCTTTAACGACCAGGAAAGGGCTAAAAACCCAAAGACCGTCACCAGCAGGGCCGCGTAAAGAATACCGACCCAGGCTACCCCGGTAAACCGGATGGGCTGTGGCGCAAAGGCAATTTCAAGTAAGCTAAAGGGCAGCAGGCCCAGCACCCCGGCCATAACCGCGCCGCCGGTAAATTCCAATCCATCTATGCGCTGGGTAAGATTGCGGCTCATGACGTTATAACCGGCCCAACCCAGGGTGCCCAACAGGAACAATAAATCTCCATACAGCCGGGTAGGATTATCGACGGGGCCGCCGGAGGCGGGTACAAAAAGGGAAACAGGGTTTACTCCGATGACTACCAGCACCCCAACCATGCTCAAGGCCAGGCCCAGCCAGAAAAGAG
This sequence comes from Chloroflexota bacterium, assembly GCA_028287745.1. Classification (GTDB taxonomy): domain Bacteria; phylum Chloroflexota; class Chloroflexia; order Chloroheliales; family Chloroheliaceae; genus 54-19. The sequence continues at coordinate 53,733 of JAQBPB010000058.1, forward strand.
CAGTTGGTTTTTCACCTAAAACATAGGCCGCCAGCAAGGCAATTGAAACCGGTTCGGTAGCAGCCAGCACGGATATATCACTGGCGGGGCTGAGGGAAAGCCCCCAGTTCTGGCCCAATTGAATGACGACAAAACCCAGGAACCCGGCGAACATAACTTTAGGCCAATCGCGGCGGGGAATGTGAAAGCCTTTGCGCAAAAAAAAGACCAGCGGCACCAGGATAGCTGCCGTAATCATAAAACGCACCAGGGCAAAGGTAGCCGGTGGTACATCAACCAGTCCAGGCTTGGTGATGGGAAAAGCCGCCCCCCAGATGATAGTTGTTACTATCATTAAAGGTAAATAAGGTTGAATCGGGCTTCGTTTGGTCGCGGTCGAGGGTGTAGATATTTCCAATTCTGACTTCAATGCTTTATTATTCCTACCGTTTTGCCAGGATTTCTACCACTTTATCTAAAATTGCGCCAGCAACTACCCGCTTTGGGGAGCGCTCCAGGTTGGTAATCATCCCACTGCGTTCAATTAGCGTTACTTCATTATCAGGTTGGCCGATGCTGGTTACCGCATCGTTTGCCACAATCAGGTCCAGATCTTTGCTTTGGAGCTTCTTTTCGGCATTAAAGGTCAGGTCTTCGGTTTCGGCGGCAAACCCGACTTTCAACAGGCCGCCCAGGCCGGGCCGTCCCTTTAACCCGGCCAGGATATCGGGATTCAGGACCAGCTCGATATTGGGAGCCTGGCCGCTGCCGTCTTTCTTAATCTTCTGTTCGCTGGGACTGGCCGGTCGAAAGTCGGCCACCGCAGCGGCCATTATAAGCACATCGGCCTTTGCGGCCGGGTTCTCAAGGGCCTGGTGGACGGCCTGTTCCAGTTGAAGGGTGCTGGTAATACCGACAAAGTTACATCCAAAAGGCGGTGCTAGCTTGACCGGCCCGGAAATCAGGGTAACTTCAGCGCCCCGCGCCAGGGCTTCTTCTGCCAGGGCGTAACCCATCTGGCCGCTCGACCGGTTGCCGATGTAACGGACGGGATCAATATTCTCCTGGGTGCCCCCGGCAGTTATAATCAGCCGCTTGCCGTGCAAGTCCCCACCCATCCGGCCAAAGGCCAGCCTGACCGCCGAAACTAACTGGGCCGGGTCGGCCATGCGGCCGGTCCCGACCGCGCCGGAAGCCAGGTTGCCATAGCCCGGCTCGATAACCTGGGCACCCCGTTCCACCAGGGTTTGCAAATGCTGCCGGGTCGCAGGATGCTCATACATATGGGTTTCCATGGCCGGGGCAAGCAAGACCGGCACGCCGGGCGGCAGTCCCAGCATAGTAGTGGTAATAATATCATCGGCCAGACCCAGGGCCAGGCGGGCCAGGATGTCGGCCGTAGCCGGGGCAATCAGGGCCAGGTCGGCTTCACGGGCCAGGGAGATATGGCCCTGCGCTTCCTGGGTCCAGTATTCCCAGACCTCGGTATGGACCGGGTAGCGGGTGAGCGACTGAAAGGTCAGGGGCGTGATAAACCGGGTCGCGCCCGGCGTCATCATCACGTGAACCCTGGCCCCGGCGACCGTCAGGTCACGCGCAACCTGCACCACTTTATAAGCGGCGATACCACCGGCCACCCCTAGCAGGATATTTTTATCTTTGAGACTCATTATGTGCTCTACTGTTTTTGGTTAAGCTCGTAAATCAGGCGCAAGCCCTGCAAAGTTAAATCTTGGTCCACTACATCTATCAGGCCGGTGGTATTGCGAGCGACCACGTCACCCAGGCCGCCGGTGGCAATTACCTTTATTTCTTCACGTTCGCCCGGCCGGGCGAGGGCCGTTAGCTCGGCCTTGAAGCGGTTAACCAGCCCTTCGACCAGTCCAATGTAGCCAAACATAATCCCCGACTGCATACTGGTCACGGTATTGCGGCCAATCGCCTGCTGCGGCGGGGTTAATTCAACCCTGAAAAGGCGGCTGGCAACCTGGAAAAGCGCTTCGGCTGCGATATTGATACCGGGGGCAATCGCGCCGCCCAGGTACTCGCCGCTGCCGGAAAGAGCGTCAAAAGTGGTCGCCGTACCAAAATCAATCACCACGGCCGGGCCGCCGTAATAATGGAGCGCGCCCAGGGCGTTTACAATCCGGTCCGCTCCAACTTCTTTAGGGTTCTCGTAGCGCACCGCCACCCCGGTCAGGATGCCGGGTTCAACGGTTAAGGCGGTCCGGCCAAAATAGCGTTCGACCATTTCTTCAAAGGCCAGGGTCAAAGGCGGCACCACGCTCGAAATAACAGCGGCGGTGATATCTTCCGGCCGGTAGCCCCGGTTAGCCAGAAAGCCGGTTATGATCAGTCCCAGTTCGTCCGGCATGCGGCGGCGTTCGGTCTGCATCCGCCAGCTCGCTTTAACCGTTTCCCCTTCAAAAATGCCCAGCACTACATTTGTATTGCCGATGTCTACTGCCAGCAGCAAGGCCGTTACCCCTTTCGGATTTTCTTGATTAAAGCTAGAAATGCTTATCGCAAAGTATAAAGTGTAGCAGGAATGGATTTGCTGTATTATACCAGTGTTCGGTCTAAACTTCACCAGGGGCAGATTGACCAGGTAGATTGGTTTAAATATAAGTAATAAAGAAGGAGTACTTCGCGGCTTATGGCAACTCCCAGGGTTAAGGACGATACCGCACCGGAGGTTAAACAGGCTAAACCGGCCAGTTACCGCCAGGCCAGCCTCTCTTTTCGAATTGCCCAGTGTCTGGTCCGCCTTATTCTACATTCGCTGTTTGTTATCGAAGTTAAAGGGCTGGAAAACCTGCCGCGCAAAGGCGGTTATATTTTCGCCGGGAACCACCTGAGCTGGGTTGACGCTTTCCTGATGCTAATTTGCGCCCCGGCTACGCCGCGCATATACTTTATCGCGGCCCGTGAAGAAGTTGAGCACCCGGCCTACCGCAAATTCATTATCGGTAAGATTGGCGGAGTTATCCCGGTGGACCGCGATAGTTCCAGCGCCGCCGGTATCCGGCAGGTTGCCCGCCAGGTATCGCAGGTCCTGGATGGCGGCGGTGTGCTGGGTTTATTTCCTGAAGGGGACGTTTCGGGCATAGAGACCGGCCGGATTTTGCCCCTGAAAAAAGGCATCGGTTATTTCGCGGCCAATAGTGGCGCCGCTATCGTGCCGGTAGTCTTCCGGGGAACAAAAGAAATGTGGTTCCGCAAGCGCCTGTTAATGGTAATCGGCCAGCCCATTCCGGGCCAGAAAGGCGGCAAGGAAGTCGCTGAAAGGCAGGTTGCCGCTACCGCCGGGGCGCTCCTGGCCCTGATGCCGCCACCGCCGCCCCAGAAACCCAAAAGCCGCCGGTTCTTGAAGAAATTCCTGACCGGACTTTTTACCCAGGAAGTCAAAGATCACCCGGTACCGGACTAATCACAAATATAGGTAACCTTTATGGAGAAGCTTGATTTAAAACAGGGGCGCGAAATTTACCTGGTTGGTTTAACCGGCAACATTGCCTGCGGCAAAAGCGTGGTGGTCGAAATGCTGCGGAAGCGGGGCGCTACTATTATTGACGCCGATAGAGTGGTCCATGGGTTGATGGAACCGGGCGGCACGATTTACGGGCCGGTAGTCGAAGCTTTTGGCGAAACTATCCTGACGGAACCCGACCGGCAGGGCCAGCGGGCGATAAATCGCCGCAAGTTAGGCGCGATTGTCTTTGCCGACCCGGCCGAGTTGGCGCGCCTGGAAGCAATCAGCCATCCCCGGGTGCGTGTTGAAATTCTGCGTCAGGTCCGGGAAGCCCCTTCCAAAGTGGTGGTCCTGGACGCCATCAAGCTGCTGGAAAACGGGCTCGACCAGGCGGCGGACGCGGTCTGGGTCGTGACCTGCCCGCCGGAAGTGCAACTGGAAAGATTAATGCGGCGCAACAATTTCAGCCGGGAAGAGGCCCTTTTACGCATCCAGGCGCAACCGCCCCAGGCCGAAAAAGTGGCCCGGGCCGACCTGGTAATTGATAACGGCGGCGAACTTGGGGCTACCGAAGAACAGGTCCAGGCCGCCTGGGAGAAAATCAAAATTTAAGTTGGCGCAAGGCTTTCTAATAATAACTGGCCGTATAGCCTACTAGCCACATGGCTATGGGTTGCCCTAAGTCGGCTTCTTTTAACAGAGCATCATTATTGTTAAATACACCATATTCAAATAACTGCTTAAACTCCTTCAGCCACTTTCTATCAGTCAGGTCCGGTTGGTAGAAATAGTCTAAAAGGAACCTGGAGTAAATCAAATTACACTCTTTTAGAACCTCAATAATTTGCTGTGTGTTCATAGCGGCAACCCTCAATTGATTAACTCATAGCTTGCTTAATAGCAATTTTATCAAATCTGCCTATACTTACTAGACTGCCAGTAGGAAGAATCGGTTGTTGTTTCTACTTATTGCTATTTGAATAAACGGTTTATAATTTAGCTTTAGCTGAAACCTGCACATTAATCGATACCTCTGAAAAACTAAGGTAAAAGAAGAGCCCGGTTATAAGTGGCCGGACTCTTCTTTGATACTCAACCTGTATTTACCTTATATAACTTTTTGCTCTTCAAATGCCGAAATTGCGCTCTACTCTAATGGTTAAGCCGTGGCCGGGACAGCCAGCGGCAGAGCGCCTATCTGGAATAGGATCCTAAGGTCATCACTGACAATCCACTCATCAACTACTTTGTCCTCAGAATTAAGGCGAGAGATAGTAATCCCCTTGCCGTTAATTGTCTTTCCGGTGGCCGGTATGGTACCCCAGGTTCCAAGGTGGGTGCCATGGGAACTCCACCGGACTATCGTCTTGTCCCCGGCTACCATAAAATCTTCAACCTTAAACCGTATATCGGGGAAAGAAGACAGGATATTCTGGGCAAGTTGCCTGAAGCCGTCCGGCCCCTGTAATAAAGGTTCCGAACCTATAACTTTATAGTCTGGGGCAAGAAACTCTTCCACGATACTGAAGTTCCGGTTATTTATTACTTCTTCAAAAAACCGGTCGTTGCTGGTCCTTAGCTCTTCTGGCGACATAGTTAAACCCTCCTTTGTTGTTAATCCGGTAAAGGTTAGACACTTGAGCCATTTATTTAATTAGATTGAAAACAGAAAATTTAGAACGTTGTTAACAATATAACCCTAAGTTATAGAATAGTCAATACTAAATATTAATTTATTAATGATATATCAATGTATATTTAAACAATAAAGTGGCCTCGCAAGGATAGCTAACCGGCCGGTTTATAACTGCCCATGAGTTAAATATTTATGTGCAGCGGCTGACTATCCTTATAATTAAAGGCCCAGTTCGGCAATCAGGTCATTGGGAGAAAGAGGTTGCCCGGTGGCCTGTTGTACCCGGCCGGTCCATTCCAGGCTGTTGCCCGGAGCAAAATAATTATCGCGCAGGAAGTTAAAGACACCGGCTCTCTCCGGCGGGGTCAGGCTGAAAAAAGGACCAAAGCGGCGGTTTAACGCGGCATGGGTCTGGGCCGCTATAAGGTCGGCCAGGATATAGTTCTGGCGATAAATTGGATGGGTGGTGGGGAAAGAGATCGCCGCCCAGCGGGGTGTCAGGTTGAGGGGCAGCCGCAGGTAATGAGCCTCGTATTCGGCCAGTAGGCGGTCGAGGTCCGCCTCCGGTTTATCATAGGCTTCAATCTCAAAGCGGGCCTGGGCCAGCAAATTACGCAGGCGCAAAATCCGGCGGTTATTATTCTCCTGCCGGTACTGGCAGACCTGGGCCTGGTTCAACCCGGTAAGGGCGGTAAGCCATTCCGGGTAATGGGTAAAGTAGGCCAGCGTTTCGGCCATGCCTTCGTTAAAGATGCCGCTCTCCCGTTTAAAGGTAAAATAGGACTGCCGGTTGTAGGCGGCATGGATACCATGCCCGAACTCGTGGACCAGCGTGCGGTAAGAAGGGTAGCCGTCCCTGGGATTACTTACAATCCGAATATCGTCCGGCACTTTAATTGTAAAGCAGAGGCCCCCGAAAGGAATATCTTTAGTTACCAGCTCAATCGGTAAGGCGGCCGGTTGCAAGCCGAACCAGGCCAGTAAATCGTGGACCAGCGGCAATATATTGGCGCGCTGGAAAGCCGTTTCCGGCAGGGTGGCCTTATGGTCGGCCAGCCAGTGCAAATCCCAGGGCTCGACCCGGTCCAGACCCAGTTCCTGCTGCGATTTTTCAAGGAAAGCCCGGTAGGGTGCTTCGGTCAATGCAGCTAACCGGTCAAACAGGCCAAACAGGCTCGCCCGGTTTAAGCCAAGCAGTTCCAGGTGCAGGTCGGCATAGGTAGGATAACCCATGCGGCGGGCTTCAGCATTCCGCAACTTTAAGAGGCCGGTTACCTGGGGCGCCAGCCGGGATGACAACGGACTGAGTGCCTGTTCGTAGACCTGGCGGCGGCGCTGGCGGTCCGGGTTGGTCCGCAGTATTTCGGTAATATCACTCCGGGTTAGCTTTTCACTGCCGACCTGGGGCTGGTACTTGATTAGCTGGTCATTGATATGGTTGCGGGCTTCGGAAATTTTAGCGGCTTTGGAGACTTCCGCCTCGATAAAGGTCCGGCGAAACAATTCCAACCGCCGCCGCAAAACCGGGTCGGTAGCTTTCTCACGCCAGAAATTGATGGTTTGCTGGTGGGCCGGGTCCAGGAGCAAAGCCGAAAAAGCCGTGTCAAACTGGCTTAAATCTGGCGCGGGGCGGCCGATATATATATTGAAAGAGGAACTGTTGTAGCCAACCGCGACTTTTTCCAGGCGGGCTTCCAGTTGGTCCAGCCAGGGCTTGAGCAGCCCTTCGCTGCTGATGAGCAAAGCCGGTGGTTTAGGCGGTAGATGGGGCGGTGGCGGGAAGGAAGAATTAAATAAATTCATGGCGCTACTTACTCAATTCATTCCTTCTAATAGGGCCGGTTGGTCATTTAACCGCCGATTTGCGACATAGAACGTTTAGTGCGTTTGAAAGCCTCACCGTCATTGATGTAATGCTTCATTTCTTTTTTCCAGACAGCCCGGCGAATGGCTTCTTCCAGCACTTCATCGCTGGCACCGCTGCGCATGATAATCTTGAGGTCGGTTTCAATGTGAGCGAAAAGACAGGTCCGCAGCATGCCTTCGGCGGTCAGGCGAATGCGGTCGCAAGCCGAGCAAAACGGGTGGCTGACCGGGTTAATAAAGCCCATTTCGCCAATCCCATCCGCGAAACGGTACTTGGTGGAAGTTTCAGCCGGGTCGGCACTCGGCACTGGCACCAGGGGCATAACCTCACGTTCAATAATTGCTTTAATCTCGTCGCCGGTGAGGACTTTACTCCGGTCCCAGTTTTCATCGGCATCCAGCGGCATAAATTCAATGAAGCGGACGACATACGGCTTGCGGCGGGCTAACAGGGCGAACCCGGCCACCTCGGCTTCGGTAAAGTCCTTCATTGCCACGGCGTTGATCTTAATCGGGCTGATTGAAGGGTATTTTTCCAGTTCTTCCAACCCTTCCATGACCTGTTGCAGCGAGTCGCGCCGGGTAAGCTGGAAGAACCTATCCCGGACCAGGCTGTCCAGGCTGACATTGATGCGGGTCAAACCGGCTTCGGCCAGTGGCCCGGCCAGCTTCTTCAGGAGGTAGCCATTAGTGGTCAGGCTGAGGCTGTGCAAGCCTTTTATCCGGCTGAGCGTGCGGACCAGTTCCGGCAAATCCTTGCGGACGGTCGGTTCACCGCCGGTCAAACGGACCTGCTCGACGCCCATACTGACCAGGACGCGGGTAAGGCGTTCTATTTCTTCAAAGCTTAAAATTTGGTCTTTTTTTAGCCACTCCAGCCCCTCAGCAGGCATGCAGTAGACGCAGCGGAAATTACATTTATCGGTTATTGAAATGCGAACATTTTTAATTAAGCGGCCATAGGCGTCTACTAAGCGGGGTTTGGTGACAAATTCTACTTTAGATTTTTCGATCATTTGATTTACTTTTACTAATTTGAATTCTTATTAGATTAACCCAAATTATAGGAGTTTCCCTTTTCACATACTCAGCAATTGAGCATAATTTTAACATTTTAAAATCAGGGTGTAAAGCGCCCGGAGATGTGGCGGCAGGGGTTCGCCAGAGCCATGCCTTTTGAGTTATAACCGGCTGTAACCCCGGGCCTGTACTTGTCAGGACTGGAGTTTAGGAAAACCCTGCAAATTGTGGTAAAATCATTTTTCAGGTTTTTGTAGTTCAGAAATCGGAAATAGGATTAGAAGTATAAAGGAGAAGCACAATTACTATTTATTTACTAATCATCGCAATTCTGGCGCTGGTGGCCTGGATAGTACTCAGGTATATTCAATATCGACAACAACCCAAATATAAAGATTGCCCCTGGTGCCATGTAACAATCCGGGCCAGAGCCAGTATTTGCCCTACCTGCGCCAAGTTTGTACCGACTGAAGAAAAATCTTAAGACAACCCTTCTACCGGACGAAACAATCGCCCGGTTCCCTGATTCCAGCAGTTGTCCAGTCCTATGAGGTTAATGGTGTTTGCTGTAATAAAGCAAAGTGTTAAAAAAGTAAGACTTGCCCACCTGGTAAGAATTGTCATTTATTCTACCCTGCTTTTCTCCGCCACTGTGTCACTGCTTACTTACGCGGGCATAGCTGCTACCGCTCTAATCCGGCGGAAACGTGAATTCCTCTTTCCTCATAAATCACTGGAGCCAGTGGAGGTTGATGGGCAACGTCTGAAGATTTTCAATTACGGCCATGCCACTTTTAAGGATATGCTGGAGTCGATAGATGAGGCCCAGGAAACGATATTCCTGGAGACTTATATTCTTAAAAGTGACATTATCGGGCAGCGCTTTAAGGCCCACCTCATCCGAAAAGCCCAGGAAGGGGTCAAGGTCTACCTGGCCTTTGACGGGTTCGGCAGCTTGCTGATGCCGTTTGGCTTCCGGCGCTGGCCGAAAGAGGTAAAAGTGACGGTCTACGGACCGCTACACAGCTACCTCAGTTTTCTCTGGTTGGGTACCTACACCCGCTATCACCGCAAGATTCTGGTAATAGACAACAAAACGGCCTACCTGGGCGGTATGAATTTAGGGCGCGAGTATGCCACTACCTGGCGCGATACCCACTGCCGCATTGATGGCACTAAAGCCCAGGAAATAGCCCTGGCTTTCGTTGAATTGTGGAACAAGCGCCACTGGCTGTTAGTTAGCCGCCGGATTCACCTGCCGTTTAAAGCAAACGAAGAACCGGACCAGCAGATTTACATCCGGGAGAGTAAACCTTCTAAAGTTTTTGGCAGTTTTACCATCCGGGATGCCTACCTGGAAGCTTTCAAGCAGGCCAAAAGCCACATGCTGCTGACCAACCCTTACTTTTTGCCGGACGAAGAGTTGTGCCAGGCCATGCACGAAGCCCTTAACCGGGGCGTGCGGATTGAGCTGATTGTCCCGGAAAAGTCCAATCATACGATAGTAGATTTACTGGCCCGGCCGGTATATGACGACCTGCTGAAAGCCGGGGCCTGTATCTGGCTGTACCAGCATACGGTTATTCACTCAAAGACCGCCACATTTGACGGCTGCTTGAGCACTATCGGCAGCGCCAACCTGGACGGCCGGAGCCAGATCAATCACGAAATAAATCTGTTCGTAATCAGCGAAGAATTTGCCGGGCGGATGGAAGAAATGTTCCGGGACGATTTAAAAAATTGCCGGGCGGTCTGGCCGGAGGAATTCGCGCATCCTTCAAGAATGCGGCAGTTCTGCGAGTTTCTGGCGCGGCCGATCCGTAAGTTGGTTTAAGAAGTTTTCAGGGATAAAGGTTAAAGTTTTTAAGGGATATAGTTTTAAGGGGTTATAGAAGGAAAGGATTAAATGCGTTTCAGCGTCGAGCCTCAGATTTTTGAGCTTTTTCCCAGTTATTACGTGGGTGGGGTTGTAGCCAGCGGGGTCACTAACCAGCTTTCTCCCTCCGAGAGGGAAAGTATAAACCAGGAACTGCAAAGCCAGGCGGCCGCCTTGCGCCAGGGCTTGCAAACTACGGCCGACCTGACGGCCAATCCTTTCATTTCGATCTGGCGGGATGCTTTTAAAACACTCAACATCAAAGCCAGCGAATTTCTAAGCTCGATTGAGGCGTTGAGCCGCCGGGCCATCAAGACCGGGTCGGTACCTTCGATTAACCCGGCGGTGGACCTTTCCAACACGATAAGCCTAAGATATCTGCTGCCGCTGGGCGGGCACGATCTGGATTTACTGGCCGGTAACCTGGAAATACGCCTGGCCCGTGAGGGAGATGTTTTCTCGCCGCCCGACGGCCAGGATGCCCCGAGCGAGACCGTCCCGGCCGGAGAACTCGTCTATGCCGATGACGCCGAAGTGAGGACGCGCCGCTGGGTCTGGCGCGAGGGTCGCAAAGCCCGCATCACCGAAAATACGCGCAATATATTTTTCCCGGTAGACGGTTGGACCGGCCTGAATGATGCCCAGGTCCGTGTCGCCTGCCAGGAACTGGCCCGGTTATTAGAAGAAAAATTGGGTGCAAAGTGCCAGGTCTTTTTCCTGGACGCCGCAAACCCGGCTATGGAGTGGGAATTGACGAATAATATGGATGCGGATGATAAAACACAGGCCGCCAGCACCGAAAACGGCAGCTTTAAACCGGTAGTACCGACGATATTACCGCCGGTTAAAAGAGAACGCGACCAGATTGACAGCTTGCTGACCCGCGGGGTGGCCGGGATTATCACGGCGGAAGAACTTGAAGCCAAACTGCGCAGCGGCCGCCAGTTGCGGGTTAAACTGGGTATTGACCCGACCGGCCCCCTGATTCATATCGGCCGGAGTGTCGCTCTGCAAAAATTGCGCGACTTCCAGCGCCTCGGCCACAAAATTATCATGCTCTTTGGTACTTTTACCGGCCAGATTGGGGATGCCAGCGATAAGGCCAGCACCCGCCCGATGCTGACCCCGGCTATGGTCGAAGAAAACGTCCAGACCTACAAGGAACAGGTCAGCTTAATCCTGGACCCGGCCGAAGTCGAATGGCGTTTCAATACCGAGTGGTTCAACAAGATGTCCTTCCAGGAGGGTATCGAGTTGATGAGTAACTTTACCGTCGCCCAGATGATCGAGCGGGATAACTTCAGCGAACGTTTCAAAGCCGGTAAACCGATATCGCTCCAGGAAATCGTCTACCCGGTGCTGCAGGGCTATGACTCGGTCATGCTCAAGTCGGACGTGGAAATCGGCGGGACCGACCAGATGTTTAACATGATGGCCGGACGCCATCTTCAAAAAGTCTACGGACAGGACCCGCAATCAGTCCTGATGGGCAAGATGATCAACGCCCCGGACGGCAACAAGATGAGCACCAGCCTGGGTAATGGCGTCTATATCACCGAAGCCGCCAAAGACCAGTACGCCAAGATGCTCCGGACGCTGGACGGGCAAATCCTGGAATACTTCGAAACCCTGACCCGCGTGCCCGAACCCGAGATTGAGCAAATGAAGGCCGCCATGGAACAGGGCGAGAATCCGCTGCGTTTTAAAAAGCGCCTGGCCGCCAGCCTGGTGGAAATGTATCACGGGCCGGATGCCGCTCGTGAAGCCGCCGAAAGCTTCGAGCGGGAAATCGTCAATAAGGAAGTCCCGACCGAAATTCCCGAATTTAGCCTTTCGGGTGTAACCGAAATGGACCTGCGCGACTTGCTGGTGGAAACCAAACTGGCCGCCAGCAAGAAGGAAGCGGCCCGGTTCGTGGAGCAGGGCGGCATCACGATTGACGGTGATAAACCGACCGACCCCAAGGCTAAAGTTACCCTGCACGATGGCATGCTGCTCAAGCGTGGCAACCGCCATTATGCCAGAGTAAAATTGAGCTAGTTCGACCAAGCGCCCGGTTAGGCGGATGTTCCTGGCTGCAAACCAGGGCTGCCGCTTAACCGGGCGCTTATTTTCAGGCTGCAAACCAGGGCAGACAGCAAGAAGCAAATTAAGTAGATAGATTCAGGTACTTAGACTTAAATGGAAACCAATCAGGTAACTTTTCTGGCGGGTGACGGGCGAACCGAATTAGAGGGCGTCTGGCACTTGCCGACAACCAGGGCCACCAACGGCGTGCTGATCGTAATGCACGGTTCCAGCAACACCAAAGAGTCGCCATTAAGCGTTGAAATGTGCCTCCAGGCCGCCGACATTGGCCTGACCGCGCTGCGCTTTGATTTCCGCTTCGTCCAGCAGCAAACCGACCCCCGGAAATTTAATCCTTTCGAAGAAGGGCTGGAAGACCTCGTCGGAGCCTATAATTTTATCCAGAGCTTTGGCAAGGAAATGAAACCCAAACGGATTTACCTGGCCGGGAAATCGCTGGGTGGCCTGGTCGCGCTGGCGATGGCCCAAAACAAGGCGTACCGCGATAAAATCAGTGGAGTAATCGTTTTTGGGCTGGCGGCGCACCAACCCGGCCAAACGCAGAGCTTTCTACCGCCCGGCATGGCTAAAATGGGCAGCAACTTGCTGGTGGTACACGGAGAACGAGACCCTTACGGCACGCTGGAGGAAGTTGAAGAATATTGCCTTAAATCGCCACTTTCGACCCTGATCGTGCCGGTGGAAGGGGCCGGGCACGGTTTCGAGCCGGTCAGACAGCCGGGCGAACCGGCCCTGGACCCGGAAGAAGAAAAAGCCCTGCAAGAGGAAAATACGGCCAGGGCGATTCTTGAAGCCATGGACTGGTTGGAGGAAGAAGACTCCGACCGAGATAATTTTAGAATTTAGGAAAAAAGATGACCCAAAGACTGGGAAATGCGGGCGTTTCGCCCTGGGATTACACCCTGACCTTCGATGGCGGGGCCGACCCCAACCCCGGCAAAGCCTACGGCAGCTACCATATCCGGACCCGGGCCGGCCGCGAACGGCTCGAAAGCCGCCTGCAATTCGGCAACTACATGACCAATAACCAGGCCGAGTACCTGGCGCTTAAACACGGCGTGGAAGACCTGATTCGCACGATTGAAAAAGCGGGCAAGCAGCCTGAGAATTATACTGTCGAAGTTTTTGGCGATAGTTCGCTGGTAATCAAACAGTTGCGGGGCGAATGGAAAGTCAAAGATGCCAAAATGCAGTCGCTCTACGAAGAAACCCTGAAACTACTTAACCGCTTCCGAAAGACCAATCTCAACTGGCACGACCGCAGCAACAGCGTCCGGTTGCTGGGCCACTAGCCGGGATTTCTTTTACCTTTCAAGCCGTTCTTGACTAACCAAACCATAAATGCTATAGTCAAATGGGCTAATCCTGATATACTTAATTGACATACTCTTATTAAAATAAGTGCTAAAATACTAGAGAAGTATCAATAATAATTTTGTTAAGGAGCTGTATATGGGCCAGACATATAATGACCTGTTAAAAAAGACTAAAGACCAGATTCAAGAAACCAAGCCGGTAGAAGCCGCCGAGTTCTTGAAAAGTAACCGTCAGGCCCGTTTGTTGGACGTGCGCGAGAAAAATGAATGGGACGACGGTTATGTCCCCGGCGCAACCCACCTGCCGCGTGGCTTCCTGGAAAGCCGGGTAGAAGAATCCGTCCCGGACAAAGAAACGCCGCTGGTGGTCTATTGCGCCGGTGGTGTGCGCAGCGCTTTTGCCGCCAAGACTTTACAGGAAATGGGTTACACCAACGTACTCTCGGTTGCCGGTGGTTACGGGGCCTGGAAAAATGCCGGTCTGCCGACGGTTAAACCGCAAAGCCTGACCAAAGAACAGCAGTCCCGCTACAGCCGCCACGTGCTGGTGCCGGAAGTGGGCGAAGCAGGCCAGCTAAAGCTCCTGGGTTCTAAAATCCTGTTGATCGGGGCCGGTGGGCTGGGTGCCCCCAATGCCTTCTACCTGGCCGCCGCCGGTATCGGCACGCTGGGTATTATTGATAACGACCAGGTCGAAGAGAGCAACCTGCAGCGCCAGATTATTCATACCCTGGACCGGGTCGGGCAGTATAAGGCCGATAGCGCCGCGAAAGCAATTGCCGCCCTCAATCCGGACGTAAAAGTTAATGTCTATAAAGAGCGCCTGACCGCCGAGAATATCGAGCGTATTCTGCCTGAATATGACCTGGTCGTGGACGGGACCGACAACTTCGAAACCCGCTACCTGGTCAACGACTTCGCGGTAAAATACCGCAAGCCGGTCATTCACGCCAGCATTCTTTCGTTCAACGGCCAGCTTACGACCTTGATTCCTTACGAAGGCCCCTGCTACCGCTGCATCTATCCCGACCCGCCTCCGGCCGCGATGGCTCCTAACTGCTCCGAAGCCGGGGTACTGGGCGTCCTACCCGGTATTATCGGGCTGCTGCAGACCAACGAAGCCCTTAAAACGGTCCTCGGCATCGGTGAAACACTGAGCGGGCGCTTCCTGCTGTTTGACGCGCTGGAAACCGAATTCACCGAGTTGAAACTGCGCCGCGACCCCGGTTGTGTCGCCTGCGGACAGCACGCCGATATTGATGACCTGTTAGAGCAGCACAAGCGCGGCGATGTCCTTATCCCGGCCTGCCGGATTGCCTAGTAAGTAAGAAGTAAGCTCAGAAAAGACTTTAGGACTTTCGCCTTTTGGCCCGTGAGTTAGCAAAAACTGCCGGTTATAAGCCGAAGCGGCCGGGCCGGGCGAAAGTCCCTGACTTGAAAGGAAAAACTTAGAGTGAGTACTGTAAAATTACCGCCGGTCTTACGCAAACTCTCCGGCGGCACCAAGCAAGTAGACGTTGAAGGCGCAACCATTGGCGATATTCTGGATGCCCTCGACCGCAAATACCCCACTATCAAGAACCAGCTTTTGACCGAAGACGGCCAGATCGCCCGCTTCGTCAATATTTATTTGAATGATGAAGACGTGCGTTTCATCCAGGGCCTGGTTACTCCGGTCTCTGCCAGCGATACCATCGTGATTTTACCTGCGATGAGTGGAGGAAAATAGACCAGGAACCTGGAATTAGGAATCAGACAGGAAGGTTTTGGTTGGCCCAGGTGCTTTATTACTCTTAATAAACCCCTGCTGCAGGCCGGAATCTTCCTGTTTTAGAATTTTAATTTTATTCCCGGTCTTCACTTTTTATGCTTTACCCCAATATACTTAAATTAATTGGCAATACTCCGCTGGTGGAAATCAGCGAGTTAAGCCCCTACCCGGACCAGGTCCAGATTTATGCCAAACTGGAAGGCCAGAACCCTTCCGGCAGCGTCAAGGACCGGGTCGCGCTCTCTATGATTGAAACGGCCGAGCGCGAGGGCCGGTTGATACCAGGCAGCGGCCAGCACATCCTGGAACCGAGCAGCGGCAATACCGGGATTGCCCTGGCAATGATTGGAGCCCTGAAGGGTTACAAAGTCACCATTGTAATGCCGGACAGCTTTACGCCCGAACGCCGCCAGATGCTTGAACTTTACGGTGCGACGGTTATCCTGAGCGACGGCAGCAACGGCAGCAACGGCTCGGTGGAAGTCGCCCAGGAAATGGCCCAGGATCCCAAATATGTAATGCTGTTCCAGTATGCCAACCCGGCCAACCCAAAAGCCCACTACGAAGGCACCGCCCCGGAAATCTATAATGACTTGCCGGACCTGACCGCTTTTGTGGCCGGGTTAGGCACCGGCGGGACCCTGATGGGAGCAAGCCGCTTCTTCAAGGAACGCAACCCGGCGATTAGTATCGTCGCGGTGGAACCGATGATGGGCGAGGTAGTCCAGGGCTTGCGAAACCTGGAAGGGGGATATGTCCCACCGATTATTGAACTTGAAAGGCTCGACCGCAAGTTTGTCGTCACCAACTCGCAATCGGTCCTGGCGCAAAGGGCTTTACTGGAAAAATCCGGGCTGTTCTGCGGTGTTTCGTGCGGCGCGGCAATCTACGGGGCTATCCGCCTGGCGAAAGAAATAGGCCAGGCCGGGCGCAAGGGCAAGGTAGTTACCCTGCTGGCCGAAGGCGGCTGGAAATATCTTAGCGCTGGTCTCTTTACCAAAGGGTTGAACGAACTGGAAGACGAAATGGAGCAGAAACTGTGGTGGTAATATGCTAAAAATTCCTTTTAACATCTACGAGGAAATGCTGGAACACCTGCGCCAGGACTACCCCAACGAAGGTTGCGGGCTGCTGGGCGGCCTGGCAGGCACAGTTACCCGCCATTTCCCAACGACTAATGTCGAGCCGGGCGATAAATACGTGCGCTACCTGATTGACCCAAAAGAACAACTGGCCGCCGAAGAAGCCCTGGACGAGCAAGACCAGGAACTGGTCGCAATCTATCACAGCCATACCCATACCCCGGCCTACCCTTCGCCCACCGATGTCCGGACGGCCTACTACCCGGACAGCTATTATGTCCTGGTATCGCTGACAGACCCGGCCAACCCGGTTATCCGGGCCTACAAGATTAACAAACCCGATCCCTGGGGGACTACCGGCGAAATTAAAGAAGAAGAATTAGTTATGGGAGATTTTTAAACGGTCCAGCTTAAACCCCGGCCTGGCGGGCTAGCTCCTTGCCGGTAAGCGCCGAGTTATGAACTCGCCACCTTTATTTGAATAATTCAAGCCCACCTGAAAGCTATTAGCCGCCGGGTGGGCTTTTTAGATTAATTTCTAAAGCAGCCGACTGCATCCCGGTGGCCCAGCCCGGAATAACTATTAAACTTCTTGCATATACAGCCCTATGCCGGTTTTGTATTAATTTGTAATCCCGGATGGTTTAATAATTCCCCGGTTAATATGTAATCCGGTTAATATGCGGCTTAACCGGCCGCTGCCCATGTAAAGGTTTTTCTTTTTAAAATAAATTCAGTCATCCGCCCTTCTAATTATAAATCCAAAGCAAGACCAGGCCAGTATATAAAGTACAACGATTATAAACGGTAACTATTGCCGGGCAGGTCACTCGCTTAAACCCGGCCGGAACAAACACGAAACCTCGGGAGATTTCATTAATGAAGAAAAAAAGCCTTCGGGTGACTTTTTTAGCGCTTGGGCTGCTGGGGTCAGTCCTGACTATAACCATCGCATCGGCTGCGCCTGGTGGAGAACCCTTTTTTAATAATTTCTTTTTCCGTGACCGCTGGGTAACGCAGGACCGCCTGGTAGGCAGCGCCGGGATAAACCGTTTCTACACCTGGGGTCCGGCGGTGAGTGGCAGCGCCGAAGAAATAACTTTTGAATCATACAAAGAGTCACCCAATGGCATGCGGCAGGTCCAGTATTTCGATAAAGGCCGGATGGAACTGAACCAGCCCGTTACCGGCCAGGTGACCAGCGGCTTGCTGGTACGGGACCTGGTAACCGGCCAGCGCCAGGATGGCAACAACACCTTCGTAAGCCTGGCCCCTTCAATGAACCAGGTGGCTGGTGACGATGTTTCGGTTAACCCGGATGCCCCGGTATACGCTTCCTTCAAGAATGTAATTACTTTTGGTACACCCGATACAAATTCTAGAGCCAGCACAGCGGGGGCGGTTATAAACCAGTTTATCAATAAGTCCGGCGTGGTCAGCACCTTTACACCGCCGGAGCAACTGACAATTGGGGCTTACCAGCCGGAAACCGGCCACAACATTGCGAAAGTTTTTGAAGATTTCAAGAACTTGAAGGGCGCTATTAACGACCCTAAAACCGGCCAGCGGCTGGACAACCAGCCGGTCTACACCGATAACCCGACCGTAAATGTGTTTGGTTACGCTGTAACCGAACCTTTCTGGGTAAGCACCAGGGTTGCGGGCACCCAGCGCACCGTTTTAGTGCAGTTGTTCCAGCGCCGGGTCCTTACCTATAATCCCGCCCTGAGCGGCCTGAAGGTTGAAATGGGCAACCTGGGCCAGCACTATTACAAGTGGCGCTACATTGAAAATAATCCCAACCTGGCTGCCCCGACTGCTATCCCGGCAGCGGTCTGCCTGCCCGGCTCCGACACTACCGGCACGGTGGTGCAGGGCTGTGTGAACAATGTCTTCCCACCGGCCGGCAGCAACGTAACGGTCTACGGTCGTTTAATCACCGGCGGAAAGATAATTACCGGCGTTCCAATGACTGCTCGTTTCAGCTTTTACAACAAAGTCGCAGATTGTACCAGCGGGCCGAGCGGCGCTGATGGAGCGGCCAGTTGTACGGTGAATGTCAGTAACGACCAGGCTAACGTAAGCGTGGAAGTCCTGCTGATTTTTATCTACAACGGTGTAACTTACCAGAATACCGTGGACTTTAATCCCCGGTAAACCCCTTCGCATTAGCAAAGAAGAGCCTGGCAAACCTCGCGCAAACCTACTTTACCAGGCTCCGCCCTTAACCGGTAACTAACGTAACGACAATACCAAAAACAGGACGCGTCTTACCCTTGCCCTGACCTCTACGGGACGCGCCTGGCTTAGTGTTGCCCGATTTCAGCAAGTCTTGGATTAAGACTGAAACATTTACACTGGCAGGTAGGAAAACCTGCCGGTGAGTTCGCAAGACCCGAACATAGAAAGGACAGGACCGATGGCAAAACGCTCTCTATTCTGGGTTAGCCTGGCCGGTGTTATGGCGATGCTACTGGTTAGCATTGTGCCTGCTTTTGAGACTCCTCAAGCCGCAGAAGCATCCAGCCACCGTGAAGCGCCCCTTATCAGCCAGGACCCGGTTGCCGACGCAACCGATCTCTACGCTTTCGTCAGTCCGGAAAACCCGGACACTTTAACCCTTATCTCCAACTGGATTCCTTACGAAAACGCCGCCAGTGGACCGAACTGGTTCCGCTTCGGGGACGATGTCCTGTACGAAATTCACGTAGACAATGTTGGCGATGCCCAGGACCACATCGTCTACCAGTTCCGCTTCAAGACCAAAGTGATTAACGGGGATACGTTCCTCCACAACACCGGCGTTGTTGGCGAGAATATGGACGCCGAATACAACCTACGCCAGTATATGTACATTGACCGGTTAGACTACCCGGGCGATGGCAGCTGCAAAGACCAGGCTCTATCAAACTGCGCTACCGCCAGGCGGACCAGCATCGCGGCCGATAAAGAAGTTGCTCCGGCTAACGTCGGCGCGAAATCCTTCCCGGTCTACCCGATGACCGCCGCCAAGGTAGTCCACAACCTGGGTAACGGCATGAAAGCTTTCGCGGGTCCCCGTGCCGACCCCTTCTTTGCCGACATTGGCTCGCTGTTCGACCTGCTAACTATCCGCAACCTGCCCGGTAACAAGGGCGGCGGTGTGAATAGCTTCGCCGGTTACAACGTCCATACCATCTCGATGCAGATTCCGATCAGCATGCTGACCAAAGACGGCACCAAGCCGACCGACCCGAATGGCGGCAGCTCGGTACTGGGTTTCTGGTCTACCAGCAGCCGCCGCGCTACTACTGTCCGGGGCGCCTTGGGCGCATCCTCATCCAGCGGCCCGTGGGTCCAGATTGAACGCCTTGGTATGCCCCTGGTGAACGAAGTTGTCATTCCGCTCAAGCTGAAAGACGCCTTCAACAACCTGATGCCTTCTCAGGACTTCAAACTGATCCAGGCGGGAACTATCCCGGCCAGCATTATCCTCAAACCCGAACTTGGTGTCCTGTTGAACAAGCTCTACGGGTTGACCTTACCTGCCGGTGACCGCACCGACATCCTGCAGGTCTTCCTGACCGGTGTCAAGGGCCTTAACCAGCCCGCCAACGTGGTCCCGTCGGAACAACTACGCCTTAACGTAGCTATTCCGCCGGTCGCCAAAGGCAGTTCGTTGGGCGTACTCGGTAAAGACCTGGCAGGCTTCCCGAACGGCCGCCGCCTGACCGACGATGTCATTGACATCGAACTGCGGGTAGTGGCCGGTATCCTGGTTGACTCGACTGTTTCTCCCAACAACTCATTGGGTGACGGTGTTGACTTCCCGGCCCGTGTCAACGACATCACCGGAACCTTCCCTTACCAGGCGCTGCCTTACAGCGGCCTCTTGTCTGGCACCTCGGCCCAGGAATGCAAGACCACTTTCGTCCAGGGTTACGGCGGTTGCTAAATTAACCAGCGGAAGCCGGTAAGCCTTTACCGGCCCCGGCTTCCGGCCGGAACAGCCTCGCGGGCGAAAGGCATGCCCACCCGCGAGCGCTGCCAACTAAAACTTAAATTCAGGCCAGATTAAAAATTCGTAAGCTATGAGTAAAGGCTAAATTTAGCCGTTCTAAGGAGACCAGGGAATGCAGCTTATAAACCGGTACAAGCGAGAAACAACCGTCCTGGGAATAATTATTTTGTTCCTGGCAGCCCTTTTAATTATAAATGTAATCCGCTCAACTCCTGATAAAGCCAATGCCACTATCACCCAACTCCTGGGCACTGCCAACCAGACCTCTAACAACCCGGCTGCCAGCGCCAGCCCGACCGACCAGCAAATTACCAGCCTTCAGCAGAAACTAAAGAGCGAACCTAAAAGCGCCCCGAATAATGCCAAACTTGGCCTGGCCTATTTGCAAAAAGCGCGCGAAGCCGGGGACCCGACCTTTTACAATAAAGCCGAAGCAGTCTTTAAAAAATCGCTTGAACTTGACCCTAAAAATTATGAAGCGCTGGGCGGTTTAGGCGCGCTCTCGCTCTCTCGTCACCAGTTCGAAAAAGGTCTTGAGTACGGCCAACAGGCGCTGGCCCTGAACCCGACCAGTTATAGTTTAGGGGTTATCGCGGATGCCCAGATTGAACTTGGGCGCTATGACGAAGCTACCGCCACTGTACAGACAATGGTGAATATCCGGCCTGACATCAGCTCTTACGCCCGGGTTTCTTACATACGGGAACTTTTCGGCGAGTATGACGGCGCAATTGAGGCCATGAAAGAAGCGGTTGACGCGGGCGCTCCCGGCACCGAAAACCGGGCCTGGGTAACTTATCAACTGGGGAACCTCTACTACAACCGGGGTGATTTTAAAAGCGCCGAGAAAATCTTCAACGATGCCCTGCTATATTACCCGAATTATTTCTACGCGCAGGCCGGGCTGGCGAAAATTTACGCGGCCAGGGGCGACATTAGCAAAGGCATCGGAATACTGGCGGATGTCACCCGGCGAATGCCGCTGCCTGAATTCATTATTGAACTGGGCGACCTCTATACGCTTGCCAACCAGACCAGGGAAGCCGGACAGCAGTACAAACTGGTCGAAGGCATTATGGAAATCTACCGCGATAACGGCGTGGATACCGATATGGAAATGGCCCTGTTCCAGGCCGACCACAACAGTAACCTGTCCGAGGCTCTGGCCGGGGCCAAACAAAAAGCCTACCTGCGCCAGAGTTATAAAACTGCCGACGTGCTGGCCTGGACCCTTTACAAATCAGGGGATTACAAAGGCGCGGCCGAGGCTTCCCGGCAGGCTTTGCGATTGGGTACCCAGGACCGCCTGGCTTTCTTTCACGCCGGAATGATCGCTAATAAACTGGGGCAAAAGGAGGAGGCCCGGTCCTATCTCCAAAAAGCGCTAATTAACCCGGGCTTCTCCTTCCTTTATGCCGCCGAAGCCCGCCTGACCCTGGCCGCGCCAGGAAACTAAGTTATTACCGGAAGTAGTATGTACATGTATAAAAAAGATGGGGGGTGACCGGAATGAGGTTAGTCAAAATAAAATTCTTTGCTTTGAAATCAAAATTGCTCCTGCTAGCGCTACTGGCCCTGGCGATGATAGCTCTCCCGGCCACCGCCCTGGCGCACCCGCTGGGTAATTTCACGGTCAACCACTACAGCCGGATTGAAGTCGGCGCGGCTGGGGTGAATATCTTTTACGTTCTGGATATGGCGGAAATCCCGGCCTTCCAGGAAAAAGATATTATTGACCTGAACAAAGATGGGCAGCTAAGCGCCGCCGAACAGTCCCGGTACCTGGAAGCCAAACTTAAAGAAATCCGGTCCAACCTCAAACTGACCGTAGACGGTAAGGCGGTCGAGTTGAACCCGGTCAGCAAAGACCTTGCCTTTCTGGCCGGGCAGGGCGGCCTGCAAACGCTGCGCCTGGCGGCCCATCTCCAGACCCCGGCCCTGGCTGACAGGGCCTCGAACCTGACCTATCGGGATACCAACTACCCGGACCGCCTGGGCTGGCGTGAAATCGTGCTGCGCAGCGCCACCGGAGTGGCCCTGACTCAATCCAGCGTATCCGACCGGGACCAGACCAATGAATTGCGGGTCTACCCGGAAGACATGCTGGCCAGCCCGCTGGCGGTTACCTCGGCCAGTGCCGCTTTCAAAATAGATCCTTCGGTGGTAGTCAACCGCACCGACTTTCAACCAGCCGCTGCAGCGGTTAAGACCCAGGAACCGCTGGCAAACCTGATAAACGGCGAATTGACCGTAGCGGTGGTGGCTTTCGCCCTGGTGGCCTCGATTATCCTGGGAATGTTCCATGCCCTCTCGCCCGGTCACGGCAAAACTGTTGTCGCGGCTTACCTGGTCGGCAGCCGGGGCACCGCCCGCCACGCCGTATTTCTCGGCCTGACCGTGACAATAACCCACACTATCGGTGTTTTCGTGCTGGGTCTGATAACCCTGTTTGCTTCGCAGTACATCCTGCCGGAAAAGCTTTACCCCTGGTTGGGGCTGCTGTCCGGCCTGCTGGTCCTCGGAATGGGGGTAGCTCTCTTCCGTTCGCGGCTTAATTTTGCCCGGCTTAAAAGCAGCACCGGAAGCACCGCAACCCTCCAGGCCTCCGGCCATACGCACTCGCACAGCAGCGACCCGGCCAACAACCACAACCACCAGCACGGTCACGACCATCCGCATGACCACCAGCACGGTCACGACCATCCGCATGACCACGACCATGATCACAGCCATAAGCATTTTGAGCCGGCTAAAATCAGCCAACCGGAACCGGAACCGGCCCTGGCACTGGCGGCGGGAAGCTCGCCACAGGGGGTTGATAACTCCGTGTCATGGCCCACGACCGGGTTACCCGGCCCTGAAACCGCGCACCCACCTACCCACGACCATGATCACGACTACGACCACGGCAATGGGTTAGTCCACTCGCACGGCGGCAAACCGCATACGCATTTACCGCCCGGTGCCGATGGCAAGGCCGTGACCTGGAAAAATTTGCTGATATTCGGCATTTCGGCAGGGCTGCTGCCTTGCCCCTCGGCCCTGGTGCTGATGTTGAGCGCAATCGCCCTGAACCGTACCGCCCTGGGCCTGATAATGATTATATTTTTCAGCTTCGGGCTGGCCGGTACCCTGACGCTAATCGGCTTATTGCTGGTATACGCCCGCGAAAAACTGGGCAAGCTGAAACTCGGGCGAGCCGGTAAAGTCGTCCGCTTGCTGCCGGTTGCCAGCGCGGCCCTGGTTTCAATCCTGGGGATGGCGATTACTTACGAAGGGCTGATTCAGATTGGGCTTCTGAAGTAATTAAAAGTAACTAAAAAAGCACTCTTAGCTGAAATTTTCGGTTTCAGGTAAGGGTGCTTTTATTTAGGGCTTGTTATTTTTTCGAGTCGTAGGCTTTCTTAAGATAAATCACCGCCGTTTCAAAGTCACCCCAGCGTGAAAGAGCTTCGCCGTACGCCTTATAGACATCCCCCAGGGCATAAGGCGTCGCTGATTTCTCCAGCAACCCAATCGCCTGTTCATACAACTGCCGGGCTTCTTCGGGCCGGTCCTGGCGATTTTCAATGTCTGCGGCCAGTGTTAAAGCCTGCCCTTCGGCCAGTGGGTCACCGGCCTTGTGGGCTTCTTCAATGCCAAGCTGGCTAATCCGGCGAGCTTCCGGCAAATCATTTTGTTGAATCCGCAGGGCCACCAGGGAGTTATAGGCCAGCGCCAATTCCGAACCCAGCAAGCCCAGGTTTCGCTGGCTGACGTTGGTTGCTTTCAATAAGATCTTTTCGGCTTCCTCAATCTTACCCGATTCGGTTAAAGCGCTGCCAACCTCCGCCGAAAGGCGCAGCAGGTGGCGGTGTAAATTTAGCTGTTCATAAATCATTTCGGCCAGCTTGCTAAATCTCCGGGAGCGGTAGAGGTCGCCTTTACCCCGGTACAAAGCCGCCAGTTCGCTGTAAAGCTGGGCGCGGACCTGGGGTTTATTGTAATGTTCTTCCAGCCGGAGAGCTTCCTCAAAGACTTCAACCGCCTGTCCTTGCTGTCCAGCCGCCAGGAAAGCTGTTGCCAGCCCGGCCAGGACCTCCAATTGCAATTCCGGTACCAATTGATTCTGGTAGGCATTCAGCAAAGCGCGGGCAGCCTCATGAGCCACCAGGGCTTTTTCAGGCTGGCGCTGGCTGGCATAAAATTTCCCCAGCAGGCAATTTAGCTCAACTTCTATATCCGGCTGCTGGGTACGCCGGGCCAGGGCCAGGGCTTCTTCTACCTGTGTGGGAATTTCCTGGCTTTCAGAAGTTACAAAAGACCCCCGGATAAACAATAGCGCAACCTGGACCCGGTCATATTCGGTTAACTGGTGGCGAGGTAGACTTTCCAGGAGGGCGCGGGCCTGGGCCAAAAGGGGCGGGCCTTCTTGTGGCCCTACATAGGTGCCATTCTCAAGCAGTAACTGGGCTTCCAGTAATTTATCGCGGACTGCCAGGCTGAAACTGGTTTCCGGCGATAAATGGCTGCCTTCACCGGACGGGTTGGAGGCATCCTGAAAAGCCCCACTGCCATAGCCGCCATAAAGGAAGTACTCTACCGGTTCGTCCAGGCGCTGGGCGATCAGTTCCAGGGCTTTAAGGCTGGGATGAATCTTGTCGCGCTCAATAGCCGATATATAAGAAGCAACATAATCCTGCCCGGCAAGTTCCTGCTGGGAAAGACCCAACCGCTTGCGGGCCAGCTTGATTCTTGCTCCTAAAGTATTAGCCTGGGACTGGGCAGACAGCGACCTCTGCGGGGAAGCACTCAAATTCCGACCCGTTTGTTGGGCCGCCCGCATCTCAGCCATAGAGCGCCGCCCACGCTTTCGTGGCGCATCCTCCCCTGTCATTGATTGTGCCTGGTCACCTTGCCCGGGATTGAGAGAAACTTGGTCCGACTTTTCTGGGGGGGTAGGCATACGAGGTCTCCTAATTCCAGTTACTTACCAGCCAATAAAAGTCAGTAACTTTTCCACTTTAATCAAAGAAACCTTAAAATGTAACAATATTAATTCAACTGCTTTTAGTTATAAAATTGGGGTTTTATGATTTTCAAATCACCTTATTATAATTAAAAGCTGAATTTTAATAAGTAGATTTGACACCGGACTTAAAAATATGAGAATTATTTGTAAAACTTAGCCCAGAAACCCTTCAGTGGACTTAACCCTTTGTATAATTATAACAATCATCCTATTTTTGGTCAATGGTTTATTATATTTATTACAATGAATTACAAACACGGTAAATTAAAACCACCCAAAATAAATTAATTGATTATTTTAAATAGTTTTATTTTAATGGCTAGTTTAAGATTAAGCTGAAATAACCTGCCCAGGTATACATTAATTAGTTAAGAATAATTTCTTTACTGGTATACCCGGACAGGCATCCACGATATTTCAATAGATTGTTTAAGGGGAGAGGAAAAGTTGTTTTAACTCTAAGGCCGGTCAGGGGCGCCGGTTGCGGTTAACTTTTCCAGCAGCGTCTCGATGCGTTCCAACCGTTCTTCAATCGAAAGCATGCGGGCGGATAGGGATGCTACCTGTAAATTTTGGACCGACTGGCTCCCGGCAGCTAACTGGCCCAGGTCTTCGATAGCGCGGGCCACGGCTGCATTATATTCTACCTGCTGGGCCAGGATCGGTTTGACATACCAGCGGGTTGAAATCGAGTTAAAACGCTCGCGCAAGCTGGCTACAAAAGGCAACCGCGAACGGAAAGGCTTTTCCTCTACTAGCCAGCGCTGCTTGACCTCGTGCACATGCTTGATAATCTGCTGGGTCAGCGCTACTTCCCCGGCGGAAGAGGCTTCCAGGGAAACGTCATACAGGTCTGTTTGAGGGGAGTGAGATTTAGCTTGCGTGTTTTCTTTCAAAGTAGTCTGATTCTCCTGGGGCTGGCTGGATTTAGCCGGGCCGGTTGGCCGGGAAAAAGAAAGAGCGGCTACCCGGTAGACAATAGCGCTGGCCTGGCGGTCCAGTTCATCCATAGTGGTTAGCTGGCGGCGCCGCTCGGCCGGTAATAGCTCGGTCAACAACTGGTGAGTTGAAAAATGCTTGAAAATATAGCGCAGGCGGTTCCGGTGCAGCGGCAGATAATAATTTAAGCCCCGGCCAAAGGTGCCGCCCTCAAAATGATAGGCTACCGCCTCCGCCGCGTACCAGACCTTATAACCAAGCTGGCGCGCCCGCTGGCACAGGTCCACATCTTCGTAATAACCGGGGAAGAAAGCCGGGTCAAAGCCGTCCAGGCGGTCCGCCAGTTCAGACCGGATGCCCAGGGCCGCCCCGGTAACAAACTCAACCGGACAGGACGCGTCCCAGCGGCCGTCATCCGGTTCACCCGCGCCAAAATGCTCGGACAGGGCCAGGTCGTGGCGGATTAAGCCTCCGGCATGCTGAATTTTCTCATCAGCGGTCAGCAGCTTGCAGCCGACAATCCCCACCCCGGGGTCTTGCGAGAAAGGCCGTAAAAAAGCGGCCAGCCAGCCCGCCGGAAACCGCATATCAGGGTTCAGGACAAGCTTGACCGCCGCCGGAGCCAAGCGCGACCAGCCCCAGTTAGCCGCTCCGCCGTAGCCCAGGTTAGCCGGGGCGGGCCAGAACTGCAAGCCCATTTTCAAGAAAGGCGCAGCCGCCTGGCGAGTCTTTTTAACCTGAGCCGGGTCCTGGTGATTCTCGACCAGGGCCACTTGCACCGGGCCGTAGGCGCTGCAATCTTCCAGCAGGCTGGAAAGACAGTCGGCCAGGTAGGCGGCCGAACCATAGCTGACGACTACGATAGAAACTGGCAACACTAGCTATTCACCCGGTTGGCTTTGGCTTCCAGGTAACTCTGGGCCCTGGCGCGCAGCCCCGGGTCTTTACCCGCAACCAGGTATTCCTGGAAAATGGACTTTGCCAGTTCAACGTGCCCGGCCTGAAAAAGAGTTTCGGCTTTGTAGAAGATGAACTGGGTTTCGGGCTGGATTTCCAGCGCCCGGTCGAAATTAGCAACGGCCAGGTCATATTCATCCAGCTTGCGGTAGGCTTCGGCCTGGTCTTTAAGGGCGGTCATAAGGCCAATCCGGGTAAACCGGTCGGCCGGGTTCAGTTCCAGCGCCTTGTTAAAGGCCGTAATAGCCTGGTTATAGAGCCGGACAGCCGTAAACCAGTCCGGTTTGGCATCATCCCCGCGCGGTTGGGCCGCTTTGGTGGCCTCAGCGTTAAAGCGCATGCCCTCATTGCGCCAGTGCAGCGCGCCCGCCGCCGGGTCGTCTTTACCGGGTGCCAGGTCGGCCAGACGGGTACGGGCTTGCTCGCGTAAGAAGTCGTTTTCGCCGCGCTTGAGATACTCTACCAGGTCGGTCCGGGCCTGGCGGGTATCGCCGTTGCCCAGGTAACTCAAAGCCCGGTAATAATAGTCTTCCGCGTTAGCCGGGTTTAGCCGCAGCCCCTGGGAAAGGTCTGCTAAAGAACCGGCGAAGTTGCGGCTGTAACGCTGCTGGTGGCCCCGCTGGCTGTAAGCGGTCGCGACCGCCACCCGCGCCTCCCGGTTCAACTGGGGATCATCTACGGCCAGTTCTCGCGCCCGTTTGAACAGGGCCAGGGCCTGGTCGCACAGTTTAAGGGCTTCTTCAGGGGCTGAACCGGCCGCTGTTTCGAGGACTTCCTGCCCCTGTTCCAATAACCGTAGGGCTTCCTGGGCTTCTTCATTTAATTCTTGATTTATTACTTGGTCGGCCATATCCTGTTGTTATCCGTCCCGGTGTTCCCGGCAAATCATCACGCCGTTTTTCACCGGTAACATTTTGTCTAGCATACGCGGTTTGCCACAAAGGTCGCATTTAGCGGCCTTACCGGCTTTAATCGCCTTATCGGGCCAGCAGTGGTCGCAGACCTTGTGCCCGGCCGGAGCGGATTGGCCGCAGATCATACAGCGGCCGCTGCTCGTTTTTTTAGTGGTAGTACCAGTCATTGTTTTTGGTTTCCGTACTAAAATTTATTCAGTGTAAATAAGCAGTCAGCAGTCAGTTTAGCCGGCTTTTACCATTGTAAGACCGCATCCCTGGCCGTAATCCCACACTGTCCTACCTCCAAACATGTTGGCGATGGCAATGGAAGCTTAATATTAACAGCTTGACGACCACTTACGAGCCGGTTTCACCCGGCTGGCGCGGCGGATTCGGGTCGGCCCGGGCAATCTCCGGTCCGGCTTCATCCTCGGGAAGCGGTTCTTCGGCTTCGACCTGGGCCTGCAAGCGGTCGCGCTGCCGCAAAAGCGGGTCAGTTCCCCGGCTGCTGGCGGTCAGGAATATAAACAGGACAAAAGCCAGCAAAACCAGGGCGATCGCGATAGCCGCCCAGAAAAGGACCTGACTCTGTATCACAATTGCCACGGCCAGTAGGATACAGGCTACCAGGGTAATGCCCATAGTGGTGATGGCACAACCTACGCCATAAATATCGTCGGCATTTTTGAGGGCGGAATTTACTTCAATCAGTTGCTGTTGAGAATCGGTCATCTGGTCGGCGCTGGCCTGGGTCGGCACCAGGCTCGCCAGCCCTTCGGCCTTAACCACTTTAAGCTCGGAGCCGCAATTCAAACAGGCAAATTGTTCAATATTTTCGGCCACTTTCAGACGGGTTTCACAGACCGGGCAGGTCAGCCGCAGGGCCTTCTTTTCAGGCATAGTCCAGGACCTTTATTTTTTCCGCCGGGTGTATAAAAGGCCCACTCCGGCCGCCAGCATCAAAACCACCAACCCGGCCACCGTCCACAGGACCGTGCCATCCGCCGCAGACCCGTTCTGCCCGCCGCCTTGTCCGGCTTGCGCCGCCGGGACAGTTACGGCCAACCAGCAAACCGCCAAACCAGTCGGTAAGCCCGTTAGAAAAAAGAACCGGCCCACCAGCTGCCGCAATCCTATCAAACCGACCTCCTACAAGCCTGCTTTTTACTTTACCGCTCTTTTGAGATTATCTCATACCGACCTAAGTATAGCATATAAAGCAGGTTGTAAATTAGCCGGGGCTTTTCAAATCAGCGCCATAGGAAAATTAATAAGGCAAGCGAGCGCGCAGCCTTAGAGAGGCCTTTTCATTATAAGGATCAAAGAAAGGTTTGGAAAATATAGGGTGAAGTATAGGCAATGCCAGGCCGAAGGATGCGGGCTGCAACGAACGATTAACCGTCACCCCGCTGGTGCATGGCCCGGAAATGCTCAATTTTAGAAGCGGGAAGGCGAAAGAGCTTGTCATCGGCCAGGACGGTACACAGGCTGCAAGCACCCAGGAAGCCGGAAATACTCGCGCCACCCAGGGCCAGCGCAAAAATTCAGGCGGGGGCAGCGGCAGGCAAACTCAAAGCAACAATAAAGAGGACAGCGGCCAGGACCAGTTGCAAGCAATTGGACAGTTTCATAAGCTTCATTGCTCCAAAATCAACCAGTATTAGCAGTGAAAGTAGATTTCTATCAATTTAACCGGGACGAGTACAAGAGCTAAATTAAAGTATAGGATGTGCAATAAACACTGTCAAACTACCGCCAGCAATTGGAAATCAATTGGACAAACGTGTTAAAATAAGCCTAAATATGACTTTCACTTTGAAGTCTGGCGACTTGTAGAGGGACGCAAACCAGACCTGCCGCAAAGATAGTTTTCGGAAGTCTTAAAAGTAATTTTGATTGGAGCGACAACTTAAACCGCTATGTTAACTAAAAAAAATAAAGCTAACCAGGAAAATTTCGAATTTGACGCTGCCCCGGCTGATGACAATTCCCAGGAACAGGAAGTTTCCACCCGCTTTTTACGGGACCGGGAGAACCGGCTGGACCGCCAGACGCTCCGGTTGGCCCAGGCCCTGATTGAAGCCGGTTTCAAAGTTACCGACCCGCGCCTGACCATCATTGAGGAAATTGTCGCTTTCCATCACGATTTTGAAGTTACCGACCTGGCCGAACACCTGGAGAAACGCCCCGGTTTCAAGCCCGGTATTGCCAGTGTTTTCCGCACCGTAAAACTGCTGACCGAACTTGGCCTCTTGCAGCGCGTCCATACCAGCGACGGCTGCCACCGCTATGAACTTATCCGGGGCCATAACCACCAGTTGGTCTGCCGCTGCTGCGACCGGACAATTGAGTTTGAGGGTTGTGACTTTAGCGAGTTAACCGGTTTTCTGGAAAAACAGACCGGCTTTAAGCTCGAAGGCCACTGGATGGAATTTTTTGGCCTGTGCCCGACCTGCCGGGAAGCCGCCCTGCCAAATACTCAAAAATTAGGCCTGCCGGTGTCACCCCTGGTCCCTCACGAACACGCCCAGAAAGCGGAAACCGATGAGCGGCCAACCCGGCTGAATGTAAGCACCATTTCCCAAAATCCCTGATTTTATGTTTCCCGTCCGACTGTAAGAAATAAAACCAATTAATCAGGGCAGGTTGGCCGGATGTAAAAGCCTGGCCTACCCCTAAACGCAAAGGAGCAACCTAACAATGAGCGACCAGGCGGAAGCCGGAGAAGGTTTGGAAAAAGATAGCCCCGACACCGGAGAACTTAACGAAACCCTGGATGACACCGGGGATGCGGACGACAGCCTAGAACTGAAAGAGCTCCAGGCTATGGAAGCGGCTGGGCCGCAGCCGGGCGAAACCCGCGAACAATTCGCGACTCGCCTCCACGAAGCCCAGGTAGTCCTCCACAAGAAACATAAGACCAAGACCCGTTCCAGAGGGCAAAAAGGGCTGGTTATAGTTAATACCGGGAACGGCAAAGGTAAGACTACCGCCGCGCTGGGAGTGCTTTTCCGGGCCTGGGGCCGGGGAATGCGTGTGTGCATGCTCCAGTTCATCAAAGCGACCACTTCCAACTATGGCGAAACCAAAGCCGCTAAACGGCTGGGCATCGAGATGATCGCGATGGGCGACGGCTTTACCTGGCTGTCCGAAGATATTGAGAAGGACAAAGCAACCGCCCGGAAATGCTGGGAATTGTGCCAGCAAAAGATTGTGTCCGGCGAGTATGACATTGTAATCCTGGACGAAATGACCTACACCTTAAGTTACGGCTGGCTGGACGTTAATGAAGTTATAGCGGTGCTTAAACAGCGGCCCGCCGGGATGCATATTATCATCACCGGGCGCAATGCCTTACCGGAACTGGTCGAATACGCCGACATGGTTACGGAAATGAACGAAATCAAACACCCCTACACCCAGGGCATAAAAGCTCAAAAAGGCATCGAGTTTTAGACCCGTTGCGGTCCTGAAAGCAACTTTTGAAACTTTTCAAAGTAGGAAGCGTAAAGATTAGAACTTTTTAGAATATAGCCGGCTTGATAGTAAGGCCGGATAGCAATTATTAGTGTTATTTTTGGTAAAACAACGAACGGGTTAAGGAGCAGTACAAATGGCAAATTATACAAACGCGGGCAAAAATAGCGGTCAGACAA
The DNA here is from genome assembly GCA_028287745.1 of Chloroflexota bacterium. Classification (GTDB taxonomy): domain Bacteria; phylum Chloroflexota; class Chloroflexia; order Chloroheliales; family Chloroheliaceae; genus 54-19. The sequence goes on from JAQBPB010000058.1 coordinate 85,298, forward strand.
TGAATAAGTATGGCAAGCTGGCCGCCGGTGTTGGATTGGCTACCGTCGCGGCAGTTGGCGCGGCCTGGGCCAATTCAAAGAGCCGCCAGGCCCAGCTAAACGAAGGCCGCAGCGGCCCGCCCAGCATGATTGACTGGGAAAAGGTCCGCAGTACCGCCCACCGTATGAACGCTAACCAGTCCGTCACGGCCGAGTGGCGCCAGCACTGGAACCGCTATTACAGCGAACTGGTTTCCAGGGCGGTCCCGATTATCGAGGAATACGCCCATACGTCCTTCCCCCGCAACCTTGATACGGTCCAGGTAGTGAGCCGGACCGACTGGGTGGACGCCAACATTATTTCCTTCAAGCAGCTCTTTGAGCCAATTGAAAAGCTCAACCGGGAAGCGCAACAGCGCAGCAATCCCAATGCCGTTTCCCAGATGGTTATGGGCGGCATCAACCAGACGGTTATCAGCGCCGAGGTTGGCATTTTACTCGGCTACCTGGGCCGGAGAGTGCTGGGCCAGTACGACCTGAGCCTGCTGGGTAAAGAGCCGGTAGTCGCCGGGAAGGTCTATTTCGTGGAGCCGAACATCAACCAGACCATCGAAAATATGGGCGTTGATGGCGACGAGTTCCGGCTGTGGATTGCCCTGCACGAAACCACTCACGCCTTCGAATTCGAGTCACATCCCTGGGTACGGCAGCACTTCAATAGCATCCTGGAGAAATACTTCGGCCTGATTACGGACGACCTGGGCCGCCTGAAGCAAAACGGCGGGCTGGGCGGCTATTTGAAACGCATCCGGGAAAACGATGCTAAAGGCAGCGGCTGGATCGAAAAAGTTATGACTCCCGAACAGCACGCCCTGTTCGAAGAGTTGCAGGCCCTTATGAGCATCGTGGAAGGTTACAGCAACCACATGATGAACGCTATCGGCTCGAAGCTTATGCCCAACTACGAGCAGATTAAATACCGGATGGACAATCGTTCGAAGAACCGGAGCCTGATTGACAAGCTTTTCGTGCGGCTGACCGGCATGAACCTCAAGCTGGAACAGTACCGCCTGGGCGAAATCTTTGTTGATACGGTGGTTGAAAAGAAAGGCATTGATTTTGCGAACCTGATCTGGGCCGAAGCAAAATATCTGCCCAGCCTACAAGAAGTCAAGGAACCCCAGCGTTGGATTAGCCGGGTAGAAATAATGCAAGGAGCCTAAATGAGCCATAATCCCGGTCCGCCGCCACCTGTTTATCCGTCCCGAAACGCCCAGCGCTACAGACCGGCCCGTTCATCTAACGCCGGATTGGGAATTGGTATGTTTTTCCTGGGAGTACTGGCAACCCTGCTGGTAGGTGGAGCGGCCATTTTCTTCCTGTACTTCTATAATCCCAACCCTAATGCCCTTCTGGCGCGTCCGGCGGACCAGCCAGGGACACCGGACCTGGCTGCTACATTAAGCCAGACCTATCTGAACCGGGAAATTTCGCGCCAGCTTTCCGGCAAGCCGTTTGATACCGGCAGCGTCCTGATACGGGATATTGTCGTCCAGGTCAAAGGTGATGCCCAGATGGAGCTAACGATGCGGGCCAGCACCGGCCCGGCTACCTTCGACCTGGTGGTGACCGAGGGTTTAACGGTCGAAAATGGCAGGATAAAGATAAGCATCATCGGCCAGCCAAAAGTAACCGGCGGCGCTTTACCGCCCGCTGTAAACCAGGTGCTGGAACGGGTTAACACCCAGTTTATTGAACCTCAAATCAATAACCAGCTAACCCAGATTAATATCAACCGGCGGCCGCTCCAGCTTACCGGCATCAGCAGCGCGCCCGGCTTTATAACTGTAAGGGCCAACGTCCAGTAAGTTATGGGCAACCGCTTTTAAGGCTTTAATTTTTAAGGCAAGAAAAAAAGCCAGCCTGGTTAATTCCGGGGCTGGCTTTTATTTTTAGATAAACTCTCAAAGACGCCGATATAGCTGGCCCGGTCGAAACGCCAGCGGTAATCGGTCTGGTAGATTGTGACCTGGGCGGCTTGCTCAATCCGGTAAATTCGCCAGGCCAGGTAGAACAGGCAAACGGCCATAAAAATTGGCAGGCCGCCAAAAGTCAGCCAGATTACCAGGCTGCGGCTGGACAGCAGCACCCCGCCAAAGACCAGCCCGGCCCCCGCCAGGCTGCCGCAGAGTACCAGGCGTTCGCGCTGGGTCGGCGGCGGACCGTTCTGAATGTTAGCCGTCCGTATTTTCTGGACCCCGGCCAACTGCCCGACCGTAGCCAGGTACGGCCCCAGCGAAACCAGGACCACTATCAGGCCCGCGCCAAAGACCAGCCAATCGGCCGCCCCCAGGGGTTGGGTCCAATCCAGCAGCCAGTTTAACAACCGCAGGAGGCCCAGGCCGCCCAGCACCAGCAAGCCTCCGGCCAGGCAAACCCAGCCGTAAAAAATAAAAATCCGGCGGATGCCGCGTCTAGCTTCCGGCATAGTTATTTCCCGATACAGAAATTCTCAAAGATTTCTTTTAGCAGCGAGTCCTGGACACTTTCCCCGGTAATTTCGCCCAGGTTTTCCATAGCCAGCCGCAGGTCAATCGAAATAAAGTCGGCGGGCAGTCCCGCTTCGCCCGACAGGATTGCGGCCTGTAAATGCTCGGCGGCCTGGGCCAGGGCCCGGCGGTGGCGCTCGTTGGTGACCATCACGCTGTGGGTAGCCACGTTTTGCCCGCCCAGGGCCAGCCGGGCCAGGGTTTCTTCGAGTTCGTCCAACCGTTCGCCGGTCCGAGCCGAAAGGCTGACCACAGGCAGGTCCGGCAAATAGCGCTTTATTTCGTCCGGGCCGGTTAACCGGGGAGCCAGGTCGGATTTGTTCAGAATAACGCAGGCTTTCTTGCCGCTCTCGCGGGCCAGTTCACCCCCGACCGCTTCGATCAGTTCCAGGTCGCCCGCTTCAAGCTGGCGGCTGCCATCCAGGACCAGCAGCAGCAAATCGGCGCTGGAAAGGGCCTGGCGGCTGCGCTCGATACCCAGCGCTTCCACCACATCCTCGGTAGCGGTAATCCCGGCCGTATCCACCAGCACCACCGGCACGCCTCGCAGGTTGACCGTTTCTTCGATAACGTCGCGGGTGGTCCCGGCAATCGGCGTAACAATCGCCCGGTCGGCCCGGAGTAAAGCATTCAGGAGCGAACTTTTACCGACATTCGGAACACCTACAATCGCCGCCCGGATACCCTGGCGGTAGATAATACCGGCGTCAGCGGTCGCCAGGAGCTTTTCCAGTTCGGCCATAGTCTCGTAAAGCTGGGCCGAAACCGAGGCGGGCGGCACATCGTCTTCCGGGAAGTCGATCATGGCTTCCAGGTGGGCCAGGCTACTCAACAAACCCTGCCGGATATTCGCGATTCGCCGCGATAGATTTCCGGCCAGTTGGCCCAAAGCCTGTTCCAGGCCCGGCCCGGTCTTGGACCGGACGATATCCTGGACCGCCTCAGCCTGGGCCAGGTCAATCCGGCCGTTTAGAAAGGCCCGCAGGGTAAATTCGCCCGGCTCGGCTAGCCGCGCCCCTTGCTGCAAGGTCAGGTTTAAGACTCGTTCAAGCGGAACGATGCCCCCGTGACAATTAAGCTCAACCATATCCTCGCGGGTGTAGGTGCGCGGTGGGGCCAGGTAAACCGCCATCACTTCGTCCAGCAGCTCGCCCGTGTCGCCGCCGGAAACAATCTGACCGTAATAGAGCCGGTGACTTTCAAAGCGAGTCTTGCGCTTTCCGCCCGGCGTGCGGAAAATATTATGTAAAATTGGCAGGGCTTGCGGGCCGGTCAGCCGGACAATCCCAATGCCGCCTTCGCCCATGCCGGTAGATATGGCACTTATAGTATCGATGTACATCTTTAATTATTACCCATTGTGTTTGATTATTCTCGCACCGGCGAAACGCCACGGCTTTTCGCCAGCCGTCTTGACCGGCCAATAATCTGGCCTAAAAAAGGACCGGCGCTGTTCCGGCCTTTGATAATTGTAACAAAATCCGCCAGGCGTAAAGCGTTTACATCCGCTCTCAGGCGGTCGAGTTCCAGCGAAAGGACCGCCTCTAACTCGGCGGTCAACTTGCGCGGGTCCACCCGTTCGTCACCTGAGAAGTAGCGAGCCTCGCCCACGCTGATTAAAAACTCCGGTTGAGGTTCCGTGAAGAACTCATGCCGGACCGCCACCGGATAGACGTAGCAGGGACCGGTCCGCCGGATAAGCCGGGCCAGGCCGCTCTGGAAGCCCAGCGGGCGGCGCTCCTGGGGCTGAATTTCGCCCTGGGGGAAAATCCATAGAGACCGGCCCGGCCCGCCTTGCAGTTCCCCGGCAATATAGTCGAGCGAACGCAGGGCTTCCCGGCCATTTTCGCGGTCAACCGAAAAAACACCGGCCCAGCTAAAGAACCGGAAGCGCCGCATCTGACGCAAATCCATCATCAAATAGCCTTCCAGGCCGTAGACCTGCCGGGTGACTACGTGGGCCAGGTAACCGTCCCACCAGGTATTATGGTTAGCGTAAAAAATTACCGGGTGGTTCAGCTGGCCCGGCGGCGCGGGCAGCGGTTGGGTGGCCCGGAACCGGACGGCCTGAAACGATTTCCAGAGACCCCGGCGGCACAGCCAGAAAACCAGCAACTCACCCAGGAAATTCCGGTGGGCCGGGATTAATGAAGATTCAGGGTTGATTTTAGTCGTTTCAGTCAATATTTTCTCTGATTTAACACCCAGGATATATTTTTCAAGCTTAAATTATACCTTATAAAACCGGCACAAGGGAAAAGTGGTCAAATAGTCTTAAACCAGCTACAATTTCATTTAGTCAACTAAAATATCTGGAATTATTCTTGCTAAATAACTCATGAAAGAGCCAACTCCTTTAAGGTAGTTTCTTCGATATTTTGGGATTATTTAGACCAACCGTGAAATATAAGCCTCGCCGGTCAAAGTGGAGGAGGCACAGGAGTATGTAATGCACAATAAAAGAATCTACAGCCGCGTAACCACTGCCCGGGTAATGCTGTGGGCTGCTGGAGTAGTCCTAGTGCTTTTAGGCTTCGGCTTTTTATGGCTTATTAGAAATGTATTGTTTCTGGTTTTTGTAAGCTTGCTGGTTGCGACCGGCATCGAGCCGCTGGTGAATATATTGCGTTCCAAGGGGCCATTCAGCCGCAGTACCGGCATTTTATTTGTTTACACTTTAATCTTTGGCACGCTCGCCCTGATTCTATACCTGGCGGTGCCGCCCCTGATAACGGAAGGACAGCGCCTATCGGTAGCTTTTTCCGACCCACAGCAAATCAGGACCAGTATCTCCAATATTAACAATGATTTCCTGCGAAATACCCTTACCACCGCTTATGACAACGCCGGGTCCATTTTACAAACTATCGCCCTTAATTCGCAGACATTAAGCATCGGTCTAAGCTTATTTGAAATCGTCTTTTCTATGTTGACCGTATTTGTTATAGCCTTCTACTGGCTTACCGAAAAACGCCATATCAAACGCTTCATTTTTTCTATAGTGCCCGTTGACAAGCGCGCGCGGAGTCACGAAATCTGGGAAAATGTCGAAAACAAATTGGGCGCCTGGATGCGCGGCCAGATTGTTTTAATGATATTTATTGGCGTGTTGTCCGGCATTGGCTATACCATTATGGGGTTGAAGTTCGCCTTCGCCCTGGCGGTATTTGCCGGACTGTGCGAGTTAATTCCCATAATTGGTCCTTACGTGGGTGGGGCACCGGCCGTCCTGGTAGCGCTGACTCAGGACCTGACGCTGGCTATTATTGTGGTGATATATATTGTGGTGCTTCAACTGCTTGAAGGTAACGTCCTGGTGCCGCGTATCATGGAAAAGGCAGTAGGTGTTTCACCTTTAACAGTCATCATCGGAATTCTGATAGGCACCACCGTAGCCGGTATCGGAGGCGCTTTGCTGGCGGTCCCGGTGGCGGCGGCGGTCCAGGTGTTAGTCAATAATGTAGTGAGCTACAGCGTAGATACTGCCCATCACGGCGAGGCAGTGGCCGCGAGCGGCAGTACCGGCAAAGCCCTGGACCTGATGGCTAAAGCGGAACAACAAAAAACCGATAGTGTTGCGCCTAAACCTTAGCCGGCCTTGCACCGCCCATAATAAATGATACAATGGCCTGAAATATAAGCTGATACGTGCTTCCAGCCCTGGTAAACAAAAGAACTTTTTGTATAACATTACCAGGGCTACCACCAGAGATTTTTATGCCAAAGCAGCCGTTTAAAGGGGAGCGTCCTCGAAAAGGCGCCTCCCAACCGCCAATCTTCCAGGGGTCGGAATTAAACCCGGATGTATTTAAAGCGCCTTCCGAGCAAAAAACACCCCCAACAACCCCGTCTGCGGCCCGCCTGGAAACAGGCGACCTGCAGCGCCTGTTAAAATCACCGCTTTTACCCGGGCAACTTAACTTTGTACCAACCGAACTGCTGATGCGCTTGCTGGCCCTGGGTGTTTTGCTGCTTTGCTTGCTGGGAACTCTGCTATTAAGTGGGGAACCTTATAGCTTGCCGCAAGCAGGTGGCTTTACAGCCTGCATAGCCGCCACCGGGCTGATCTTCTGGCTGAGTACCCGCCGCTTTCCCCCGGCCAACCGGCAGATTTCCCTGGCCGCTATCACCGGGGAAACCCTGGCTGCCCTGGTAGCTTTACTGATAATAGGTTTTAATTCCGGGCCGCTTTACTTTACAACCCTGCCCTTTTACCTGATTTTAGGCCATATCCATACGGCGCTCCCAACCCGGCCTGCCCTGATTTATAGCGGACTGGTCTGGCTAAGCCTGGAAGGCATGCTGTTTTTCGGCAGCCAGGCGGAGGTTGACACCAGTTTCTGGGCCAGGTCGCTGGTTATGACGGTTACTTTCATCACCGTTACCCTGGCAGTTCGTTTTGTGGTCCGCGAAAGCCAGCAGCGGCAACTCTTGATTGAAGCGCTGGCCGACCTCAGAGTTTCGGAAGAACGCTACCGCCAGATAACCAACCAGGCCAACGATGCGATTTATATCCTCGATAAGGACGGCCGTTTCGATTTCGTCAATCCGGTAGCCACCGAACTGATCGGGTTTGACGGCAAGGAACTGCTGGGCCGTCATTTTACCGAAGTATTGCAGCCCGAAAACCGCCAGATTATTACCCGCTCCCTCCAGGAATCCCTTAAACAAACCACCCAGAACCGTAAGAGCCAGGAGCATAACTTCTTTTCCCTGCAAATTTCTCGCAAAGACGGCAGCCGGGGGCTGGTCGAAGTCAGTGTCGCCCCGGTCTTTGATGGTAAAGGCAAACTCAACGGCTGGGTAGGCGTGGCCCGCGATGTAACCGAACGGTCGCGCATGCGAGAGCAGACCGACCGGCGCAACCGGGACCTGGCCGCTTTGAACGCAGTCATCAGTGCCGCCGGGAAGAGCCTGGACATGGATAAACTGGTCGAGGATGTAGTTACGACCCTGGTAAAAGTGTTAAAAGCCGATGTAGCCGGGATTACCCTTATCGAGGAAGAAACCCGCCTGCTTAAAGTGGGAGCCTTTAAAGGAAATGAACCGGTCACCCGCAGCTTTATCAAACCTACCGCCGAGGAAATTTCCGGCCTGAACCGCCTGATCGCCAGCGGCCGGGTGACCATGTCCATTGACGATTTGAGCGTGGACAATATGGCTGGCAAAATCGGCTATTCGGCTGAAGAACTTGGCATGAAGTCCTTTGCGGCAGCCCTGATTAAAAGCCGCGACCGGGTGGCGGGCCTGGTCTGCCTGTTAAGCAGTCAAAAAACCGGCTTTCAGCAGGACGACCTGGATTTACTGGCCTCTATCGGGCAAAGCCTGGGCGTGGCTATCGAAAATGCCCGGTTGTACGGCACTTCCCGTAGCCAGGTGCGCGAAATGACCTGCCTGGCTGAAATCGCCCGGGCAATCAATTTATCAGAGTCGTTAAGGCAAACCCTGAGCAATATCGCTGCCAGCATCAGCCAGACGCTGGGCTACAAGGGCTGCGCTATCTCTTTAATTGAGCCGGAACAACTCTATATTCATACCTACGGCGGCTACGGCTTGCCCGGCGGCTTTATCGAACGCCTCAACAAGTTGGCCCAGGACCCTGCGGTGAGCCGGGAAGAACTGACCCAGCTGCCAACTTTCCAGACCATGCAAGCAACTGGCCCAAAAGTTTACCCCGTAAAGCATCTCGCAGGGAAACTTTCGGAAGCCACCCGGGTGCCGACCAGCCAGGGCTGGCAAAGTTGCCTGGCGGTCCCTTTGATTATCCAGGGCCGCCCGGCCGGGGTAATCAATTGCTACAGCGGCGAAACCGCCGCGCCTCCCGACTCCGAACTGCGCCTGTTAACGACCATTGCCAACCAGACCAGCCTGGCGGTCCAGAACGCCTCGCTCTACCGCGAGCAGCAGAGGAGGGCCGACCAACTCCGGGCGGTCAGTGAAATCGGGCGGCAAATTGGCTCCATTTTAAGTGTAGACGAGCTGTTACCTTATATTACCCGGCTGCTCCAACAAACATTTGACTATTACCTGGTCGGGATTTACCTGATTGACCAGAATAACCCCAACCAGCTAATTTTACGAGCTTCGCACGGTTGGGGCAGCAAAATGGCCTACGTGGGAGCCGGTTTCGACCTGACCAAAACCTATGAAAAAGGGCTGGTGCCCTGGGTCGGGCAGCAGGGCATGGCCCTGATAATTCCCAATGTGGCCGCCGAACCGCGTTTCAAGGATTATCACGAAACGGGCATGGTCCGTTCTGAAATGGTCGTGCCGATCAAACGCGGGCAGCAGATTAGCGGGGTAATTGACCTGGCAAGTACCCTGCCAAACGGCTTTGACGAAATAGACCTGGCGACCATGCAAGTGCTGGCCGAACAGGTCGGTATTGCCCTGGAAAACGCCCGGCTTTATACCGAGGTCAACCGGGTCGTGGTCCAGCTAACTCACACCAACCTGGAACTGGAGGAAGCCACCCGCCACAAAAGCGAATTCCTGGCTAACATGAGCCACGAGCTGCGCACCCCGCTGAACGCTATCATCGGCTTTAGCGAAGTTATGATGGACCAGTTGTTTGGCGAACTGAACGAGCGGCAGAAGCGCTATGTTATGAATATCCTGACCAGCGGCCGCCATCTTTTGAGCCTGGTTAATGATGTGCTCGACCTCTCAAAGGTCGAAGCCGGACATATGGAACTGCTGCTGGACGATATCGCCCCGGCCGATGCGACCATGGATGTCGAAGCGATTCTTTCGGTAAGCGCCACCAAGAAAAACCTGGCCTTTCAGAACATGTTCGAGGCGGAACAGGTCACTATCCGGGCCGACCGGAGCAAATTCAAACAGATTCTTTACAACCTGCTGTCTAACGCGGTGAAATTCACCCCCGAAAAAGGTCGCATAACGGTCGGGAATTACTTGCACCGGGAAGAAGGCAAGGATTACCTTGCCACCTGGATTAAGGATACCGGGATTGGAATTCGCAAAGAGGACCAGCGCGGGATTTTTGAGGAATTCAGGCAGGTGGACAGCAGTTACGCCCGCCAGCACCAGGGCACCGGCCTGGGCCTGGCCCTGACCAAGCGCCTGATAGAACTTCACGGCGGGCGAATCTGGGTCGAGAGCGAACCGGGGGTCGGCAGTCTTTTTACCTTCTTACTGCCGCTGCACCCGACCCTACCCGGCGGCGGTGTACCAAAGATTCCTTTACGAGAAATGCCGGAAAGCGCCGCCATTAGCCCTGGGCCGCAGAAGGCAGCACCACCTGACCAGGCAAAATACATTACCGGGGCTAATGTCTTGCCGGACCCACCCACCAGGACAGCCTTTCTTTCCGGGCCGCCCGGGCCGCTGGTAATGATAGTGGAAGATGATGACCGCGCCGCGGAAATCCTGACGCTCTATCTTCACGAAGGCGGCTACCAGACCGTCCGGGCCAATAACGGGCAGGAAGCCCTGGAAATGGCCGGACAACTTTCCATCGTCCTGATTACCCTGGATGTGATGCTGCCCGGCAAGACCGGCTGGGATGTGCTGGGAGAATTAAAAGGCGCTCCCGCTACGGCGGCTATCCCGGTAATCATTGTTACTATCGCCAGTGATGTGGCGGCGGTAGAAAAAGGGGCCTTTGGCTATATTTCAAAACCCCTTATCAAAGAACACTTCCTGGAAATGGTCGAAAAGGCCATCGCTACCTCACCCACAACCGCCCCACACTAACTTAAGCTACCGGCTGCCAGGCTAGGCGGCTACATCACTTTCTACCGGCTCGTAGATGTCGCGAACGACGGCAGCAACGTTATGGACGCCTTTAACCAGTGCGACAAGCTGGGCGGGCAGGATTGACTGGGCACCGTCACACAAAGCCTGTTCGGGGTGAGGATGGCACTCGACAATGATACCGCTCGCGCCGATGGCGGCTGCGGCCAGACCCAGCGGCGTTACCAGGCTGCGTTTGCCGGTAGCGTGGCTCGGATCAACAATGACCGGCAGGTGGGTCTTTTCCTGGACCGCTACCACGCCGCCCAGGTCAAGGCAGTTACGGGTGGCCGGGTCGAAACTTTTAATACCGCGTTCGCACAGGATAACCTGTTCATTGCCGGTAGCCAGGATGTATTCGGCCGCCATGAGCCATTCTTCCAGGGTCGCCGAAGGTCCGCGTTTGAGGAGAATTGGTTTACCGGCCAGGCCCGCTTCACGCAGCAAGGGGAAATTCTGCATGTTGCGCGCCCCGATTTGAAGGATATCAGCGTATTCGGCTACAGCTTCGACATAGGCCGACTCCATCACTTCGGTGACGGTCGGCAGGTTGTATTGCTGTCCGGCCCTTTGCAGTAATTTCAAGCCTTCCACGCCCATGCCCTGGAAGCTGTAGGGAGAGGTACGCGGTTTGAAGGCGCCACCGCGCAAAACATTCGCGCCCGCCTGTTTAACCAGTGCGGCTGTCTTGAAGAGTTGTTCTTCGCTTTCAATGGTGCAGGGACCGGCCATAACTACAAAGCCGCCCGGCCCTACCCGGACCTGGCTGGCTCCCTGGCCGACTATCACCGTACTGGGTTCAGGGCGGTATTCGGTGCTGGCAAGTTTGTAGGGCGCTCGAATATCGAGTATGCGCTCGACTTGCGGGCAAGCCTGTTGCAGCCAGGTCCGCAATTCCAGGTTAAGATGCTGGCTCAAAGCGATTACCTGGCGGCCCTGGTTCCGAGCCGGGTAGCCCGTGATACTCACACCCGCTAATTCCGCTATAACGGTGGCTACGTCTTCCTGTGTACTTCCTGAGTGCAAAATGATCAACATTGGTGGGCTTCCCTTCTATGCCATACTTTGTTATATATTATACAATTAAAACGACTTAAATGCCTTAAAATCAATATAGCTTTTTGAATAGAGCGGATTAGTTTTCCCAGGAATTCCTATGGTGGGCTCTGAAATTACCAAACAAAAAAGCAGAGGGATTTTTTCCTCTGCTTCTCCGGCTCCAGGTGCTTGTTGGTTACTTATTACAAGTAGCCCACCGTGTAGCCGGAGGGACTAAAATACCAATAAAAGCTATTAAGTTTTATGGCGGCGCTGGCCGCTAATTCATAGGTCTCAGCCATAATCGGGCTCATACTAAAATTCCTTACGAAATGAAAGCGCTCTTAAAATAAGCGTCTTACATCTTATATCATATTTGCCGGAGGTTGTCCAGTCCCTTTTTCACTAAAATTCCAGGCAATAATCTGTTTTTAGAACAGTCGGGCCACCAGTCCGCCATCCACCAGGTAGGGCGCGCCGGTAATAAAACTGGCCGCCGGGCTAGCCAGGAACAGAATCAGGTTGGCTACTTCTACCGCTTCCCCGATGCGGCCCAGCGCGTAAAGCTTGTTCCATTCCTCCATAGCTTTCTGGGGGTCTGGCGTCTGGCTGGCCGAGTATTCGAGCATGGGCGTGCGAATAGAGCCAGGCAATACAGCATTTACCCGAATATTGTACCTGCCAAAGTCCAGGGCCATTTCCTGGGTCAGCGAGGTCACGCCGCCCTTACTGGCGACATAGGCTGCCGAATTTGCCAGGGCCGCTACTGACTGGACCGAAGCGGTATTCACGATAGACCCGCCGCCCGCCTGCTTCATATGCGGAATGACATACTTGGAAACCAGGTAGATGCTCTTCAGGTTGACACCCAGGGTTTTGTCCCAAATCTCCTCGGCGGTGCTTTCAACCGTCCCGTAAGTCTGGATACCGGCATTATTACAGAGAATATCTATCCGGCCAAAGGCGGCGATTGCTTCAGCGGCAATCCGGCTGGCATCGGCATCTTTCGACACATCGGCGTGGATAAAAGTAGCCGTCAGGTCGTCCAGCGGTTTATTTTCATCCAATTTTTCGATTTCGGCCACGACTGCCTGGCCGTCTTCAGCTTTCCAGTCCACCACCGCTACCCTGGCCCCTTCACGGGCGAAACCAAGCGCAATCGCCCGGCCAATCCCGGCACCGCCGCCGGTGACAATGGCTACTTTGCCTTCTAAATTAAGAAAACTCATCGCTTCTTCTTTCTTATATTTACCAGATAACAATACGCTCAAAGGGACTGCCAGAAGATTAACCGGCAAATTTATGAGTGGATTGTCCTTTAACACCGGCTTTCAGGCGAAATATGTCACCGGCCTGGGGCTGCTGCCGCCGCTGGTCGTCGGTAAGGCCGACCCAGGCGGTTGTAATGAAAAGCTCGTCCAGGTCCGGCCCGCCAAAGGCGCACGAGGTCACGTGGGCCGCGTTCACATGCACTTCGCGGTCTACTTTGCCATCCGGGTCATAACGGGTGACTTTCCAGCCTTCCCAGCGGCAACTCCAGATAAAGCCTTCGCTATCTACCGTCAGGCCGTCCGGCATGCCTTCGTCGTCAGGGGTATAGATGAACTTGCGGCGGTTTTCTATGTGGCCGGTGGCGGCGTCATAGTCGTAAGCATAAATAACTTTGCGGGGCGTATCGGCGTGATACAAGGTCTTGAGGTCAGGACTCCAGCCCAGTCCGTTCGGAATGGCCTGGTGGGTCGCCATTACATGGACCGAACCGTCCGGGTCCAGCCGGTAAAGCGAACCTTCTCTTTTATCCACCTCGTTATCGAAATACATCGAACCGGCCCAGAAACGGCCCTCTGAATCAACATTGCCATCGTTAAAGCGCATTGCCGGGTTTTTTACCGGGTCCGGGCCGGGCATGAGCCGGTTGGCCTGGAAATCCCAGAAAGCAAAGCCATTCTGGGTAGCCATTATCAAACCCCCTTTGGCCCGGAAGCGGATACACCCGACCATGAGTCCGGTGTCAAAAGTCTTCTGTTCGTTAGTTTGATAATCCCAGCGGTGAAAGGTATTACTCTCGATGTCTACCCAGTACAAAGCCTGTTCTTCATCATTCCAAACCGCGCCTTCGCCCAACCGGTTTTGGGTAGCCAGGAAGTGTTCCGCCTTTAAATTCATGTGCTTTTCTCCACTTCAAGATAAACAAAAAGACCAGCGCATCTTCACTGGTTTTATCCTATCACTAAAGTTTCCGCAGGAAAACAGACATAGCAGTTTGATTTATTTTAAGAAGGAATTAGTTACCCAGTTTGCTGTCGCGAACCACACCACCCACACCAGGCGTAACAACAGTATAGGGGGTTGTGTAACCGCCCAGCAACGGTGTAGCCAACCGGGGCCGGGGAGCCGCTGTCTGTGACTGAGCCAACATGCCGTTACTAACTATAGCCAGTGAGGGTAAGGGAGCCACCGGGGTGGCGGATACCAGGATTGTGCGTGGCGAATTATCTAAAACCACCGGGCTGCTGGTGGGGCGAAGGACCGGGCGGTCTATAGTTGCCACCGCCGGGACCGGGTGAAAATCAGGCCCGGAAAGCAAAGCGCCTAAACTAACTCCCAGCATAGTTATAAATGCCATAATAGCGGCCACAAACCCGCCCCGCAAAGATTTGAAACGGTGGATCGGGGCGGGGCGGCGCCGGGGAAGCGCCACGGTTTTAGGTTCAAGCGGCGGGGCCAGCAATTCGTTTAACAGCCACTGGCGCGTCTGCCCGGCAATCGCTCCGGCAAGCATATCCACTTCCGGTGTATGGGCGGCCTGGCGCAACCGGCCGGTATTCTGGCCCCATTGACTTAACATCATGTTACATTCCTGGCAATCCGCCAGGTGCCATTCGGCCAAAGCCCGCTCGCGGGCATCGGCTTCGCCATCAAGGTAACATGAAATAGCCAGTTGAGCCATTTCATTGCCGCAGCCCTTTTTTTCAGAAGTAAGGGCTGCATTGCCGTAGTGATTGTTACGCATTCTGTTCACCATTATTCTAGCCTGGTAAGAACCCAAGTTCCGCTTTGCTGCGAGCTTCTTCGGACTGGTAAAGCTGTTGGAAAGCTTGCCTGGCCCGGTAGAGGCGCATCTTGAAGGTTGTCAAAGGCAACTCAAGAATATCGGCCGCTTCAGCATATGAAAAACCCTGGTGGTAGTGAAGAATCAGGCAAGCCGCATGCTCTTTGGAGAGCTGGGAAAGAGCGCGGCCAACCGCGTCACCCAGTGCCACCTGGTCGGCAACACTTTCCGAACCCGCCTCCGGAAATAGCCCGTCGGCAGTTTCAGCGGCGGCTTCTTCGACCATCAACCCGCCATTTCCCTGGCGAAACCGGCCGCTGTCCAACCAGTTGAAAGCCGTAACCAGGGTGCCGCGCCGCTTATTGCGCCGCAAATAGTCCATGGCGTTATGGTGGGCGATGGTAAAGAGCCAGGCTGACAGGTTAAAGTCCGGGCCAATATCAGCGGCAGGCAGCTTCATCAAACCGCGATAAGCTTTCAAGAAAGTCTCCTGAGACAAATCTCCGGCGGCTTCACGGTCCCCAAGTAACCGGTAAAGATACCCGGCGACCGGGCGGCCGTATTCCTCGAAGATAGCCGAAAAGGCTTCGTGGTCGCCCTGCCGGGCCCGCTCTAAAATATATGCTTCGAGTTTCTTGATTGCCATATCAACCTGTAACACCGCCAGGGTGTTATCTTTCCAATCCTTACAGGGTCTAAACAACAGAACGTTAGAGGTTCCTTTAAAGTTACATACATAACTCTGGGTTGTAGTATAATTTATTTCTAAAAAAGAATAAACAATGAAAAATGATAGTTTGATAAGAATGGAGTTATCCAGCGGTGGATTGGTTTGAAAATCTAAATGAAGCGCTTTTACTGTCATCCGACGGCCCGGAAAACCTGGTAGAAGGTGGGGTCGCCCGCGTAGACTTGCAACGGGAAAATCGCAAAGGCGTCCCGGAAATAATTTATGCCGAGCGGAAATTACCGGCCGACAGCCTGGCGATTGCCCGCCGCTTTCTGAGCGACCCGGCCGGACCGGGCCGGGCTATTCTCAGCCGGACTCAGCCGGAATTGCGCCAGATGGTGCAGGACGAGCTGTCCAGTGTGGAATTTGAGGGCAAGACGGTCCCTGTTTCAATAGAGGACCACCCGTCCAGCCGGATGTTAGTCCTGCGCCGGGAAGGCATCGAGCGGCCTAAAACGGGCGGCCGGGTCGGTATTCTAACCGCCGGGACCAGCGATATTCCTATCGCGGAAGAAGCCGGGATTGTAGCGCAAGAAATGGGCTGCGATATCTATTCGGTCTATGATGTTGGGGTAGCCGGACTGCACCGGCTCTTTAAACCGCTCCGGCAGCTTGCTAAAACTGATATAGACATCATAATCGTTGCGGCGGGAATGGACGGGGCTTTGCCCTCGGTGGTGGCCGGACTGGTGACGGTCCCGGTAATCGGGCTGCCTACCTCGGTCGGTTACGGCCTGGGTGGTAAAGGCGTCGCCGCCCTGATGACCATGCTCCAGACCTGCGCGCCGGGCCTGACGGTGGTCAATATAGATAACGGCGTGGGAGCAGGCGCGACCGCTGCAATGACCGCAAACCGCATGGCAAAACTGCGCACCAAAGATAAAAATTAAACAGGGGATTTTACGCGAATTTCGCAGCAAAAAGTCAGAGGTGTCCTTGACGCCTCTGACAGCATTTTCAACTCTACAAATAACCCGGTTACTCTTGATAAACTCAGCAGTAAGCCCGCCAATGAGTTGTTTTTACAAATCTTGAAGAAGTGTTATTTAATGGCGCCGGGGAATCTGGGATAGGTCTTCCTGGGATAAATTGTTCAAAAGGTCTTCCGGATTTACGCCTACCTGCGGCTTCCTTTGACTTGAATTGCTGCTGTTACCGGAATCGGAACTATCCAGGGAACTGCCCGTAACGTCGCTACAAGCTTCTGTTGAACCGGAGTCTGAGTCACTGGAACCGGAGTCGGAATCTGAGCCTGAATCGCCATCCAGAAATTTCACCAGAAACGCCACGAACAAAAGCTGGGCCGCCAACACAAACTTCTTTGACATCCGGAGTGGTAAATCCTTTCTGCGAATAATCTACATCGTATTCTGCATCAGTCAGTTAGCCGCGCAGCCAGCGCCATACTTCCAGTAACTGGGAAACGCTCCACGCCTGGGCCACACAGCCCCCCGGCGGATAGGGTGGTTCTGCTCCAAAAACCTCACTGATTTGCCCTACACAGGCCTCATTTATATGTTTAAGGAACGGGGTTAAAAGCTCTTCCAGCGCCGCCCTGGGGTCTGAGCCAGCCTGGGCAGAGTTTAAAAGAGCCAGCGCGTAGGGGCCTAACAGCCAGGGCCAGACGGTGCCCTGGTGATATGCGCTGTCGCGCGCGAACCGGTTGCCTTTATATTCGGGCTGGTAGGCCGGGTTTTGCCGGTTGAGGGTCCGCAACCCGTAAGGGGTAAGTAGATTTTCGCGGACCGCCGAAAGGGCGGCTGCCCGCAGTTCGGGCCGGACCAGTTCGGGTGCGACCGACAGGGCAATCACCTGGTTAGGCCGGAGTGAGGGGTCGGGCTGGCCGGTTTCATCTATGCAATCGTAAAAATAGCCGCCCTCCGCATACCAGTAAGTTTTCTCAAAATTAGCAGCCACGCGCTCCGCCAGGCCCTGGTAATAATCCGCCGCACCGGGTGGGCCGTAACGCCCGGCCAGACCCTGCATTACCCGGCAGGCTCGGTACCACAAAGCGCTGATTTCAACCGGCTTGCCGTGGCGCGGCGTCACCACCCAATCGTCAATTTTTACATCCATCCAGGTCAGTTGCGCGCCCGGCACCCCCGAAGCCAGCAGGCCGTCTTGCGGGTCAACCTTAATGCCAAAGCGGGTCCCTTTGACGTGCCAGCTTATAATATCGGCCAGTACCGGGTAAAGCGCCCGGCCCAGGTCATCGTCTCCCGTGGCATCCAGGTATTTCTGCACGGCATCAAAATACCAGACGGTCGCGTCTACCGTATTATAATCCGACTCTTCCAGCGGCCGGGCATTCTCGCCGGAACCGGACGGGTCAGGGTCGGGAAAGCGGTTGGGTAGCATTCCCCGGCTGACATAGCGGGCAAAACTCCTTAGAATTGTGGCGGCTTCGGCATAACGCCGGGTAACTATAGTAAGTCCGGGCAGGGCAATCATGGTATCGCGGCCCCAATCGCTGAACCAGGGATAACCGGCGATAACCGTCCGGTAAGCCGGTTGCAACCTGCCTGGATTAGCTTTATCCGGGCGGCCCACCACGAACTGGTCGGCGGTCAGGGTCAGGCGAGTTGCCAGTCCGTCCAGTTCAGCACCGTTCTGAGGCAGTCCGGCTTGTCCCAGTAAAGCTTGCTGGCGGGCCAACTCGCGCTCGAAAGCGCCCGTGTAGAGCGCCAGGA
Organism: Chloroflexota bacterium; assembly: GCA_028287745.1. Lineage (GTDB taxonomy): Bacteria > Chloroflexota > Chloroflexia > Chloroheliales > Chloroheliaceae > 54-19. The sequence goes on from JAQBPB010000058.1 coordinate 103,091, forward strand.
CCGTTTCAGCCGGTTCAGTGCTGGCGGCAAAAGTAATAGATTGGCCGGGAGACATGCTGGCAACCCAGGTGCCCAGGCAATACAAATCCTCCGCCGCCATCAGGCCCCGGGCCTTTTCCTGGCGGTAGTGAAAGCCCCAGTACCAGCCGCTGCCGGTTTCCCGCCACTGTACCGGGCGGTCCAGAGTAAACAACTGCCATCGCGGCGCGCCGGGCCGGGCTTCGACCGTCCAGGCCGGTTGGCCCACCTCAGCATTTTCGGTTATTTTGAAGGGCCGGTCCGGGGTGCCCCTGGTGTCTTCGTGGTAATCGCGGGAATTTGCCAGGGCTTTTACCTGTAATTCAAGGGCCTGGTTTTCCGGGGAGGCGGCATAGGTGTAGCGAATATAAGTCGTGTTCGTGCCGTACTCCATCCAGCAGGTCTTGTGCAAAGTTCCGCCCGGCAGCCGGTACATGAAAGTCGGTACCGTACCCCGGAAATCGACCTTTTCCAGGTAAGCCAGCCCGGCCAGGCTGGACGTGCCGTCGCGCCACTCGTTTACATCCAGCGGGTAGACCCGCCCGGATACATTGACCTGTTCATCCAGTTTGCTCAGCAGGACCGTCCGGCCAAGCGGCGGCTGTAAAGCGGCTACCAGCAGGCCGTGATAGCGGCGCGTAAGCGCCCCGCACAGGCTGGCCCCGGCGAACCCCCCGATACCGTTAGTCACAAGCCATTCACGTTCTAAAGCCTGATGGGGATCACCAAGTACCTGGCGGTCCACCCGTGTCAAAGGTAAAAGGTCGTCTGCCTTTTCCGGCCACTCCTGGTTCATAAATCCCCCGGAATTTCTATGCGTTTCATTAAATATTTCCTACAAGCTGACTCTATGATACCAGCAAAAAAAGCGCTGGAAAAGTCTCAATATCACATTCGCATACATTCCGGTCAAGGGAAAACCAGTATCCCCGGTGAAAAAGAGTTGGAGAAAACAGCGGTAGAAACCGGGTAAGAAGCTTAAAACTACTTTGGTTAAAAAAAGGACTGCCAGCAAGTAGCAGTCCCGATTAGTTTACCGGCCCTTTCAGGCCAATAATTACTTTTGATTAGTTGAAGCCGCCGCCGCCGACCAGCCGGACCACGTCCTGCCAGGCGATCAGTAGCATCAAAGAAAGCAGGGCAACCATTCCGGCGAAGTGGACCAGGCTTTCTTTCTCCGGGGGCACGCGCCGCCCGCGAGTTATCATTTCGATAAAGACAAAGACCAACCGGCCGCCATCTAAAGCTGGAAGCGGTAAGATATTAACTACCCCCAGGTTGACCGAAAGCAAGGCCATCAATATGGACAGGGTCGCAAGAAGGCCGAAGAAGCCGCCGTTTTCGGTACTCTGGGTTACGACCGTGTCGGTAATCTGAGCCATACCGATAGGCCCGGCCAGGTTCGAAAGCGCGACCGATCCATCAAACAGGCCCTTGAAAGTCCTGGGTATCAGGGTAATCGCGAAAATGGTCTGGTCCCAGGCTTCTCCGGCCGCTTCCACCGGGCTGTAGCTGACGTGGGTGAACGGGCGGACAATCGCGAAGCTGGCGTTACCAACCTTCGGGGCGCGGTTGGCCGCGGTCGGGCTCAGGCTGGTATCGGACAGCAAGATTAGCGGAGTTTCCGCCGCGTCGGCCGTCTTTTTATAGTAAAGAGTAATCTCTTTACCCTGGTTAGCCGTAATCGCCTGGGTGTACTGGGCGCTGTTGTGGACCGGCGTATCGTTGACCCGGGTGATAATCGCGCCTACCGGCAGGTTCTGGCTGGCGGCGCTGCTGTTCTTGTAAACCAGCTCAACGCGGGCCTGTAGCGGAATGTCGTGTGTAATGGTCTGCCCGTTACGCTGAACGGTCACACTGACATTGTTCCGGTCGGTAGTGCGCAGGTAATTCAACAGTTCCAGGTTGGTAGCGAAAGTTTTGCCGTCAACCGAGACAATTTTATCTTTTTCCTGGAAAGCATTCGCGCCGGTCAGGCCCAACTGCTTGTTGAGCGAACTGACCGCCCCGATCATTATTTCATTTCCGCCGACCGCGTTACCCAGCGATACACCCATCGCGCCTTCGCCTTCCGGCGGGGTCTTGCGAGGCATTACGCTGGCTTTAACCTGTTCGCCATTGCGGTCGAGGACCAGTTGAATGGGGTTGTTTTTATCCAGGGCGGTTTCGATACTGATATCGTTGGCGGTTTTGACCGGTTTATTATTAATAGTAACGAAAACGTCGCCGGGCCGGATACCGGCGGCGGCGGCCGGGGAGTTAGGCGCAACGTCCACTACGGCCGGGCGGCCATTTTCCACGTCCTTGCCGCCAAAGAAAGTAACGGCAAAATAAAGCACCAGGGCCAGGAGAATATTCATTGTCGCACCGGCTGCCAGCACGATTGCCCGCTGCCAGGGTGGTTTCGAGCCGAAAGAGTTCGGATCGTCGCTATCGCCGTTCTCACCTTCGATACGGACAAACCCGCCGATAGGCAACAGGTTAATGGACCACTCCATGCCGTCTTTGGTCTTTTTGGACCAGACTTTAGGCGGGAACCCGATGCCAAATTCGTGGACTTTCATTTTGAACAACCGGGCGGTCAGGAAGTGGCCCATTTCGTGGACAACTACCATTATTAACAAAACCGGTATAAACCAGAGCCAATTCATGATTTTAATTTACCTCTTTACTACAAAATAAGGGCAAGGATGCTGATAATTGCTATTTTCTTTTATAAAGGATAGTAGCCTTCCGGTTAGAATGCTACTACCTATTTGTACTGCTCAAACCCGGCCCCGGATTTATAACAGGCCGGGTTTGAAATCGTCCAACTGCAAAGTTATTTAAACTGGCGCCAAACGCCCGGCTTCCTCGGCCGCGGCGGCCCTGGCCCACCGGTCCACCTCTGCAATATCTTCCAGGTTTGGGTGAGCTATGGGAGTGTGCCGGGTCAGTACGCGCTCGACCAGTTCCGGGATGCCCAGGTAGCTAATCCGCCTCTGATGGAAGAAATTCACGGCTTCCTCATCGGCAGCAGCCAGGACGGTCGGGTAGGTCGCGCCCTTAATCCCGGCTTCATAAGCCAGCCGGAGAGCCGGGAAGCGGTCCGTATCGGGCAATTCAAAGTGAAGTTCGCGAAGTTTGGTCCAATCCAACCGGGGGTAATCGTTTGCTAAGCGTTCAGGGTAACCAATCGCATATTGGATAGGCAGGCGCATATCGGGGGTGCCAAGCTGGGCTTTGATTGAGCCATCAATAAACTCAACCATGCTGTGAACAATACTTTCGGCGTGAACCACTACGTCAATTTTATCGTAGTCAAGCCCAAAAAGCCAGTGGGCCTCAATAACCTCTAACCCTTTGTTAAACAAAGTAGCCGAGTCAATCGTAATCTTGGGACCCATGTTCCAGTTCGGGTGCTTCATGGCCTGTTCAACCGTTACGTTAGCCATCTGTTCCCGGCTAAAAGTGCGGAAAGGGCCGCCGCTAGCGGTCAAAATCAGGCGGTGAACCTTGCTGTTGGACTCCGACCAGTTTTCTTCGCCGTCAGGCATGGCCGGGCGGTCGCCGCTGAAAGTTTCGCCGCGCAAGCACTGCCAGATGGCGCTATGCTCGCTATCAATCGGTCGAAGCTGGGTGCCGCTGGCGCGGGCCGCTTCGGTAACCATTTCACCGGCCATAATCAAAACTTCTTTATTAGCCAGGGCTACTTCTTTACCGGCCGCGAGGGCCGCCAGGGTCGGGGCAAAGCCATGCTGGCCGCTGGTCGCGACAATTACCAGGTCTACTTCCGGGTCGGTGGCAAGCTCCAGCAAGCCTTCGGGGCCCTGGAGAAAACTGGGCTGGTAGCCAAACCCGCCCTGGGCCGCCAGGTCCTGGGCGGCCTGGGCCGTAGCCAGGCTAACTTTTGCCGGGCGAAACTGCTTGATTTGTTCAGCGAGTAGACTTCCACGCCCACCTGCAGCCAGCCCGACTACTTTAAACTTCTCGGGGTGCCGGTTTACCACATCCAGGGTTTGCGTCCCGATTGAACCGGTACAACCCAGCAAGGCAATTCTTTTCAAGCCTAAACCTTTCTTCCGCTAACGACCGCCTGGCCGGTAGAACCGCCAGTCTGACAAAATAAAAGCATGTTGAAACCCAATTATAGCAAAAAGAAGCCGCCAGGTATGCCTGTAATATCACATAAGCTGGTTTATATACGGAACCCGGCCTTAAAAGTTCCGGGTGGGCAATTTTGCCAGGAGCTTAAAATGCTTCCCGATTGTTGTATAATAGGGAATTCAGGGTCAGAAGTTTCTTTGCTAGTCAGAAGGGATTTTGAACGGAAAGCAAAATTCATTCTACTTTAAGCTTAAAAGTATCCGGTTTTAGTGTAAGATAGGGAAATCTCGTTGGCCTAACTCTTGCCAGTCCAAGTGCAATGCACGGTGGCAAAGAGGTAAGAACTTTGCGACCTGCCCGTCAATAACTTCTCCTGGCTCGATATTATATGAGCGGGTTAACCAGATAAGGATTATAATATGTTAAGCGAAAAGAAAAAACACGAACTGAAACAGCGGTTGCTGGAAGAAAGAGACCGGTTGGAGAAACAAATCGCTCGTGAGAACCAGGAGATTGTGGACATGAGCGGCGACCAGGCCAATGAGAATACATACAGCAACCATATGGCCGACGATGGCGGCTTCTTGCAAGACATTGACCGTACCACAACCATCCGGGAAAATTTCCAGGCTACTTTAAAGGAAGTTAACCGGGCACTGGACCGGATGGAAAAGGGCACTTACGGCATTAGCGAAATCTCCAGCAAGCCTATTCCAGTCGAACGCCTGGAAGTATTGCCCTGGGCTACCAAGCTGGTAGATGAATAAGTTCAGGTAAAAATGCAAACGGAAACCGGCGAGCACGATGTGACCGCCCTCATAATCAAACAACCGCTGGCCCAGGAGAGGCGACGCCTGGGCTATTACTGGCCGCTGGCGGTAGCCCTGGTAGTTATCATTATTGACCAGCTAGTCAAAAAGTGGACCGAAGATACCCTCGGCCCGCTGGGTAGTGGTAAATCTATCGAACTACTGGACGGCCAGTTCAGACTTATCTATATTGTTAACAAAGGCGCTTCGTTCGGCTTTCTGAATAATGCCGACGTAGCATGGATCTTTGCCCTGCTGGCCCTGGTCGTTTCAATCGGCCTGGTGGCCTGGTATGCCAGGAGCGGCACCCGCAATCGCTGGCTGCAACTGGGACTGGGACTGGTGCTGGGTGGTATTGTCGGCAACCTGATCGACCGCCTGTTTCGAGGCGGCGGCGTGACCGATATGTTTACCATGCCTAGCGTGGGTATTTTCAAGGTATTTAATGTGGCTGACAGCGGTATTACCGTGGGCGTGGTCATTATTATCGCGACAATCTTGTTACAGGGCTGGACCGCCGGAAAAAATATTAAGGAACCAAAAGGATAAAAAATTTGACTGAAGAATACGACGATTTGGATTTATGGCTGGGTGAGCTAGGCGAGGAAAACCCTGACGCTGACCCGGCAGAACTGGACGAGGACGATTTTTTCCAAATCGGCGAACCGGCCCCAACCCAGCAGCTTAAACGCGAACCCGAACAGTTCGACTATGACGTTACACCCGACGATACCGGCGAAAGAGTTGATAAGGTTTTATCCGGGTTGCGGCCGGACCTCTCGCGGGCCCATATCCAGCGGTTAATCGAGGAAAAACGCCTGCTGATTAACGGAAAAGCGACCAAGTCCGGCACGAAATTGCGCGGCGGCGAACACCTGACGCTCTATATCCCGGCACCCCAGCCTTTAGCGCACCTGGAAGCCGAGAATATTCCGCTGGACATCGTTTACGAAGATGACACGGTAATAGTTATCAATAAACCGGCCGGTCTGGTGGTCCACCCTGCCCCCGGCCATACCAACGGCACCCTGGTCAACGCCCTGCTGTATCACGTTCCGAACCTGAATATCAACGGCAACCAGCGCCCCGGTATCGTCCACCGCCTGGACAAAGACACCAGCGGCTTACTGGTAGTGGCAAAAACCGACGCAGCCCTGGGCAACCTGATCGAACAGATGAAAAACCGGGAAACCCTCAAGGAATACCGGACCCTGGTCGAAGGAACGGTCCAACCCCCGGCGGGTATCGTGGATGCGCCTATCGGTCGCGACCCGGCCAAACGCAAGCAGATGGCGGTCGCCCGTAACGGCAAACCGGCCCGCACCCACTTCCAGGTGTCGGAACAATTAGCCAGTCATGCCTATGTAATTGCCCGGCTGGAAACCGGCCGGACACATCAAATCCGGGTCCATATGGCTTACATGAAACACCCGGTCGTGGGCGACCCGGTCTACGGGTTCCGCAAGCCCAGTCTGCCGTTAAAGCGCCAGTTCTTGCATGCCTACAAGCTGGGTTTCAAGCTGCCTTCCACCGGCGAGTACCGCGAGTTTGAGTCGCCCTTACCGAAGGATTTACAAGCTACGCTTGAAAAAGCCCGCAATCAGCAGTAAGCCAGCGGTTGGGTTAAAAGTTCCTGGCAGTTCAAGTCGCGGGTGGCGGTTAGCACCCGCTGGAATTCCATTGACCACAACCAGTGCATTTTACGGCGGTCTTCTTCCAGGATGCACCACTCAAACGGGATGTAAAGGCACTGCATGACACTCAGCCGGTAATCCTGCCAGAGCTGTTCCCGGCTATACCCGGTAACGCCATTCGCCCGCAAGCTGGCATAGTAGGTTTCTACAACTTCAACTTCAATTTTCCGCCGCAATTCAGGCTCCAACCACAAAACAAGCATATAAGCCAGGTCGCTGACGCCCAGCCAGGTAGTCAGCGACCACTCAAAAGGTTGCCGGTCTATCAGGTAAATCGGTCCGGCTGCCGCCCCGTCTGGCGAAAGAATATTGCCCGGGTTCAGGTCGCCGTGGACCAGCGTAAAGCCGTTGGGATTTTTGGAGCGTTCCAGCAACCTGGCCGGTAAAAGTCCGGTAATCTCTTTTGCCAGCCCCAGCGTATCCGCGTCCAGGTCGTCCTTGATTTCTTGCAGCAAAAGGGCCGGACCTGGCTGCATATGTAAAAAGAATCTAGCTACCTGTAGGTCAACCGGCCACTCCAGACCGGCCGGGATAGTATCTTCACCGCACCACCAGAAAGAATGCAGGCGGCCCAATCCTTCCGCCACCGGGTAAGCAAACGCTCCGCTGGAAACCTTTTCCCAGCTTGGGCCGTGCGTGCCGGTTAAGTCTTCTAACAGAAGATGATAACTCTTTTTTTCAGCCGAATAGACCGCTGAGTAGCATTTAAGCAGCGGCAGATTCGAATGTCCGGCATAGTCCCGCCTGTAATATTCTACCTCCGACGAGCCAAAATCATGGCTGTTAGCGCCGCCGCACATTTTGAGAAACAGGCTGGCCGGTAGACTTCCGGTAGAACCATTGGCATATTCCAACCGGACCCTGAAGATATTGGAATTTTCACTCTTGAGAGGTTCTACCTGGAAGGCCCTAACCGCCCCGCTTATCAAAGCCCCGTTTTCTTTCAGGACCTGTTCGAACAACTTTTCCGAAAGTTCGCTTGCATTCGTTATTACCTGCTCGTTCAAGTTTTTACTCCCTTAATTCCATCCACCACAAACCCGGTTAGCGACAGCCGGTTAATTGCACCACTCTATCCTATAAAAAAGTAGTCTAAATAAAAGTGAGTCATATCACTTTAAGCACTCTGTAAAGCAAGGTTTGGCACACTGTTGATTTACTAAAATGGGTAGCTGGACTGCAATGTCAGCCTGAGCCGAAGGAAGGATGACAAGCTTGAACATTGTCTTTCCAGGCAGACGGATAAAATGGCAAACCCTGCGTAACGCAGCACTAAGAAATTATTATCGAAACCGGGAGATTGCAGGACTAATTTGGCTGGCGAGGCAGCCTGGGCGGTGCGTACAAATTATAGGCCAGGTGAAAAACGAGCGCGTATTGTAACAGGATAGGCTGGCAAGTATCTTGAGGTTCAATTTCCGGGAAACCCTTGCTACAGGCGTTATAAAAATCCCGTGAATTCTTGCCAGCCTAACCCGGAGAAACCTAGACGGCCTTTCCGGCTTCGGTGGCTTCCGGTACTTCGATCAGGCGGCCGGTCTTAACATCATAGATGTAGCCATAAACTGGGATATTGCCCGGCACCAGCGGGTGCTGCCGGATGCGCTCTACATCGGACTTGACGCTGCTGGCCTGGTCCTTAATGGTCAACCAATCAATGTAATCGCCCTGACTGGAGCCGGGGCCTTCCCCGCTATCGTGCCAGCCGCTGGCATCCACTGAAGCGGTCTTCAGGCTGCTCGACAGCAAGCCCCGAATAACTTCATCGGTAAAATATTCCATACCACAGTCGGAATGATGAATTACAAACCATTCCTGGGTGCCCAGGAGCTTATAGGAAATAATCAACGAACGCAGGGCATCGTCACTGGCCCGGCCCCCGGCATTCCGGATAACGTGGGCGTCACCTTCGCTCAGTCCGGCCAGTTTCGCCGGGTCAATCCGGGCATCCATGCAGGTCAGGACCGCGAATTTACGCCCTGGCGGTAAAGGGAGGTTCCCTTTTTCGCCAAAGTTACTGGCATACTCAGCGTTAGCTGCTAAAACCTCGTCGCGTATCTGGCTCATCTTCCATTCTCCTTATAAAAATAAAAAGCTTACTCTTCGGGACAAATAAGGTTACCCTGGAGTAGGCCTCCCGGTGGGCCGGGCAGTCTTAATGAAAAGGTTAAAATTGTGGTACGGTATTGTTATAACTAGACCAGAAGCAATCTAAAACTGGTTAAGTAATGTTAACTATCTTTATTAGTTTTGTCAAGAGTTTTCAGGGTAACTTAATCATATTCGTTCATTAGAAGTTGACCGCGCCCCGAATTTAAAAATAGAGCGCTTAGGGCGGGTTACAAAAATGTGCCAGCTGAACTTAGTCCGGCTGGCACATTTATTATTCAGTCGGGCAAACCCCAAAGCGCACATTCATACTTACCTGGACTG
>JAQBPB010000079.1 GCA_028287745.1 Chloroflexota bacterium
TATCAGACCGGCTGACCAGCTTTTGCCTGCTGTCTACCGCATCAGGCACTACCGTCAAACCCTGGCGCTTTAGAATGCCTGGTGTCTGTCAATAAATTATAAAATAAAAAACAGCTACAGGGATAAGCACAAAGCTTAACTGTAGCTGTTTTTATTATTTCAAAGGTCTAGTCCTGGGCTAAGGGCAGTCCGAGCAGGCCGGACAAATAGCGCAGTTGTTCCTGGCCTCGGGTGCCGACCTGGTTTTCCAGGATGGCTTTAGACAGGTCTATCATGACCCGAATGGCCCTGGGCATGTCCAGGTCGTCGTCCATAGCGGCGTAGAACTGGTCGGTCCAGAGTTGGATGTCGCCCTGGCCCTTCGCTTCGGCAGCAAGGGCCTTGCGGAACAGGTCGGCTTGCTGTTCGGCCCGGTCCAGTCCTTCCTGGGTAAAGTGCAGGGGCGTGCGGTAGTGTTCCTGGCCCAGCAAGTACAGGCGCAGGGCGTCCGCCGAGTTTTTCTTGAGTGCGTCATTGATTAAAATCAGGTTGCCCAGCGATTTGCTCATTTTCTCGCCGCCCAGGTACAGCATCGCCACGTGCATCCAGTATTTTACTACCGGCGACTTGCCGCTGTAAGTTTCGCTCTGGGCAATTTCGCTGCTGTGGTGGGGGAAAATCAGGTCCGCGCCGCCGCCGTGAATTTCGAACTGCTGCCCCAGGTTCTGGGTGCTGATGGCACTGCACTCGATGTGCCAGCCGGGCCGTCCCTGGCCCCAGGGACTGTCCCAGGAAGGTTCGCCCGGTTGGGCGGCCTGCCAGACAATAAAGTCCAGGTCGCTTTCTTTGGCCGGGTTGCCGGGACGGTCCACCAGGCTGTCTTCGGCCCCGGCTTTGGCTTTTTCCAGCATCTCGGCCATGCCCAGGTGAGCTAACTTGCCGTATTCGGGGAAACTACTGGCCCGGAAGTAAACGTTACCGTCCGAAGCCAGGTAAGCGGAATTGCGTTCAACCAGTTTCTTGACCATCTGGATAATAGGCTCAATTACGGTGCTGGCCGGGACATAATTATCAAAAGGCAGGCAGTTGATGGCCCGCAGACCATCGCGGTAGAGCGCGTCCCAGCGGCGGCCGAGTTCGTCGTAGGGCTGGTTATCGCGCCTGGCCCGTTTGATAATATCGTCGTCAATATCGGTCAGGTTTTGAATGTGGGTTACCGCAAAGTCTTTGTGTTCAAGGTAGCGGTGTAACACATCAAAGACCGCCGCCACCAGGGCGTGGCCCATATGGCTGGTATCGTAAGGAGTAACGCCACAGACATAAATTCGGGCGAGTTTGCCGCCCGGGTCAACTGATTTAAATTCCTCTTTTTGTTGTGATAAAGTGTTGTAAAGTTTCAACATTTAGGAAGTGGTCTCCTGTATCTTCTTATAATTTAGGTTTTTGTTCTTTTTACCTAGGGTGATTATTATCAACCCATAATTCAAAATGTATCAATAAAAAGGGTGCTTCTATGGTTCCTATTCTACCTGAATAAATACATAGGGTCTAGTCAAACGGGTTCCACTAAAAACACACCGCAGCTATATTAGAAACTTATTAATCGGTGCAACTTTTGTGTAGTTTGGTTCGTAATTATAATAGAGAATTTGAAAACAAGTTCTACTACAAAATTATTCAGTGGCACGCAAAATGATATATTAGTATTCCGGAAGCCAATCAAGCCAGCACGACACAGATATACGCAACCGGTCGGTACAATGTAGTCCCAGCTACTTTACTTTTTGCATTAAAAAATGCGGGTTATGCAAATCTCTCAACGCTACCGCCTTTTTACCAACCTAGACTACTAAATCTAGAAGATTGTCCACTGGAAATCAGCCATTAAGATGGTTGGTCTAGCTTTAATTTGCAACAAAGGCTTGTAGTCCGGGATTTTCGCCATAAATTATAAAAAGCGAAAGTCAACATAGTAATTATTCTATAAACAAACAAAATAATCAGACAAGGAGTATCGAAAAATGACCAAGCAGCAGAGATTTTCGGGCCCACGTTGTGCCAGTTGCGGACGCCCGTTTGAACCTCGCCAGATGCAGAACGGAAAGCTTTCCCAGACCTGTGGGCAGACCGCCTGCGTCGCGATGTACAGCCGCAAGAAGAATAACGTTGGAATGGGCCAGGGAATGTCCCGCCGGCCTCAGACAGCCTGATAGAAGTTCCCGGCTGTCTTTCCCCAGGCGGCTATCCGTCCAGCATAAGAACAGTAGCATAACATTCCAACCCCGGAAGCCTGCTTAGTACTGTTCTAGACCTAATTCAAACAAAAATTAAATAGCCGAAGTTTCAAAAACCCGGTTTTCTAAGTAGTAATTAAGGAAAAGCCGGGTTTTTGTTGTTGACATTTTTGGGGATTCCTAATAAAATATGATAATGTCGATTGACTTTATCATCATATAGAAAGTATACAATGAGCGCTATTGAAAAAGATATTACTAATAACAGTTGCCTGGACATTCCGATGCCGGTTGTGAAGCTAAACCGCTGGACCCTTTTGAGCGGGGTTTTGCTGGGTTTCGTGCTACAGCAGCCTCTAATAACAACTTTCCTTTTTGTAATGTTGCTCCTGGGGTTAGTGGGCGGGCAGCGGTACAGCTTAATCTTTCAGGCCGGTAAACGCCTGCTGGCCCGCCAGATCGTCGGGGCGGAAACCGAAGACCGCCGTTTGATGCGGTTCAACAATTCGATTGCGGCTACCCTGTTTGGTCTGGCTCAAATTGCCTTTTTATTCAAAGTAACCTGGCTGGGTTGGGCTTTCTCTCTTATGGTGGCCGTAGCGGCTGCCGTGGCGCTGGCCGGTTTCTGCTTTGGCTGTTTTCTTTACTTCCAGTTCAAGCTAAATCGTTATCGCCTGCTGGGCAAGCGCTAAAACCCCCGCCAGCCTGCAACAAGGCTATAAATAGTAGAATAAAGGCCTCCTGCGCTAAACCGGGTAATTATGCCCGCCAGCCGGGAGGTTTTTTTTATGGGGAAATTTACAACACCGGCGCTTTAAAATGGCAATGAGCCAGTTGAGGCTGGCTCATAGTTTGGAAGTTGGCTTTGCTGTCCTCTCCGCTCCAGTGGCCGGGAAAGTCTGGGGCCAGCTTAAGTGGTTTAAGGGCGCTTAGAGTTCCCGGCCCGCGTAGTCAACCGCGTTCTTGAAGAACTTTAACCCGGCGCCTTCGACCTCTTTGGTCTTCTGGCGGGTCCAGTTGGGATGCTGCCAGGCCGAAACAAAGCGCTCGGGGTGCGGCATCATACCGATGACCGTACCGGACGCGTTGCTGACACCACCGGCGTTACTGACCGACCCGTTAGGGTTCCAGGGATAGGCGGCCTGGGTGTTGCCATCCGGGTCGCAATATTTCAGGGACACCTCGGCTTTTGCGCCATCGCCAAAGGCCACCCGGCCTTCACCGTGCGCCACCGGCAGGTAAATCTGGTCAATGCCGCGCAGGAAGATCGAATTTGAGCCGGTATTTTGCAGACTGGTCCAGCGGCATTCGAACTTGCCGGACTCGTTTGGTAACAGGGTCATGTCGCCAAAGACCCCGGTTTTAGCCAGGATCTGGAAACCGTTGCAAACGCCCAGCACCGGCCGCCCGGACTCCACAAAGCGGCTAAACGGCTCTTTGAGGCGGAAGATCAATTCGTTAGCCAGCAACTTGCCCGCACCCAGGTTATCTCCATAAGAGAAACCGCCCGGTATGCCCAGGATTGAATAGTCATCCAGGTTAGTGTTAGCTTGAGGACCGGCAATTTCATTGATATGTTTTAAATCTACTTCGGCCCCGGCCTTTTCCCAGGCCGTCACCATTTCAGCGTCGCAGTTAATGCCCGCCGCCCGTAATACCAGTACGCGAACTTTTTTCTGTTGCATTTTCTCTTTCCGTAATTACAGTTCTACCAGCGGCGTTTGCCAGGCTTTTTTCAGGTCGGAAACCCGCACTCGCATGACGGTGGCCGTGGTCAGGCCGGTTACCGTGAATTCGTCCTCTGGTATGACCTGGCCGATCTGGGCAAAGGTGCCGCCCTGCACGGCTTTTTCAAATGCGGCCTTGTTCTCCGGTTCCACTTCTACCAGGAAACGGGACGGTGTTTCACTGAACAGCAGCGAAGTGTTGGTCCGGTCATTCCTGGGGCCACTGTAAGGGACATGGGTCAGGTCAAAGCGCACGCCCAGGCCGCCTGAGAAGGCCATCTCAGCCGCCGCTACGGCCAGGCCGCCTTCCGACAGGTCGTGGCAACTGCGTACCAGGCCGGACTGTATGGCCCGATGGACTCCCCGGAAGGTCTTTAAGGCTGCCGCTGCGTCCACCTGAGGCACTTCGCTTTCGAATTGCCCGTGGTACTTGGCGTAATAGCTGCCGCCCAGTTCCGGTTTGGTCTTGCCGACCAGGTAAACCAGGTTGCCCGCTTCTTTCAGGTCCATCGAAACGGCCTTTGTAACATCGTCCATAACCGCGAAGGCCGAAATCAGCAGGGTGCCGGGGATGGCTACCCGGTTGCCGGTTGCCATATCTTTAAATTCGTTATTCAAAGAGTCTTTGCCGGAGATATAGGGCAGGCTGAAGGCCAGGGCATAATCCCGGCAGGCCAGGACGGCCCGGGTTAATTCGCCCAGTCTTTCGGGGACCGCCGGGTTGCCCCAGCAGAAGTTATCCAGCAGGGCCATCCGGTCCAGGTTGGCCCCGACCGCCACGGCGTTGCGGATTGCTTCGTCAATGGCGTTGGCGGCCATGTGATACGGATCCAGCAGGCCGTAACGGGGGTTAATCCCGTTAGAAATAACCAATCCCCGGTTGGAGTTGGTCAGCGGCTTGATAATCGCGGCGTCACCCGGCCCGTCATTCATGATGCCGACCAGCGGCTTCATAATTGTTCCGCCCTGGACCTCGTGGTCGTACACCCGGATTACGGCTTCTTTGGAAGCGACATTCGGGTCGGCCAGGATATTCTTCAGGTCGTTAACATAGTCCTGGGGCAGGCGGGCGGGTTCCTGGGAAAGCTGGCGCGGGGCGGTGCGCAGCGCGGGCGGCTGCCAGCGGGCTTCCATGTGGCGGCGCGGCAGGCCGTGATGCAGGAATTCCATTCTCAGGCGGCCGACAGTCTCCTCATTGTAAAGCAGGGTCAGCCAGCCATCGCCGGTAAATTCGCCCAGGTCGGTTGCTTCTACGTCTTCAAGCTGGCAGAGTTCTTGAAATTCGGCCAGTTTATCCGGGGATACGGCCAGGACCATGCGTTCCTGGGCCTCACTGACCCAGATTTCCCAGGGTTCCAGACCGGCGTATTTAAGCGGGACGCGGGCTAACTCGACCCGCACGCCCAGCTCAGCGCCCATCTCGCCTACAGCGGAAGAAAGGCCACCGGCGCCGCAGTCAGTCAGGGCGGTGTAGAGGCCCCGGTCGCGGGCTTTCAGCAACAGGTCAAGGGTTTTCTTTTCTTCAATCGGGTTGCCGATCTGAACCACGCTGGCGGCCTGACCGGTAGTGCTTCCGGCGGCCTGCGAATCGCCACCCAGTTCAATCGAGCTAAATGTCGCGCCGTGAATGCCATCCCGGCCGGTGCGCCCGCCGATCACAATTACCCGGTCACCAGGCTGCTGATTGCGTGGGTGTTTGCCTTTGGGAGCCAGGCCGACCGTTCCGCAAAAGACCAGCGGGTTAGCCAGGTAACCCTGGTCGAACAGTATCGCCCCGTTTACGGTGGGGATACCCATTTTGTTGCCGTAGTCGCGCACGCCATCAACCACTCCCTGGAAGATGCGGGTCGGCGGCAGCACATCGGCCGGTATTTTGTCCGCCGGGGTTTTCATTTCGCCGAAGCAAAAAACATCGGTCGAGGCAATCGGTTTGGCGGAAACCGCCATTACGTCCCGGATAACTCCGCCCAGGCCGGTATTGGCCCCGCCGAACGGTTCCAGGGCGCTGGGGTGGTTGTGAGTTTCAACCTTAAAGGAGACTTCGTAATCGTCGTCAAAACTGATAATACCGGCGTTGTCCACGAAGGCCGAAACAATCCAATCCTTTTTAAGCTCGTAGGTCGGCGCGGCAATCAGGGATTTAAAAAGGCCGTCAATCTGGCTTTCTTTTACCAGCTGGCCGTCCCGGTCGTACTCGGTATAGGCGATTTTGGCTTTGAAAGTCTTGTGGACGCAGTGCTCGCTCCAGGTCTGGGCCAGCGTTTCCAGTTCCACATCGGTCGGGTCGCGGTCCTCGGAGCGGTAGTAAGACTGGATAGCCTGCATTTCGGCCAGGTTTAGGGCCAGAAGCCCTTCCCGTGAGATTTTTTCCAGGTCGGCATCTGAGGTTTCCCTTACAGCGACAGTCTTAACAGTAGGGCTTTTGCTCTGGCTGAAGTTAAACTGGCTCTCGGTAAAGTTTATCAGGCCGGAGGCTTCTATCTGGCCGGGGCCGAATACCAGGCAGTCCTGGACCAGGTCGTTTATCAGGTAAAGCCGGGAAAACCTGCCCAATTTTTCCGGCGTAGTACCGGGGGCAAGGTCGAGATAATAGAGCGAAGCGGCCCGGACCAGCAGCAGGTTCGGAAGTTCAAATTTGCCGGAAGCGGCCATTACCCGGTAACCTTGCAGGGCGCTTTCGCCTTCGGCGTCGGTCACACCGGGCCGGTTGGCGGCCAGAACCAGGGCTGTCGTGGTTTCAGAAGCGAGGGTTTTGAAAAAACTACCCACCGGGCCGCTCCGGTAGGTCTGGGCTACCGGGTCAGCCAGTAAATACTGGGCAGCCTGGGCCGCGGCTTTTTCGGCTGCTTCCGGCGAGGTAGCCGGGTCAAACTGAAGCAGGTAAAACGCGTGATGCTTTAGACTGGTAAAGCTTTCGCCAAAGTAGCCTGCGGCTTCGGCCGCTAAACGATTGGCGGTAGTTAAAGTTTCTTGCGGTAAAAGCTCTACGCAATAGAGCATAGTCTACTAACCTTTCCTTGCTGCCCGGTGAGATCAAAGTCTACCTTTATAAAGAACATTTATCACAAACTCAGCCTTATTTTAAGGCAATTTCACCGGAATGGCGAATCGCGCAAAAAGGTTAACTCAGTGCGCGGCAGGCCGCTGGAACTCGGGCTCAAGTTCTACCGCCAGCCCGTCCGCCAGCCGGTTAAACATATTGGCTGTTGCAATCACGAAAGTAATTTCCAGGAATTCTTCCTCGTCCATAAATGCCTTTAAACCGGTGATGGTTTGGGCTGAGGCGCTTATACCCCTGGTCAATTCCTCGCTATATAGAATAATTAATCTTTCATTGGAGTTAAAAGCCGGGCTAGCGGCCAGTTCGCCGGTTTCGGCCAGGATGCTTTCGACCTGCTGTGGAGTTAACCCGGCCTTTGCCCCGGCTGCCGCATGACGTTCCAGGCAGTAATGACAGCCGTTAACCCGGCTGGCTGCCAGGTAAGCCAGTTGTTTTAGCCGGGCAGGCACCCGGCTGTCGGACGAACCGGCAAAGGCTGCCAGGGCTATGGCCGGTCCCAGCATCCGGGGGGAATAACCAAGCAGTTGGAAAAGGTTGGGAACGGTTCCCCGGACCGCCTGCATAGCTTCGTATAAATCTTTAACTTCCCCGCTGGCATCCTCAACTTTTACCGGGTGAATATGCGGCATTTTCGGACTCCTTCTGGTTTTGGTAAATTTTTATCGTGCGCGGTCCTAATCCCCGCGCAACTCCTGATTATTGCTAAAGAAGTGGCACTATGTTAGCATAAAATGGCCTGGATTTTCCTGGTCTGGAAATTGTAATCTAATTAATAAAGTAGAACTTTGACTGAGGAATTAAAGCCAGGCGCAATTGTCCTGGCGGGCGGCCAGAGCCGCCGGATGGGGACGGATAAAGCCCTTTTGCGGTTAGCCCCGGAGGGGCCACGTCTGCTGGAAATGGTCCTGACCGTTGTACAGCCTCTGGCAAGCCCTGTATTTATCAGCACAAACCGTCCGGCTGAGTATAGCTGGGCCGGTTTGCCCCTGGTGGGGGATACTTACCCGGGTTCTGGCCCGCTGGCCGGGTTGGAAGCAGGCTTAAGCGCTTCCCCGGCCGAGTTTAATTTTTTAGTCGCTTGTGATATGCCCTGGCTGGCGGCGCCATTACTGGCTTACCTGTTGCAACTGGCTCCACCTTACGAGGCAGTTGTGCCCTTAAATCAGATGGGCCGGGCGGAACCACTCTGCGCGGTCTATTCAAAAAAATGTCTCCCGGTTATCAGGCGTCACCTGGCTAGTGGCTCCTTCAAAATGACCGGATGGTTGAATGAAATAAATACTATGTTTGTCCCAGCCGGGCAAATCGCCGAATACGACCCGGATTTCCGGTCATTTCGAAACTTAAACCGGCCCGAAGATATAGCTATATTGTATAATGATGGATAAGGGCTTTATAAAGAAAACGCAGGAGCAGGCAAATGGATAAATTGGTCCCCGAAAATAGTAAAGAACTGTTAACCAGCTTACAAGAAATTACCAATGAGTTGAGTCAGGAGATTGTCGAGGTCTTCGAAGAAGATGCTAACTTTAATCCTTCCGAAACGGAGTGGTCCGTAAAAGAAATCTTATGCTACCTGAAAGATGCCGACCAGATAACGACCAAGCGCATTAAGATTATCCTGGAAGACGATGAGCCATTTCTCCAGGCTTTTAACCCCCAGGAACTGGCTATCGAACACGACTATAAAGGGACGACCTGGCAGGAGGCTCGCCAGCAGTTTTTAGATGCTCGCCAGGTCAATTTAAATTTACTGGCAAGCCTGGAGCCTATCCAGTGGTTGAAAGGGGCTATCCACCAGGAGCGCGGCCACGTGACTATCCGGGAACTGGCCGAATCGCTGCATACCTACACCCAGACCTATCTTGAGCAAATCCGCCATGACCTCTGGCTAGCCAAATAAACCGCTATTAACTAAAAAAGGCCCCCGAATTTCGGGGGCCTTTTTGGTTGCGGCTATTTATTCACCTTTTCTAAAACCTACTTTAAGAGGCTCTTGGCGATAACCATGCGCTGGATTTCGCTGGTTCCTTCGTAGATTTCGGTAACTTTTGCATCGCGGAAGTAGCGCTCCACCGGGTATTCCTTGATGTAGCCGTAGCCGCCGAATATCTGGACCGCCTTGGTGGTGACCCACATGGCGGTTTCGCTGGCGAAAAGCTTTGCCATACTGGCTTCGCGCCCGCAAGGTTGCCCGGCGTCGCGCAGGCTGGCCGCCCGGTGTACCAGCAAGCGCGAGGCTTCCAGGCGGGTTGCCATGTCGGCCACCATGAACTGAATGGCCTGGAAATCATAGATTTTCTGGCCGAATTGCTGCCGCTCGTTGGCATACTTGAAGGCAAACTCGTAAGCCGCCTGCGCGATGCCGACCGCCTGGGTGGCAATCCCAATCCGCCCGCCGTCCAGCAGTTGTAAGGCGACCCGGAACCCGGCCCCTTCTTTCCCCAGGACATTTTCAGCCGGTACTTCGCAGTCTTCAAAGATCAATTCGGTGGTATCGCTGGCCCGCATGCCCAATTTATCCAGCTTTTTACCGACCTTGAAGCCCGGAAAGCTTTTCTCCAGGATAAAGCAGGTAATTCTATCGGCCGGTTTAGGCGCTTCTTTGTGTGTAACGGCGAACACCAGGAAATAATGGCCGGACTGGCCGCTGGTTATGAACATCTTGGAGCCGTTCAAAATATATTTATCGCCCTCCCGCCGGGCGGTGGTCTTCATATTGACCGCATCGCTGCCGCTGCCGGGTTCGCTCAGGGCGTACCCGCCCAGTTTCTCACCGGAGGCCAGCGGCACCAGGTAGCGGCTTTTCTGTTCAGCGGTCCCAAACTTCCAGATGCCGTAACAGGCCAACGAGTTGTTGACGGACATGGCGGTGCTGAGGGCCGGGTTGCCCCTGGCGATTTCTTCCAGGGCCAGCACATAACTGAGGGTATCCACGCCCGCTCCGCCCCATTCTTCGGGAATAACCAGGCCCATCAGGCCAAGCTGGCCCATTTTCTTCCATAGCTCTACCGGGAATTCCTGGGCTTCATCGTAGTGGGCCGCTGTCGGCAGCAACTCTTTATCGGCGAAATCGTGGGCCATCTCGCGAATCATCTGCTGTTCGGCAGTAAATGTTAAATCCATCTTCTTCTTTCCAAAAAGTTACTTGGCCTCGCGCAGCAGGTGCCGGGCGATTACGATGCGCTGAATTTCCGAAGTGCCTTCACCGATTGTGGTCAGGCGGACATCCCGGTACATGCGCTCCACCTGGTATTCTTCGACATAGCCGTAGCCGCCCAGGATTTGAATGGCTTCCCGGCAGACGAACTCGCCAATCTCACTGGCGAAAAGTTTTGCCATGGCGGCTTCTTTGGCGAAAGGCAGTTTATGGTCCTTGAGCCAGGCCGAGCGGTAAACCAGCAGGCGGGCCGCTTCAATCTGGGTCGCCATATCGGCCAACTTGAACTGAATGGCCTGGAAGTCGGACAGCGGCTTGCCGAACTGGTGGCGTTCCTTGCTGTAGCTCAGGGCAATATCGTAAGCGCCCTGGGCCAGGCCCAGCGCCATCGCGCCAATCGAAATCCGGCCACCATCCAGGATTTGCATAAATTGTTTGAACCCATCGTTGGGCTGGCCCAGGATATTCTCTTTAGGCAGGCGCAGGTTATCAAAAAAGAGTTGGCTGGTTACGGAAGCCCTTAAACCCATCTTTTTTTCGCTCTTGCCGTATTCAAAGCCGGGTGCGCCTTTTTCCACAATAAAGCTGCTGATGCCGTGAGCCCCTTTACTCTTGTCGGTTACGGCTGTAAAGACCAGGGTATCGGCGATAGAACCGCTGGTAATCCAGTTCTTGGAGCCGTTAATAACCCATTCGTCACCTTCCAGGACGGCCGTGGTCCTGGTGCCACCGGCGTCACTCCCGGCGGTGGCTTCGGAGAGGCCGAAAGCGCCCAGTTTTTCACCACTTGCCAGGGGTTTTAAAAAGCGTTCTTTTTGTTCCGGGGTGCCGAACAGGTAAAAAGGCGAGGCCCCTAAAGAAGTGTGCGCCGCCAGCGTGATGCCGGTCGAACCGTCCACCCGGCTAATTTCTTCGACCGCAATGGCGTACATGAGGGTGTCGCCGCCCGCCCCGCCATATTCTTCCGGAAAGGGTATGCCCAACAGGCCCAGGTCGGCCATTTTCTTGAGGCTATCCCAGGGGAATTCGTGGGTCTGGTCTATTTCAACGGCTTTGGGAGCGATTTCTTTGTCGGCAAACTCGTGGACAGTATCCCGGAAAAGCTGGTGTTCCGGGCTTAATCTAAAATCCATTGCGAAGACTCCTTTGTCAGGCTTTCATTTCAATTTTGACCTATCGTTCAAATTTTAGCCTGGTTTGGCCTCATTTGAGCATAAAAGGGTCGTGTTTGTGGTTTTAATTTATTAACCCAGTGGTATTTTATATAGTCAGGCGTGTTTTGTCCAATTTAATAAGTCTGATTGACCTTTGCGGTTTCTCGTGATAAAATACCGTTCGTACAATGCGGGAGTAACTCAGTTGGTAGAGTGCCTGCCTTCCAAGCAGGTTGTCGCGAGTTCGAGTCTCGTCTCCCGCTCCATTTTCCAAAAACCTTTCCCCATCTATAACTTAAATAAGTTACAAATTGTAAATCCGGACTGTACGCCGGGTTTTTTGATTCCTTTTAATCTTTTGTACTTTTGGAATTTTAAGAGCTTACCTGACCTGAATTTTCACGGCTTAACTAGAATATAACTACTCAATCCTGCCGTTTTGCGCCTGATTCGGTACATAAGGCCGTTGGGTAAAGTACTCTCACGGGGAAACGATTCAAGTAAAAACAGGGGTTTATAAAATAAAAACCCCGGCAAGCTATTCCCTGAAAGAGGTTATAACTTGCCGGGGAACGGTAGCCGGGTTGGCTGACTACTTGACCAGGCTGGCTAACCGGCTGACGCCTTCTTCTATCTGGGCCGGGGTGATGGCGCAGAACGGCAGGCGGATGAACCGGTCGCGGCTGCTGTCCACCGGGGCATCGCCCAGGTTGTCGGCAAAGAATGTTTTACCGTCGGTCAGGCCAAGCTTGGCAGCCTGGGCGCGTTCCAGCAAATTGGCATAGTTGGCTGACTCAGGCAGGGTTATGCTGACGAAGAAGCCGCCTTCCGGGGCCGTAAACTCTACGCCGGGCAGAAATTTTCGGATTGAGTTTACCATCGCGTCCATGCGCGGTTCATAAAGTTTCTTCAGACTGGCTACATTCTCGTCCAGCCAGCCTCTTTGAATGAACTCGGCTACGACAGCCTGGGTCGGCAGCACCGGCGACAGGATGGTTTCCTCGGCCAGCCGCGTAACTTTAGCAATTAATTCGGCCGGGGCGACCATATAACCTACGCGCAAGGCCGGGCTGATTAACTTGCTATAGGAACTCATTGTGACAATGTGTTTGGGGTCTATATCGCGCAAGAGCGGGATAGCTTCGCCCCGGTAGCGCAGGGTCCGGTACGGCACATCTTCGATAATCCAGAAGTTATATTTTTCGGCCAGGGCTACCAGCGCCTGGCGTTTCTCAAACGAGGTGCTGATTCCGGTCGGGTTCTGGAAGTCCGGCACGAGGTAGAGGAAAGCCGGGACCTGGCGTTTTAATTCGGTTTCAAGTAAATCCAGGTCAATACCGTCGCCTTGCAGGGGGATGCCGTATACTTTGGCACCGCGCCGCCGGAAGGTCTTGATGGCCCGGTCGTAGCTGGGCTGTTCGACCAGCACCGTGTCGCCGGGTTTGATTACGGTAGCCGAGAAGAGGTCCTGCAAATGCAGCGAACCGTTTCCGATCAGGATTTCTTGCGGGCTAACCTTGTACTGTTCGGCGACAAACTGGCGGAGGAGTGGGTACCCGCCAATATTTCCATACTGTAAAATTACAGTGTAATTCTTTTGCAGGGCGCCTGCCAGAGATTCACTGATCCGGGCATAAGGCAGGGCTTCATCAGCTGGGACGCCTCGGGTAAGAGCTATGGTTTCCAAAATTAAGTTTTTCCTCCTAGGACTTTTACTTTTCTCTAAAATTGTTCGGGCAATTTCCTGGACTGCCCGTTAGCTATTTCCGGCATGCTGAGCAGCGTTTCGGAAGTGGCTTCGTTCTCATCGTTATCGCTATCGTGACCGCTATCGGCGGCAACACCCAGGTCTTTTTCTATAACCGGGCCCCGGTGAAGCGCTTCGGCATAGATTGCTTCTAACTGGCGGCGGGTACCATCGCGGCCCAGGTCAGCTTCCGCTTTAGCCCGGACTGCCTGGCCCAATTTGAGCCGCCGGTCCTCATCTGAAAACATTTCCTTTAATTTATCGGCCAGGGAGCGGGCGCTGCCGTAATCGGCATAAACTCCCAGGTCGCCCAAAAATTCCTGGCTGACCGGCGTCGCAAAGGTAACTACCGGCAGCCCGGTTGCCATATAAATCGGAATTTTCCCGGCCCCTTCGGTCGCGCTCATCTTGGGCGTGATAGCCACATCACCTATGCGCAAGTAACGGGGGGCTTCCCTGAAAGGAATGCGCCCGGGGAAGATCACCCGGTCTTCCAAACCGCGCCGCCGGGCGTCCTCGGCATAACTATCCACGCCGGGATATCCCATTATTACAAAGAAAGCTTCGGGCATTTCGGTCTTGAGCATTTCGGCAGCTTCCAGGATCAGGTCGGTCCCCTGGTAAGGAGCCAGCAAACCCAGGTACACCACAACCTTGCGGTCGGCCGGAATTCCCAGGGTTTCTTTAAGCCTGTCGGCTTCTTCACGGTCCTCCGGGGTCCGGACCGGGTGGAACCGCTCTAAATTTACCCGGTCGGACAGAGTAGTGACTCTGGCCGGGGAGATTTTAAACTTGTCTTTGAGGACCCTGGTGGCGTTATGCGAACTGGTAATAATGCGGTCGGCCATATGGTTGATGATCCTTTCCAGGAAAAGGGTCGGCTTGTAAAAAGGGCCGTCTTTCCGGAGGAAGTGATGGTCCTGCATTTCGCTGGTCAGGGAACCCTGGAAATCAAAAATCAGGGGCGCTTTGCCCCGGCGCAGCACCCACTTGATAGGAAAGCCAATCAAGGCTCCTTCGTGCAGGTGGGCGTGAATGATATCCGGTTTGAACCGCAAGGCTACCCAGGCCGCTTTCAGGGTAAGCATCGCGTCAAAGTACAATTTGTGGCGGCTGCTGCCTACCTGGACCCGCTTTAACCAGGGAACGTCCAGGCTGCGCTTAATCTCCACCCCGTCTACTTCATCTCCGGTATGATAAGTACAAACTACTACCTCGTGACCCGCTTCTTGCAAACTCCAGATTTCTTCGAGAATACGAACATGACAACCGGTATCGGCGAAAAAAGAAGTTGGCGCAATCATCTGTATTTTATAGCCCAACGATATTTACCTCGAATAAAATAAGACTGTCTCCTCCTGGGGTTACTCTTTGTCCTGGGGCCGGTTGCGTTACCTTAAGTCGTGTACCATCGCTCGGCCGGTAGATACCTAATTCTATTCTATAACGGCCTTGCGGTAAAGTAGCAGGTACTTCCAACGATTGATCGTCGTCAAAAAGTTCGTTGGGGACCCATTTACTGGTGTTAAAATTGCCATAGCGCGGCGCGGTATCCCGCTGGGCGACTACTTCGTCTTTTTCGTTGAGTAAGTGAAAGAAAATAACGTAATCCTCCTCAATTCTGGCCGTGCCTCGCCAGTAGATAGTCAGCGGAACTTTATGTTCCTGCGGACTTATTTTAATCTGTTTGGTTGTATCAAAACCGACAAGTTGAATTTTACCACCAAATACCGCCCCCGAGCGGTAACCTATATCCTGTTGGTTTACATAAATATCTATGTCGGCGGTATCCAGCCGGTTGATAAAGTTACTCTTGAGAGAACTGATGGTTTCTTTGGTCAGTTGCGAGTCGGCCCGGGCTTCCAAAAGGATAAAATCGGATTTCTGGGCTGTCTGGTAAAGGCCGGTCTGGACAACGGGCAAATAGCGCAAATGGCGCAGGTCATTATTTTTCTTGTCCAGCAGCGCCTTCCTTGCGACCGTTGCCAGGTCTTGGTGCTCAAGGTCCAGGGCCAGGTATTCAACATAGGCCGCGCTGTCCACCACATACTTGTTATGGTTATCCGTTACCAGGGGCTGGCCCATTATAAAGCTGTAACGGGTATCCCAGGTCAGCAAAGTGCCGTCGTCGCTCAAAGCCAGGCTGTTAAAGTTGTTGTCCACGGCCCGTTCCTGGCTCCACTGGGGCAGGCTGGGTTCCGAGAGGGCAAACCGGGCTGCTGGCAAGAAAAACAAAGCCAGCCCGGCCGCAACGATAACCCCGGAGGCCAGCCGCCATTGAAACCGCCAGCTTTTGGGAAATTTAAAGTTGACCACTCCACCGGCCAGCAGGGCCAGGGGCAGGGCCAGGTGGTCATAATAATGCGGGAAAAAGCCCGCTTTCCCGGTGTAGAGCAGGGCGGTAAGGGCGGCTACCAGGGTGACAGGCAGCCAGGTTTCACCACCGGAGCGAGTAAGCCAGCGCAGTAAAATCGCTACCAGGCCCAGGGCCGCCGCCAGCATTGTAAAAGCCAGATAGGGCGTGCGGGCCAGGTAATCATAGGCGGTCAGGGTGGTTTCGGACTGAAACTCGCCGGTAGTAGCCAGGTTATTAAAAGGCCGCAGGAGCTGGTACAAATAGGCTTCTTTAATTAATTCCGACCTGGCCGAGAGTATAAAAGCGCCCGTGGCAAGCAGGTAGCCCCCTACCGCACCGCCCAGGTAGAGCCCCAGGGCTTTCCAGTAACGCCAGGCCACCAGGGATAAGGCGAGGCCCAGGACAATAGCCAGGGCCGGAATTTTAATTGACAGGGCCACCCCGGCCAAAAGACCGGCCAGTAGCGGCCAGGCGTACCAGCGGCGGCTTTTTTGGGTCTGGTCGGGGGACAGGTGGACAAAGGCAAAAATTGCCGCCGCCGTAAATAAGTTCACCAGCGGTTCGAGCATAATTTGTTGCTCGGTGCGTACGGCGCTGCCGTCAATTGCCAGGGTAAAAGCCGCTACCGACCCGGCCAGCGGACCGCCCCAGCGGCCACCCAACCGGCGCCCGGTCAGGTAGACCAGGGTTATGGTCAAAAGGGCCAGGATAGATGTGAAAAAGCGCAGTTGCAGGAACTCCAGCAGTCCGCCCCATTCCGTCCCGCTCAGGCGTAAGGGTAGCGACCATATAAATGGCCCTACCGGCGGTTGGGTCAAAAAGAAGTCCTGGTAGATAGATTTTCCCTGGCTCATCAAAAGAGCGGCGGTGGAATGGACCCCTTCATCATAATCCGTGCGGACCAGGTCAGTCGCCCCGATGGAACGGGCATTGTCGATGCGCAAGGCTGCCGCCAGGGCCAGCACCAGTACCAGGGCACAAATCCCGGTCAACCGCCAGGCCAGGCCGGTCCAGGCGGGAAGGTCAAAAGTTTTACCGCCCAGCTTGAAAGGGCCGGGGTTGGCCGGAAGTTCCCTGGGCGAATAAGACCCGGGCCGGAAGCCGAAGAATATCAGGGCGCCCAGTATAAAACCAAACCAGAGTAATTGGGGATATTGGCGAAAGAAAGTTTCGGGTAGAGATAAGGGGCGGCCCGGTTGAAAGAGCGAAAGGTCGCCGGTAAGGGTCGCCTGAAGCAGCCGTAAGGTGGGGAAAGTTACCAGCCAGGCCAGACCGGCCAGGATCACCAGACCCAGGCCCAGCCCGCTAATTATAGTGTAAATTTTTGCCCGGCTTGTAGCCCTGGCCGGGGCGCTTGCTTTAGTAGTGCTTACCTCTTTTTCATCGATCATTCTTATTACCCTTGCGAGTGACTGGCACATCAGTAAGCCGGGTTGCAGTGGGTATAACAACCTGCCAGTCGTCCTTGACTCGGGCTTTTACCTTAGCTAGCCTCAACTGATTTTACAATAAGCTTCCGGATGGCGCAAACTTTAACTAAACCACCTCTAAGAAAAACTTAACTCTCTTCTCAGTTTTGATTCAGCTTGAAGCCTTATCCTGATACCAGGACCGCAGGAAATAAAAGTTTAGCCACCCGGGCAACCTTATCCAGCGGTAACAATTCCGGAAACTTGAAATGACCAGGACCGGGAACAATGGAAAACTTTTTAATTTATTTAAGGAAGGAACGTTCAAGATGAATGCCAAGCGAAACTCTGAAGCCAACGATGGTTTTCAGCCGAAATTAGCCGGTAATACAAGCAAGAAGAAGTTTGTCGGTGTTATCAGCGGGGCAGCCCTGGCGGCTGCGGTAGCTTTCGGAGGTGGTAATTTATTTATCCATCCCACGGCTACTTTTGCCCAGACCGCCACGGTTACCCAGGCTCCTACAACTACGGCGCCCAGCCAGACAGCCAGTCCTTCTACTGGCACCAGCACCACCCAGGCTACTCCTTCTACCGGCACCGGCACCACTAACGGTAAACCATTCGGCCCTGGTGGCCGGGGCGGACGCGGTGGTGATGATGGCCCCGAAGGCGCCCGTGGCGGCGGCCTATCCGGCACAATCAGCGCGGTTAGCGGCAACACCATTACCCTCAAGCGGGGCGATGTAGTTGTAATCCAGGCAACCGTAAATGCTTCCACCGTCTACACTAAAGCCGGTAAAACTATTACCCTGGCCGATTTAGTGGCCGGTGATGTGGCAAATGTCCGCACTACCACCGCCACGGACGGCACGATTTCTATTACGCAGGTCGAAGTGGTCCTCGACCGCACCAGCGGCACTATCAGCGCCATTGACGCCACCAGCATGACCCTGACCAAACGGGACAATTCGACCATAAAAGTTAGCCTGGGCAGTTCGGTAAGCGTCCAGGACCTGGGCAAGGCCGCTAACCTGTCTGACCTGAAGGCCGGTGTGAGTGTGGAAGTTGCCGGGAAATTAAATACCGACGGTACTTTTAGCGCCCAGGTAATCAATGTCCAGCACGACCGTTTAGGCGGAACCGTCACGGCTATCAGCGGTAACACCATTACCGTCACGGCGGGTGGCAAAGGACAGGAAGGCCGCGGCCCGGGCAAAGCGCCAGGTAATACCGGGACCACTCCTTCTACCGGCAGCACGGCGACACCTGCCGCAGGCAGCACCGCTCCGGTAACAACAACCAAAACCATTACGGTCAGCGGCACCACGACTTACCTCTCCGGTGGGCAGGCGATCCAGCTTTCGGGAATTGCGGTTGGCGACCGGATTGAAGCGGTTGGTACGGCCAGCACCGACGGCAACAGCCTGACCGCTTTGCAGGTATCGGTGCAATTGCCCCGCTACCAGGGCCAGGTTACCAGCGTGAACGGTTCGACCATCGTTATTCAGGACCGGGGCACCAGCCGGACCGTTGAAGTCAATTCCAGCACTCAATACCTGAACGGGCAGGCTACTGCCGCCCTCAGTGACGTGAAAGCCGGAGTTAACATCAGTGTCGAAGGCAAAGTTGACGCCAGTGGCAAGATGACCGCTTCGGTAGTCCAGCTTGGCCGCTCGGCCGGGTCTGAAGGTCGCGGCGGTGGCAAAAGGTAGTCGGACTGCTTTCTAACAGCTAAAGACTAAGTTTCCACAAATACCCAGTTATAACCCTCAAGAAAGGCCACTACTTCACGGAAGCGGCCTTTTTTTATTTCCGCCTTATTCATCTATAACCATAACCAGTTCGGGTAATTTAAACTAATTACCCAGCCGGAATAATTAGCCGTTAGTCGCTAAACAACCGGCCCGGTAAGTGATAAGGTCTGATAAGTTCTGGGAAAAAGAATTATGAAAGGCGGTCCAAAGTGAGTGAAAATTTTCTAAACTATATAACAGATTTTATAAATTCCCATCATTCAATGATTTTAGGAGTAGCGGAAGCAGATATACCCTATGGCTGCATGGTCTGGTATAGCTGCCGGGATGGCAAGAATCTTTATTTTATGAGCAGGACGGCCACCCAGCATTGCCAGATAACTTTAAATTGCCCCCAGGTTAGCGTGATAATTTATGACTCGGCCGGTAAATACGCCATTAAAAAAGGCATCCAGTTGCTGGGTAAAGTAGAGCGAGTAAACGAAATGGGCGAATTAAATAAGGTTGCGGCCAATTACATAAAAGATTTCCCCAATGCGGGAAACCTGGTAAATTCTCTCCTGCCCATAATGGTTCAGCCGGGCGCCCATACCGCCTTTTTCCGGGTGGTAATCGAACAGGGTAAAGAACTGGGCACCGAAGCCGCTATAATGTCCCAAAACTATGTAAATGTTTAGTCTTACTATCCCATGAAAATATACAAACTCGCCTGAATACCAAAAATAATAAAAAAACCGGGCGCTCCGCGTAATCAACGGGCGGCCCTGTTTTATTACGGCATTGTTAACTCCTACCAGGCAAGTGCCCGTGCCAGGAGCCAGAAAGTTAGCGGCTGGTTAGAAAAGGCCCAAATGGGTTACAATATAATAAAGACGATAGTAAAGACGCTGGCGGTATTACACCTTTCCGGAAAAAGTCCCTGGCCTAATAAATGGTGATTTGAACATGAAACGAACATGCTTTTAAAGATTAAAGGCTGAAAAATATTGGAGAAATTATAATGAAAAAAGAGGGATCGTTAGCTTTGCGGACACTGGGGACAACCGGCCTGGAAGTTACCCCAATCTGCTTCGGAGCTTCCGGGTTGGGTAACATGCCGGATACCTATCAATATTCGGTAGAGGTAGACCAGGCCCTGACTACGCTCCGGACTATTTTTGCCAGTCAGGTTAACTTCCTGGATACCGCCGCCGATTACGGAAAAGGCGAAAGCGAGCGGCGCATTGGCCTGGTGTTGAAAGAAATGGGCGGCCTACCGGAAGGTTTCGTGCTGGCCTCCAAAGCCGACCGCGACACTGATACCGGCGATTTTAGTGGGGACCAGATGCGGCGGAGCGTTGAACGTAGTTTGAAACTGCTTGGCCTGGAACAAATCCAACTGTTGTATCTCCACGACCCGGAATACGGAAATGAAGCCGAAATCAGGGGCAAAGGCGGCGCGGTTGAAGCCCTGGTCCGCTGCAAAGAAGAAGGTTTAATCGCGCACCTGGGCATTGCCGGTGGCCCAATTGACATGATGACTCGCTTTGTTGAAATGGACATTTTCGAGGCCGCTATCTCGCACAACCGCTTTACCCTGCTCAATACCGAGGCCGACCCGTTCTGGGATGTTTGCGTCCAACACGGCGTGGCGGCGGTCAATGCCGCTCCCTACGGCAGCGGTATTTTAGCAAAAGGCCCGGCTAACTACCCGCGTTACAAGTACAATGCCGCCCCACCGGAAATGCTTGAGCGGGCTTTCAAAATTGAAGCGGTCTGCCAGCGCTTTAACGTGCCCCTGGCGGCGGCGGCGCTTCAATTCTCATATCGCGACCCCCGGGTTGTTTCCACTATTGTTGGAGTAACCACGACCAAGTATGTCAATGACACAATTGCGCTGGCCGAGTACGCTATTCCGGAAGAACTCTGGGAAGAACTCGCGGAAATCTAGGACCTGAGGCGGAAGGCGTTACAGGGCCTTCCGCCAGAACATAAGGGAAGGGACAATGCTTAAAAAGAGACAAATCGAACTGGCTTATGGCAAGACCGGCCTCACGATTGAACTGCCTGACCTGGGCGAAAATTTGCAGGTAGTCGAACCGGCTTTTGTGGAAGGGGTAGCGGACGAACCGGCGGCCCTGGTGGCCGCGATGCGCCAGCCGATTAACTCCCGGCCTTTGCGCGAAATGGTCACCGGGCCGGACCAGACTATTGCTATAGTTTTTTGTGACGTCACCCGGCCCATGCCTAATAAGCGGGTGCTGCCGGTGGTGCTGGCGGAACTGGAAGCCGCCGGGGCGCAGCGCCGGAATATTGTGCTGATTAACGCCACCGGGCTGCACCGGCCCAACGAAGGGGCCGAATTACGCGAAATGCTGGGCGATTTCGTCTGTGACAACTACCGGGTAATCAATCATAACGCCTTTGATAAATCAACTCTCTCGCACCTGGGACAGACCAGTTTTGGGGCCGAGGTCTGGGTATGCCGCGAATATTTGCAGGCCGACCTCAAGATCCTGACCGGGTTTATCGAGCCGCACTTCTTTGCCGGGTTCAGCGGAGGCCCGAAGATGATAACTCCCGGCATCAGCGGCGGCGATACCGTATTGCACGCCCACAATGCCCGGATGATCGGCGACCCGCAATCGGTCTGGGGCAGCATCGAGCAGAACCCGATTCATGCCGAAATACGCGAGTCGGCTGCGATGGCGGGTTCCGATTTCAGCCTGAACGTTACGCTTAACAAGAACCATGAGATTACCGCCGTATTTGCCGGTGAGGTTTTCGCCAGCCACCGTGAAGGTTGCGAATTCGTGCGGCGGACCGCCATGCAGCCGGTGGAGCGGCCATTCGATATCGTCATAACGACTAACAGCGGCTACCCGCTGGACCAGAACCTTTACCAGGCGGTCAAGGGAATGAGCGCGGCGGCCCTGGTCGTTAAGCCGGGCGGCACCATTATCAGCGCGGCGGAATGTTCGGACGGTATCCCAAATCATGGGCCGTACAAAGATATTCTCAAACTGCGGAGTAACCCGGGGGAACTGCTGGCGTTAATCAACTCGCCGGACTTCAAAATGTTTGACCAGTGGCAGGCCCAGGTCCAGGCGATAATCCAGCTTAAAGCCCGGGTCTTTCTAAAGAGCGGCTATTTGAGTGAAACTCAGGTCCGCGAGGCCATGCTTGAGCCGGTCTTGAACGGCAGCATTGAAGAAACGGTTGAGCAGCTTCTAGCCGAATACGGCCCCCAGGCCACCATATGCGTCCTGCCCCAGGGGCCGCAAACGGTACCCTACCTGACAAACCCGGCCCTTGAACTGGCCCCGGTTTAATAGAAATAGGAAGCTGGCTAAAAGGGTTATGGCTGTTAGTATC
Source organism: Chloroflexota bacterium (assembly GCA_028287745.1). GTDB lineage: Bacteria > Chloroflexota > Chloroflexia > Chloroheliales > Chloroheliaceae > 54-19. The sequence continues at coordinate 21,936 of JAQBPB010000079.1, forward strand.
ACCTTTATTGGTATTACAAAGGAATATAGCTTTTGATAAAAGGCGAATAGGCTTTTTTGCAAAAAGTGAAATTTCAGGGGCGGTTAAACTTCCTGGTAGCGCGTTTGCGGATAAAGTCGCGGCAGAAATCCCAGAATAGGCCCAGGAAACCGGGCGGCAGGTCGCGCAGGGCTTCTTCAGCGGCGGTGTGGCCCAGCAGGGCGGCCTGCTGGAAGTCGTAGCGGGCCGCCCGCCGGTCCTTCAAGGTCCGGTGAGTCACGCCGCGCCAGTAATGAAATTCGGCTCGCAGGGGCGAGTTAATTTGCAGTCCGTCGGTAAAATCAAACAAAGCATGTTTAAAATCGTGCTGGTTCAAATAAATCTGACCGCGTTTGAGCAGGCCTTCGGCCTGGTTGACGCCCGGCTTGATGGTCCCTTTCAGGTCGTTGAAAGCCTTAAGGTAAAGGTCTTTATGGCGGTAGGTGTGCTGGATTACTGTAGTGCCAAGCCGGGTAGCCTTGCGCCACTTGCCACCGGGGTCGGTCGTGGACATCTGGGCCGATAAGTCGGCCAGCAACTCGTTGACCGGCAGCTGGCTTAACGCCACCCGGCGCGAGGGCAGCACCGCGTCAGAGTCAGGCGTAGCGACCGGGGGTGGTGTAACAGGCGGCGCATAGCGGGCGAAAGGGTGCGGCTGGGCCGGGTTCGCCAGGGAGCGCTGGTAGACTTCATGGGCCAGCCGGTAAAGTTCGGAAGCAGTCCTGGGACGCCGGGCCGGGTCTTTAGCCATGGCCTGGGCCAGCACATAATCAAGGTCCACCGGGTAGGCCAGGTCCGGGCAGCGGTCGCGCAGGCGCGGCACCGGGTCGTGAAGGTGCTGTTTCAATAAGGCCGGTAAGCTGCCCTGGAAAGGCGGCTGGCCCGTGAGCATTTCAAACAGGACCGCTCCCAGCGCGTAAATATCGCTGGCCTTGCCAACTTTGTCTTCCCAGACCTCCGGGGCGGTATATTCGGGCGTCCCCCAAACGTTATTCATCGTCTTAAGCGCGACCGAGTGATTGATAGTCATTGCCAGGCCGAAATCGGCCAGCAGGACCCGGCCCTGGCGGTCGAGCAAGATGTTCTTGGGTTTTATATCGCGGTGAATTATCCCGGCCCGGTGCGCTTCATCAAGGGCCGAGGCGAGTTGTTCCAGGTAGACCAGGGCCTGGCGCAAGGGCAAGCGGGTGGCGGGCCTTCCTGGCGAGCGCAGCAGGTTATCGAGCGACCCGCCTTCGGCCAGTTCGGTGACTAAATAAGCCTGGTCCGGCCTGAATTCAAAGTCCATTATGCGCAGGATATGGGGATGGTTGAAAGCGGACAGGGCGCTGGCTTCATTCTGCAGGTCGCGGCAGACCTGGGGGTCGGTCAACAGGCTCGGGTAAAGCAGCTTGAGGGCGACCGGGCGGTGCGGCTGGAAGCGGGTATCGTAAGCGTAAAAGACCTCGGCGAACCCGCCTTCTCCCAGGGACCGGCTTAAATAATAGCGCTTGCCGACCAGGCGCGGGTCTGGGTTATTCGGGTTGGCCGGCCAGGAATTTTGCATAGACCTCTCCTTAGCCTTTCCCTGGTAGGCGGGTACGGCAGTCTTACGGTTGGTCATGTTACGAAAAAGCTTCCTATCAAGTTAGCCACCAGCTAACCGGGACTACCGGATTATACTACCTGGCGAAAACTTTTTACAACAGAACCGGCAGGTACAGGCCTAACTCAAGCGCTGTATAAGCTCGTAAACCTTTTTATTGACGGCGCTGGTCCGTTTTACGACCAGTTCGAGGGGTGTCCGGACAAATGTACCGCCTTTTTCACCGATCATCACGCCGCTGACACCTTCGAGTAAACATTCAACCGCTTCGTTGCCCAGGTGGGTTGCCAGAATCCGGTCGTAGGCGCTGGGGGAACCGCCCCGCTGCAGGTGGCCGAGGATGGTCAGTCGGGTTTCAAAATGGCCGACCTCACACAGGTATTCGTAGATTTGCTGGCTTTTAAAAGGCGCTCCTTCGGCGACCAGGGCGATAAAGTGGCTCTTGCCCCGGTCAAAGGCGGCTTTCATCTTGGCGGCCATTTCCGGCAGGGTAATTTCAACTTCTGGAATAACCGCTACTTCCGCCCCGCTTGCCATGGCGCTCATCAGGGCCAGGTAGCCGGAATGGCGGCCCATAACTTCGACCACAAAGGCCCGCTGGTGGGACGAAGCGGTATCCTTTATTTTATCAATGGCATCCACGATGGTATTCAGGCAGGTATCGACCCCGACCGCCATGCTGGTGCCGTACAGGTCGTTATCAATCGAGGCAGGCACGCCTACCACCGGCAAGCCCATTTTCTGGAGTTCGAGACCGCCGGTCAGCGAGCCGTTGCCGCCAATAATGATCAGCCCTTCGATACCGGCCTGGTGTAACTGGGCCATAGCCTGGTCCCGGCCCTGCTCGGTCTTAAAAAATTCCGACCGGGCGGTGCCCAGGACCGTACCGCCGCGCTGCATGATGTTCCCGGCATCGTGGGAATTAAGCTGGCGAAAGGCTCCGTTTAACAACCCGGCAAATCCTCGCTCGATACCAAAAACTTCAAAACCGAATTGTAAACCCGCTCTTACCACCGCCCGGACAGCCGTATTCATGCCAGGCGCATCACCGCCACTGGTCATAACACCCAGCCGTTTGAAAGGTAAAATATTGTCCATCAAAAACCATGCCTCCTCATATGCTCAAAAGCGCTTTCGTCAGGCTATTGGACCTCCGGCAAAGGCCTACTTGCTTACTTCCATAGCTACCGTTACTGTTTCGAATCCGGTTTAAACAGGGATATAAATAGGAAATGGCGGCAATGCCAACTGACGAGCGCTGTCAGCCCTGAGGCCCAGATGGAAAAGGAGCGTTTGATTGCTATTATACAATATGCGCAAAGGCTTTCATAATTTTGATTATGAAGATATTTTGAGGCTGCAAAAATAAGGGGGATTATAAAAGGGGTTTACAGGGGGACCTGGAAGAACCCAAAAAGTAGCAGGGTTGTGGCAAAGCCGAGGGTGCTTCCGGCCAGCACCTGGCTGACGCTGTGAGCTTTGAGGTGGACCCTGGCCCAGCAAACTACCGATAGTAACAGCATCATGAACGGCAGGACCGACCAGCCGACCGCCAGGAAGAAGGCCGCTATTGGCCCGCCTATTCCGGCCGCGTGGACGCTGATTTTCCATTTGAAGTTTATCAACATTACCAGCAGGGTATTGACCGCGTAACAGCCCAGAAGGGCGGTTAAAAGATGCCAGCCGAAGCTGTTCCACATTACCAGCGTTCCGAGCGAGAAACTCAGGATGCACAGGGTAAAAGGCAATGTGCGCTGGCTCTGGCGTCCAATATGGATATCGCCAATCAGGTTCAGCATCTTTAGAATAACTACCAGCCCAATCGGCGCAATAACCCCAAAGAAAAAGGCCATTGCCAGCACCATGGTAAAGCCGCCCGCGATAGGATACCGCTCTTGCGCAATGCTACCCAGCAGGTAATAGCCGGGAATAGCCAGCACCGGGGGCGCGGTTACGTGTGTCACCAGACGGGCCAGTTTTCGCAGGCGGGGCCGTGAGGGACAGAGAATATTTTCGGTAAGATTAACATGGGCTTGACCAAGCATTTTAAGCCTCTTCCAAACTTTAATAGGAAACTTTGATAGGGATAATTCCAAGCAGTATCATCTTCACTATCTTACCATAGAATGACAAGGAAAATATTTATATTTTGCTAACTATTCGGCATAGTAAAGTTAATAATTTATTAAAACCAAAACAACCGCCCTAAAATTACCAAAAACCAGTATTCAGCTACTGGTAAAGTTCAGACCTGACGGAATAATTTCAAAAGAAATCTTAAATTATTTCTAATAATAAAGAAGGCTGCCACCGCGATTTATGGTTGCAGCCCCCTGAGAGTTAGGTTGAGGAGGAGGAGTTATGTTTTATTTGAGCCAGTGCCCGCTGGCTGGCCGGTTTGGTTGTCCTGGTTATAGTTAACCAGAGAGTTTTTAAGGAGTAGTTATCCCGATGTTAAGAGATGTTTTTATTTCGTTAATAAGCCTGAGAACCCTGGCGGATTCGCTTTCGGGGCCGGATTTACTCGCTGGTATAATCAGTGCTGATAAGTAATCCGGGGGAAGACCGGGCCTGGCCTGTATTTACAGCCACAGAATTGACCGGTTTTTGGTTGCAGACCTCAGAGGCTTATCCTGCGCTGCTTTTTTGTCCGGCGACTGCATAACCCACCAACATTCAAACAATTTTCGAGCGTGAACACTCTTTAGTGCTGGCCTGGTTATAACCTGATTGAGAGAAGTCCGCGCTTCTTTTATAAAGGGGGTAATTCAATGGCTAAACCTATGCCAGTTATTTTTTTCGGACACGGTAATCCGATGAACGCTATCGAGGAAAACCGTTACACCAGGGCTTGGGCCGCCCTGGGGCTCGAAATCCCGAAACCTAAAGCAATTCTATCTATTTCAGCCCACTGGTACCAGCCTGGGACAGCCGTTACCGTGATGGAAGCGCCCCCGACCATTCACGACTTTGGCGGATTTCCGCCTGAACTGTTTGAGGTAGATTATCCCGCACCGGGTGACCCGGCCCTGGCGAAACGGGTTCAAAACTTGCTGGCCCCGCTGCAGGTCGAACTTGACCAGGAATGGGGTCTGGACCACGGCACCTGGTCGGTCCTGAACCACGTCTTTCCCGGCGCGGACGTGCCGGTGATACAACTCAGCCTGGATGAAACCCAGCCGCCCGAATTTCACTATATGCTGGGCCAATCACTGGCCCCGCTCCGGGATGAAGGCGTCCTGGTAATGGGTACGGGCAACCTGGTTCATAATCTGCATACTTACGCCTGGGGCCGCTCCCAGCCTAAACCCTTTGATTGGGCGGTGCGTTTCGAAACAATGGCCCGCCAGGCTTTACTGGCCGGCGATGATACCCCGCTGGTAAATTATGAACACCTGGGCCGGGACGCCATGTTATCGGCACCCACGCCTGACCACTATTTGCCGCTCCTTTATATTATCGCCCTGCGCCGGGACACCGACCAGGTAACTTTTCCGGTCGAAGGCGTAGATGGTGGTTCGGTTTCCATGCTGACTATTCAAATCGGTTAAACAGGCGGCATTTTCAGCATTTGTTATAACTTACACAAACTGTCTAAATTGCGTAATACTACCCGCTTGAGTTAGAATAATGCCGGATGAAAGTTATGGTAGTTTTTACTATTTCTTCTTGATGGGAGCATATTCTAACCCGGGTATATGTGAGCGAATAGCCCGGGCAAAGAGGTAGGTGTAACTGCGATGAAAGCAGTGGTGATGGCGGGTGGTGAGGGTTCACGCCTGCGCCCTTTAACATTAGGTCGGCCCAAGCCGATGGTTCCGGTAGTGAACCAACCGGTTATGGCCCATATTATTGACCTGCTTAGAAAACACGGTATAACCGATATTATCGTGACCCTGCAATACCGGGCAGAGGATATTGAGGACCATTTTGGCGATGGCAAGAATTACGGCGTAAATATCCGGTATACCATCGAAGAAACTCCCCTCGGTACGGCTGGCAGCGTGAAATTAGCCGAAGAATTCCTGGATGAGCCTTTCATTGTAATAAGCGGCGACGCCCTGACCGACTTTGACCTGACCGCTTTGATGAAATTCCATAAAGAAACCGGGGCCATGGCGACTTTAACCCTGACCCGTGTGGCTAACCCGCTGGAGTACGGCCTGGTCATTATTGGTGAAGACGGCCGGGTGCGCCAGTTCCAGGAAAAACCAAGCTGGGGTGAAGTCTTTTCGGATACGGTCAATACCGGTATCTACCTGCTGGACCCCAAGATTTTCCAGTACATGGAAAAGAACCAGAATTACGACTGGAGCCAGAATATATTCCCGCAGATGCTGGAAAAAGGCGACCTGATTTACGGCTATGTGGCGGAAGGCTACTGGTCGGATGTCGGCAGCCTGACCGACTATATGCGGGCGACCGCGGATATGCTGGAACAGGTCATGCACGTTGAGATGCCCGGTACCCACATTGGCGGGCGAATCTGGGTGGATGAGGACGTTGAAATTGACCCGGACGCCCAGCTTTACGGGCCGATTTACCTGGGACCGGGCGTGAAAGTTAAAAGCGGCGCGATCATCCGGGGGCCGACGGTTATCCGGGATTTTACGATTGTCGATAACCGGGCCACGATTGACCGTAGTATCATCTGGCGCAACAGTTACATCGGGGAACGGGCCGAACTGCGCGGCTGTATCGTCGGGCGGCAGTGCAACATTAAAGGCCGGGCCATGCTCTTTGAAGGGGTGGTGCTGGGCGACAACAGTATTGTGGGCGAAAGCGCCGTTATCGCGCCCAACGTGAAAATCTGGCCCAGCAAGGAAATCGAGCGGGGCGCGATGGTCAACAGCTCGATTATCTGGGGTAGCCAGGGCCGCCGTATTTTGTTCGGTCGCTACGGCGTTACCGGGCTGGTAAACGTAGATATTACCCCGGAATTTGCCGCAAAACTCGGCGCGGCCTATGGCGCAATCCTGGCTAAAGGCGGCGTGGTTACGGTCAACCGCGAGCCGCACCACACCCCGCGCATGATTAAACGGGCCATTCTAAGCGGCTTGCCTTCGGCCGGAGTAAACGTAAGCGACCTGGGAAATTTGCCGATTCCGGTCGCCCGCTTTAATACACGCAACAGTGAGAATGTTTTGGGCGGGATTCACGTCCGGCTCTCCCCCTATGATAACCGGACGATTGATATCCGGTTCTTTGACAAGCGCGGCCTGGACATAGATAAAAATACCGAGCGCAAGATAGAGAACGTATTCTTCCGCGAGGACTTCCGGCGGGTATACCTGGACGAAATCGGCCATATTGATTACGCCCCTAACCCGGTTGATAAATATACCCAGGACTTCATGCGCCGGGTCGATATGGCGGGTATGGACGGGCACGACCGGGGACGGCGCGTGGTGGTGGATTACAGTTCGACTAATACCAGCACTATTCTGCCGCCTATTCTGGATAAGATGAATTGTGACGTGGTGGCACTCAACGCCGGGTTGGACGAAGCCAAGCTTTTCCGGACTCCTGAACAGTTCCAGGAAAACATGAAGCGGCTGGGAGTTATAACCAATACCCTGGATGCCGACCTGGGCGTTAAAATTGATACCAGCGGGGAAAAACTTTTTGCAGTAGATAACCGGGGCAACCAGATTCAGCCCATGCAGCTTGCCGCCGCCGTTGCCCTGCTGATGTTCAGAGCCCAGGGTGGGGGCATTGTGGCGGTCCCGGTCAATGCGCCGACCATTTTTGAGAAGATTGCCCAGAGATACGGTGGTGAAATCCAGCGGACCAGGGTTAGCTCGTATGCCCAGATGCAAGCCGCGACCAAAAGCGGGGTCATTATGGCGACAGACGGCGAAGGCGGCTTTATCTTTCCCAATTTCCACCCCGGAATGGATGCTATGTTTGCCACCGCCAAAATCCTGGAACTGACCATCAAGCAGGGCGAACGTATCAGTGAGGTGGTAAACAGCTTGCCTGCTTACGCCCTGGTGCGGACTAAAGTGGCCTGCCGCTGGGAAGATAAGGGGCGGGTAATGCGCGTCCTTAACGAGCAATATAAAAACGGGGCCAACCAGATAGACGGGGTAAGAATTCCGCTGGGCGATGAATGGGTCTTGATACTGCCTGACCCGGACCGCCCGCTGTTTCATATCTTTGCCGAGTCCCAATCTTCGGACCAGGCGCAAATCCTGGTGGATAAATATGCCGGGTTAGTGACTGGGTTACAACAATAAGAAAAACCTATTCCATTAAGCCTTAAATTCAGGTAAAATACCCGGTAAGTGGATTACAAAAATAAACTTTATCAACAAATAGATTTTTGACTTAATTATATTTAACGTTTGACGTTTAACGTTCATCGTTACACGCATATAGGGGAGTCTTATACTATGCCCAGGCTGGAAAGCAGCCCACTAGGATTAACCGAAACACTTTCTATTACTTTTGCCGCTGGCCCGGATAAATTCAAGCTGGAGTCCGGGCAGCACTTTGGACCAATCACGGTTGCCTACGAAACCTATGGCACGCTCAGCCCGCAGCACGATAACGCCATTTTGATTTGTCATGCCCTGACCGGCGATGCCCACGCCGCCGGTATCAGCTCCGAAGATGGCCGGGTGGGCTGGTGGGAAGTGCTGGTTGGGCCGGGCATGCCGCTCGATACCGACCGCTACTTTATCGTCTGCGCCAATGTGCTGGGTGGCTGCAAAGGCACCACCGGCCCCGGTTCGCTCAACCCGGCCACCGGCCAGCCTTATGCCCTGGATTTCCCGGTAATCACGATTGAAGATATGGTCAGGGTCCAGAAGAAACTGCTGAATTACCTGGGAATTGAGCGCCTGTTGACCGTGATTGGCGGGTCAATGGGCGGGATGCAGGCCCTTAGCTGGGCCGTGCAATATCCGGAAATGGTGGCCTCGGCTATCCCCATAGCCACCAGCCCGGCCCTGACCGCCCAGGGTATCGCCTGGGACGAAATCGGCCGCCGGGCGATTATGGCCGATGCCAACTGGGACCATGGCAATTATTACGCGCCGGGCCATCCCCGGCCTGACGCCGGTCTGGCAGTGGCGCGGATGGTTGGTCACCTGACCTACCTTTCCGAAGAATCGATGAGCAACAAGTTCGGCCGCCGCTTGCGCAACCGGGACCGATACAGCTACAGCTTTAATGTTGATTTTGAAGTGGAAAGCTACCTGCAACACCAGGGTGAAATCTTCAACCGCCGCTTCGACCCGAACAGCTACCTTTACATAACACGGGCGATGGATTATTTCGACCTGCGCGGCCAGGACGAGTCGCTGACCGAGACTTTCGCCCGGACAAAAAGCGATTTCCTGTTTATATCTTTTACCAGCGACTGGCTCTACCCGCCTTCGCAGTCCCAACTCATGGTGGACGCGCTGCGGGAAGCCGGGCGGGGTGAAGCGGTCGAATACTTCGATGCCATATCGCCTTACGGACACGATGCTTTCTTACTGGAAGCCCAGCAGCAAGGGCCGGTCATCCGGCGCTTTCTGGAGCGGGTCCAGCGTGAGAAATTTTAGCCTGGTAAATTAAAAAGCCTGGGTGTAAATTTGCACCCGGGCCTTTTTTTGTCCGGAATTGACCCGGATTCTTAGCTACAAAGCGGGTTTAGGTAGTTGGGTTCTCGGCCCCACTTGTCCAGTCGCCCATGGTACTACTTACTTTAAAGCGGCTGTAAGTATCAAGCAGATTTATCATAATGCTTTCTTTAACTTTATCGAACAGGTCCGGTTCCATTTCCCCCTTCTTCATTTTGGCTTGAAAATTCTGGACTACATTGCTGGGAAGGTTAAGTTCCTCCGGGGCCTGCCTTCCAATAAATCTTCTCTGGAAAGCTATTGCCAGGGACAGGGGCAGGCCCTTTTTGATAAAATCAGTGATAAGCAGGTAAGAATTGAAATTCTCGGTACTGAATTCCATTTCGCAATACTTCTTAAAAAATCGGCTGGCTTCGGGGTCGGTTATAAAGTAATGAACTGCCTCTTCATCAGTACCTTTCGGTACTTTTCGGCCAAACATCTTATTCTTAAGATTTCCCAAAAAGCCGCGCTGGACTTCGCCGCTGGAAGATTTCGCTATCAAACGCTGGACGGCCTGGTTACCATAACGTGACTGCAAGCCCATTATAACGGCTGGTGAAGCGCTCCGGGGGTCGCTAACGGCCCGGCGCAGTTCGGCGGTGGAAGTGGTAGGGGCGCCGCTATTATGGTGCAGGGCTTCTTCGGAATCAGGGCTGTAATGGGAACCTGTTGTAACTTTTCTCTGCACTCCTGCGTGCGGTTTTTTATCTGGCATAATATTCCTTCATAACCGGGTAAAATTCTACCTTGTAGGATAAAAGTATTTTATTGAATAAGATGGGAACATTTAAAGCTATTATAACATTATTTCCTGTTAAAAATTCATAATTCGCTATTTAATTAAAATTTATTCTACTGCGCTATAATTTACTTTATGGATTTTTAATAGAGGATTTATACCGGCTACCCCTGGAGCAAAGCCTTGACCAGGCCGGGGAACAACTTGGCCCTGAGCTTTACGCCAGGTTAAGTGTCGTGGCTTGCAAGCTGAAGCTACCCGGGTTGATTGACCTGGCCTTGCGAATTTGCCGGGAGTGCGCTACGGTTCCAGAGCTATTTGCTGCCAAATAACGGTCCGACCCGGCAATCCTGTAGATAAAAAAAAGCAGAAAGGGAAATTATTTCCTCTCTGCTTTTTTATCACTAATTGTTAAAGCCTGCGTCAGGCCGGTAGGTTATAACCGGGTATACCAAGCACGTACAGGTAGGCTTTGGCTTCATTCCCGCTGTTAACCCCTTTGAAGACAAACAGGTATTGGCCGGGTGGTGTAAGGAAATCTGTTTTGACATAGACCGGGAAGAAGCTGAAGCCGGTTGGGACCGCGCCCGTCAGGACGCTGCCGACCAGCTCATGGCCGTCAGGCGTATAAATGGTTGTTTCAACGGCTTCGTTCTGAATCATCCGGTAGATGCGTATGCTAAAGGTCGAACCGGGGAAACCGGCTTCCGGTTTTACTTCGGTATTGGACTGGCTCGGCAGCGCCAGGTTGTATTTAGGGTTATAGCGCCAGTTATGATAATGGCGGCCCACGTTCCCCATTTCGACATGAAAACCGGCCGGGTTAGACGGGGTAAAGGTCAGGATGCGCCGTTCATAAAGCTGGACCATTACATCGCGCGGTATCCCGGCCACATTGGTCCGGACCCAGTAAGCATCCGAAATAGGGTACCCCATGGTCTGGACCCAATCAAAGACTTTGCCGTTGACCAACCCGCGACCGTCATAGACCGTGCCGGTCTGGTTGAGGAAGTCCCAGAACACTTTAGGAATATTGTGGCCGAGGGTCCGTTCCCAGTAAACATAAGTGGCTCCGTCTACCGCCCCGAGCAAACTATTTTCGCCCAGCTGGCCGTTGCGGGCAAGGGTAGCCGTGACCTTTTCATTGGTGCGGTCGGGTTGTTTTTCCAACAGGTTGTCATTGGTAGTGGGCGGGCCGCTGTTGGACGAAGTTGGAGTAGGCGGCTGGGTTATGGTCGGCGTGGGAGTAGGTGTAACTACCGGCGACCCGGTGCCCGGCGTGAGAGTAGGGCTGCCCACCGGCGTGGTCGTGGTGACAGCCGGACTGGGAGTTACTACCGGGGTATCGGCCAGGGCGCGATTAAATTCACCGGACCCAATACCAATCTTAAAGGTTGTCGAAGTTGTGGTAGTTGTAACTGGCCTGGGTTGGGTCCGGTAGAAATTATTGAGGGCGTAGAAGCTGGCATAGGTAGGCGCTTCGGGGTTGACCGAAAAGGGGTCGCCCGCTACCGGGACATCATAAGCCGGGTACCGCTGCGAGAAGCTATAGTCACCCATTTGCTGCAGGCCGGAAACCATTTCCTTGACCAGCAAGCCGTTAGTTACATAGTAGGGGTTGTTTTTGTCGTAATCGGGCCGGGTGATTTCCATACGGGCTTTATCCAGGTACTCGACCTGGCGTTGCCCGTTAGGGCCTTCCACATATGGTTCGGTTGTGCTGAAAAAGGTATCCGGGCCCCAGGTAAAGCCGCGGGTTACCGCGCCGATAGCCACCGGGTAATCTGCCCGCTGCCAGTTATTACGAAAGCTCGGGTTGGAAAAAGGGTTGGCGACAGCCGGTGTAGCGGTGCCGATAGCACTGGTTAAGAGCGAACACAGCAATATCACCAGGAATATTACTCGCAGTTGGGTCCGCTTATAAAGCGGCCGGGACGGTGAGTGATTACCCGCAAGCATCCTAAACATTATCTGAACCTCCCGACCTAATCGATGGCTGTAACAGGGGCAAACTGCTTGCACCAGGCAAGCTTAATTTAACGCTGATGGTATACCGGTTTATAAAATTGCTAAGCTTGACTGCTATTTTGAGGCAGAAAATAAACTACAAAATCGGCCTTTTGCCCATTTACTATACATAATTATTTTAAAAATGGCAATAGATTTTCGCTCAACTTTCCATAATAACGAATAAACGGTACTTATTTCTCAGTAAATATAAATGAATCGCAATACTTAATAATAGAAGTAAAGAGGTTTACTAACGTGGTTCCGGCCAGGGTGCTTGCAGCCCTGGCCGCCCTTAAAATGGGGGTTACAAGTTCTGGTCTTCCAGTTTTTTGGCCGGTGGAATGGTATGGTCGTTGCGCCCTTTATACCAGTCATAAATTTTGAAGATGCCGTAGCCTACCGCGATCAGGACAACCAGGCCAATCCCGACGCCGCTAAAGAGCCCTTCGACTTTCTTAATACTTTCCGCGAAAAAGAACCCGGCCAGACAGTAAATAGTGTTCCAGACCAGGGCCGCGAATAGTTCATACCGGGCAAAGCGAGCGAAAGGAAAGAGGGTGGCCCCGGCGGTAAGGGCGACAAAGGAGCGCAGGTGGCCGATAAAGTGGGAGAGGAAGATTGCCATTCCACCGCGCCGGTCTAAAAAGTCTTTGGCGGTTATCATATAGGGTTCTAAAGTGGCCTTGAGGCGGGTCTTTTGAATTATCCGCAAGAGGCCCAACCGCCCCAGCCAGAAATCGGTGCTGTTGCCCAGGAACATACCTATCCAGCCGAAAAGGATTACCAGCGGCAGGTTTAAGGTCCCTTCCGAAGCGTAAATCGCTCCCAGCATAACCAGGCTGCCGCCAGGCAGGATCATGCCAAGAAAAACGGTGTTTTCAAAGTAAGATCCCAGGAAAACAATCAGATAGCCCAGGGTGGCGTATTGCTGTTTTACGAAGTCTAAAATATCATTAAAGAAGCTCATCTACCGCTTACCTTTTCCCCAATTACCATCAAACCTTACATACATCAATAACAGGACCACCACCCGTTTACAGGAAAATTGTAACCGCGCCGGATGAAATAGGACTGAAACCAGCCTTAACGCTAGATTAGTCTGCCGCCTGGGACCGCTCCAGGTATTCTCCGACCATTTTTAAGGCGGCTTCAGCCGAAAGAGCTTTATTGGTTTCGCGGTCGCCGGTCCAGACATAGGATTCGCAGCGTTCGTAACCATTCGCATCGGCCAACGCGATAAATACAAGGCCGACCGGCTTACCGGGGGTAGCGCCGCCCGGACCGGCAATCCCGGTCGTGCTAACCGCCAGGCTGGTACCGAGCAATTGACGGACGCCGTGGGCCATTGCCAGGGCACACGGTTCACTGACCGCCCCGGCTGTTTCCAGCACCGCCGCCGGAACCTGTAATAGGCCCTGTTTAACCCGGTTATCGTAACTGATTACGCCGCCCAGGTAATACTCGCTGCTGCCCGGTACATTGGTCAGCCGGTGCCCGACCAGTCCCCCGGTACAGCTTTCAGCCGAGGACAGGGTTAGTCCCAGGCTCCGCAACAACTCACCAACTTTATTCTCGAGCATTTCTTAGTGTCCTATAGAATTGTCGGATAAATAATAAAAACAGGCAGCCTGTACCAGGCCGCTCATTTGCATTGTACTACACCTGGGCCTTGCAAATTTGTCTTAAGGGTTTGCAATTGGCTGAAAAGCAGGCCATTGAAGGCCGGGTTGAGGGTTGTCCGTACCCAGAAAAGAAAAACTTAACCCAACCTTAACTTTTGCTATAAAAGCAACGGCTTAGTTACCACCCGGTTTTGGTGCAATAAATTCTGGCTCTCGATTATTCTCATTCACTTGACCTCAGGCTGGTTTAAAGAATAGTTTAATTTATATTATCTGGACAGTTTTTCTTCTATAAGCTAAAATAGATTACTTAATCGGATAGGCAGTACCGCCGGATACACCACTCACCTAGTAAATCTACAGACTCCCATTAAGAAAGGAGCCGCTGCTTGATTCCTGATAATCTGTCGCCAGGGCAAACCCCTATTATTTCTATCCAGAACCTTACCAAGCGTTACCAGAATAAATATGTGGTCAATCAGGCCAATTTCACGGTCATGCCAGGCGATGTCTTTGGTTTATTAGGGCCAAACGGGGCCGGTAAGACTACGATTATTCGCATGATGCTGGGACTGGTACGGCCCACCAGCGGCCGGGCCCTTATTTTTGGCGCCGATATCCTGACCGACCGCAAGTTAATCCTGGGAAAGACTTCGGCGATTGTGGAGGGTCCGGCCCTCTACCCGCACCTGACCGGCTGGGAAAACATGAAGGTTATGAGTTACTCGGCGGGCATAACCGATATTCAGAAGATGCGCCAGGCCCTGAGCCAGATGGGAATGCTGGACCGGGCCAATGATAAGTTTCAGACCTATTCACTGGGTATGAAACAGCGGCTATGTATCGCGGCGGCCCTGATGACCGACCCCCAACTGATTATCCTGGATGAACCGACTAACGGGCTCGACCCGGCGGGCATCCAGAGTATCCGCGAGCTTATCAAGAGCCTGGCCGGGCAGGGCCGGACGGTCTTTCTATCCAGCCATTTGCTCAATGAGGTCCAGCAGGTCTGCAACCGGGTTGCCATCATCGAACGGGGCCGGATTATCGCCCAGGGTCTGGTTGAAGAAATGCTGTCCAGCCAGAATTTTATCCAGTTGCGCCTGGCTCCGGAGGAATATGGACCGGCCGCCCAGGCCCTGCAAAAGTTGGAATTTGCCCGCAACCCCCGGCCGCTTGGCGAGTACCTTGTAGTAGACGGCGCGGCTAACCGGGGTGGCGAAATCAACCGGGTCCTGGCGCAGGCTGGGATTTACCCTTCCGAAATTATCCCGCGCCACCTGAGCCTGGAAGAATTTTTCTTGAGTGTGACCAACCAACCGCCTATGTTGCCGCCCGGCTACCCGAGTCCGCAATATGGGCCACCTCCCGGGTATCCAAACCAGCAATATGGGCCGCCTCCCGGGTATCCCAATCAACCGCCCATGATGGTACCGGGCTATCCAAACCAGCCCTACATACCGCCGCCCGGCTATCCGAATCAACCTCCGCCTGGCGGCGCGTCAGATTCATCAGGCGGGAATTCTTATCCGAGCCAGGGAGGCCCAGGCCATGTTTAATCTGCTGCGTTCCGAAATAATAAAGCATTCCCGGCTCAAAGTGGTGGTTTTAATAGGCTTATCGCCTGCCATTCTGACTTCCATGGTAATCGGAGCTTTCCTGTTTATGAAGATAGTCGGGGTGGACTTTGGCCCAATACCGACCGGTAGCGGTTTAGATCCCACTTCGCCGGGTACCGGGGCGGGCACTTTTGGATTGGCTAACACTATCGTGGTTGTTTCGATGGGCGGGCTTTATCTTATCGGGCTGGTAATCCTGGGCGGCATGGTCGGCTCCAACGAGTACGGCTGGCATACTATCAAGATGCTGGCAACCCGCGAGCCCTCCAGGGTCCGGATAATCCTTAGCAAGGGGTTGTTTATGGCAACCCTGGCTGCTTTTATGGCGGTGGTCCTGCTGATTGGTTGGCTATTGCTGGGCCTGTTCCTGAAGTTTATATTCACCGGGGTTGGCGATACCACCGCTACAGACCTGGCTGCTATTGGTAAAGGGCTAATTTACCTGGTGGTGGCTTTCCTGATAAATTTGTTATGGAGCTTTTTTACTTTGTTCCTGGGTGTCCGGTTTAAATCGGTGGTAATAGCAATAATATTTTATTTTGTGGTCAATACCCTGGACGGTATAGTTTCGGCCCTGGGTGCGGCAGCACTTAGCGGGCAACTGGGTACCCGGTTTCCTAACTGGTTGGAACCTTTAATAGCTATTACAAAACTGGTCAGCCCGTTCCTGGTGAACTTTAGTTTTTCCCAATTAACAACTCAACCGGGCAACCCCAACTTTATTGAAAGTGTGTCGCCAATCCAGTCGGTCCTGGTCCTGGTGGGCTGGGCCGGGCTTTTCCTGTGGATGGCTGCTCTCGTCTTTAACAATAGGGATATTACCGAATAAATCCGGTTAAAGTTAAACAGCGCTAAACACAAAAACATCGTTAAACAAAAACTGGCCCTATGCTCTCAGGGCCAGTTTTTGTTTAACGATGTTTAAGTTATTGCAACCAGGGATAGGCCACTTTGAAGCGTTCGGAAACCAGGAGCATATCCGGGGTGGCCTGTTTGCCCGGGGAAGCGCATATTTCCGATTAAGGCGAAAGTAGCGGTCTTGCCGCCGCTGGCTACCAGACCGGCCAGTTAATTAGCCTGGCTTTCCGAATTACTGAAATAAAAACTTTTGAAAAACCTTCGTCCGGCTTCCACCGGGTCGGGCGGATTCCAGACAAAAATTCTGCCAGAAATCGTCCAGGCTAGATCGGCCTGGCATACATGCTTCGCTGGTTGGTGAAGTCTTTTTTCCGGTTCAGGCGGGCGACACAGGCAGTCTGGCCGCAGGTCTGGGACAAGCTGCCATCGCGCATTACGCGAGGCTGAAATGTAGCGCCACAACCGGCGCAACGGGGGCCGCTATTTTTGGAGAATTTATTATTCATGGTTGGATTCCTATTTTATTATATTAATTCTTTTAGTTTATGTATGGTTTTTGGGTACATACTAATAGTAAACGGGACCGGGGATTTGTGAAAGGGCTAAATGGCTTTATTAAGGTAGTCCCTGGGTAGGATTGCCGAGTAGGCCTTTAGACGTAGAAGTTTTAATTTTAGCTTTTCCAGGTGGATAATTTACAGGGGACAGGCGGGTGTGCGGTCAGGTCCGGCTGTACTTTTGACCCCATTTTACAAACTTAAAGGTCTGGTTTGACTAAAAGACCGCCAGTTGGTAGCATACACTGGAATAGCTTACTGATATATGAAAAATACCTGGAAAATCTCCCCGGCTTTGAATATTTATAGATTGAAAACTATGACAGTTTGCTCCAAAAACCTGTCGCTTTGGGCGGCGGGTTGGCTGGTGGCTTTGATTATCGCCGGGTTGTTAGCAGGTTGCGGTGACTTGCCGGTTGGGGCTTACCAGCCAGCTAAATTGACCGCTCAGGACGCCCAGGTTGTACCTATCAGTCAGAACCAGGCAACGCCGGGGTATGCCGGTTGGGCGATTGACGCCTACCCGGACATGAGTTACGAGCAAATGCTGGCGGCGGTACGGCGCATGCAAGCGGCCGGTGCGAACGTTATCTGGATTTCACACGCTAACCCGGCCCGGCCTTTTGCCCAGGAACGAGAGGTTGGCCTCAATCCCTCGGTCTTTGCCGCATTCAAGGACCCCAGCCAGTACGCTTACCATGACGCCATAGCGATTGTTGAGGCCAACAAGCGCATGCTCAGGGCTTGCCGGGAAGCCGGAATTAAAGCGGTCCTATCGGTGGGCTACCAGACCCAGATGGGCCAGGTCTGGAGCGCTGCTCATCCCCAGGACCTGCGCCGTCGGGCGAATGGCAAGCTCTGGCAGGTCACTCATGGCAATGATCCCTACGGCAGCATTTACTCACCGCCTTTCCAAAAAGATTTGCGCGATTATTATGTCTGGCTTGAATTTGAGATAGTCCTGCCTTTCCTGGATACCATTATGATGCTCAACCTGGCTGACGAGCCGCTGGGTGGGGATTATTCAGAGTGGGCCAACCAGGAATTCCGGCAGCGCAACGGCTACGGGTTTAACGAAATTGGGGACTCGACCGCCCGGCAGGAAAGCCTGGGCCGGTTTCAGGCGAACGTTATCACCGATTTTATGAAGCTGGCTGCCGGGTACTGGAACACCATTACGCCCGGCTTGCCAGTCACCATGTCTTTTGACGGTGGGGCAATGCGAGAGGAAAACGGTTTCCCCAACCTGGAAAGCCTTTTCGCCGAGGCTCCGGGGAACTTTGTTTTAACCTGGGACATGTACCCCCGGGACCGGGGCACCCTGGCTAAGCCGGTCAACGAGAACGATATTTCGCGGCTGTTTATGCTGGTCCGGCGGATTGGCGGCTTTTCTTCCCGCTATAACAAACCGGTCTGGTTCTGGTCGGCGGCTAATTCCTGGGGCCTGGGCCAGACCGCTGTCAATCCCGGGACAATTGGCGATGCCCAGGCTAATTTGCTCTACCTGGCGCTGCTTATGAACCAGACCGGCGGCCACCTGCAGGGCCTGGCAGTCTGGAATTATAATATCAAGTCCCAGGGCCTTTACAATTATTCCTGCTGCGGCCTTGATCAAAAGGCTACCTGGAACGAAGACGACATGTTTACCCGGGTCAGCCAGCAGTTTGAGACGGTCCGTACGATTATGACCCGGCCCCTGGCCCAGCCGGATATCCTTTATCTCAGGCCGCCGGAATGGCAGTACCGGCTCATCGGGCAAACCCGGGCCGATTATTTTCTACAGCTGATGGACTGGGGTAAAATGGACGCCCTGGCTCGCTACAATGCTGCCGGGGTCGAGGCGGGCCACTGGCCGGAGGCGTTACCGGCGCAATGGGCCAGTCTTAAAACGGTAATCGCGCTTGGGCCGCCGGAATATTATACCCCGGAAGACCTGGATGGACTGCGCAACTTTGCGCGGGAGGGCGGGACGGTGGTCGCTTCGCTCGGGCTGGCTCACGGTCTGTTAGGGCAAGATGTATCCATCTGGAATGAGCTGCCGGTCCAACAAAATTATGGTAAGGGGCGCTTCTTTATCACCCGGACTCCCCCCAACCAGCTTTTTAACAGCCAATCCGGCCCGGCCCTGGCCTCGTTCTGGAAAAGCCTGTTTGGCCGGACCCTGGAAGGCCCCGGTTATACAATCCAGACCCGCGCCGGGTATTTGCAATATCAGATTGGAGTTGCGGACGGTCCAACGACCTGGCCTGCCGGTTGGCCTGGTAAGGCGCTGGTCCGGTCAGATTCAAATGGCCTGAGCCGGGATTTTACCGCCGCTAATGGGCCGGAGCGGCCCTTGCAGCGCAGCGAGTATGTTTTTGGTTTAAGTTAGTTAAGCCCCAACCGGGATGGGGATGGAAATTAGTCTAAAAATCAGCAGGTGAAAATAATGAGTGACGCGTTATTAAAGGAACTTTTTAGCCTGGAAGGCCGGGTAGCAGTTGTTACCGGCGGAACAGGGGTTTTGGGCGGCGCGATGGCCCAGGGCCTGGCCGGGCTTGGCGCCAGGGTGGCTGTTTTGGGCCGCAACCAGGAACGGGCCGGGAAAGCCGTCGCAAGCATTACCGCTGCCGGAGGTGAGGCGATTGCTTTGCTGGCCGATGTAAACAGCCAGCCGGAATTGCTGGCCGCCCGTGATACCCTGCTGGCGCGCTGGGGTAGGGTAGATATCCTGGTAAACGCGGCCGGTGGGAATGTCGCCGCCGCTAACGTGCCGGATGACGCTTCCCTGTTTGATGTCCCAAAAGAAGCTTTTGCGCAAGTCTTCGATTTGAATTTAATGGGAACCCTGCTGCCGACCCAGGTCTTTGGCCGGGCGATGGTCGAGCATAACCGCGAAGGTGGCAAGCAACCCGAAGGCAGTATCGTCAATATTTCATCAATGGCGGCTATTCGAGTTATCAGCCGGGTGGCCGGGTATTCCGCCGCCAAAGCCGCCGTGGATAATTTCACCCGCTGGCTGGCTGTTGAACTGGCCCGTAAATACGGGGCCGGGATGCGGGTGAACGCGATTGCGCCGGGTTTCTTTGTCGGGGAGCAAAACCGGGCTTTGTTGCTTAACCCGGATGGCAGCCTGACCGCGCGCGGTAACAAAATCATCGAGCATACCCCGGCGGGACGTTTTGGGGAACCGGAAGAACTAATAAGCACCCTGGGCTGGCTGTGTTCACCGGGTGCCCGGTTCGTTACGGGCCTGGTCGTGCCGGTAGACGGCGGTTTCAACATCTTCAGCGGGGTTTAGAAGCTAAGCCCCTGATCAATCCGAAACAGACAGAATTAAAAACAATACAAAAAGCCGGGAAAAACATTATATAATGTATCCCGGCTTTAATTCTAAAAAGCTAATTAATCGCGCTGGCTCTTGCGACGCTGGCGCTGCTGGCTTTTTTTCATTTTCTCGCGTCTTTCAACGCCTTTAGAAACGAAGAAGCGTTTGCGCTTGAATTCGCTCAAGACGCCCGCCCGTTTTACCTTCTGGCTGAAACGACGAAGTAGAGCTTCAAAGCTTTCGCCTTCTTCCTGGCTTACCTGCAAAGAATATCACCCCTCTTTCTTAGCTCAACCCGCGCTGAGTGTTAATTGCGGTTTGGCTTCTGGTTATTATAACACGTCCGGCAGAAAACTGGAACTCCATCCCTGGGAACAAATGGAACTTCGGTCTTAATGCCGCAACTGGCGCAGATAATGGGGTAACGGCGGCGTTCCAACTGGTCAAAGCCGCCATCATTATCGTAGCTGTTGCCGTTGCTGTAGCCCGGCCCGCTGTTACCATAGCTGTTGGGGTTGTTGCCATAACCGGAGTTATTACCGTAGCCGGGATTGTTATTATAGTTGCCGCGCTGCTGGCTGTAGCCGGAATTATTGTTGCCGTAATTACCACGCTGCGGGCTGTTGTACCCGTTGCCGGAGGAGTTGCCGTAGCTGTTGTAGCCGCCGCCGCGCTGGTTACTCTGGCTGCCATATCCGCCACTGCGCTGGTTACTCTGGCTGCCATATCCGCCACTGCGCTGGTTACCCTGGCTGCCATATCCGGTGCTACCGCTGCGCTGGCTGCCGTAACCAAATCCAAAGTTACCGCTATAATTGCCGTAACTGCTGCGCTGACCGCCGCCGCCGCCGCCGTAATTACCGCGTGGGCCGCCAAAATTGTTACCGTTACCGCTATTACCAAAATTACCGCGCGGGTTGCTGTAATTCGAGTTGTAGTTGCTACTGTTCCCGTTCCCGTTACTATTACTGTTATTGTTGGGGCTATAGTTACCGGCACCACCGGTATTAGGAGTGGCATTTTTACGGACTGCCCGGCAAGAACTGCACCTTACAGGGTCGTTTTCGAAACCCTTCTGGGCATAGAAATCCTGCTCCCTTGCAGAAAAAATAAACTCCTCACCACAATCGCGGCAGAATAAAATCTTATCTTCCTTTTCGACACTCACAGTGAACTCCTTTAAGTAGGTTGTTGAAGCTTGATTAATTGGCTGTTAGGCCATCTGAGCAGCTAAATATGCACAAATTCAAATGGTTAAATAGGGTAAGTAGGGCCGGAACCTGGGTAGACTTATGCCGAAATAGACTTTGCATTGATAACCAGGGACTCAGGCTATTGGTACTGCCAAGAGCCGCTTTGATAGGAACACCCCTGTCCGAATCAACCGGGTATAGCTAGTTTTGGTATGAAACTGTTAGGTTGAATAACGTAAGAGTCATAGGTGACGTATGAAATACAATAACTATATAGAAACCTAAATACTTCAGGTAAATAGAAAGGGTTAATAGACCGGATAGACATTATTGTAAATTCAGTAAAAAGAGCGAAGGGCTACCCAGCTTAGAGGAGCAAATTACCGTAGAGCGGCTTTTCTATTGGAGGTCCGACCGCACTCAAACTTGCTACTAATAAATATCCAGGCTACCTGCCTGCTGGAAGACTTTAAACCGTTTCCAAAAGGAACATCACATCAAAAAACACATCAATCCTTACTGATTTAATTTATTATACTGCCTTTTTTATGGTTAAGCAAGAGTTTAACCCCCCCTGGTCGTTAAAATTTTGCTAAAATTTTAAGGTTTTTGGTTGGTTTGCCCAAAATGTTACCCGGCAAGTTACTAAAAATGGCCGGGTAATAGACAGTCCGGGCTTACTCGGCTATAATCGAAAGGCTGGTAAAAGGACCTTGTAAACGCTTAAGGAGAAATAACTTTGAAAGTTTTGGTTACGGGTGGAGCGGGCTATATCGGGTCGCATACAGTCCGGGAACTGGTTAATCTAAACCATGAAGTAATTGTCCTGGATAGCCTGGAACTGGGCCACCAGGAACTGGCCCGCGCCGCCGGGGCTAGGAAAATCATCCAGGGTAACACGGCTGACACGGCCCTCCTGGACAACCTTTTTGACCAGGAACAAATCGGGGCGGTCATTCACTTTGCCGCCTACAAAAACGCCGGGGAATCCGTTGAAAAACCCGGCAAGTACTTTACAAATAATGTGGCCGGTACCCAGTCCTTGCTTGACGCGATGCTACGCCATAATGTGAAGAATTTTATTTTCTCTTCAAGCTGCGCAATCTTTGGTACGCCCCAGAATGTACCGGTGTCCGAAACCAATAACCCCTATCACCCCGAAAGCCCTTACGGCGAAAGTAAACTGATGGCCGAAACCGTCCTTAAGTGGTACGACGTGGCTTACGGGCTGAAAAGTATAAATTTGCGCTATTTTAATGCGGCCGGGGCTTCGCTGGACGGCAAGCTGGGCGAGGACTGGACGGTTACCCTTAACCTGGTCCCGCTGGTAATGAAAGCGGCCCTGGGTAAAACGCCTTCCGTGAAAGTTTTCGGCACGGACTACCCCACCCCGGACGGTACCTGTATCCGCGATTACATTCACGTGGTTGACCTGGCTACCGCCCATGTCCGGGCGCTGGAATACCTGCAGGCCAATAACCAGTCCAATCAGTACAACCTGGGCACCGGCAAAGGCAGTTCGGTTAAAGAGGTAATCGATACTACCAAACGGATTAGCGGCAGGGACTTTAAGGTGGAGGAAATCGGGCGAAGGCCGGGCGACCCGGTGGCAATCTGGGCCGATAGCACCAAAGCTGAACGCGAGCTGAACTGGAAGGCCCAGTACGACCTGGAAACTATAATCAAGACTGCTTACGAATGGCATTCGGCGCATGCTGACGGTATCTAAGCAGGTTTGAAACCTGCTAAAAGCCGGGTCCGGTCAGAAGGGGTTCCTTTTGACCGGCCAGGCTGGCCGGATGTATAATCGGGTGGGAAATACGGTTGACCGGCTTCAATAAAATTACGCCTTTCGCGCTGTCCCTGGAAGCCCTTAATTAACCGCAAACACTTACGGCCGGTGAAAGCCGTAATTTTACGAAACCCCAGATACTCAGCTAAAGGAGTAACCAGACTTTCATGAGCCAGAATGAAAAGAATGTTGGCCCTGACTTGACAGGGGTGAAAGCGGTCGATAATAGCGCTTCTACTCCCCCGGCCCAACCGGCCAGGAACATGCCGCAAGGCATTAATCCGGGAGCGCATGTAACCGAATCACCGGGTGTCCAGTTGGAAAATACCACCCCTACACCTGCTCCCGTGACGGTCCCGGCCGCGCATCCAGGGGCGCAGGGCGCTTCTACCACACAGGCCGCTCCGGCCCCGGCCCCGGCCCCGGCTCCCAAAGCTGAAGAAACCGCCGTTGCCAAAGTTAACAGTTACATTCCGGGCGGCCTGAACCCAGAAATAGTCAATCCCATAGACAACCCGGCCCAGAGCGACCAGAATTTCCCCTTCTCGGCGGGCCATAAGATGCATGAAGTAATGCAGTACCAGAACTTTTTCACTTTCCCGCTGGATACCTATTACAACGTCTTTGACGCAATCTATTACTTCAGCGATGAGAAAAACCGCAACCGCTATAACTACGAACAGCAGCAGCTTATCATCAGTCGGATTGTGCGGGCAGCCCAGGACTTTGATATTCCGATTGAGGGTGTCCGTGAAAAATTGAGAATTTAAGTTAGCGGGTTAATTATGACCGATCCTGGCGAAATTCCGTCGAATTCAACCCCTCAACCTTCGACCGGGCAACCCTATCCTGACACGGTCGAGTTGCGCCAGCGCCTGGTTAATTATCTTTACCAGGAAGGCGCTATCCGGTCACCGCTTCTGGCAAAAGCCTTTTCCGAAGTGCCTCGTGAAATCTTTCTTCCGTCCAATATTCCCCTCCAACGCGTTTATAGCGATGACGCCATCGTGGTCAAATGGGACGAAAATAACTTCCCTTCAAGTTCAAGCTCTCAACCAATTCTCATGGCCGATATGCTGGAAGCCTTGCGGCTGGAACCCGGCTTAAAGGTGCTTGAAATCGGGGCCGGGGTTGGTTATAACGCCGCCCTGATGGCCCATTGGGTGGGGGACGGTTCCCTGGTGACTACGGTTGACCTGGACCCTGTTATGGTGGATGTTGCAAAGGCTAATTTGCAGGAACTGGCCCGCCAGAGCGGTAAAAACTTCGACCGGGTGACAGTGGTCGCGGCGGACGGCAGCGCCGGGTACCCGGACAACGCGCCTTACGACCGGATAATTGTGACGGTCCAACAATGGGAGATAGCCCCGGCCTGGGTGGACCAGTTGCGCGTGGGCGGGATTCTGCTTCTGCCGCTGACCATTTCCACTCACCTGTGGGGCGGCCTTATACCGGCTTTACAAAAACAGCCTGACGGTAGCCTGGTTGGGGTTGACGGTAGTTTCGGGGGGTTTATGCCGATGCGTGGGGAAATGGCCCACCCGGTGACTTCCCAGGGCCGTTTTGCGCTCTTGCCGCTGAATCCTTCCCTGGTGTGGTCTGACTTTGGGCCGGTACCGGAAAAGTCGTTACCCCAGTTACTGCTTTCAAATTCTGAAATAATGCCTGGCCTGGAACGGTTCCTGGAAGAACCGGGTGTCCTGGTGGCCGGGCCGGAAGTAACCAGAGAGTTGGACTTTTCCTCGGAAGGGCTTCTCGGCCAGAGGGATAACCGGGAGCAGCGCAGCGTATTCAGCGTATTCTATGGGTTTAGTTTTATGCTGGCGGTGTCCGCCCAGGACCGGCTTTTTTCCCTGGTGCTGGCGACACCTCAGCCCGATTCCGAAGCCGGTACGGACACCGGCCGGACCGCTACCGGGTGGTCAAGGGATGGTTGGCATTACGAGGTCCGCGGCCTGGCCCTGGTTGAACCGGCCCTGGATGCGGGTGGTTACGACCTGACCCTGTTATTATCACCCGATAATTCTAATCGGCCGCAGGCAAGGCTAGTCCAGGGCTGGCGCATCCGGTCAAGCGCAAGCGCTAATCTTTCGAATCCCGGCCCAAACCGCGCCACCCAGAAACTGGGGGAGGCCTGGCAGAGCTGGCACCGGATGGGCCGGCCTTCGCCGGTCCGGTATCGCCCGGTGGCCTACCCGGCCAGCCAGCCTCAACCGGTCCCCGGCTATATTCTACCGCGCCGCTTTTATAATCTGGTCCTGCCTTTTCAACCCTGAAGCCGTAGCCGTTTCTTCATTTCAAGCATAGTTGGTTCGAAGCCAAAGCGCCGGTAAAGCCGGATGGCGGCTTCGTTGGCCGGGTGAACCTTTAAATCCAGGGTAAGGCCCTGGTGGCTTTGGCAAAAGGCCAGCGCGTGTTCCACCAGGCGAGTACCTATCTGCTGGCGGCGGAAGCGAGGCAGGACCGCTATTCCCAGGGTATAAGTCCTGGCCCCGATTTCACCCCCGGCATGCAGCCAGACCGCCCCGGCCCGCAACTCTCCCCACCGGGCGATAAACGCGTAATTGCGGTCCGGTTTCCAACCCGCCATTTCAAACCGCACCAGAGCCTGGCGCTCCAGCAGGGTTTTACGGGCAAATTGCGGCTGAGTTTGCAGGGTCAGGTCCAGCATTTCCTCCAGGAAAGCGATGTCTTCCGCGCCAGCGGCCTTAATGCTTATTTCACCACTCATAGACCTGCTTTTTTAAGATTATGCCTGATGCGGTCTTCAGGCTTCAGCGAGAAATCGACTTCGAAAGTCTGGCCGGTCAACTTTTCGTAACAGGCCTGGTAACGCTGGCTCAACCGGGCGATAATATCGTCGGTCAGGGCCGGTGGCTCACCGTCACCCCGGAAACCTTGCTCGCGCATCCAGAGCCGCAGCAGTTCTTTGTCGAAATTATCCGGCTCCTGGCCCTGGTCAAATCTGGCCTGGTAGGTATCGGCCAGCCAGTAACGGCTGCTATCGGGAGTATGGACCTCATCCACCAGGGCTACCTGCCCATCAATCAAACCAAACTCATACTTGGTATCCACCAGGACTAAACCGGCCTGCCGGGCAATCTCCTGCCCGCGCGCAAAGACGGCCAGGGCGGCCCGTTCAATCGTCTGCCAGTGTTCGGGGGCGACCAGCCCTTCATTGAGAATAGTTTCCCTGGAAAGGGGCCGGTCGTGGCCGCCGACTTCGGCGTGAGTGGTCGGGGTAATTATCGGAGTGGGTAAAGGCTGGTTTTTTTTCAGGCCGTCCGGGAACTCCAGGCCGTACATGGCGCGGTTGCCTTCCTGGTACATTACCCACAGGCTGGTATCGGTGACGCCGGTCAAAAAGCCGCGCACGATCACTTCGACCGGGAACATCTCAGCCCGCTTTACCACCATAACATTCGGGTCCGGCACGTCCAGCAGGTGATTGGGAACCAGGTCGGCGGTATGTTCAAACCAGAACCGGGACAACTGGTTAAGCACCTGGCCCTTGAAGGGAATAAGCCCCAGCACCCGGTCGAAAGCCGATTGCCGGTCGGTCGTGACCACCAGGCGGCGTTGCGGGTCCAGTTCGTAAAAGTCACGCACTTTACCCCGGCCAATCTCGCCGTAACCACTCAGGTTAACACCACCGAGTGCCCAGTCCCGGCGCTCTAAAATTTGCTCAGTTGTCAGCATTTATCCTTTGTCTCCAATTCACTTTCTAATCTTCACTTGATTTATACCTGGTTACAAGCTAAAAACTTGAATGGATGGTATTATCATTCACGCAAAAATGCCCTGCTTAAATATACTATACCAGGCAGGCGCTAGAAATGGAAACGCCTTTGATTGGGCGGCGGCGGTCGCCATGAAACTGGCGAGAGGCAGCGGCTTGCGCCTTTTTTTTGAATGTCTTTATCCTGGGAGCGCTGATTTCGACATTTCTATCCAACGACGCAACGGCCCTGATTCTTACGCCGGTAGTCTTCTATACACTGACCACTCGCCTGCGGCTGAACCCCCTGCCCTTCATGTTTGCCTGCACTTTTATCGCCGATACGGCTTCTTTTACCCTGCCTGTGTCCAACCCGATAAATTTCCTGTTTACCTGGGCATTTTCACAGGCCCAGGACCTGGGCGCGTTTTTAAAACATTTGCCGGCGGCCAGCCTCCTGGCGATTGGCCTGAACATTATCCTTTTTGTACTGCTCTTTCGCAAGCAGATACCCGCCCAGTTTGAGCCGGAAGAAATGGAGGACCGGGCCAGGTTATTGGTAAAAATGGCCGGGATTTCTTTGTGTTTGTCGCGGCTTGCCTGGCTTTAATCGTGGTTGGTTACGTTGCGGCTTCGCTGGTCCACTGGCCGGCTTTCCTTTGTGGGGGCTGCCGGGGCCTGGTACTGATAGCGGGCGCGGCGCTCTTCAAGCACCTGAGTTGGACCAGGTTAAGCAGGGAAATATCTCCTTTGCAATATTTCAAACTGGGGGTTATAGTAACTCCATTCATGCCACTGGTGGGGCCCCTGGCAATCTGGGTAAGCCTGTTGATTTAGGGTAGTGATAGGTGAAGTAAAGTTCAGGGTAGGAGCCTTTTATTATGCCTGATGCGTTGGTGGTGCAGACAGCCGCTGGCCCGGTCCGGGGCTTGCGGCAAGGGCCGGTGTGTGCCTGGTTAGGGGTGCCTTTCGCCAGGCCGCCGGTCGGTCCCTTGCGGTTTCGCGCCCCCCAACCGCCCGACCCCTGGACCGCCGTGCGCAATGCTACCCGCTACGGGCCGTCCTCGCTCCAGGTCCCGCTCTTGCCAGGCCTGCCAAAACCTTTTTTCCCGTCAGTTGAACCTTCCAGTGAAGATTGCCTCTATCTGAACGTCTGGTCACCCGCCGCCGATGGTGCAAAGCGGCCGGTGCTGTTCTGGATACACGGGGGCGGTTACGCGAAAGGCACCAGCCGTTACTACAACGGGGCCGAATATGCCGGCAAAGGCGATATGGTGGTCGTGACGGTCAATTACCGGCTGGGCTTGCTGGGCTTTGGTAACCTGGCCGGGCTGTTTGATGACGACCGTTTCGCCCATAATCCGGGCTTGCTCGACCAGGTTGTGGCCCTGAAGTGGGTCCGGGAAAATATAGAGCGGTTCGGTGGCGACCCCGGCCGGGTAACTATCGCCGGGGAGTCAGCCGGGGCCGGTTCAGCCTCGCTTTTGATGTTGATGAAGGAAACCGCCGGGCTTTTCCACGGGGCCATCCACCAGAGCGGGGCGCCCAACCAGGCCACCACCTGGGGCGTCAGCCTGGAAATTGCCCGCCAGTTTACAAAGTTGCTGGGGATAGGCCGGGATAACCGCGACCGGCTGTGGACCCTGCCGCCTGCCGACCTGCTCAAGGCCCAGGTGTCCCTGAACCGGGTGCGCCCTGAGAATTTTAATACCTGCCCATATATGGACGGCCAGCTCTTTCCGGCCAATTCACAGGAATTTAGCAACCTGCAAAGTCACCCGGTGCCGCTCCTGACCGGCACGAACGCCGATGAATATACCCTGTTCACCTTACCAGGCCTTAAAAGGGTGGCCCAGACCCGCGCCGGTATTCTCAACTCGCTGAACAAAAATTACAGTGGGGCAACGTTGGACCGCCTGCTGGCAGAGTACCCGGACAACCCGGCCGGGACCATGGACCTGGGCTGCGATAAGATTTTCCGTATACCGTCCGAGCATTTCGCCGAGCGGCACTCGGCCCATTCGCCAACCTGGCGCTACCGCTTTGAATATTCGGACCACTTGTTCAAGAAGCGCCTGGGAGCTTTTCACGCCCTGGAACTTTTATTCACCTGGCCGTCAATTAAGTCTGAAAAATTCAGGACCATTTTTTACGGTAAAGAACGCCTGCCCCGGGTGGATGCCCTGGCCGACCGGATGAAGCGGCACTGGATTTCTTTTATAAGGGAGGGGTGTCCTGAAAGCAATTGGCCGGAATATAACACCTTTACTCACACCAATTACATTTTCAACCTGACCGACTCACTGGCGAATGACCCGGAAAGCGCCCGGCGCAAAGCCTGGGAAGGCATAAATATACTTCAATTTTAAATCAAAGGTGTTCTGTTACAGGCCTGGAGGCCATGCCTTATGTCTGTCCGTCAGGGCAGCACTAAAACTGCCTGACCACGTACCAGGTGCTGTCTTTGGCGTATACTTTATACCAGGTAAAATCGGCCTTATCTTTCACGGCATATATCTCAGTTGCCCCGGCCAGTTCTTCCGGGGCGATAGTATCGAAGTTATATTTACCCAGCTTTGAAACCGGCTGCCAGCCACTGGCCGAGCCGCGGCCGCTATTATTCTCGGCATAATTGTACTGCCGGGGGTCCTTTTCAGAATAGAATAAATAATAGATGTAGGGCGAATTGGTGCGCGTATCCACTTTGACCGAACTAAATTTTGAGTCATTTTCCAGTAAATATTCCTGGTAGTCCCTGACCCCGTATTGAAAGCCCTGGGCGGTAATTTCAGGGTAGTAATTAAAGTATAGATTGCTGAAATTAAGCAGGTAAACGGCTGCAATCGCCCAGACCCCGGCATACAGGCAAACGGCAATTACCCTTTTCTTTACCAGGTTTAAAAGGGCCGCCAGTCCTATAACCGAAAAAATAATCAGCAGCGGAAAGCCGTGAATGACTCGCGTGTTGTAATAGTAGTCAATGGTTAAAGAGGCTGCGATAGGGTAGATAAAGAGCCAGGCCAGTAGCAGGACAGAAACCGGCTTCGGGATAATAAACGGCTTCTGTGAAAACAGGGAGTAGATACAAAATACTATCCCGGCATAGTAGAAAACCGCTAAAAAGTTATAGGCCACTATCCCCTTACCGAAATTGAAATCCAGCTCAAAGTAAGAGATATAGCGGCTGGAAAACTCAAGGACCGGGTTGCTTTTCAGTGAGAAAATTGAGACTGCGCTGAACCGAAAATTGTATTTCCCAGGGTCGAGCAGGGTTAGCAGGTAGATAGGCGAAACCAGCAGCAGGTAAGGAACCCCGATGATTAAATACTTCTGAATTAACTGCTTCCAGGGCAGCTTTTTTGCCAGGTCCACCAGGCAGAAAGCCCCTAAAAGCATTGGGATAAACATTTTCTGGGTCGGGTAGGAATAGGTTGCCAGGACCGCCGCCAGGGTTATCAGGCCGTACTTCCACAACCGGGGTTGAGTGTCCGGCACCAGGCAAAAAGCCGCCAGGAGTAATAGAAGGAAAAAGCAGACTATATTGGGCGGGATGGCCCAGCGCGAAGATATGATGTGCCAGGGCATTATGCTGAGTAAGAAGCTGGCAAGCAGGGCCAGGTCCTTGCGGGCGGTGAAGTTTTTTACCAGCAGGTACATCAAAAAGACCGAGGCAACCCCGGCCAGGGCCACCGGCAAGCGGACGCTAAACTCGGAAAGGCCCAGCAGCCAGACAAAAGGGACGGTCAGGTATGTCAGGGCCGGTGAGGCCCAGTCCCCATAAGACTCCAGCATTGGCGGTAGGAAATTCCCGTGATGGTCGCGCAGGGTATGGGCGATGGCGAAAGCATCCACGCCGTTGACCGCTTCATCATTATTCAGCCCGGCCGGGACTGTAGAAAGGTTGTAGAGTCGCAGGAAAAGGGCCAGCGAGAGGTTCATGAACATAAAAATAAAGGCGTAATTTTCCTTCAGGAAGGTTAAAGCGGCTTTATTTTCAAAACTTTTCAGGGTAGTGGCGCGGGAAAATTGCATTTTGGCTTGTTTAATCTGCTTCTGGTTATTAAATCCTGTTTCTTTGAAGTTTAACCGGGTTGCTACTGCCCAATATAAGCTACACCGGGTAAAAGTAATATAGTCTATTGTTCCTATTTGCTCAAGCGGGTAAAAACCCGCCTGGCGGAACCGGCTTTGGAACCCGGGGAATGCTAAGCCGAAGCTAATTATTAAAAAGGGGGAAATAAAAATTCCGGGTGCAGCCCGGAATTTCCTTATTTAGATCTGGTGCAAAACTATTTGTCGCTAAGGGCCACCAGCAGGCCGTTCAGGCGGCTGACGAAGGCCATCGGGTCTTCCAGTTCGCCGCCGTCGGTCAGGACCGCCTGTTCAAAGAGGATATAACTCCAGTCCTTGAAGCGTTCCTGGTCCTCGACCGTCCGCAAGCGTTCGACAATCGGGTGCTGCGGGTTGATTTCGAAGATCGGTTTGCTGGAAGGCAGGTTCTGGCCGGTCGCCTTCAAGATGCGTTTGAAGCTTTCGTCCAGGTCGTTTTCATCGCCCACAATACAGGAAGGCGAAGAAGTCAGGCGGTTGGTAACCCGCACTTCTTTGACCTTGTCGGACAGGACGCTTTGCAGCCGGTCGGTCAGCTCTTTGAACTCGCTGGCGGTCTTTTCCTGGGCGGCTTTGGTTTCTTCATCGTCCAGCTTGTCCAGTTCCAGATCACCTTTGGCGATAGACTGGATTGGCTTGCCCTGGTACTCGGTCAGGCTGGAAACTACCCAGTTGTCCACCAGGTCGGTCAGGAGCAGGACTTCCACGCCTTTTTGCCGGAAGATTTCCAGCAGGGGGCTGTTTTTAGCGGCGGCGTAGCTGTCGGCGGTCAGGTAGTAGATTTTCTCCTGGCCCTCTTTCATGCGACCGATGTAGTCGTCAAGGGATACATCCTGGGTTTCACTGTTGTTCTGGGTCGAGGCGAAACGCAGCAGCCTGGCGATAGACTCGCGGTTGGCCGTATCTTCGGGAATACCTTCCTTGAGGACTTTACCAAATTCTTTCCAGAAAGTGGCGTACTTATCCTTCTCCCTGGTAGCCATATCGTCCAGCAGGCCCAGGATCTTCTTGACCGCCCCGGCCCGGATATTGTCAACCAGCCTGTTTTGCTGCAAAATCTCGCGGGAGACGTTCAACGGCAGGTCGTTGGAGTCGATGACACCGCGTACAAACCGCAGGTAGGTGGGCATCAACTTCTCGGCATCGTCCATAATAAAGATGCGCCGGACATACAGTTTGACCCCGTGGCGGGCGTCCCGGTTCCACATATCGAAAGGCGGCTGGGTCGGGACATACAGCAGCATAGTGTATTCCTGCTTGCCTTCCATCCGGGCGTGGACCCAGGCCAGCGGCTCGGACCAGTCGTGCGAAACGTGCTTGTAGAATTCCTTGTATTCCTCGGCGGTAATTTCGCTCTTGGAGCGGGTCCAGAGGGCTGACGCCTTGTTTACGGTTTCTTCGGTCGCTTCTTCGCCTTCCGCCGCCGCTTTCGGCATTACAATCGGCAGGGTGATATGGTCGGAGTACTTGGTTATAATCGAGCGCAGGCGGTACTCGCTCAGCAGTTCGTCTTCGTCCTCGCGCAGGTGCAAAGTAACTTCGGTGCCGCGCTGCGGGCGTTCGACATTTTCAAGGGTGTAGTCGCCTTTGCCGGTAGATTCCCAGCGGACGCCGTGTTCGGCGCCAAGGCCCGCCCGGCGGGTCAGCAGGGTAACTTTGTCGGCCACGATAAAAGAAGAATAGAAACCAACCCCGAACTGGCCGATCAGGTTGGCATCCTTGCGCTGGTCCCCGGTCAGGGCCTGGAAGAACTCGCGGGTGCCGGACTTGGCAATAGTACCGATATTTTCGATTACTTCCTGGCGGGACATCCCAATGCCGTTATCGGCAATGGTAATCGTGCGGGCTTCTTTGTCGAAAGAGACCCGTATTTTAAGCTCGCTATCATTTTCATAGAGGGCGGCGTCGGAAAGAGCCTCAAAGCGCAGCTTGTCTTCGGCGTCGGAAGCATTGGAAATTAGTTCCCTTAGAAAGATTTCCTTATTGCTATAGAGCGAGTGGATCATCAGGTCGAGAAGTTGCGTAACTTCGGCCTGAAACCCTAATGTTTCTTTTTGAGCTTCCGCGGTCATTTTAAAGCACATCCTCCTGAGTCAATTATTTCTTATAAAAATTACTGGCTATTTAAACTTCTACCATGTTAAAAGTTGCCCTTAAGCATAGCCATTACAAAAAGCTATGTCAACCGGCAATTACT
Organism: Chloroflexota bacterium; assembly: GCA_028287745.1. Classification (GTDB taxonomy): domain Bacteria; phylum Chloroflexota; class Chloroflexia; order Chloroheliales; family Chloroheliaceae; genus 54-19. Next base: position 54,874 of record JAQBPB010000079.1, read on the forward strand.
CCTCATATATTTATAACTTAATCCCTTGTTAGATTTCAATTCAAAGAGTGTTAGATTTGTGTTAGACAATCTGGAAGCGCGGCACGATGTAGATAAATGACAAAGATTATTTTAATTGTAGTTTACGTCCGCGGTGTTTGCTGCTACAATTAACGCAATTAGAACATATTAGTGGAATAATAAGAATTGATCAAAGCCTAAATGCAAAATCCAACCTCTAACCCTAACCAGGCAATCGCTTTGCGCCTTGAAGCGGCCCGGCGCGATTTGCTGGACCTTGGCCTGCGCAACTCTTTGCTTAATTTCCATTCGAAGGGCGCCCGCAGTATCGAGGTGATGGACGAATTACCGGTTGAAATCTTCCGGATGCTGGTCCGGGAAAAGAAAGCCCTGACCTTCCTGGGTGACGCCGCCAAAGACCGGGCCAGGGCCGCCAGAAATCCCGCTCAACCGGCTCTTTTTGAACTGGCTCCATCAACAGGTGAGCGGGAAGCGCCGCGCCCGGATGTGGCCCCGGCTAACCCGGAGGCTTCCACCATTCCACCGGACGGCCTGGAAGCGCCTCAATTTTCCTTTCCACCACCCGGCCTACATCAAACGGGAACTACCTCGACCGGCTTTCCCGCGCCCGGTCAATCAAAACCTGGCTCAGTCCAAAACGGGTGGGATTTAAGCGCCCCGGCCCAGCATATTTCTTCACAAACTACCGCGCCGGATGGCACCATGGTATTGCCGGGCAGTAACGGGACGGAACTGCACAGGCGGTACACTGACTCAAAGTTGCAGACGACCCTGTCTACCGATGATTTACAAAAGCGGCTGCTGAAAATCTTTTACGATGCCCGGACCAGTATCGAGGACCAGGGGGTAAATATTCTTTACCTGGCCCTGGGCATGCTCGAATGGTACGAGGCCGACAGCAGCGAGCAACTTCGCCGGGCGCCGCTTCTGCTAATCCCGGTGGAAATCGTGCGTAAGGATGTCCGGGACCGCTTCACCTTGCGCTACACCGAAGAAGACCTGGGCCATAACCTTTCCCTGGAAAACAAGCTCAAAGCCGATTTTGGCCTGACCCTGCCGCATTTGCCCGAACTGGAAAAACTGGAACTGGAGCCCTATTACACGGAAGTTGAACAGGCCGTGACCGGGCCGCGCCGCTGGCGGGTGGACCGGCAGGCTATTTCGCTGGGTTTCTTTTCCTTCGCCAAACAGGTGCTTTATAAAGACCTGGACCCGGCAGGCTGGCCGGAAGGGGAAAGCCCCCTTGAACACCCCATTCTGAACGGCCTATTTTTGGGCGGCCTGGCTGAACCGGCCAACCCGATACCGGAAGGTGCTTCGCTCGACCGCTACCTGACCCCGGCCGACCTGAACCTGGTGCTGGACGCCGATAGTTCGCAAGTGCTGGCCCTGGTGGACGTTAACCATGGCCGCAACCTGGTCATTCATGGCCCGCCGGGCACCGGCAAATCTCAGACTATTACCAACCTGATTGCCCAGGCGCTGGGCGAAGGAAAAACGGTCCTGTTTGTGGCCGAGAAAATGGCCGCCCTGGAAGTGGTCAAGCGGCGGCTGGACAGCCTGGGCCTGGGTGAGGCCTGCCTGGAACTGCACAGTCACAAGGCCAAGAAGAAAGCGGTCCTGGACAACCTGGCCCGTACACTTAACCCTTCTTCCCGGCCGACCCTGGACTCTTTTGAACAGGAACTGGCCCTCTTGACGGCTAACCGGGACCGCTTGAACGATTACACCGCAGCTGTAAATACGCCGGTCCATGACAGCCGCAAGACGCCTTTTCAAATTTTGGGCGAAATAATCCGCCTGAACCGCGTACAATCAAGCCAGAGCTTGCCCCGGTTGCCCTTTAACGGCCCGCGCGAGTGGTCCTGGTCCGAATATGTCCGGCTCAAAGCCCTGGTCGAAGAACTGGCCGGGCTTTTCCGGGCGATTGGCGCTCCGGTCAGGCATCCTTTCTGGGGCAGCCAGCGCGCGACGCTCGGTCTGCGCGAGCGGCAAGAGCTGTTGGAAGCCCTGCGCGAGGCGCTTGCGGCGGTAGAGCAGCTGCGGCTAACTTCGGAGCGGGTAGCCCTGCCGCTAAAGCTGCCGGTGCCGGAACGCCCCTGGGAGTTCAGGTTATCTCCGCTGCTCCAGGCCAGCCCACCGCTCTACGGGTTGAACCTGGACGCGCCGGAATGGCTGGACCAGGCCGGACCGCTACAGCAGCTTTTAAGCCTGGGGCCGCAGTTGACCGGCCTTTACCGGCAGTACGAAAGCTTGGTCAGGCCGGAAGCCTGGACCCAGGACCTTACCACGTTAAAAGAAAGCCTGGAAAAGTACGGCCCGAAATTCTGGCGCGGCCTGGCCGGACCCTATAGGAAGGCCAAAGCTCACCTGGCGTCGCTCCTGACCGGCCCGCTTCCCGCCGAAGCAGGGCAACTGGCCCTGGTTAACGACCTGATTAAGGCGCAACAACTGCGGGCAACCTGGGACAGCACCCAGGGTCTGGGCGCGTTTCTCTACCGGGTAAACTGGCAGGGCCTTAACAGTGATTGGCCGGGACTGGCAGCCCAGGCGGCCTTTGCGGCCCAATTGCACCAGGCCGTGCGGCAGGGCGAAGGCCCGGCTTCGTTATTCTCTTTCCTGGTCGCGCAACCGGACCTGTCCCTGTTTAAACAGAGCTTGCTCGACTTTGACCTGGCTATCGCCGCGCATTTGAATGCCACCCGTCAGGTTGTGGATTTGCTCGAACTGGATGAAACGAGCCGGTTTGGTCAGGCCGGGCCGCTGCAGGTCCAGCCTTACGCCGCCCAGCTTAAAGTTTTGAGCGATTGGCAGACCTACCTGGGCCACTGGCCGGAAATGGTCAGTTACAATGACCTGGCCCGGCGCTGCCAGGAAGCCGGGCTGGAAGCCTATACCAGGGCTGCCGATAGCTGGCCGGAAGCAGGGCAATTCCTGGAAACAACTTTTGAAAAGAACTGGCTGGAAGGGCTGCTCGACCTGGCCTACCGGGAACGGCGGCCGTTGAACCTGTTCCAGCGCGAGGGCCACGAACAGGTCATCAGCCAGTTCCGCCGCCTGGACCGCCAGATAATGGACCACAACCGGGCGAAACTGGCCCTCTTAAATGCCCGCAAGGTCGGGAAGGTCTGGCAATCTACCGAAAAAGCTTCGCTGGCCCAGTTGCGGGTCCTGAAACGGGAGATTGAAAAAAAGACCCGCCATATCGCTATCCGCAAGTTGTTAAAGACTGCCGGGCCGGTGGTCCAGGCCATCAAGCCGGTCTTTATGATGAGTCCGCTTTCGGTGGCGGCCTACCTGACGCCGGGCGAGATGAAATTCGACCTGGTAATCTTTGACGAAGCCAGCCAGGTCCGACCAGCCGACGCCTTTGGGGCTATCTTGCGGGGCAATCAACTGGTCGTGGCCGGGGACGACCGGCAGTTACCGCCCAGCAGTTTCTTTGAGCGGTTGACCCAGGACGGCGGCGCGGCCAGCGAAGATGACGAATTTGACGAGGAATTAGCTTCGGCCAATACCAGCGGGGATTTTGAAAGTATCCTGACCTTGTTCAAGACGGTAACCCAGCCGCGCATGCTGCGCTGGCACTACCGCAGCCGCCACGAGTCGCTAATCGCGGTTTCCAATTCGGAGTTTTATGAGAATAAACTGATTATCTTCCCCAGCCCGGATAACGCCCGGCTGCATAACGGTCTGATTTACCACCACCTGCCCCAGGCCACTTACGACCGCAGTAAGAGCCGCACGAACCAGGCCGAAGCCCAGGCGGTCGCCCAGGCCGTTATGGCCCATGCCCGCCAGCACCCGGAACTGACCCTGGGCGTGGGAACTTTTAGCATGGCTCAGCGTGCGGCGGTGGTTGAGCAGTTAGAGCTTTTGCGCCGGGAAGATAGTTCCAACGAGAGCTTTTTCACGGCCTACCCGGACGAGCCTTTCTTTGTCAAAAACCTGGAAAACATCCAGGGTGACGAGCGGGACGTGATTTTAATAAGTATCGGGTATGGGCGCGACACCACCGGGAAAGTGACACTCAATTTTGGCCCCTTAACCACCAAAGGCGGCGAAAGACGCCTGAACGTGCTTATTTCTCGCGCCCGGCAGCGCTGCGAGGTCTTTACCAACCTGACCGACGATGACCTTGACCTGAACCGCACCACTTCCGAGGGCGTAAAAGCCCTTAAGACCTTCTTGAAGTACGCCAGGACCGGCGATTTGCAGGCGGGACCGCTGCCAACCGGGCGGCCTTCCGACTCGCCGTTTGAAGACGAAGTGCGGCTGGCCCTGGAAGCTCGCGGACACCGGGTAGCGGCCCAGGTCGGGCAGGCCGGGTTCTTTATTGACCTGGCCGTGATTGACCCGGAACAGCCGGGACGGTATCTTCTGGGGATTGAGTGTGACGGCGCGACCTACCACAGCGCGCTTTCGGCCCGCGACCGCGACCGGCTGCGCCAGCAAGTGCTGGAGGGCCTGGGCTGGAAAATCCACCGGGTCTGGAGTACCGATTGGTTCAGTAACCCGGGGCGCGAAATCGAACGGCTGGAGGAAGCCATTAAAGCGAGCCGTCAGGTTACGGTTTAAAAGGCCAGGGGCTGTAAGAAACCTTTATCAGCTTCTGGCCGGTCCGGCCATTTCCAACCTGGCTTTAGCTGCCAGGGCCGGTAGGGCGGTTTGATGGTCCAGCACCTGTTGCAAATGGGCCATCCGTTGGGGTGGTGCAGTCTTCAGCATTAGAGGGCCATACAGGCTATCAATCCAGAACCGGGCGCTTGAATTAATGTAGTTCTCCAAATCGAGCAGTTCTTCGGCCGTTTCGGAATGCTGACCCAAATTTATTGTGAACATACGCCGGTGGCTGCTTCCGCCGTAAGAAGAATGCATGATGTTGTGGTTAAAGACTACGACATCGCCCGGCTGTGACTCCAGGGCTACGGCCGGGACATCCTGCGCCTCAATTCCCCACAACTCCTTTGACCTGGTGGCCCTGCGGATGGGGTCCTCCGGTTCCAGGCGGTGTGAGCCCGGGATAACCCGCAAGGCTCCCGTGTCGGCCTTTACCGGGTCTAAATACAAAGCTATTTTGATATAGCTTACCTGCCTGTGATAGCCGTCGCTATGCCAGCCGGTGTTGCCGGTATAATAATTTCCATCGCTGCCAAGGTAGTTATAGTTATCGCCAAGAAGCCCCTGGGCAATCATCGTTATCGAGGGATGGTCGAGCAGGCCGCATAAGTATTCCCGCTGGTCAATAAAAGGCACCAGGCAAGAACGTTGAGTAGGGTCGTGGGTAATTCCGCGCTGCTCAAAAACTCCTTCAAACTCCGCAATAATCCGGCCCATTTCTTCAGCCAGCAAACCCTTAAAAGCCAGGTAACCAAAAGTTTCAAAAAAACGCTTTTGGGTTTCATTTAACGTTTCCACAAACTCAATCCTCCTCAATGTTTACGAGTTAGAGTTTTTTACCGGTCAGGGAAGGTCAGGGTGCGCCTGCACAAAGGAAGTCTACTTTGGAGCGGTTAATCAGGACCGAATTGGCCGTGACTGGCCGGGCCGAAGTGGGCAGAAAGTTGATGGTGACATCGGTCATACCGATAAAGCTTTCCTCGCGGTGCATCAGGACCTGGGTCAGTTCCAGTTCTGGTTCGAGGTGCAAGTTGCCGCTGATTTCAAAATTACCCAGGCCGGCCAGCACCCGGTGTTGCAGAAGTTCGCCCCGGAAATAAACCCTGGCTGCCTGGGCCAGCCGGTCGGTTTCGTGGGTATCGTTGGGGACCGCCAGCACGATAGACTCTTTATTCACCCGCGCAAAGCCGCTCTCCAGGGCTTCGTCGGAAGGTTTTAAAAGATGGCTGGTGCTGACCCGTTCCAGCAAAATCTGGCTGTCCGAGGAGTTGAGGATACCGTTGGTCCGCAATTCGGCTGAGAATACCTGGCCGACAATCCGGTGGTAATTAGTAAACAGTTCCAGGGTCAGCCAGCGCTCGGGAAGCCTATAAATGAAATCGGGCATAAATGAATACCTCGGGTATGTAATATTGCTGTTTTTGGAGATTTCAGAGGTTTTATGGCTCTGAAATCTCCCCCTTGTAGGTTATAGAGGGGTCCCGTGAGCATGGAAAGTGCGAATTCCGGACCGGGTTTTTTTAAGAATCTTTAAGGAGTCTTAAATAATAGTATCTACCAGGGGCGGGGCCTGCACCGGAGTATCGCTGAAGGTATAGGCTTGCCACAAGCTCTCTTTAATGCTGTCGGCCTGGCTTTGAGATTGAGCGTGAATTTCCAGTAACGAGTCGCCCACCTCAACTTTATCGCCGACCTTCTTACGCAGTATCAGGCCCACCGCCGGGTCAATCGCATCGGTCTTAACCTTGCGCCCGGCGCCGAGGGTATAGGCTGCGATGCCAATCGTTTCGGCATCCATCGACTTGATGTAACCGGCCCTGTTGGAGCGGAATTCTTCCCGGTGGGCGGCCAGGGGAAACCGCGAGAGGTCGTCCAGGTAACTAATGTCACCGCCCTGCTGGGCGATAAACGCCTTGAATTTTTCAAAAGCCGCCCCGCTTTTAAGGGTCTCCTCTAACTTGCGGCGGGCATCCGTCAGGTTTAAGGACCGGCCCGACATTTCCAGCAACTGGCTGCCCAGGATAAGCGCTAACTCCACCAGGTCGCCGGGTCCGCGCCCTTGCAGGGTTTCGACTGCTTCTTTGACTTCCAGGCTGTTTCCGACTGCCAGCCCCAACGGCTGCTCCATACTGCTCAGGACGGCCCGGACCTTGCGGCCGACACCGTGGCCGATTTCGACCATAGCATGGGCCAGGGCGGTGGCGTCTTCCAGGTTCTTCATGAAAGCGCCCTTGCCGTATTTCACATCCAGCACAATGCAGTTGGTCCCGGCCGCGATTTTCTTGGACATAATGCTGCTGGCAATCAATGGCAGGCTCTCGACCGTCCCGGTCACGTCCCGTAAAGCATACAACTTTCCGTCAGCGGGGGCTAAATCCTGGCTTTGTCCGGCCACTACCAGGCCGACTTTCGCCAGGGCTTGCCGGAATTCTTCCTCACTGAGAGCCGCCCGGAAACCGGGGATGGTTTCCAGCTTATCAACCGTGCCGCCAAAGTACCCCAGGCCGCGTCCGCTCATCTTGCCAACGGGCAGGCCGGTCGCGGCGACCAGCGGCGCGACGACCATCGTAGTCTTATCACCGACCCCGCCGGTGCTGTGTTTGTCGGCAACCACCGGCGCAATATCGCGCAGGTCAAGCTGGTGGCCGCTGCGGACAATAGCCTGGGTCAGGGAGACCGTTTCGGCAGGTTCCATACCCTTAAAGAAGACCGCCATGGCAAAAGCAGCGGCCTGGTAATCAGGTATTTCGCCCCGGTTGAAGCCTTCTATAAAGAAGCTTATTTCTGCATCGGTCAGAGGCTCACCGCCTCGCTTTTTAATTATAACGTCAACCGCCCTCAACTTTTTCTCCCTTTTCTTTTTGGGTAGTAGTCGGTAGTCAGTAGTCAGTAGTCAGGTTGGAACCTGGCTGATAAAGGTTTTTTGAAAGGGTTAGGACCAGCCCAAGCAAGCCAGTCATATACGCTTTTACCTGCTATCAGCCTATAAATTATAGACTGATGGCCCCAACCTCCAAACAATAGAGCCGAGTTCTTCTGCCACCCAACTCCAGGCCAGCATTTACTGCCCTACCATCCCTACTGCCAACTGACTACTTCCTATCCTACCTGACTTCCATACCGAACAACTTGAATAAAAACGCGTAAATCTCGGATTGCTCCTCGATTATTTTGGCGGTCGGCTTGCCGTGGCCGTGCCCGGCTTTCATTTCAATCCGCAAAAGAATTGGATTGTCGCCCTGCTGGGCCTCGCGAAGAGTCGCGAAGTACTTCTTGGCATGCAGCGGCACCACCCGGTCGTCCGAGTCGGCGGTGAGAACCAGGGTTGGCGGGTAAGCCACGCCCGGTTTCACATTGTGCAAAGGCGAATAAGCGTAGAGAATTTTGAACTCCTCCGGGCTGTTTTCGGCGTTGCCGTACTCCGACGTCCAGTAGCGCCCGACCGTAAACCTGTGGAAGCGCAGCATATCGGCAACCGGTACCTGGCAAATTACGGCCCCATACAGGTCGGGCCGCTGGACCTCACAGGCCGATACCAGCAGGCCGCCGTTGCTGCCACCCTGGATTGCCAGCAGGGAAGAATTGGTGTACTTGTTTTCGATCAGCCATTCCGCCGCCGCAATGAAATCGTTAAAGACATTCTGCTTGCGGCCGTGCATACCGCCCTGGTGCCAGCTTTCGCCAAACTCGCCGCCGCCTCGAATATTCGCCAGGGCGTAGACCCCGCCGTTTTCGAGCCAGGCCAGCCGGGCCGGGGAAAAAGCCGGGGTCAGGCTGATGTTAAATCCGCCGTAGGCGTAAAGCAGGGCCGGGTTCTGGCCGTTTAAGTTTATACCCTTGCGGTGGACCAGGAACATCGGCACCTGAGTCCCGTCTTTCGAAGCAAAAAAGACCTGCTGGGTCATATAGTCTGCCGGGTTGAAGTCCAGTTCCGTTTCGCGGAAGACACTGACTTCCCCGTCGGTGAAATTGTAGCGCAGGATGGTGCTGGCCCGTAAGAACGAGGTGAAGCCGATAAACATTTCGGTGTCATCGCGTTTGCCCGAAATCTGGACCACCGAACCGAGTTCCGGCAGTTCAATTTGCCTTTCGAACTGGCCGTCCAGGCTGTAAATCGCCACCTGGTGATTGGCATTGTGCAAGAAAGACACGACAAACTTGTGGTTGACTACTCCAACCGAGTCTATTACATCCGATTGTTCCGGCAGGATTTCCTTCCAGTTTTCGCGCTCCGGGTGGTTGGTATCAATCGCGATTATCCGGCCACGCGGGGCGTCCAGGTCGGTATTGAAGAAAAAGACCGGACCATCATTGTCAATGAAGTCGTAACGGGCGTCTGCCTCGTCCAGCAAGCGAATAAACTCGCCGTCGCTGTCCATTGGGCGGTAGTAAATCCGGTTTTGGGTAGCAGTGCCGACCCAGACCCGCATCACAAGGTACTTTTCGTCCTCGGTGGCAAAGGGCGAGAAACTCATTTCCCGGTAGTCGGGCCGCTCGTAGACCAGCTTATCTTCGGACTGGTCAGTATTCAGGCTGTGCCAGTAGACCTTGCCATTGAAACTGGTTTCGTCCGGTGGTACGGTCGAAGGGTCCGGAAAGCGGTTGTAGAAGAAACCGGACTTGTCGGACCGCCAGGCCACGCTGGCGAACTTGGTGTGGCGGATGGTATCGGCGAAATCCGCTTTGGTTTCGATGGTCTTGATTTTCAGCTCTTCCCAGTCGCTGCCCGACTGAGAGCGGCCGTAAACCATCAGGCTGCCGTCCCTGGTAAATGTGGTGCTGGTCAGGGCCAGGGTGCCGTCCTCGCTCAACTTGTTGGGGTCTACGACCAGTTCAGGCTCGCTGTCCAGGCTTTCCTGGCGGTAGAGCACCGACTGGTTCTGGAGGCCGTCGTTCTTCCAGAAGAAATAATAATTGCCGTATTTGACCGGGGCGGAGAACTTGGGATAGTCCCACAGTTGGGTCAGACGGTCCTTGATGGCTTCTTTCTGGGGAATAGCATCCAGGAATTTGCTGGTGACTTTGTTCTGTTCTCCAACCCATTCCAGGACTTCCGGCGCTTCGGCGTCTTCCAACCAGCGATAGGGGTCTGCGACCTCGGTACCGTGGAAGTTATCCACTACGTTATCCTTACGAGTAGTTATCATGCTTGGTTATTCCTTATAAATTACAAAATTATCCATCCATTAAAGAGCAGAGTCTAAAAGGTACTTGATACCGAGCAATATAGCACCGGATTTTAAAATTAGCAAAGCTATCGGCTATAAGTAGTTTTACTTACAATAACGGCGATTTGTGACCTCACGCACACTACGACAATATGTGTTTTATACGATGTAATAGGTCTAAATCAAGTCTATATTATTGAAGTCATAGTATCGTTTTAAAACAAGAATAAATAATAAACATAGAAAAAGAACCGGACAAAAGCAGGAGTAAGCAATTGCTAACAAATAAAAAAAGGTGGCCGTACCGGACCCGGTTAGCCCTGGTGGCTATGGTCCTGATGACTGTTTTAACTTCGCTGGGAAACGCTCCAACCGCCTCCGCCGCCGATTTCGCCGCCCCGGATTTCCGTTTTGTATGGGACCGCACCGATAAACCGGTCAAGGACGGCCGGACTTCCCGGACCTACCTGTGGGGCCCGGAGCCTTTCACCGGGGCCCTCTGGGAAGAATACGACCAGGCCCCAGGCGGCAAACGGTTGGTCCAGTATTTTGATAAAAGCCGCATGGAAATCACTAACCCTAACGGAAACAAACTCAGCCCGTATTATGTGACCAACGGCTTGATCGCCCGCGAACTGATGAGCGGCCGGGTCCAGGTCGGTGACAACCGTTTCGTCCAACGCGCTCCTTCGCAGCGGGGTGTGGCCGGGGATGCCGATGATGCTACCGGCCCGACCTATGCCGCCCTGGACAAACACACCGCCGGAGACACCGATAGTGTCGGTATCCTGGTAGCCGGTTCGATCAACCGCAACGGCGATATTCGCTATGACGTGGGCGATTACGGCAAACGCTACCAGGTCAGCTATGCCTATTATGAAAGGACGACCAACCACAACATCGCCGGGCCTTTCTGGAGCTTCCTGAACCAGACCGGGCTGATTGGGACAGGACAGGGTAATTTAGTCAACGGCCGCCTGTTCGACCCGGTCTTCTACGCCACCGGCTTACCGATTACTGAAGCCTACTGGGCCAGGGTCAAGGTAGGCGGCGTGACCAAAGACGTTCTGGTACAGGCTTTCGAGCGACGCGTCCTGACTTTCACACCTTCCAACCCGCCCGCCTTCCAGGTGGAAATGGGCAACGTTGGCCGCCACTACTACGAATGGCGCTCCGGCTCCGGCAACAATAACCCGCCGCCAGCCGAAAATGCCTGCGCCAAAGTGCCCAACCCGGTCAACGCTAACCTGCGGCCCGGCAAGTGCGTCCGGGAAGGCCAGGTAATTTCGATGGACATCGGCAATTTCTACCCGAATGAAGAAGTCGGCTTCTGGCTGACCGACCCCTACGACAATGTGGTGGCCGGGACTAACAAGACACTGAATATCGGGGATGAAGGCGCCCAGTTTGACCTTGAGTTCGATACCACCGATCTCTACAGCGGCCAGTGGTACTGGGTCTTCCAGGGCACTTCCAGCGGCCGTAAGGCTATCATCTACTTCCTGATTGAGTAAGTCTAACTTATAAAAACAGGCTGTCCCGGTCAAATGGGGACAGCCTGTTTTTATTTGTCTTCAGACTTAGATAGCGAAATAAGCTTTTTTGTAGTATCATGACGGCTGGATTTTATTATAAGAATCTGGCCGGGTTTTAAATTTAGCGCCCGGAATATAAAAAAGATATAAATTTATCATTTAGACTTGGGAAGGTTATAGATTTAGTGGCAACCGTAGTAGTAGCGATGAGCGGCGGCGTAGATAGCTCGCTCACAGCAGCCCTTATCAAGGAACAGGGGCACGAAGTTATCGGTATAAATATGCGCCTGCACGGCAGCGGCACCGAAGAAGAAGAGCAGAACTACTCTCTTAGCAAAAGCTGCTGCTCGATTGTTGAAATGCAGGATGCCAGCAAGGTCTGCCAGCAGTTGGGCATCCCTTTTTATGCCATGAATTTCGAAAAAGAGTTCCAGGCGACCGTAATAGATTACTTTATCAAAGAATACGAACGGGGCCGCACCCCCAATCCCTGCCTGGCCTGCAACGACTATATGAAGTTCCGCTTTTTGCTGAACAAAGCCCTGGCCCTGGGCGCCGATTACCTGGCGACCGGCCACTACTGCCGGACCGTCTTTGACGAAGAAGCCAACCAGTACCGGCTGTTACGGGCGGTTGACGCTTCCAAAGACCAGAGCTATGTACTTTATATGCTCGGCCAGAAGCAGTTGAGCCGGATTTTGTTCCCCCTGGGGGACTTTACCAAGGTCGAGGCCCGCGAGATGGCCGCCGCCCGTGGCCTGGCGACCGCCGCCAAGCCGGAAAGCCAGGACATTTGCTTTGTGGCGGGTGGCGACTACCGCGATTATATTGCCAACCATTCGAAAAAGCCGGTGGCCGTTCCCGGCCCGATTATCAATGTCCAGGGTGAAGTGGTCGGCCAGCACAACGGCCTGCCGAATTATACCGTCGGGCAGCGTAAGGGTATCGGGGCGGTCATGTCGCGCCCAACCTATGTCTTGAAGCTGCTTACCGAAACCAATACCCTGGTTGTGGGTGAAGATGCCGACCTGCGTACTCGCGAAATCAATGCCGAGAAAGTAAGCTGGGTCAGCAGCGCCTGGCCGGAAGGCCCGGTCCAGGCCAAAATCAAGGTCCGCTACAAGGCCCAGGAATTGCCCGGCGTCATCGAGCCGGTTGACCCCAAAGCTAAAACGGTCCGGATTGTCCTTGAGCAGCCCCAGCGGGCAGTCACTCCCGGCCAGGCGGTCGTTTTCTATAACGGCGACGAAGTGCTGGGCGGCGGTATCATTACGCAGTAATTCTAAAGTGGCTTAACGCATTTCTGGTGTGTTAAGCCACTTTGTCCGGTTACCCATCTGCCAGGAGGGACAACCTTCCTGCCCTGTCATTCCGAGCGTAGTAGAGGAATCCGCGTATCTTCAGAGTGCCGGTGGCATGCATTACCTGACCTGCTTAGAGGTCGAGATAAGGCAGGACAGCTACCGGGCGGCCTGATATTCGCGGGCCGGTTTCAGTTCGTTTCTTGCAGTTTTTACCGGGCGCACCGCCCACTTTACCTGCACCTGGTTGGGGAGCAGGTTTCTCTCGTTACCTGATAAATGGCTTTCAGGTTATCTGTTTTAACGTTCAAAGTCCGGGGAGTTTAATGACAACTTTAATCCTGTTTTTGTTACTGTCCGGGATTTGTGGTTTTGCTTTTCACGCCATCTATGGCCGGAGTATTCAAAGTATTCCTTTTTACCTGCTGGCGGCAGTTGGCGGGGCGACGGTTGGTTTTACGCTTGCTCTGCTCTTTAAATTAAGCTGGTTTACTTTTGGTGGATTGCCTGTCTTTGCGACGCTGGTCGGGGCAATCCTCTTTTTAAGCATAATGCGGAGGATCAGAATAGAAGAGTGAGCAAACCTGAATTTTTAGAAAAACTGTACATGATAGACAGCCACCAGGATATTGCCTGGAATGTCGGACTGGGCCGTGACTTCCTGGAACCGGCCGCTTCATGGCGGTCCAGGGTCAATGACGGGGCCAAATACGGCGAGCGGTTGGTTACGCTGCCCGACCTGATTGCCAGCCAGGTCCGCCTGGTAATCGGCACAATCTTCGCCCTACCGGCTCGCTCGGCTAACATGTTCGAGAGCCAGAGCCCGGCTTACTCCAACGACCAGGAAGCCCGCCAGATTGGCCTGGACCAGCTTGAATATTACAACCGCCTGGCCGCCGAGGACGAGCGCGTGGTTATGATCCGGACCCTCGCCGACCTTGAAACTCACCTGGCAAACGTTGAACTTGGCATCAAGCAGCTTGGCCTGATTGCCTCCATGGAAGGGGCCGACCCGATTGTTCACCCCACCGAACTGGCCGATTGGGTCAGCAAAGGTCTGCGGCTGATTGGTCCGGCCTGGCGTTCCACCCGCTATTGCGGTGGGACCGCTGAACCCGGCCCTTTAACTCCGCTGGGTTACGAACTGCTGGCTGAAATGGAGCGCCAGGGTGTTATCCTGGACCTCAGCCACATGGCCGAAGAAAGTTTTTATAATTCTCTCGAAGCCTATCACGGCCCGATTATCGCCAGCCATTCCAACTGCCGCCACTACGTCAATACCGACCGCCAGCTTTCGGATGATATGATCCGGTGCATGGTCGAACGGGATGCCGTTATTGGCGTGGTGTTGTACAACCGGTTCCTGGTGTGGCCTGATGAAGGACGCAAGCCGGACCTGGATGATGTCATTCGCCACATGAGCCGCATTTGCGACCTGGCCGGGCATACCCGGGCGGTGGCTATCGGCACCGACTGGGACGGCGGATTTGGCAGCGAGTCAATACCAGCGCCCCTGACCAGCCTGGACGACCTGCCGCTGCTGGCTGAAGCCCTGCTGAAAAACGGGTTCAGCGAGGAAGATGTCAAAGGTATCTTTCACGGCAACTGGACGCGAGCCTTGCGGCGCGGTTTAGCATCTTTTAAATAATGGCCCGGATAGAGGACATATTCCGGATATTGGCCGAGGCGGGCCGGAGAGGCTTGCAAGAGCCTTACCCGGCCGGGCTTAACCGGATGTATCCATTGCTGGAAAGGCTCGGCTCGCCCCACGCGGCCTTTCCGGCCGTCATTGTGACCGGTTCCAAGGGCAAAGGCTCTACCGCGACTTTCCTGGCAAACCTGCTCGAACATTCACCCGGAACAAATACATCACCTAAAATCGGCCTGTTTACCGGGCCGCACCTGCATACCTACCGCGAACGAATCCGCCTGAACGGCGAAATGATAAACCCGGCTGATTTTGCAACCCTGTTTGATGAAATCTGGGAGGCCGCCCGGCAGGCCCCCGACCTCGGCTTTATCAGCCGTTTTGAATTATTGACCATCCTGGCTTTTGTCTATTTTGCCCGGCAGGGCGTGGATTTGGCGGTCATGGAAGTCGGCATGGGCGGCACTTATGACGCCGTCAATACCGCCCGGCACTCGCCCCTGGCGGTCTTTACCCCGGTAGAACTGGAACATGCCGCGATTATCGGGCCGACCCTGGCCGATATCGTCCGGCACAAATCCGGTATTATGCGCCAGGGCCGCCTGGCCGTATCTTCAGGCCAGACCGCCGAAGTTAGCACCTTGTTGGAAGCCGCCGCCGGGCTGCAAGCGGTAAGTTTTCACCAGGCCGGGGAATTCTGGCAGTACCGTCCGGACAGCCTGCGGGTAGCCCTGGAAGCCGGGAATTTCTCGCAGCGCTTTGAAGCGGCCGGCCCCGGTGGCGAAATTGTTGAACTGCAAACCCGGCTGGCCGGAACGTTCCAGGTAGAAAATGCCCTGACCGCCCTGGCCGCCGCGACCCTGCTGCACCGGGCCGGTTTTTGCGGTGCGCCCGACCCGGACGCCCTGGCCTACGCTGCCTTACCGGGCCGTTTCGAACTGGCCGGGCAATCTGTCCCGGTGCTGTTGGACGCCGCCCACACCCCTAATGCCATCCGCCAGTTGGTCCAGACCCTGGACGGTTTGAAGCTCCGCCCGGCCTGGATCCTGGGCTTCTTGCGCGATAAGAATATTCCTGAAATCTTGCGCTTGCTGCCTTTAGAGGGCCGCCCGGTCTTTTTAACGGATGTCCATTCCCGCCGCCAGGCCGATATGCAAATGGTCCTGGACAGCCTGACTCAGCACCCTTCAACTTTGCAGGTTACTTCTTCCCTGGGGGAGGCCCTGGACCAGGCTAGGCAGTTAGTCTCACAGGAACCAGGCGGGCTGGTTTGCCTGACCGGCTCAATGTACCTGGTCGGGGAAGCCCGGGCCTACCTGGGCCTACTTGACCCGGCTATTGCGGCTGAAGCGCGCCTGATAGCCGAACTGGAAGCCTGAAACCGCCTGTTTCAAAATCTAACTCTTGCAGTACAATATTAAATCAATTTGTTTTCTTTATAGGGTTGACCGTCCGACCTTCTACCCGGTATAATTATTGCCAGGACAAATTCTCATTCGTTATATATAAATAATTAATTTATTTCTAATTTTGCGGCTCCGGGTAAATACCCGGTTTTGAAGCACCAAATAATTACCAGAAAGGCTAGTGTAGCGTGGCGCTGGACAAAGAAAACCAGGTCCAACCGGAATTGGAAATCCTGGACGAAACGCAATTATTAAACGGTACGATAATCGGGGTTGACCTGGGCGGCACCCGTGTCCGCGCGGTACTTTCGAGCGGGACCGGCCAGATTCTGGCCCGGGCTGAAATGTTTACCGAAGCCGACCAGGGCCTGGAACACGTTTTACACAACATCCGGCTGACTATCAAGGCGGTCATGGACCTTGCTGAATTCTCTAACCTGGTCGGCCTGGCCATTGGCGCGCCCGGCCCGCTCAATCCCTACACCGGAGTGGTCTATTCCCCGCCCAACCTGCCGGGCTGGTCCAATGTCCCGCTGGTTGATATCCTGGAAAAAGCAACCCGGCTGCCGGTCTACCTGGGCAACGATGCCAACCTGGCCGCCCTGGGCGAATATACCTTCGGGGCCGGGAAAGATTACCGTTACCTGGTTTACATAACTGTAAGCACCGGGGTCGGCGGTGGGGTAATCGAAGATGGCCGCATCCTGATGGGCGCTAAAGGGGCGGCGGCTGAGCTTGGTCACATGTCAGTGGAATATGATGGGCCGCGCTGCAACTGCGGTAACTTGGGTTGCCTGGAAGCTTTGACAGCCGGGCCTTACCTGCGGAAGCGCGCAATCGAACTGCTGGAAAGCGGGCAAAAATCCAAATTAACCGATATGGCCGGGGGCAATTTACAGAATATCACTCCGGAGCTTATCAGCGAAGCCGCTTACGAAGGCGATGAAACGGCTAAAAACCTGGTGCTGGATACGGCATTCTACCTCGGAGTAGGTGTTACAAATATTTTGCACCTCTTTAACCCGGAAATTGTGGTTATAGGCGGTGGGGTTTCAAAAATAGGGCCAATGCTGTTTGACCGGATGCGCGAGGTGGTTACGGAACGGGCTATGCCCGCCTTCCGCCAGAATGTGCCGATTGTTCAAACCTCGCTGGGTGGCGATATTGGCCTATACGGCACCATAGCTCTGGTGTTGCAAAATTACGAAAAGGCTAAAGAGCGCAAGCAGTTATTGACCGAATTAGCGGCGGAAGAAGTTTAAGTCCGCCGTTACTCGATAGCGGTTACAAAGACTTTTACATCAAGGCTTTCGGTCGCCCGGCCCTTATAAGTGCCTTTTACGGGTGGAATATCCCCATAATCGCGCCCGTGTCCGATCTTAATATATCTTTCGTCAGCTTTAAGGGTGCTGTGGGTCGGATCAAAACCGGCCCACAGTTCGTTTTCCCGGTCCAATACTTCACACCAGGCATGGCTGGCGCCTTCCTGACGATCTTCGCTGGCTCCGCCGTAAACATAGCCGCTGACATAACGGGCCGGTAACCCCAGGATACGGCATATCGTTATCATAACGTGCGCGAAATCCTGGCAAACCCCACTTTTCTGCTTTAAGACCTCTTCGACCGTACTATAGACATTGGTAACCCCTTTTTGATACTGAAACTCCCGGTTGATGGCCTGGCAGACTTTTTCAGCCAGAACCATAGGAGTGAGGCCGGTTTGTCCCTGGGCCAGCCCGGCGGCAAACGCCTGGGCGGCTTCCGAAAAGACTATGTAGCGGCACTGGGTCGTATAGTCATAAATATTGATCTGGTCTTTAGGGTCGGCCGGGAAACTGCCGGGGCCAGTTTCAACTACCGAAGTAGTCTGGATAGAAAGACTGTTGTGGGGTGGAAGCAGGGTGAAGTAATGCACCTGGTTTGTATAGAAATCCGCGTAATTATGGATACGGGCATTTGGTTCTACGGCAATTGAAAAAGATTTCAACTGCTGGGGACTGCCCGGACCACCGGCAGGTTGCAGGCGGACTTCGGTTGTAGTTTCAAAGACAGGTGCGTCATACTCAAAGCGGGTCAGGTGTTCGACTTTTAATTTCATTATTTAAAATTTCTCTTTCAGGTATTGTTTGGTAGATTATAACTTATTTTCGCCAAAGCAATATCCCGATTCCCTTCAAAATTCGTCTGAATTTCCAATAAAAACCACTTGACTTTATGTTCTGTAACTGGTATTATACTGCCTGTAAGAAACCTCTGAACTATACCCAACAGTGGTTTCTCTCGAAGATAAAGGAGGTGATGCCCATGATTATTGGTAAATGTAAGGGCATCGCCGGAGGTCTGGTTCGCTAGATCGCTGAGCGATGTCCTTCTTACAAAAAACCGCTACCAGCTAAGCTGGGGCGGTTTTTTGCTTTTATATGCACTTATGCTAAACTACAGCCGTTTTACCGGTAGTTCACGTTAGACCTATCCCGAAAATTCGGTCGTACCCCGGCCGCTTCCGGGACTTTCCGGCCCCTGGTTTTACCTGTTACAATTGTATTCTTCGGTAATTTTATGTTGACGGTTTGATGCAGGAATAGCGTTTCAGGAAAAAGCAAAATGACTTCACAGAATAAAGTTGAATTGGAAATTCCGCGTACCGCCCTGGCGATTGGCGCCCATCCCGACGATATGGAGTTTGGCTGTAGCGGCACGATTGCCAAGTGGGCCAAAGCCGGTTGCGAAGTCCATTACTTGCTCCTGACCAGCGGCGATAAAGGTACCGAGGACGCCGAAGCCGACCCGCTTGAACTGCGGCGCGTCCGGGAAGCCGAGCAACAGGCGGCTGCTCAAACGTTGGGCGTGAAAAGTTGCGTCTTTTTGCGCCTGACAGATGGGGAACTGGAATACAGCCTGGCCCTGCGCGGCGAGGTGGTCCGCCAGGTTCGCAAGTTCAAGCCGGAAACGATTCTCTCCTGGGACCCGCTCACCCGCAACTACCGGATGCACCCGGACCACCGGGTCTGCGGCCAACTGGCCCTGGACGCGGCTTTCCCGGCCGCCATGATGCCTTTAAGTTACCCTGAGCAAATCCGCGAGGAAGGTCTGTCCGTCCACCGGGCCAAACGCCTGCTCCTTTTCGGGACCGATGCCCCTGATTACTATGTGGATATTTCCGGCGTGCTTGACCTGAAGTTCGCCTCTTTCAAAGCCCATCCCAGCCAGTTTACTTTTGACGATAATTTCGTCGAACGCATCAAGAAACGCCACCAGGATTTCGCCCTGGACTTCGACTTTGAATATGCCGAAGCCTTTAAACTGGTGGAGTTGTAAACGGTGCTGGCTAACCGGGCAGTCCTGGCTTTTTCAGCCGGGTTGGTCCTCTTATTGGCCCTGGCGTTTGGACTGGCCTGGCGCTTCTACCGGCGCAAAGGCTCAGACCTGGACCGCAAAGATGGCCGGGACCGCCGTTACTACCGCGATATTGCGGCGGTCGGTTTGCTGCTGGCCCTGGTTGCCGGGTTCTTCTGGCGCGCCCTGTTTAACAGCGGGGTAACCATGCCCAATGGTGGGGGCGATCTGGTCTCTTTTTTCTATCCCAACCATGTCTTTGCCAGCGAAAGCCTGCGCCGGGGCGAGTTCCCGCTCTGGAACCCGCACCTTTTCAGCGGCATGCCTTTTGCGGCCGATATTCAAAGCGGCCTCTACTACCCGGTAAACTGGCTGTTCTGGCTGGCCGGGCAGGTAACCTACGAAAAGCTGGAAATGCTGGCGGTCATCCATTACTGGATGGCAGCCTCCTTTACCTATGCCCTGGCCCGCAGCCTGGCCCTGGGCCGCTGGCCGGGTGTTATTGCCGGGGTCTGTTATGCTTTTAGCGGTTTTGCGGTGTCGCACCTGGGCCACCTGCCCATGCTTGAGGCGGCCGCCTGGCTGCCTCTGGTGCTGCTGGCCGTAAACCAGGCGGCCCGCAGCGGGCCGGGCCGCCGCTCCAACTGGCGCTGGGCCATTGCGGCCGGGCTAATACTGAGTATCAGTTTCCTGGCCGGGCATTTCCAACTTTTCCTGTATAACTTTTACGCCGCGCTGCTCTTCTGGCTGGCGGTCGCCTGGCGTAACCGGCCGGTAAACCCCGGCCCTTCTCAGGCCACGCAACCCGCCACCCAAAAACCTGCTTTACGCGATAAAATCCGGCCCCTCTTAACTAACTACTGGACCGGGCAACTCTGGCGCGGGGCGCTGGCCGGGTTTGTGGTGCTGGGAGCTTGCCTGGTCCAGCTCTGGCCCTTTTACGAATTGGGCCAGCTATCGGTCCGTTCGGCCATAACCTATGATGTTTCGACCCAGTTCGGCACATGGCCCATTGGACTGGCCGACCTGCTTTTGCCCAACCTCTTTAGCCCCAATCCCAGGGAATATTTCGGCTATTGGAGCAACACGGATGTCCTTGGCTACATGGCTCTCTTTACCTACGCCCTGGCCGGGCTGGGCCTTTTGCTCAAGCGCGAGGGCCGGTCAGGCTTTTACCCGGTATTCTTTGTCTGCCTGGGGGTGGCGGGCCTGATCTTTTCTTTGTCCGGTTACACGATTTTCCAGGGCTGGTTTTACCAGTTTGTCCCGGCCCTGAACCTGACGCGTGGTTCGGGCCGTTTCCTGGCCTGGTTCAACCTGGGTTTTGGCCTGACAGCCGCCTTCGGCCTGCAGGCCTGGCTGGAATACCGGTCGCATTCTCGCCAGCCGCGTTTCGAACAGGTCTTGCGCTGGGGCTGGCGCGGCCTGGGGTTGCTGGCCCTGGCCCTGCTGCTTTTGCCCCTACCCTTGCTCTACAGCCAGGTTTTGGCTTCGCCAGGAACCATAAACGACCTGGTGGTGCGGGGAATTAACGGCCTGGTCATGGCGGTCATCGTCCTGGGGCTGGGCGCGGCCCTGTTGCGGCTCTTTTATCACCGCTCGCTGGGACCGGACGCGGCGGCCGGGCTGGCCCTGGCTTTGCTGGTCTTCGATCTATTTTCGGCCCGCAGCGGCTTTAATCCTCTACCCGGTGATGTGACCGCGGGCTTCAATCACCCTGACACGGCGGCCTTTTTGAGACAGCAGGACCCTGACGGTGAGTACCGCCTTGACGATAGTGTAGGGACGGTCCAGCAAGCCTGGCAGTCCAACACCGTCCACCTTTACCGGCTGTATGATGTGCGTGGCGTCTTTAACCCGCTGCAACTGGCTTCCTACGAAACCTTCTGGAACGGAGTGACCAGTTCCCGGAAAGACTTCCGGGCCGTTCCGGCCTACAACCTGCTCGGCGCCCGGTATGTCCTGGCCCGCTCCAAAGAGGACCCGACCGGCCCGCAATTCAAGCTGGTCTACCAGGATAAACGCGGCGGTGTTAACCTGAACGTATTTGAAAACTCCCAGGCCCTACCGCGTGGTATTATCGTATACCGCAGCGAAGTTAAAGACCCTGCGGCAACCCTTCCGGCGCTGCTTTCGCCGGACTTCAACCCGGCCGAAAAAGTTTACCTTGAAAAAGGGCGCAATTTGTCCGGCCCGGCCTCTCAACCCACCGCTCAACCAAGCCTGCTCAGCCAGTCGGCCAACCGCCTGATATTTGAGGCCGACCTGCCAGTGGAAGGCTACCTGGTAGTCAACCAGGCTTATTACCCCGGCTGGCAGGCCAGGGTTGACGGCACTCCGGCCGCCTATGAAAAGGCCAATCACACCTTTGGCGCCGTCTATCTCCCGGCCGGAAAACACCAACTGACCCTGGAATTTTCACCGCTCTCCCAGACCGTGGGAGCCATCATCAGCGGGCTAACCTGGCTGCTGGCTTTGCTGGCGCTGGCCTGGCCGCTGCGGCAAATTATCAAAAATCGCTAAAAATAAAACAAATCTACTTTTTTTGCGTAGAGTAGTTGTTAATTATAAATAACTACCGCCGCCCGGCGCAGCCTTTTAGGCTTAACTGCTCTCTGGGACAGGGTCCCGAGCGTAAAAGAATTGGAGGGAACGGTGACTAATCCGGCCGAAAAAAATGAATTGTTAGAAGAAACCAGCCAGGCCCCCGTGGAATGGTACGATGATTTGCCGCCCGCCAGCCAAAACCGACCTGAAACCTTCGGCACCTGGCTGACCAGGACGCTGGTAAAAGAATTTAACCAGACTCTTTATGACGTAAATAAAATTCTCATTGTGCTTGATGAATTTGAAAAGCTGACCGCTCCTCGCCAGACCCTCAGTGGCGAGACGGTGCCTTCACCGCTGGCCGAAAGCATTTTGCGGGTCTTAAAAGAAAATAAAGTTGATGAAACCATCCGCGAACAGTTTAGCCGCATGCAAAACTCACCATTTAAAGCAAACCTGGAAGATTCGGTGCGCCAGTACTGGGAGGAACTTAAAGCTCGTGGCAAAGACCTGAACCAGCAATTAAAAATGGTAATTCCGCAGCCCAGTTCAACCAAAATTCAGACCGAAGAGTATCATTCCGACGAAGTAAATACCCACACCCGCTATACCTCTCCTGACATTACTCCGGTGGAGGTAAGCCCCGGCACCGTCCCGGCCCAGGAACTTCTACTCGATATTTTCGAAGAAGCAGGTTCCACCGAAATTCTAATCGTCGCCGAACATCCCGGCCTGATTGCTTCCACAATCCAGGTCACGCTCAATCACGACATATTAACTATCAACGCGCAAGATGCCAGCCAGGAAACCTATCACAAAGAAGCGCTGTTGCCCTTCCCGGTGGAGCAGGACAACTTTACCCAGCAGTATCGCAACGGGGTGCTTGAAATTCACTTGAAGAAACTTGTAGGGCCGCTCGGCTAAATAAAATTAAAATCGGTGGAATAAATGCAGGTTCAAGAAATAATGAAATTGCGCGTAGTGGAAGCCGCTCCACGCGATGCCGGGCGGACCGTCATCCGGCTTGATCCGGCCGACCTACAGGCGCTTGGCGCTAATGTGGGCGACATTATCGAGCTTAAAGGCCCCAGCGGTGTAACTGCCGCCAAAGCTTTACCTTCCTACCTGGAGGACCGGGGAAAACACCAGGTCCAGATGGACGGGTTGTTGCGGGCCAATTGCGGTGCTTCATTGGAAAGTGATGTTGCCGTCCGGCTGCTCCCGACCATCCAGGCCCGTAACCTGACTATTTCACCCCTGGGCAGCGGGGCCAACTGGCAGCAGTTCAGCCTCAGTCGCCACTCGCTTTATTTCAAACGCCTCTTTGAAGGTCTGGTGGTACAGGACGGTAATGTGGTCCGCGTTAATTTGCTCGGCACCGGCTTTCAGGAATTCCTGGTTGAAGAAATCATCCCGGCCGGGCAGGCGGTAGTGGTCGGCCCGGTCACGACTGTCCGGTTGAAGGACAACCGCTCCGACCCGGCTAAAATGCGGACCCGCCGCAGCAATACCGGCCTGACCTATGAGGATATTGGCGGTCTTTCCAGGGAATTAAGCCGTATCCGGGAAATGATTGAGCTGCCTTTATCCCACCCGGAAATCTTTGAACGTTTAGGGATAGACCCCCCTAAAGGCGTCCTGCTGTATGGCCCGCCGGGAACCGGCAAGACCATGATTGCGCGGGCGGTTGCCGGGGAAGCCAACGCTCACTTTATCAGCGTGAACGGGCCGGAAATTGCCCACAGCCTCTACGGGCAGAGCGAAGCCCACCTGCGCAAGATTTTCCAGGAGGCCCAGAACCGGGCACCCAGTATTATCTTCCTGGACGAAATTGATGCTATCGCCCCCAAGCGCAGCGAGTCTTTCCACGAGATTGACCGCCGCATTGTGGCGCAATTGCTGGCTTTGATGGACGGCTTGCAGCCGCGCGGCCGGGTGGTCGTTATTGGAGCCACCAACTTGCAGGACAGCCTGGACCAGGCTCTGCGCCGTCCGGGCCGGTTTGACCGGGAAATCAGTATCAAGGTGCCGGACCGCAACGGCCGCCGCGAAATCCTGGATATTTACACTCGCGGTATGCCACTGGCCCACGATTTCGACCTGGATCACCTGGCCGACATTACGCACGGCTTTGTCGGGGCCGACCTGGCCGCCCTCTGCCGGGAAGCCGCCCTGGCCGCCTTGCGCCGCCTTTTCCCGGACTTTGAATTTGTCCAGGGCGCTTTCTCATTCGACCAGTTGCTTTCGCTGCGGGTTGAAATGGTCGATTTCCAGACCGCCCTTTCGGAAATTGAGCCCAGCGCCTTGCGTGAGGTCTATACCGAAATTCCCAATGTGACCTGGGAACAGGTCGGCGGATTGGCCGAAGTGCGAGAAGCCCTGGAAGAAGCCATCGAGTGGCCTCTGAAATATGCCGACTTGCTGAAACAGGCCGGGGCGAGAGCCTCCAAGGGTATATTGCTCTACGGCCCGCCCGGCACCGGCAAGACCCTGGTAGCCCAGGCGATTGCCAGCCAGAGTTCCATCAACTTTATTTCGGTGCGCGGGCCGGAATTACTCTCCAAATGGGTCGGCGAGTCTGAAAAGGCCGTCCGGGAGATTTTCAAAAAGGCCCGGGCTGCCGCGCCCTGTATCGTTTTCCTGGACGAGCTGGACTCCCTGGCGCCTTTACGCGGCCAGAATTCGGCTGACCCGGTCGGCGAGCGGGTGGTGGCCCAGTTGCTGACCGAAATGGATGGGGTGGCGGCTTCCACCGGGGTTGTGCTTATCGGGGCAACCAACCGACCGGATATGCTGGACCCGGCCTTGCTCCGCCCGGGCCGTTTTGATACCAAAATTGAGCTCGGTCTGCCGGACGAAGCCACGCGGCTCAAAATATTGCAGGTCCACGCGGGCGGCAAGCCGCTGGCCCAACCTGAACTGCTGCCCGGGCTGGCCGGTGAGATGGAAGGCTGGTCCGGGGCCGATATCGAGGTTTTCTGTAACCGGGCCGCTCTGAATGCCCTGGGCCGCCTGATCCACGCCGCTAAAGATGGCCCGGTCCCGGTGCTTTCGATTACCGCCCAGGACCTTGATGACGCCCTCGATTTCGTTGAGAGCCAGCGCTTTTTGCAGCAAAGTCCAGGTTCCCTTGAAACCCAGCAGTAACTTGAAAAAGCCCGGAACGTCTCCGGGCTTTTTTTATGGAATTTGGTCCTGCATTTTAATTTACAAAATTCTCTGCTTGTCTGTATACGGCTTTTAGCCTATAAGCTAAGTCTAAAATAATTATAGGTTTAATTTATCCGGCTTTAAGGGACTTAAAATTCTGACGAATTAACTCAATTACGGTATAATAAGGCCAGCCGAGAATGGGCGGCTTAATTTACATAATGAAAACCTGGAAAAAATGCGAATACGAGTAAAAGTCCCGGCCAGTTCGGCCAACCTAGGATGTGGTTTCGACGCTTTTGGGCTTGCGCTGGCCCTCTACACCGATTTTATTTTTGACGCGGAAGCGCCTGACGCGGCTTCAATGCCCCTGGTGGTACGCGGAGAAGGTGCCGAGCGGTTGATGGAAGAAAAATGCAGCCTGGTCTATGACGCAATCAAAGTTTACCAGCGGGCCACCGGCTACCGGGTCCCGGCATTCAAACTGGAAATGGAAAGCCGCATACCTTTAAGTCGCGGATTGGGCAGCAGCGCCACCGCGATTATTGGCGGCCTGGTCGGGGCCGATGCTCTCTGCCGCCGGGCTTACGGCGGTTCAAACTTCCCGAACCGCGAACAACTTGTACGCCTGGCGACCGAGATCGAAGGACACCCAGACAATGTTGCCGCCACTTTGTTGGGCGGCCTGACGCTGGCGGTATCCGCTCCGGCGGCGGCCCCATCTTTCTTTACCGCTTCGTCCCAGCCTTCGGCGGGCGATAACCCGGCGGTCGAAGGAATGCGCAACCTGGATGGCGGGCCAGCCTGGCGTAACCCGGTTATCGTCAGTTTGCCAATTCCAAATGACCTGACGACAGTGGTCTTTATCCCAAATTTTGAAATGTCAACCAAGGCGGCCCGGTCTGTGCTGCCGGAAACTATCAGTCTGCAGGACGCGGCGCATAATTCTTCGCGGACGGCCCTTTTTGTGGCGGCTTTTGCCGCGCCGAACGGCCGCCTCGAATGGCTGGCCGAGGCTATGAACGACCGGCTGCACCAGCCCTACCGCAGCCAGATATTCCCGCAACTGCCCGCTTTGATTGACGCGGCGCAGCAAGCGGGGGCTTTCGGGGCGGCCCTGAGCGGGGCCGGTTCGACGGTGCTGGCCTTTACCTGCCGCGAGAAGGCCGGAGTGGTCCGGGATGCTTTCTTCAAGGTTGCGGGTGAGAGCGGCTTGCACGGCCGGGCCGAGCAGTTGGAAATCGCGCCGGGCGGCCCTTCGGTCGGTTATGAAATTTAAGCTGCCTGTCTAGACTTAAAAGTGCGGGGATGCGCCACGCAAGCATCCCTGCCAGAATTCTTTAATAATCCCCGTTTTAAATATTTTAAAATAGCCTGCAAATTCAGCTAAATAAGGAGGCCGTGAAATTGAGCGAAGTCGCCGATAGACACTGGATGGAACGGGCGATTAACCTGGCTAAATTGGCCCTGGTCGCCGGGCAGCATCCCTTCGGGGCGGTGGTGGCCTGGCCGGGTGGGAGCCTGGTGGCGGAAGGCTATAACCTGGTGGAACGCGACCACGATGGCAGCGCTCACGGCGAGGTAGTGGCAATCCGCGAAGCCGGGCGGGTCCTGGGCCGCGAGATGTTGAGCGGCTGCACCCTTTACACCACCTGCGAGCCTTGCCTGATGTGCGGCAGCCTGATTATTCGCTGCGGTATCGGGCGGGTGGTCTATGGGGCGCGGTCGTCGGATTTGTACGATTACCAACCCACGCTGGGCCATAAAGTCGAAGAGGTGGTAGCCTGGGCGAACGAGCAAGCCGGGCGCGAGGTTATTACCGTGACGGCCGATTTTATGCGCGAGGAATGCCTGGAGTTGTACCGCAACTGGCCGGTGATTCGTTAGTTGTCCCTTTTCCCTTTTTTCTAACGCTTTTGAGTAATTTGTCTCTGACCAGTTTTTATCCCAAACGTTCTGATTTAACCTGTCATTCCGAGCATAGTCGAGGTTTTGCCGCTCCGGTGGCGACTTATTTTACCAGGGGACTTCTTTAAGTTCCGTCCTGGATAGCCGGAGAGCAAGGCAGGTTTTTGTTTTTGCGTAAAGGCCACCGGTACTCGCAGGCGGATGCTCAGGATCCCCCGGCCGGCTATTCCACCTGGAACAGTTTTGGTTGGTGAAGCCTCCACGGGATGACAGTGTTCGAGGGTTGGTGCTTGTTAGGTTGGATATCAGGAGGCTGGCCGGTTCTTAGCCTGTCATTCCGAGCGTAGCTGAGGAATCCGGGTAGCCCCTGGGTGCTATTGGCGAATGTAACCCAAACTGAGTTGGGTTCAAGGCAGGGTGGTATCCGGACTAATTCCCGCCTTTTTGGTAACCCTGGGTGCGTTCACTGAGGTTCAGGATGACATTGCTGGAGGGCCGCCGATTTTAGTTGAGCAAAGGTATGCCAAATCCTGGTTTACGGAGTACTCAGGAGGACAGGGCCGGGTGGTTACCCTTCAGGGCAGGTTGACCGGGCAATAGGGAAGGCTTTTTTGGCGGTTTAGTAGTTGGCAGCAGGAAATTTTCCAATTTTGGGATAATGTTATCGACCGGTAGTTTGTGAACAAGGTTGAATAAGGGGAATATTCATATAAAAGGCTATCTGTAACGAGGTATCTGTAACGGGCTACCTGGCTGAATGATGAGTGTTATTAATTCAGGCGGGTAAGCTGGCTGAATAATGGGTATATTCTTTCAGGACGGTAAATTCTTGAGGAGTGTTAAAAATGAACGATACAACGGATTCGCTGGAGGTTTTGCAGCGGGCGGTTAATTATGATGAGGGTAAAGTCCCGGTTTATACGCTGCCTGACCCGCTGAGGCTGGAGGACGGACAGAAGGTTAGCAGCCCGGAAATGTGGTGGGGAAAGCGCCGCCCTGAAATACTGGGGGTGTTTGAAGAACTGGTCTACGGGCGCACCCCGGCCGGTACGGTGCCGGTCCGGGCGGAAATTCTGCGGGTAAATCCGGAAGCGCTGGGCGGTAAGGCGACCAGTACGGAGGTCAGGCTGTGCTTTAGCGACCAGGACGACCCGAATATGGTGCTGATGATTATTTTACCCAATAACCAACCTGAACCGGTGCCGCTGTTTCTGGGGTTGAACTTTTTTGGGAACCAGTCGGTGATTGCCGACCCGGGAATTTTGCTTTCCGAACAGTGGATGCGCGATAAGCCGGAAATGGGCGTGACCGGGAACCGGGCAACGGAGGCTTCCCGGGGTAAGGAGGCGGAACGCTGGCAGGTTGAACTTATTATAGGGCGGGGTTATGGGCTGGCGACGGCCTATTACGGCGACCTGGACCCGGATTTTGACGATGGATTTCAGAACGGGGTGCAGCCGTTATTTTACGAGCAGGACCAGCAAAGACCAGCGGGCAATGAGTGGGGCTCGATTGGGGCGTGGGCCTGGGGCCTGAGCAGGGCTTATGACTACCTGGCAAGCTTGCCGGGGGTGGACGCGCAGGCGGTGGCGGTGATGGGGCATTCGCGGCTGGGAAAGGCGGCGTTGTGGGCGGGGGCGCAGGACCAGCGCTTTAAGATGGTGATTTCGAATAATTCAGGGTGCGGTGGGGCCGCGATAAGCCGCCGGAAGGTGGGCGAGACTTTCACTTTTATCAATAAGGCTTTCCCGCACTGGTTCTGCGAGAATTTCCACGAGTATTCAGGCCGGGAAGAGGATTTGCCGGTGGACCAGCACGAGTTGATAGCCCTGGTTGCTCCCCGGGCGGTGTATATTGCCAGCGCCAGCGAGGATTTGTGGGCCGACCCGAAAGGAGAATTACTGGCGGGTGAGAAGGCCGAGCCGGTGTATGCCTTGCTGGGTTATCCGGGGTTGGCGAAGGCGGGCGAGCCGGAAAGCAGCCGGGAGGCCCGGATTGGTTACCATATCCGGGAAGGTGGGCATGATGTTACCCGTTTCGATTGGGAACATTACCTGGACTTCGCGGACAAGCACTTGCGGTAATTTTAGGGCCTGGGCCGCGACCCGCAAACGCCATGATGTTAGACAAAGGAGAAGTTTATGTCGCAGGAATTTAGCCATTTGCTGGTGGAAACGACTCCGCAGGGGGTGCGTTCGATAACTTTGAACCGGCCCGAGAAGCTTAACGCGATCAACGACCGGCTTTCCAACGAGCTTCCGGCGGCTATCGAGCAGGCGTCGCACGATGACGGGGTAAGGGTACTTGTAGTGACGGGGGCGGGCCGGGGATTTTGCGCGGGACTCGACCTGGACCCGGCGGTTATGGCGGAACACCTGGCGGCGGTTAACCGGGGCCGGGCGGAACGGCTGGACGACCTGGGCTGGGTGGGGCGGATGGCGCTGGCACTGGTCAATTGCGATAAGCCGGTAATTGCGGCGCTAAACGGCCCGGCAGCCGGGGCGGGCCTGGGGCTGGCGCTGGGGGCAGATATCCGGCTGATGAGCAGCAAGGCGGTGGTTACGACCGGGTATATCCGGCGCGGCCTGGCTCCTGACGCAGGAGTGAGTTATTTCTTGCCCCGGTTGGTTGGACTTTCAAGAGCGACGGAACTTATTCTGACGGCTCGGGACGTTAACGCGGAGGAAGCGGAGCGTATCGGGTTGGTATCAAAAATCATTCCGGTGGAGAATTTTGGGGCGGCGGTAGCGGAATACGCGGCGCAACTGGCTTCCGGCCCGCCGGTGGCGCTGACGCTGACTAAACGGCTGCTGACGGCTTCGCTGGACCGCGACCTGCCCACGCAACTCAGGAGCGAGTACGCGGCGATTTTGAAGTGCTTCCAGACGGCAGACCTAGCCGAGGCTATGCGGGCGTTTATGGAAAAGCGGAAGCCGGAGTTTAAGGGGGAGTAGCCAGAGGCCCAAGGCCAGAGATATGAGGATATAAAAGGGGATTTTAAGGGGTGGGTTTGGTGGGTTGGAGAGGGTTGGGCAGTTCAGATTAAGGGAATTTGAATGACTCTGAAAGTCAGGAGGTAATTCGATGACCAGAAGAAAACCAACTTTGCGTTGCGCGCAGCCCGGTTGTGGAGGTTGGGCCAGAAAGGACGGTTCGGGTTTATGCTTTAACCATAACCCGGAACTGGAGCAAGCCCGGAAAGACCGGAACGCAAAAATTTCGGTAACCAAGTCTCTAGGCCCAGCCGCAATCGTCCGGCAGGTGAAAAGAGGCTGTGAGGCACCAGGCTGCCGGGGTTGGGGTATGCGAGATAACTCGGGGTTGTGTTTCTGGCATAATCCGGCCACCCAGGCAGGGCGCGAAGACCTGTTAGCCAGGCGGGCGTTTATTATGCAAAATATGGTTCCTCCGCCGGAAAGGGCCTGCCGTAAGGCGGGTTGCGGGCAATGGGATAAAAACGATGGGTCGGGTTTTTGCTTTCAACACAATCCGGTGAATGCGGAGTATTTACGAAACCAATTGAAAGGGAACAAATTAAACCTGGGACGCCACTTGCCCTGGCTGGGTCTGGAAAATATTGATGAAGCACGGGGTCTAATTTTCTATGCGCTGATTAATGATAAACCACTCTTGTTGCTCAGGGCTTTGACTAAAGTCGCCAGTCTTCACGCGCGGGGTGAGATGTTCAGTCCACAAAGCTTTGCAGCCCAAATTAAATGGGAAAGTGAGGCGGCGAGTGAACCGGGGGATGGGGAACAGGGGAGGAATATTTTTTAGTTTTGGTATTCCGGTTGATTGGTGTATTAAGAGGTGGTGGAAGGGTTGAAACAGGGCGGGGTTTGGTAGGTTTTGCTTTACTCCCAAGCGAGGGGTGGGTTACAAACAAAAAGGTTCAGCCTGGCTGTGGCATTTTAATTGCGTGGGGAAGGTTATGCGCCTGTTTTGGTTAAGTAGGGGCGCCGGTCTGGCTGCACCGCCGCTCAGGGCGGGAATTTTAAGGACATTGAAAGCCGCAAGGCGGCAAAAAAGAGAAGTAAACCGCATATGGAACAGGAAAACATCAAGGACCCGGTAGCGTCGGCCAGGGCGGCCGGATTGCGCTATGTGACTGATGCGATGCCGGGGTACCGGCGCGAGAAGCAGGGTGAGGAATTTGTCTATTTTGCGCCGGATGGACAACAGGTTACGGACGAAGCGGAACTGAGCCGGATAAAGAAACTGGGTATTCCGCCCGCTTATACCGATGTCTGGATTTGCCCGCGCCCGAACGGGCATCTCCAGGCGACCGGGCGAGATGCCAGGGGCCGCAAGCAGTACCGCTACCACCCGCGCTGGCGGGAGGTCCGTGACGAGAATAAATATGACCGGATGCTGGCTTTCGGGGCGGCTTTACCGGCTATCCGGACCCAGGTGGATAAAGATTTAGGTTTGCCGGGGCTGTCGCGCCGCAAGGTTGTGGCGACGGTTATCCGGCTGCTGGAAACGACCCTGATAAGGGTAGGCAATATCGAGTATGCCAAAAGCAACAAGTCATTTGGGCTGACGACGATGCGCGACCGGCATGTCCAGGTTAAGGGGGAAACGATCAATTTTTCCTTTCGAGGCAAGAGTAAAAAGGATTGGTCGCTATCAATCAGGGACCGGCGGCTGGCCCGGATAGTGAAGAACTGCCGGGATTTGCCGGGTTATGAGCTTTTTCAGTACCTGGATGAGGACGGAAAGCGCCAGACGATTGATTCGTCGGATGTGAATGAGTATTTGCGGGAAATAACCGCCCAGGATTTTAGCGCCAAAGATTTCCGGACCTGGGCCGGGACGGTGCTGGCGGCCCTGGCTTTGCAGGAGTTTGCGAGTTTCGATAAGGAAACTGAAGCTAAAAAGAACGTGGTCAGCGCGATCAAGTCGGTATCGGAACGGCTGGGGAATACGCCTTCGATTTGCCGGAAGTGCTACGTCCACCCGGCGGTAATTGACGCGTACCTGGAAGGGACCATGCTGGAAAGTTTGCAGCAGATTACGGCCCAGGAACTGGTTGAGAATTTGCATGAGTTGAAGCCGGAGGAAGCGGCGATTATGGCCTTGCTGCAAAAACGGCTGGAGCGGGAAGAGGTCCAGGACCGGCAGAAGAAGAAGGAGAAAGCCGCGTCACCGGACAGGAGCCCAGGAAGCGCCAGGGCAAGTAAGGCGGCTTTACTTCAGGCTTAAAAGGAAGGCCACCAGGTCTTCCAGTTCGCCCGGTTGGAGGGTCGCGCCGAAGCCGGGCATGATGTTGTTATAGTCATGAAGTTTGAGGTCCTCGGGTTTTATGACGGCGTGACGCAGGTATTGGGCGGCATTGACACCGGGCAGGCGGGTGGAAGCGTTGGTGCCGATTTTGTCCAGGGCCGGGGCAGGGACATTGGTTACGGGCGACCCGCCCAGGGTATGGCAGGTCAGGCAGGGCAAGCGGCCAAAGATGCGCGCGCCGCGATTGACATCGCCGTTATTGACAGCCGGTTCCGCCTTAAAAGCCTGGATGGTTTCGGCTTTGGGTGGCGGATTGGTCAGGGCGTCATCGGCACAGGCGGAGAGCCCGGCCAGGCAAAAAGACATAAGGATTCCTGCTATTACAAAGCGCAATCGAGTGTTCAAGCCGCTACCTTTCCCGGTAGAATTATTTTTATTTTGAGGATTGCTGAAGTCGGACTATGGTAGCATTTTCGAAAAGGTAAGGCAAATCCGGGAGGAATTGTAACTGAGCGCATGGAAGGTTCCTGGCGGCCGGTAAGCCGCCCACAGGAGGCAAGCAGGCCGCCCAGCGTGCTTATATGGTGGGCGGCATTGCAATGGCCTGGAAAAGGGCTCGGCTTAGTGAGAAGCGGCCAGGGCCGGTTGAGTCATGGGGATTTCGAGCAGCCGGAAAGGCGGCTGGTCGGGGAAAGTTTCGATCATCAGGGGCATGGCGACATTGTAGACCGGGATGCCGTTGGTGGTGCGGCCCTCGGGGGTGCCCCGGTGGGCGTGACCGTGCAGGACGTACTGGACGGGGTAACGCAATAAAGGGTCTTCCAGGCGGCTGCTGCCCAGGAAGGGGAAGATTTCGACCGGCTCGCCCTCGACGGTGCCCTGGATAGGGGCGTAGTGCAGGACGGCAATCTTTTGTTCGGTGCGCAGGCGGGCCAGGGCTGATTCCAGCTTGAGCGCTTCGTTGACCGCTTCCCGGACGAAGCTTTTGATAATTTCTTCACCCCAGGGGCCAAGCGCGCCCCGGCCAAAGCCCCCGGCAAAGCCTTTTACCCCGGCGAAGCCGATACCTTCGATTTCTACGGCATCGCCATCCAGGATTTGAAGGCCCGCATCACACAGGATTTTGATAACTTCGGCGGTCTGGCCGGACTCAAAGTCGTGGTTGCCCAGGACGCCGACAATCGGGATTTTCAAATTACTAATTTCTCTTGCCAGCAGGTGGGCTTCTTCGGGTAAGCCGTAATCACATAAATCCCCACAAAGTACCAGGACATCGGCCCGTTCCGCGACTTGAGAAAAAAGAGTCTGGAGCCGGGGTTGGGCGGTGCGGGAGACATGAATATCCCCGACTGCCGCCACCCGTACTAAGTCTTTCCTGGCTGCCATTATTACCTCCCCTATTTTGAAAAACTTATAAACATACCAGGAAGTAAAAGAGCAAGATATGTACCCACCGGGGAAAAAGGGTTAATTGACTTCGCAGATGGGCAATTCAAAGAAAAAGGCGCTGCCCTGGCCGATTTTGGAGATGTAGTCGATTTTGCCGCCGTGGTTTTCGATAATGGCTTTCGCTATGCTCAGGCCCAGGCCGGTACCTCCCACCAACCGGGTCGAAGAAGAGTCGGCCTGGGCGAATTTGTTAAAGATATAGTTGCGAAATTCGTTTGGAATACCTGGCCCCTGGTCACTTACCGTAACGCGGTAGTTCATTCCAGCCGGGCCTACCCTAATTTTTATGCTTGAACCGGCCGGTGAATACTTTAACGCGTTGGAAAGCAGGTTGGTCAAGACCTGGACAATTCGCATTCTATCCGCCTTAACTAGCGGCTTTTGTCCGGCTGCCACCTCAGACTCCATCACCAGGGTGATATTCGACTGCCGGGCTAAAGGCTGGGTAACCAGGATGGTATCTTCGACCAATTCCAGCAGGTTCAGGATTGT
>JAQBPB010000082.1 GCA_028287745.1 Chloroflexota bacterium
GCATCTCTTTGAGATAGGTTTTATCCTGTTGGGAATAGATTACGGCTATTTTCAGGGCCAGGTTTTGTTCACGGGCAATCTCTTTGATGATACCCAAAACCCAGTCCACCTGGATATCGGCCCCGGCTGTGCCCGCCGAACCGACTATCACCGGGATCCGGGCCAGCTGCCCCGCCTCTATCATCAAGCCCAGGTCGTGTTTCACACTCTCGTAGGTGTGTGCAGCGGTACCGCGTCCCAGGGCAAAAGGCCCGGCGTCGGTTGAACCGGCATCACAGGCAATAAAATGCGGTGTATACACTCCTAAAGCTTTGAACAGGGAAGCTTTATCTACACCGCTACCCAGCCCACCGGCGGCCGCAATAAACCTGATTTCTGTCAAGGAATTTCTCCTATTACAAATACTTAAAGACCCTCGCCTTAAGTCAGGGCTGGCGCTTCTTTTTCCTCTTTTACAGCCACCTCTTCCCCGGCGTTTTCAGCCGCCAGGAGGATTAAATCTTCCGGGGCAAACCCCAGCAAAACTTCCTCACCCGGCGCGGCATTCAGGGTTTCAATCCGGATGGTACCTGTGCTGGTCTTGACGACATATTGATATTTACTACCCAGGTACAGCCCTGAAACAATTTTAGCGGGAATGCTGTTCGCGACCGCTTCGGTGGTTATGGGCAGCAACCGGATGCGTTCCGAGCGAATCGTTACCGTGACCCTATCAGTGGAGGATGGCGCCGGGCGGCTTGAAGTAAGTATTTCGCCGCTATCAATTTTGATACGGGTAAAGTTACTGGCTCGTTCGACCACCGTACCATTGATGAAAGAAGAAATGCCGATGAAATCGGCCACATACCGGGTAGCCGGGTTCTCGTAAACTTCGTGTGGCGTGGCGTATTGCACCAGCTTGCCCTTCGACATTACCGCTACCATGTCCGAGATTGCCAGGGCTTCGGCCTGGTCGTGGGTCACATAGACCGTTGTAATGCCCAACCGGTTCTGGATTTCGCGCAACCAGGCCCGCGCCTGCTCACGCACCTTGGCATCAAGGTTCGAAAGCGGCTCGTCCAGCAAGAGCAGGCGCGGTTGGGCCACTACCGCCCGCGCCAGCGCGACCCGCTGCTGCTGCCCGCCCGATAACTGGAAGGGATAGCGGTCTTCCATACCTTCCAGGCCAACCAGTTCAAGCGTTTCTTTAATGCGCTTTTTAGCCTCGTTATTTGGTACTTTTTTGAGTTTCAGGCCCAGCGCCAGGTTGCCGTACACTTTCATATGCGGCCAGAGGGCATAGGATTGAAAGACCATACCCAGTTCGCGCTGCTCGGGCTGCAGGGCGATTTTGCGCCGGGTGTCGTTCAGTACCAGGTCACCGGCCCGGATTAAACCTTCATCAATCGGCTCAAGCCCGGCGATACTGTTAAGGGTAGTGGTTTTACCGCAACCGGAAGGCCCCAGGAATGAGGTCAGCGTGCCATCTTTCACGGTTAAAGAAATATGATCTACCGCGTGTACGCCACCAAAATTTTTGACCAGTCCTTCAATAATAAGGTCACTCATGGAATTTCACTCCTAGAAATCGACTGGCAATGAAAACAACAACGACTGTAATTAAGAGCTGGATAGTTGCGAGAGCTGCCACCGGTCCGGCCGTACCCTGCTGGGTAAGTTGAAGCATGGTTGTGCCCATGACCTCCGACCCGCGTGAGAACAGAAACAACGCAACATTGTATTCTTTAAGAAATGAGATAAAAAGCAGCATATAGCCGGATAGCAGGGCCGGTCCAAGTATGGGCAAAAGTATATGGCGCACCACGCCAATCCAGTTCATACCGGCCACCCGCCCGGCCCGGTCAAGTTCGTTCGAGATGCGTAAAATCGCCGGGCTGATGTTGCTGAACCCCAGCGGCAAATACCGGACTATAAAAGCAAAGGTCAGCGCCAGGATGGTATTTCGCATGCCGCCGATGCCCGGAATCAGCAGGAAGGCCCACAGGAAACCAACCCCAATGATCATGCCCGGAAAAGCCCGGGGGAACATCGCCAGGTAACTTAAAGCCTTACGGCCCCGGAAATCTGAACGGTAGGCGATAACCGCGATCATTCCCATAAATAGTATTCCGATAGCCGCCCCGAAAGTAGAAATCAACAGACTGTTGATGATTGAAGACTGATAAGCCGGGACGCTCAACACAGTGTTATAGTTCTGCGTGGTCAGGGTGGTCAGGGGGTTGACCATCGGACTCAGGAAGGGGCTCCAGGATTGGGCAATTACCCCAATCAGGGGCAGTATGATCCCAATGCCCACATACAACGATACCAGGGCGAAAGTCAGCCAGCGAAACCGGCCCAGGCGGATAAGTTTGGGCCTTCCCGCTTTGCCGCCCACCGTAACAAAACGCCGCTCCTGGCTCACCAGCTTGCGCTGCAACATTACCAGGCCCGAAACCAGGATAATCAATAAAATCGAAACTACCGCTACCGAGCCGTAATCCTTATTAATTCCAACTACCCCCAACTTATAAAGGTAGGTCGAAAGGACCTCAACCCCGGCCGGTAAGCCCAGAATGAGCGGTATAGAAGTCGACTCTATAACCGAAACGACCGTAAACAGGGCGCTAAAACTAATCGCGGGCCGCAAAAGTGGAAGCGTAATCTTCCACAAAGTGGTAAATGGATTTGCGCCTGCAATCCGGGCCGCGTCTTCGAGTGAAGAGTCGGAGAGCGACAGAGAACTAATACAATAGAGATAGGTAAAGGGCGCCGTATACATCCCGGTAACAACAATCATCCCCGGCAGGGACGAAAGGTCCCAGGTGGGCAAACCCAGGTTGCGGACTACAATCGTGAAGTAACCCTGCGGCCCAAAAATCAGGTTCCAGGATACGGCCAGGACCAGCGGCGAAACAAAAAACGGTATGAGGACCAGGCTTGTAAAAAGTTTACGGCAGGGAATATCAGTACGGCTCAAGATTATCGCCAGGAATGTGCCAAGGGTAACGCCAAGTATCGTACTGAAGATTGCATATATGATGGTGGTCCTCAAAGAGGTCCAGAACTCGCCCGAACCCAGGATATCCCCAAAGTTGCCAAACGTAGCAACTTTATCCTGTTCGTATAGCGGCTTGTCCATAAAAGCCTGGTACAGGATCGGCCAGGCCGGAAAAAGGACCAGCAAGCCCGTTAAAACGACAATTCCCCATTGAACAATACGGTCCCAGGGGATACTTTTCAGGGTAACTTCCCTGGGAACAACCTGCTTTTCAAGAGTACTCATCATTGATCTCCTGTCAAAGCGGCCTTCTCTTCGTTAGCCGCTTTGACTACAACTTATACTCTTTATGCCTTGCCGACCGATTTCTTCCAGCGTGTTACAAAGGCGTCTTTCTTGGCCTTGTCCAGCAGGTCCTGGTCGAAGAAGAAATTAATCAGGTTTTGCTCGCCGCCCGCCTGAGCAGTATATTTCGTAAGGCTATACTTGGCTTTATCGGCTACGTCAGCCCGGTAAGAGGTCAGGTTGCCTTCCGCGAAAGCAATCTGGCCTTCCTGAGATAGAATGAAGTCGTCTAATAATTTGGCCGAGTTGGGGTGAGCGCCGCCCTTGGTAATACCCATGGCGCGCAGGACTACCGGAGTACCGTCACCAATCATAGACCAACCCAGGATGGCTTCAGCGGCGGGCAACTGGGCCAACACGGTAGGCAGCGAGACAAAGTAGCCAACCAGATATTGGCCTGACAGTACACCGTTTACCATGGTACCGGCGGAAGACTGTAAAACCGGGGGAGCTTTGCCCAGGCTCTCCAGGATCTTCCAACCTTCCTCACCCTTCTTTTTACTCCAGAACCAGTTATCGCCGAACCCGGTCGCATTGGTTTCCGCGTCATAGGTCGTTACTTTTCCCTTGAACTTGGCAGGGTCTTTTTCGACCATTGCGGCCAGTTCGGCCATAGTCTTGGGGGCAGTGGGCAGGAGTTGTTTGTTCCAGATAAAGACCATTGGGTCAGTCGAAACAGTATAAATACTGGCCGCAGGCTTGCTCCAGGTTGGAAGGAGGGCATCATCAGTGGCCTTGAAGGGTAAAACTTCCCCTTTAGCAATGAAATTCAACCAGCCGTCCGCGCCATTGGTAATTATCATGTCAGCCGTATTGGCTTTACTGGCCGATTCCGAGTAGTAGCGTTCGAAGACTTCGTTGGAACCGAGGTCAACGGTATCAACCTTAATCCAGGGGTACTTCTTATTGAAGGCCGCGATTACGGGGGCCCAGCTTGTAGCGGTCATGATCGAGTAAACCACCACGGAGTTTTCTTTTTTAGAGGCTTCAATTACGGCGTTATCCACAGAGGCGGCTCCTCCGGCGGCAGGGGCAGCGGCGGCCGTTGTGGCGGCAGGGGCGGCGGCGGCCGTCGTGGCTGCAGCAGCTGCCGCGGCCGTCGTGGCTGCGGCGGCGGGTGTAGCCGTGGGTGAATCCCCACAGGCGGTAAGGACCAGGGCCAGTAGCATTACCAGAACCCCAAACAGGGCGGTTTTTTTCATGTTTCTCCTCCTCATCGAAGAATTAAGTCTTAAAGGCTTGTACAACGCTCAAATTTGCTGCAGGCAACCAAATAGCCGGTAACAACAACAATACTTGCGGAAGGCAGGGTTGCGGAATAAAAAGCTACCTTCCCAGGTCTTTGGATTACTTTCTTAACCCCAAAAAAGTTACTTATATTAAGTTCTTTAAGGCTCTACCCCTACCGAAGGGTTATGTTGAGGTTTTTAACCGTGGGAATTCTCGAAGCTCGCGTATGATGAATTGTAACCAAGGTCGTAAGATAAACTTTCTGCTTCGCGCAGTAACATGGGACTAAATTTCCCTGGTAGCCATTTATCTAACCGGCTGGTCGGACCGCCTATAACTAAAAGCGCTACCGGGGAACCTAAATCATTGAAAACAGGGGCCGCGATGCCAAAAACTCCGGCGCGCCGCTCCGAAACCGATAAGGTATAACCACGTTGACGAATAAGTTGTAGCTCTGCCTTTAAGACATCAACTGAAACCGGACTGCCGTCCACCTTAACTACGCCATCTATCGAAGCCAGGATGCGTTCCTGGTCTTGTTCAGGCAGAAAAGCCAGGAAAACTTTACCGACACCAAGATAAAAAGGAGCTTCTTTACCTATTTCAACCCCGCGTTTAACGGCCTGGGGACTCTCTATGCCGTCGATATGCACCCTGGAATCGCCCACCTTAAGGGTAACCATCACCGACTCATGGGTAAATGACCAGATGCGCTCCAACCTGGGACGCGCCAGACGGCGCAAATCCAGCCGCTGCAAAGCAACCAGACCCAGTTGCAAGACTCTGGTCCCAAGCTGATAATGATGGGTTTCATCGGTTTTAACATAAGAATGTGCCTCAAGCGATTTGAGGAGCCGGTGGACAACACTTTTATGGTAACCAAGTACCCTGCTCAGCTCGGAAATACTGACCCCTTCGGGATGTTCCATTAGATAGTCGAAAACCTCGCTGATACGCTTAACGGCGTCAAGCTGTGGTCCTGGTTTCTGATCAACCATTTGAAACAACCTTATTTTTGTTTAATTTCAGGAAAAGCGAAAGTTATCTTGAAATGAGTATAGCAAGGAATATTAACAGGAAGCAAGCTTTCGTTCTGCTAGCAAGAACATTGTTCTATAATTCGTCAACAGGAATATAGAATAGAAGGCAAAAGACCAACCTCGCTGTCGAAAATGCAGGGGTCGTAACACTCTAAATGAGAGGGATACTTTTAATTCCCCTGGACGGGGACTTTAGGCGGCCAGATATTTATAGCAACGCAACCGGGGATTAGCCGGGCCGGGCCAGAGTTCTAGCCGCTGGCGGTAAGAGTAACCATTATCTTATCAAGGTTTTTGTTGAGGCCCGCAAAGTGGTCGCGAGTGTGTGCCAGGTGCTGGACCATAAGCAGCCGGGCTTTTTCCGGGTCGTGTTCTTCCACAGCCTCGGCCAGGGCCTGGTGTTCGCTGATAGCCAGTTCCCGCCTTTCAG
>JAQBPB010000045.1 GCA_028287745.1 Chloroflexota bacterium
TAGAATTAGAAAAGGCTTCCTGGCTTTACCTGGATTTAAGCTGGATGTAAAGCCCGCAAATAAATTAACTGATTACCTGCAAGCCGCGCGGGTACAGGTTAAGCGGTTGGGCCCCCTGTTCGGTGACCACAAAGACATCTTCAATCCTGGCCCCAAATTTTCCGGGAATAAATATGCTGGGTTCAATGGTAAAGGTCATGCCGCTTTCAAGGACGGTCGTATCGCCCTCGCTTAGATAACAGGGCTCATGCACGTCCAGGCCGATACCGTGACCCAGGCGGTGGAAGAAATGTTCGCCGTAACCGGAGTCTTCAATGGACCTTCGCGCCACCATGTTAGCCTGTTCCCCGGTGATGGTCCCGGCTTTCATAGCCTCACGGGCGGCGGTTTGCGCGCCGATTACCAGGTCATAGACTTTTAAGAATTCGGCGGGCGGTTCCCCGATATAGACCGTCCGGCCGTAATCGTTACAATAGCCGTCAAAGGTGCTGCCGTAATCGAAACTGAGTGACATGCCCTGGACCAGGCCGGTTGCGCCGCCTACTTTCTGTCCGCCTGACCAGGGGTCTTCGCCCGGTCCAATACCGGGTGCCATCGGAATTAAGGTAGTCGGGAAAGAAGGACCTTCCGAGCCAAGCTCGGCCATTTTCCGGTCCAGTTCGGTGGTGATTTCAAGATAAGACAGGCCAGGCCGTAAAATGGACACAATATATTCGTGGGTCTGGTCAACAATACTGGCCGCCTGGCGCATCAGTTCGATTTCCTGGGGACTTTTGACCCGGCGTAATTCGGTCAGCAGTGGTCCGGCCGAGATGAAGTCGGCATCCGGCAAAAGTTCCTGCATCCTTAAGATAGCCTGGCCCCAGGTCCTGTCTTCAACCGCGATTCTTCTGACATGACCAAATTTGGACAGCAGGCGGCGGATGTGCAAATCCGGGTCGGCTGTATCCTGCAAAACGGCTACCTCCAGGCTGGCGGGAAAGGTGCTGAAAAGCGTTGCCATTCTGGGTAAGGAGAGTATTGGCCCTTTGTCCAACCCGATTAAAGCGCCGTGGACCCAACCGCCATTGTAGTTGGTATTGCCAAAGGTGGGATGGGACCGTTTAAGACCGGTTAAATACTGCAGACCGGCCGAAGGCGGCAAAAAGAGTAAATCAATCTCACGTTCAGCCATTATTTGACGGACGCGTTGCAAGCGGAAAGCATAATCAAACGCTGTGGAAGCCAGGCCCATTATAGATTCTCTCCTGTCATTAGTTATGCGCAAAATATTCCTCACAAGTGGGGGTTTGCGTATTATATGTCAGGTAAATTTTGTTAGCAATTTAAAACGCCCAGGGCAGCCTGTCTTAAATATTAATCCGCAAATATGGCTGGGGAAATTGGCCGTACTGGTTAGCCCGGTTAATTGGGGCTTCCTTAATCAAAATTAGAGACTTATTGCTTTAAAATCCGGTTTCTGCCGGTTTCTTTAGCCTGGTAGAGCAATCGGTCTACCCGCTGTAGGGCTTCGGCCGGTTTTTCGTCCGGGTGCCGAACTATCACGCCCCCGCTCAGGGTTATAGACCCTTCGAGGCCTGGTATTACCAGGCTTTCCAGCTTATTTCGCAGGCGTTCCAGGACCACCCAGGCTTCATCAAGGCCGGTATGCGGCAGGATGATCAGGAATTCTTCGCCGCCCATGCGGGCCGCCACGTCGTTCTCTCTTAGCTCCTGCCGCAACTGGGTAGCAACCACCTTTATTACATTATCCCCGGTGGCATGGCCGTAGTGGTCGTTAACCAGTTTGAAATGGTCAATGTCCAATGAGCCAAGGGCCAGCGAGTGCCCATAGCGTTCCGAATAGGCAAATTCAGCTTTAAGTTTTTCGTTGGCGAAGCGCCTGTTGTAAAGCTGGGTTAGCTCATCGGTGATTGCCAGGCGTTCCAGCTCAATGCTTTTTTCTTTTAGTTCCTCTTCCATCTTCTTTCGGACCGAAATATCATTTAACGAAACAAAGACGGCCGGTTGGTTATCAAAATCTATCAGGCTGGCCGAGGTCAATGCCCAGAATTCCCGCCCTTTGCGAGTTCTGAAGTGAATTTCGAAATCGTACACATCGCCAGTTGCGTGTACCTGTTCTAACAGTTGGAGGCGTTCAGCCGGGTTGATATAAAACTCATGGGTGCGTTCCTTGCCTATTATTTCCTCAATTGTTGTTTCAAAAAGGTCAACTACCTTCTGATTGGCATACACTATCAGGTTATCCTCAATGCGAGTAATAACTATTGGCAAGGCGGCATCGCGCAGCAACCGCCGCCACCGGCTCTCGCCTTCCAGGGCTACCTGCTCGGCCCGGCGGCGCTCGGCCATCTCGGCCTGTAATTGGGTGGTCCGTTCCCTGACCAGGTTATCCAGATTTTCGTAGAGGCGGCTGTTTTCAATTGAAATTGCCGCCTGAGTGGTCAATATTGATAGCAATTCGACCCGTTCCGGTGGAAAGCCTACGGCCAGAAGGTTGTTTTCCAGGTAAAGCACGCCCAGTAGCTTGCCATGGGCCAAGATGGGTAAACACAAAACAGATTGGGGTTGCTGGCGCACCACGTAGGCATCCCCGGTGAAAGTCCCCGTCTTTGCGACATCTTCCAGTACCAGGCTTTCCTGGGTCCGCAGTACGAAGTTGATAATAGAAGTAGGCACCAGGCCGGTGACTTCCGGGCTTTCCAGTGCTACCGATAATCCCTGGTAATGAATGATACTGCCGGATGCGCCCGTCCCGACAACGGCTTCGGCTTCCAGTAAGTACCCTTCATTTTTCTCCAGGATCAGTACCCCTCTTTGGGCCCCGGCATTTTCAATAAAGATGGCAAGCAGGCGTGAAACCAGGTTGTCCGGGACGATTTCCCCCGATATAACCTGGGCGGCTTTGATGACGCTGGCATAATCCAACTCTTTG
Organism: Chloroflexota bacterium; assembly: GCA_028287745.1. Lineage (GTDB taxonomy): Bacteria > Chloroflexota > Chloroflexia > Chloroheliales > Chloroheliaceae > 54-19. The sequence goes on from JAQBPB010000045.1 coordinate 2,936, forward strand.
GAGCTTTTCTTGCTGCTGGTAGTTGTTTTATGGGTACCGGTGGGGCTGGCCGTTCCGGGCAGGCTCACCACCGGGCCGGAAGATGGCCGCCTCAGCCGGCCTTCCAGGTCTGGATAGCGAGTATTCAACTCGGCCAGTTTGGCCGTTGCGCCCCAGCGCTGGTAGGCATAATAGGCTTCCTGTAAATATAACCCGGCGGCTTTAGGTTGGCCTCGTTCGGTATAGTAGTAGGCGGCCAGTTCGTTCGCTAACGCTTCCTCCTGGACGTATTCATTTTCCTGGGCCAGTTCAATCGCCCGGTCATAATACTCCCTGGCCGCTCCATACTGGCCCAGCAGTCCGGCTAATTCGGCTTCAACCAGGAAGTATTTGTGGGAGAAGTTCATAGGGGCAGATTTGGACCACTTTTTTATTTTTCCCTGGTTTGCCCGGATTTCCTTTAACCATTCCTTCTGGCTGGCCTGATTTTCCTGGGCTAATTGTTCCGCGCCGGGTTTTTTGGTTAAAATTGCCAGCAGGATCAAGGAGCGGTAAAAGTAGTAAAGCGGTATCATAATTTGACCCATCAGGCCGTCAAGATACTGTCCGGACTGCTTGATATTTTCGAGAGCGTACCGGTAATCGCCAAAGAGGTAGCCCAGCATCGCTTTATTGAAATAGATACTACCCAGTTCGGTGCGGTCGTTGGCTGCAAGCAGCCGGGGCAACATTTCTTTTTCGTTGTAAGCTTCACCCACCAGGTGAAGCCGGTCTTTAGAACCCCGATCCAGCAGTGTTAAAGCTAACTGCCAGTGGCGTTTAAGCGGTAACAAATGTTTTTCCTGGTTGAGTTTCCCCAGGATGCTATTGTATTTTGCCAGGTCTTGCTCAACCTGATTCAGCTCTCTGCCTAGCATCAAGGAGTGAAAACAGTACAGGTTAGCGCACTGGGTAGCCGCCTCGAAATTACCGACTTCCAGACCGCCCTGGTACCCTTCCAGCAGCGGCGCCAGGGTTCCCCTGGTATGTTCCTTCCAGGAAAGAATGAGAAAACAATAAATCAACGAAACCATCGGCTTGAGTTCACGCGCGTCAAACCGCTCCAGGATTGCCAGTGCTAACCTGCCGTAACGATACCCGGCTTCATGTTCGCCCAGGTAACCGCTCAGCATCGCGCCAAAAGCCGCAAAGCTCTGGGCCGCTTCCCGCGAAAGGCCGTGCCGGATTGTAACATTGATCGAAATAAACGACACCAGCGGGGCCAGTTCCGGTGCGGCCAGGTAGACCGGGGTGGTTATACTCAATAAAATCCGCTGGATTGAGATTTGAATTGGGTCAGTCAGGACAGGCATTGTTTCCATATCAATCCGGCCTTGCCTTGCCAGGTTCAAGCGGGTATGCAAGTAAGCGATTAAGGTTCTGAATTTACCACACCGGCGCGGTAAATTCACCCCAAGTTTCTTCAAAACCTGGCGGCAAGTTTCAATCGCCTTTAGCAGTTCGTTCTGGGAAGTATGATTTAGAATTTTAAGAGCATAGATGGGGGTGGTATCCGGCAAAGACCTGGCCTGGTCTAACACCACTGCCGCTAATTTTTCCATTTCGGCGCGATTGCCGGTTAAAAAGGCTGCTTCAGCGGTCTCCGTATAGAGGGCCAGGCTGAGGCTATAGTCAGCATTCCAGCAATCCGGTTCACCCTGCAAAAGATGGATACCTTGCTCAAAGTAACTAAAAGCATTTTCAAAAGCGGCCGAAACCCGCGCCATTCGGCCCGCTTGCAGGTTCAACCGGGCCAGCTCAAGCGGTACTACAAAAGCGCCGGGCCGGTCTTTGGAAGCCAGGTTTAAATGGTAAACGATATCGAACAGCAAGCGGTCCTGCTCTTGCCCTAATGCCTTCCGTAAGAGAAGTTGGCCGACCTGCCCATGCATTGTCCGGCGCCCCTCAGCCGGAATCAGGTTATAAACAACTTCCTGGACCCGGTCGTGGGCAAACTTGAATTCTATTTCGAGGTCGCTAATCAGCCTGGTGGTTTCTTTTTCCAGTTCCCCGGCTGGTTCCTGGGCGGCTCTTTCCGCTGCGGCATGAGCGGCAAGAAAGCGGTAATTCTCGCTGGAAGGCAGCACCAGCCCTTCCCTGATCGGTTCCAGCAGCAGCACCGCCGTTTCTTCCGGCGGCTGTTCACAGACAAGAGCAAGAGTTTTCAGCTTAAAGCTGTGTCCGATTATTGCCGCAAATTGCAAGACTTCCTGGGTTTGTCCTGAAAATTTGTGGAACTTCCCGGCCAGTAACCCGACTACATTATCGGTAACGGCATGGGTCCGGATATTTTCCAGGTCCCACTCCCAACGGTGATGTATGTGATTAAATTCAATTAATTGTTCTGTGTTCAGAGTTTTGAAGAATTCGAGCAGGAAAAATGGGTTACCACCGGTCTTTTCTTGCAGTAGTTCGGCCAGTGCAATGGCCCGGCCGTTTGGACATTTAAGGGTATCGGCCACCAGGTTAGTTATTTGCGGCAAACTCAGTGATACCAGGTTTAGTTCGGTAAGTGAAATCCCGGCCTGTTTGATGCGTTCAATAGTCGCCTCAAAAGGATAAACCGGTTTTACTTCCTCGGTACGGTATGCCCCAATCAAAAAGATAAATTTATTGTCCTGGGAAGTCATCAACATCTCAAGCATTTTGAGTGAAGCGGCGTCAGTCCATTGTAAGTCGTCCAGGAAAATGACCAGTGGAGATTCGGCCCGGCTGAAAACTTGAATGAAATTCTTGAAAACCAGGCTAAAGCGGTTTTGCGCCTCGACCGGGGACAGGGCCGGTACGGGCGGCTGGGGGCCTATTATCTTTTCAATCTCAGGGATTGCCTCGCATAGGACCTGCCCATTATGCTCCACGGCTTCCAGGATGCGGTCGCGCCAGTTTTTAAGGATGGTTTCAGATTCACCCAGGATTTGTCTTATTAATGATCGGAATGTTTCTATGAGTGCAGCGTAGGGGATATGACGCTCAAATTGGTCGAATTTTCCGGATATAAAGTAACCGCGCTGGGCTGTCACCGGCTGGTATATTTCGCGCACCAGGCTGGTCTTCCCTATTCCTGGCTCTCCCGTTACTAAAACTACTTCGCTCTGGCCCCTGGTAGCCCTTTCAAAAGCTTCCAGGAGTAAAGCGGTTTCTGTTTCTCGTCCGTAAAGTTTCTGGGAGATATTAAATTGGTCGGCAACATCTTTCTCACCCAACAAAAAAGGTTCGATAGAGCCGTTGGACCGCCACCGGCGCAAGCACTCTACCAGGTCGGCAACAAGACCAGCGGCGGACTGGTAACGCTGGTTTGCATCTTTAGCAAGCAACTTCAAAACAATATTAGAAATTCCGGCCGGGATTAAAGGGTTTATAGCGGATGGTGATTCCGGTATCCGGGCAATATGACAGTGAATCATTTCCAGGTCATCCTGGGTTATAAAAGGAGGTTGGCCGGTCAGGAGTTCGTAAAGGGTAGCCCCCAGGGAATAGTAATCGGCCCGGTAATCGATCAGGCGGTTCATGCGCCCGGTCTGTTCCGGTGACATATAGGGCAGCGTACCTTCGAGTTGGGCCGGATCGCGGAAGGCCGGGACTTCCCTGGAAAGCAGCAGGGCCGAGCCAAAATCAATCAATTTGACCTGCCGAGTAGCCCTGTTCAGCAAAATATTGGATGGATTCAGGTCGTTATGGATAAGATACCGGCGGTGGATTTGGCCCAGGGTTTCGGCCAATTGTATTGCAATTTCAAGGATTTGCTGGAAATCTAATTGAGCTTCCAGGGCGAAAATATCAAATTCCTCCAGGTCCATTACCCGGTCAAGCGACTCTCCACCAAAATCTTCCATTACAATGTAATTGGTATTTTTATGGTGCTGCCAACCATACACCCGGATAACTTCTGGTAAGTTAAGTGAGTCCAACAACTCATACTCGCCCCGAAACCGGGCCATAACTTCCGGTGCCGGGTATTCAGCGCCCAGTAGCTTTAATACCACAGGCCGCCGGTCTGGAACGGTAATCCCACGCAACACCAGGGAATTTTTATTGGAACATAATACGGAAGTAATTTCGAAACCGGGTATTTTAACTAATTTCATAGATCCGTTTTCTAAATGAACCAATAATTATGAGTACCCTAGTCCAAACCACCGGCACCGAAAGGCCCACACCCCTGCCCAGGCAAAGGGAGGCCATTTTTATCCGTTGATAAAAAAATGTTGTTTTAATTTAATTTATCCGGTAGAGACAAACGTTTAATATACTGAATTAAACTTTTGGGCTTTTAATGGCTCTATTATACACCTTCTATAAATATAGCGCTTTGTATGATAATATCATCCTAAAACCAACTATTCTAGTCATAGTTAATTATTACGTTAATTACTTCATATTTACTTTAAAATTATTGGCGCTACGGTAGGAACCATATTTCCTATTTATAGCAAAACTATGGAGAACAAAAAGGAGCCTAACCTTGAGGCTCCCCTTGTGAGTTATAGTCTGTACACTTTTAGCACTGAATATCCCGGTGGACCATAATATCTACAGCCTCCACCTCTTAAGAGGCTTTCCGGTGGCTGGCAACTTCGTGCTTAGTTGTAGAATCGTACTGTTAAGCTTCAGAATCACCGGTCTGTTTCTCGTAAAATTCCTGTATGTTTTCATAAATACCATTTGGGAATTTCAATTCGGCATACACATTACAACTACCCGTGTCATCCGAGTTCGGACAAATTGGGAAATCTTGCTGGGATTGCCACTCCAGGAGGCGTTCCCGCCTGGGCGGGTTGTAATTGCGGGCCTTGACCTGGCTGACTAAAGCCCTGGCCTCGTCTTCGTTGTGGTCAGGCTGGTTGCCCAACAACCGGATAAGCTCGTCTTCTTTTAGAAAATGGCGGGCTATCATTGCAAAAGTCAGGCGGCCATAATGGCCTATATCGGTCCCTTTTTCCAGCGCGTCCTGTAAATGGGCCATCATCGGCGATTGCCGCAAATCGTTGCTGCGGTTATCTTCGACCAGATTAACCTGGTTAGGTTTGTTCTTTTCGGTTTCTTTCATCTTAAACTCCCTTTCACTTTTAGAACGTTCGTTCGATTATTATATTGCAAAAAATATGCCAGGAGCGCATAAGGCCCGCTGGCATAAGAGGGAGTATATTTTGATTTATTTAGATAGGTTTATCCGATTAATACTGTGACGCCGGTCCCAATTACTTTTGCCGGACCGCCGCCTGGCACCAGGCCGCAGGTGGGAGCCGATTGGTCGCCCATGCGGACCATTGGTTTACCACCTGCTAATACGGTGGCGCTCCCCTGTACAATAGTTGACTGGTTGGTTGCGGGCGGGACTGCCGGACCGGGAATAGCCGCTCCACCCACCGGCGGGTGGATGGCCATGTTTACTACGTTATCACCCATTACCGAGGCCGGTTTACCGCCGATTAAAACGGTTGGCGCACCCGGACCCACTATTTGACCCATAAATGGGAGTGGCATCGGGACCGGAGTAGGAACCGGTCCTGCTGGAGAAGGGGTTGTACTTTGATATGTATGCAGGCAGTTTCCTATAACCTGGTCGGTGAGAGTTGCCGCTGGCATTCCCATTTACTTCTCCTGGATATTTCCTGGCTTGTCTTAATTCATAAAAAAAGTTTAACTTGCGCCCTTTAAATGTAGCGTAAATTCCAGGGATTTGCAATAGCCATCTTTTGCTATTCCAGGAAATACTTTGCTCTACTGATAATAAAAATAGGCATGTGCCAATAGATTTAGGCTGTTTCCTGGCAAAAACCCCATTTTGAAGAAATAAGTAATGGTGCTTTATCACTATGGTACTATTGTCAAACCCCTTAAACTGATATAACATTCATTATGAACGCCCTTTAACAGGCTTTTGCGGTACGGTCAGGCGAGGTTCCTCAACGCTTAACTTATCTAAATGGGTCCCCTGCAAGTCTTAAAAAATTATCAATAAAGATTAAGCTGAATTTTTAGAAACCAAGTGCAAGTTTAGCCGTTAATACTTTAGCGAAGCCAGTTTCATCGTTCGCTATAGCTATACCTTTCTATTTATTTTCCGCATTATCAGGCTTAATACCAACTCGGCTCAGTTGGAGGTAGATTAGTTTTGAAACATTCTAAATCAGATCAAGAAAAAACACCTGTATTAAACCCACCCAAAAACCATCTGACTGGTTATGGTGAGCCTCTTTCAGCGGCGCTCCGTAGTCGCCGTCATTTTTTAAAGGCAGTTGGCGGAGTTGCTGCATTGGGCGCTGGCATTGTCGCTTTACCACTTAGTGCCTCCACTTTGCTGGCGGCCGATGGCGATTATGTTGTTAATTCCGGCTTTCCCGCCCGTGGTATTTATTTCTCCCCGGTCAAGGCTATCAGCCAGACTTATAACTCGGTGGGTAGCTATTGGGAGGTTACCAGCGGCGACCCCAATAGTCTTATGTTCCAGGTGCGTGGTAGCAAAGACGGTTTCAACTTTAGCGAATGGCTTGACGTGTCGGCCGATAACCATGAAGGGACTGTCCAGCCCGCCCAGGCCCGGATTTATGGCACGCTCCAGATCCTGGATACACCTTATGTCCAGTTCAGGCTGGATATCCCGGAAGGTATGACGGTGAAGCTGGCCGGGTTGACCTTTATTGATACCAACAGCGGGCCAAACCTGGCCGAAGTCCCTGTCCCGGCATTACCATCCGGTACTCCCAATAAACCTTATATCATCAGCCGGGCCGACTGGGGCGCCAACGAAGCCTTGCGCTACAATGGCAAAAACGTTAAATGGCCGCCCGAATACCGCACTATCAAAGCGATAATCGTCCATCATAGTGAAACCTCGAATGTTTACAACGCCGACCCTTCGGTGGAGGTGCGCAGTATCTACCGCTATCACGCCATAACCCAGGGCTGGGGTGACATCGGCTATAACTACCTTATCGACTGGAAGGGTAACATTTACGAAGGCCGCTATGGCGGTGATGATGTGGTTGCCGGTCATGCCTACCAGTACAATTACGGCAGTATCGGGATTTGTTTGATCGGCAGTTTCAAATCAGTAAAAACGACAGACGCGCAATTAGCCTCCCTGGTCAAACTGATTGCCTGGAAAGCCGCCTCCAAAAACCTCAACCCGAACGGTAAAACCTTCCTGGTTGATAAAACCATAAATGTAGTCAGCGGGCACCGGGATGTCATCAATACAAGCTGCCCAGGAAACGGCGCCTACGGAATGCTAGTAGATTGTCGTTCAAAAGTAGCCGCTGTCCTGAGTGGGGCTGCCGTATCAAAAACCTATAATGTTGACCTGAAATCAATCACCTTCACCCCCACCACCGTAAAGCTAGGTGACACGGTTAAAGTTGAAGCGGTTGTAACCAATACCGGTACCTTACCGATTGAAACCCAGGACCCGGCGCCCGGCTTTATTTACGAAGAAGGCCAGACTTACGAAACCCTGGAAATGATTAAACAAAATGGTAAGTTCCGTCTGGCTATTGATTTTTCGAACAACTCCGGCATCAGTCACCCTTACCGTTGGGGCCTTGGCAAAGCCTTAAACCCCGGCGAAACCGCCACGATTACCGGCTATGTTAAAATGCGGACGGTCCGCCAGGTAGATATGTTTGGCGGGGTCATCCAGGAATATGTAAAATATTTCGAAGATAATGTTGGCACTACCCGTATCAGGACCATCATGTCCGGGCCTAATCGGACCGACCGGGCTCCATCGCGGGCAGCCGATCCAAATGTTCGCCACTTTAACGAAACGGGTCACAATCTTGGTTACGCGTTCCGCAAGTACTGGGAGGAAAATGGCGGATTGGCCCTGTTCGGCTACCCGCTTACCGAAGAATTTACCGAAGAGTCGGATACCGAAAAGGGTAAAAGTTTTGTGGTCCAGTATTTCCAGCGAAACCGCTTTGAATTTCACCCTGAATTCAAAGGAACCAAAAATGAGGTATTGCTGGGGCTGCTGGGTGTCAAACTGACTACCGGCCGAAACTTCCCTAAAGTCCCTGCCGTTCCCAGCACCGATACAAAGGTCTACTTTGAGCAGACCGGCCACACCCTGGGCGGCATTTTTTACACCTACTGGAAAGCCAATGGCAGCCTGCCTATCTTTGGGTATCCAATTTCGGAAGAATTCAAGGAAAAGAACCCGGACGACGGTAAAACCTACACCGTTCAGTACTTCGAACGCAACCGGTTTGAACATCACCCCGAGAATAAAGGCACCCAGTACGAAGTTTTGTTGGGCCTCCTGGGGACTGCCCTTTGCCGCACCAAGGGCTGGGTTAAATAACCGGCTGAACATATAATTAGTCAAAAAAACCGGCTCGTGGAGCCGGTTTTGATTTTATAATTACTTGTGCTGCCTGGTCAGGGCGCGGTCGAGATTAAAGGCCGCTGTTACCAGGCTTAAATGCGTAAAAGCCTGGGGATAGTTTCCCAGCATCTCACCGGAAGTGCCGATTTCCTCGGCGTAAAGCCCCAGGTGGTTGGCATAGCTGAACATCTTTTCCAGTTTTAAGCGGGCTTCATCCAGCCGACCGGCCCGGGTCAGGCATTCCACCAACCAGAAGCTGCACAGGCAGAACGTACCTTCACGGCCCTCCAGGCCATCTTCAGCCCCTTTCTCCAGGTCATAACGGTAGACCAGGGCGTCGAAGGTCAGTTCCTCGGTAATGCGGTCCAGGGTACTCAACATCAACGGGTCGGTCGGCCCAAGGAATTTTACCAGCGGCATCAATAAGTTACTGGCATCCAGCACATCGCTTCCGTAGTACTGCACGAAACTCTGGCGCTTTTCGTTCCAACCTTTATCTATTATCTCTTCGTAAACTGTGTTCCGAGTCTTTTCCCACAGGCTGATATTGGCCGGTAAACCGCGCTGCCGGACCAGACGAAGCGCCCTATCCAGGGCAACCCATGTCATGACCCGTGAAAAGACATAATTTTGTTTTCCAGCCCGGGACTCCCACAGCCCGCTGTCCGGTTGCTGCCAGTTGTCACAGAGCCAGTCCATCAAATCCCGCAAATAGGTCCACTGGTCGTAAGAAAGCGGAAGGGCATATTTACTGTAAAGATAGACCGCATCCATTAATTCGCCGTAAATATCCAGCTGTAACTGGTTATATGCGCCATTACCGATGCGTACGGGCTTTGAATTTCTATACCCGGAAAGGTGGTCAAGGGTATATTCGGTCAATTTGTGCTCGCCATGAATGCCGTACATTACTTGCAACCCCCCGGCCTTGGGGTCCAGTTCCCGGCAGCGCGCTTCGATCCATTCCATAAAGCGGCCCGCCTCCGCTTCGAAACCCAGGTTCAACAGGGCGTAACAGGTAAAGCTGGCGTCCCGTATCCAGGTATAGCGGTAATCCCAGTTACGCACACCTCCGATAGTTTCCGGCAGGCTGGTGGTCGGGGCGGCAACAATCGCCCCGGTTGGCGCAAAGGTCAGTAATTTTAAGACCAGGGCCGAGCGGTGGACCATCTCTCGCCAGCGTCCCTCGTAGGTGCAGTTCGAGAGCCAGTCACGCCAGTATTTTACAGTATCCTTTAATATAACGTTCAGTTCTTCGTTTCCAAAACACTGGTCGCATGCACCACCTGAGTCTACCCGGTGCAGGATAAAAGAAGTCGATTGTCCGCAATCAAGCCTGAAATCACACACAGCCGCTTTTTCCCGGATATTCAGGGGTAACTGGCTGGCAAGTCCCAGGCTCAGGTCTTTAGAATGAAAGACTACCCCTTCGTCGTGTTGGACTACCGTATGTTCCGCCCTGGCATAGTCAAAAGCGGGCTGGCAGACCATATTAAACTTGAATGAACCCTGGATCACAGAAACGCGCCGGACCAACCGGTGGTTCCAGGTTTCATTGACATCTGTATCAATTGGCATAAAGTCGGTGATTTCTGCCAGGCCATCCGGGCTAAAGAAACGGGTTATCAAAACGTTGGTGTCAGGCAGGTACATTTGCTTAACCTTGACCTGGCCGTCGTCCGGGTAAATCTGGAAGCGTCCACCTTTGTTATCATCCAGGATAGCCCCAAAAACACTTGGTGAGTCGAAGACCGGGAAGCACAGCCAATCAACCGACCCGTTCAGGCCGATTAAAGCGACCGTATGCAGGTCACCTACTACCCCGTAATTTTCAATTGGTAAATAAGCCATATTTATTATCCTTAGAGTTCATATGGAGGTTTTGCTGGCCGGTTAAATTAATTATGCCGCACGGGCCAATCCTAAATCCCCTTTTACAAACCAACCGGACTATATTTAGACCCCTTTTAACCGGGGCACTAAACCGGGTTTGTACCCTGCAACTAGCACAGCCTATGCCATAGGGGTAAACCGTCGGACCGGCCCAGTCACTTTAAATGCCCCAGGTACCAGGGAGAAATATAGTACTCAATCTTTATAAATTCTAATGAAATGAAATAACTAAACATGGTTAAAGCCGTTATAATTGTATAAGATTGATTTCAAATCTGTGAGAGTAAATAAGCTTTCAAAATGAATAAGCTTATAAGGTAGAGGTGGGTTTTGCGGTTGCCAAAAACTAGATTACTAAAGTCACTGCTCGGTGTTTCATTACTATACCCGTTCCTGATACTAATGGTTAATCTCATTAACCTTTTCTTACCTCGCCAGTCAGGGTTACTGGCGTTAAGCGAGGTTTTTTCTCCCTTTTTGTTTATTCCATTACTGTTCCTGGTACCTTTGCTTTTCATACGGGGATTTGCATTCCTACGAATAGCCCTGGCCTGTTGCGCTTTGGTCTGGGTGTTCCGGTTCATGCCACCACTGAATTTCTTCCCGGCCCAGCAAGTATCGGCGGCGGTAGAACTTGATGTAACAACCTGGAATATTTACGGCAAAAATCCCGAATTAGATACGGTTATTGAAGAGCTGCAAAAGCGCCCGTCCTCGGTGGTGGTCCTACAGGAAACCGAAGGCGAATGGCTGGCAAGCGATTCAACCCTTAAAAAGATCTACCCCTACCAGTTGCGCTATATGCAGGGCGCCCCGGCTGGGTTGGTCCTTTTAAGTGCTTATCCAATTATCAATTATAGCCAATGGGACTCAAAAGGGCGGGGCTGGGACCCTACCGCAGTGCTATGGGCTGAAATTGAGGTGGCTCCCGGCCGGTCGGCTATAGTCGCTACCGCCCATCCGAATTCACCGGATACCGACAAATGCGCCAGGCCCCTGTGCTTTGACCCGACTTCCAGGAATAACCAGATTAACCAGATATTTTCCCAGGTGGACCAACTTTTAGCCCGGAAAAAGCCTTTAATCCTGGCGGGTGACTTTAACACGACCCAGTGGGAGCCGACCTACCAGGTTTTGACCGAAAATTTAAACGATACTTATTTGAAAGCCGGTTTGGGGTGGGGTGCAACCTGGCGGCCATTTGCCCTTGCCGACCACAAATACCCGCTCCTCAGGATAGACTATATCCTGGCTAGCCCGGATATAACACCCTTAAAAGTAAATGTGGATTGTACGCCTCGAGGCAGCGACCATTGTATAGTCACCGGGCGGTTTGGGGTGTCGTAGGCCTATTCTATTCCGTATTCCAGCCACTTGTGCGTGACCAATTTTTGGACCGCGTCGGGGCTCCGCAAGGGGTTCCGCCGGTCCAAATTTATTTCCGGCCGGACTTCGCCAGGTAACTTGCGGGTGGCATCCAGGCCAAACTTTGTACCAAACCCGGACTGTACCGGCATTATATCGCTAAAATCGAGCGGCCCCTTTATGCTGAGAAGGTCGGCGTCAGGGTCTAAAAGGGCCAGGACCTGGCCGATTAGCCGGTCGGGTGGCTGCAACGGGCAGTCCTCATCCACGACCAGCAAGTGCTTCAAATATTTTAATTGCGGTTGGCCCCACAGGTTGTACATTACCCTTTGGGCCTGTCCGGGATATGTCTTCTTGATTGAAACAATTGCCAGGTTATAGAATGCCCCGGCCGCCGGTAGTAAAAGGTCGGTTATCTCAGGGGCGGTCTGGCGCAATATTGGTAATAATATTCTTTCAGTACCACGCGCCAGGACCCCGGCCTCATTGGGTGGTGCCGATATAAGAGAAGTTACAAGCAGCGGGTCCTTGCGCGAAGTCAGGGCTGTTGGAGTAAACCGGACGAAACCGGACGGGGCGGCATAAAATCCGTTAATCTGGCCCAACCGTACATCAGGCCTTTCGTTGTCTGCCTCGGCCAGCCCTTCCAGGACCAATTCAGCCACTGCCGGTACTTCCAGGTCATTGGTCTTGCAACGGACCAGTTCCAGACGGCGGTTTGCCAGAAACCCTGCCATTATAAGCGGGTCTAATTCCGGCATAAAAGGCGCGTTGGCCGCGAACAGCAAAGAAGGGTCGCCGCCAACCACTAGCGAAACCTGGCGGCGTTCGCCCGGCTGCAATTCAATACCGCCCAGGTACAGGGTCCCGTCCTGCTCTACCAGCGTCCCGGAGCGGATTTCTACCTCACCATCCGGCCTGGGCCGGTTGAATAGCTGGAGAAACCGCCAGGAAGCCCCACTTTCCCCAGTTCCAGATTTGAAAAATGGCAGGCCCTCTACTAAATCGAAGCCGGTTCCCAGCCTGACGACTTCCTGGGCCGGGCCTGAACGCAGGCTGCGTGGGGCGAAACGGGCCAGGTGGGATGTTTCGGCCAGCCGGGCCAACCGCTCGCCCAGGTCCTGCGGGCCGGGAGGCCGCAGGAGCTTTTGGGTAACCTGTTCCAGTTCGGCCAGGTTGTTCAAGCCAAAGCTCCAGGCCAGGCGTTGAGTTGAACCCAGCAAATTTGTCAGAACCGGTAGCCGGGAACCCCGAACCTTTTGAAACAGTAAAACCGGCCCGCCATCCGGCAGGCGGGCCGCCCGGGAGGTAACTTCAGCTAATTCGTACTCCGGGGAAACCTCAACAGGGATGCGCCGAAGCTGGCCTCGTTTTTCAACATAAGCCAGTAGTTCGCGTAAATCTTTATAACTTGCTGCCATCCCCTTTACCGGGTTTACCCTTCACCACGTAAGAAACGCTGGTACCACTGCCCGCTATCTTTAACAACCCGCCGCTGAGTCGGATAATCCACATAGACTATTCCAAAACGCTTGCTGAAGCCGTAGGCCCATTCAAAATTATCCAGGAAACTCCATACGAAATACCCTTTTATTGGCACACCCTCGCGAGAAGCCTTCAGGGCCGCTCCGAAATGTTCCTGGATATAATTTAGACGGTCCGGGTCATGGACCACCGGTTTGCCCTGGCCTTCTTCCAGCACATCGGGAAAAGCCGCGCCATTTTCGGTAATCAAAATTTTGGCCGGTTTGTAGTCCTGGTGGACCATTTTCAACAGGTTGTAGAAACCTTCAGGGTTAACTTCCCAGTCCATCTCGGTGTACTGGGCCCCCTCAACCCGGCGGGTTTTGATTTTGGCCTTGCTTATGTCTTCGACCGCCAGGGCCAGGGTCCGGAAGTAATAATTGATACCCAGGAAGTCCAACGGGGCCGCTATTTTCTCCATATCGCCCGACTCGATGGGTAGATACTGGTCAATTATTTTAGAGAGGGAATCAGGATAGCGCCCTTTGAAAAGCGGGTCCATAAAGAGGCGGTTCTGAAAACCATCCGTGATAACTGAAGCTTCATAGGCTTCCTGGGTATCGTTGCCCGGCTCGGCGTAAGTCGTACTCAGAGTAATCCCGAACTCGGCATCCGCCCGGCGCGAATTTGCCCGCAGAACCGGCAGGGCCAGACCATGCCCAAGCAACAGGTGATGCGCCGCCCGGATGCCTGCCCGCATATTTTGTTCACCAGGGGCATGGCGTCCCTCGACATGGCCGATAATAGCCGAAACATAAGGCTCGTTTAGAGTTATCCAGCCTTTGACCCGGTCGCCCAGCCGTCGCGAAACCACATCGGTGTATTCCGCGAACGCCTCGGGTGTAAAGCGCTCTTTCCAGCCGCCTTTATCCTGCAAAGCCTGCGGTAAATCCCAGTGGTAGAGGGTCGCATAGGGTTGGATACCTTTTTCCAGCAAGCTTTCGACCAGCCGTTCGTAGAAGTCCAACCCTTTGTGGTTGACCTTACCCCGACCATTAGGCAGAACCCGGGGCCAGCTAATGGAAAAACGATAAGCGTTAAAACCAAGCTCTTGCATCAGGGCCACATCTTCGTTATAGCGGTGATAGTGGTCTACCGCTACGTCACCGGTATCGCCGTTTTCTGTTTTACCCGGTGTATGGGAAAAAGTATCCCAGATACTTTGGCCCCGACCGTCATCCCGGTAAGCCCCTTCCACCTGGTAGGCGGCGGTAGCCGCACCCCAGGCAAAGTCGGCCGGGAAATCGCTCCGGGCGATTTCTTTTCGTTCATCCATCAGCCGTGGCTCCTCTCCGAATGTCTAATTTTTTGAAAAAACCACTGCCCCACCGACAATTGTCAGTAGGGGTTCAAATTCCGGGCTGAAGACCGCGATATCGGCGTCAAACCCGGGCTGAAGTTGGCCCTTGCGGTCCTGAATGCCTAACATGCGAGCCGGGTTAAGGGTCGCCATATTCACCGCTTCATAAGCCGGGCAGCCGGTAAACTCAATCATGTTACGCAAAGCATCATTCAGGCTCAAGATCGAACCGGCCAGCGACTCACGCTCGACCAGGCGGGCAGAATTGTGGTCCACAATAACCATTTGTCCGGCCAGTTCATAACGTCCCGGCTTCATACCAAGACCGGCCATGGCATCCGTTACCAGGCAAATTCGTTCCCACCCTTTCAGCCGGTAGATAAACCGGACCACCGTCGGGTGTAAGTGGACGCCGTCAACAATAAGATTGGTCGTAATCTCAGGGTTTTCCAGGGCCGCTCCGACCAGGCCCGGCGCCCGGTGGTTCAGGATAGGCATGGCATTGAACAGGTGAGTGGCACAATGAACACCCGCCCCGAATGCCGCCACACCCTCTTCATAAGTAGCGCCACTGTGCCCGGCCGCAACCAGTACGCCTTCTTCGTTGGCCCGCCGGACCAATTCCAAAGCGCCCGGTTCTTCCGGGGCCAGGGTTAAAAACTTCATGGTTCCATAGGACAGCAACCGGTTGATTTCTCCCAGCGAAGGTTCGCGAATATAGTTGGAATCATGCGCTCCCCGGAAGGTAGTGTTCAAATAAGGACCTTCAAGGTGGGCCCCCAGGATGTTTGCGCCGGGTTTGCCCTGTTTGCGGTCGCGCAGGTATTCGAGAGCTTTGTAATAAGTTTCAATCGGGGCTGTTATAAAGGTTGGCAGAAACGAAGTTACCCCCCATTTCGGTAGGGTTTCGGCGACAACTTCAACCGTCTCAGGGTTTTGGGTAAAATCAAAGCCGATAGCGCCGTTCAATTGTAAATCAATCAAACCAGGCGTAATCATTGCGTCGCCAAAATCGAAATCAGCCTCGGCGGAAGGCCCGGGCTTAAAATCAACCTCGGCAATGCGGCCATCCCGGACTGTAATCCGGCCCGGCTTAAAACCATTTTCACTCCAGATATTACCGCTTAAAACCAGATCGGGTCTAGACATCATCTTCACCTTTCACTTTAGATATAATCGGCCTGGTGGCCCGTTGATAGGTCAGAGCGGGTTTAAAACCCAGCTTCCCATAAAAATCAACCAGGGTGGTCCAATCAATCCGGGCTGATTTTAATCCATGCCTGTAAAGGTGCTGCATACCTGCCGCAACCACCCCCAGCCCGGCTCCAAGTCCGCGAGCATCCTTGTTTAAGCCGAGTGGGCCAATCCCGCCCCAATCCGGCTTTTCATTCAGCCAGTAGCGGCCCGGCCCGATAACTTTATCACCTGGCTTATAACTTAACAGAAATCCCTGTATTTGGTCTTGTAAGTCGATTACCAGCGAGACATCCTCAATGCTGCCGCCCTGTTCCAGGAACAGGCGGGTGTCATAGTGCCAGCGGCCCGGAAAGGTCCGGCTAAGAAATGACAGGAGGGCCGCTTCTTCACCGGGTAATCCCTGCCGGTAAGTCACCTTATTCGACGCTTTTAGGACCGGCTCAAAAAAGGCCGGGTCTAATGGGCCATCCAAATCACTTTCCAACGTACCGAGTTCGTAACCGGATCCGGCAAAGAATTCTACCGCAGCCCGGTTGTGGACCGGCACCCCCGGGAAAAAGTGCCGGAAGCTTTCGCCAACATATAATGTGGTAGCGCCATTATCCGCCAGGTAAGTTTCAGCCTGTGCCAGCAGTTCCCGGCCCAGTCCTTTACGGCGCTGTTCCGGGCTGACCGCGATGGCCGCAATATAACCGAAACCGGCGTACCTTTCCAGTTTTTCGCCTGGGTGGTTCAAGAGGTCTCGGAATATTTTTACGACCACGAAGCCGAGTAAAGTCCCGCTGCCGTCTCGGGCTAAAATAATATCCGAAGGTAAAAAGCTGGGGTCTTTGGCGGTGTTTTGCTGCCAGAGAGCTTCATCAAGTTGAAATTCAGGTCCAAAAGAGCGTTTCCAGAGGGCGATAATCTCCCGGTCAGGTACTGACATACCGGCCTGGACCGGACCAATTTGAATCGGCTTACTCATATACTTACTCCACTTTTACGGGCAGTTGCCCGGTTATCTCAAACTCACCAAATAACGCTTCTACCAGGGCCCGGACACTTACCGGGGGGTCGCCATAAATTGCCAACCGGACCGGGGCCTGGGGTGCCAGTTTTAGGTCATAGGGGTCGCGGGCCGCGACTACCACGCTGCGTGGTTGCACTTCCAGCAGTTCCCGGAGCAACCGGGCCTGGTTGGGCCAGCGCACCGCGTTCCGCAACACAATTATCAAAAGGCTGGAACCCCGGGCGGTTTCCAGCAAGGCCCCGGTATTATCGTCCGGTACCGCCGCCGGTACAGCCAAGAACTGTATTGTGGGCCACCTTTCGGTTAAAAGGTTCTTAAAATGCAACCCGGCCTGGCGGCCTTCTTCGACCATTGAGGCCAGTGGTAATTCAAAATCAATTACCACCGGGCGCTGTTCCTGGCCGGAGAGCGGCAGCAATTCGGTAGAACCAAGCGCGGTCACACTCTGGCGGGCAACCCGGGCGACCAGTTCGGCGTCCTGCTGCTCCCGGACCGGGTCTGGTGGCAGTATGGGCTGGACAAACCGTTCTTTGAAAGCCATAATCCGGGACAGGGGTCCATCCAGGTCCAGTTCGGCGGCGCGTTCGACCAGGCGTTCAAAACTGGCTCGCTGATCATCAAGGGTACCCATTGGCAGGGCTATATCAGCCCCGGCCTTCAGGGTCATAAAACTGGCCTCCGGTATCGGGTAAATTTTGGAAATAGCGTGCATTTCAAGGGCATCGCTAAAGACCAGGCCCTGGTAGCCCAGTTCTTCCCGCAGGAGGGTGGTCAGAAAATATGGGCTTAAGGTTGCGGGTAAGCCGGAAGGTTCAATCTGAGGGAAAAGAATATGGGCGGTCATCAAGGCCGGCACACCGGCAGCAAAGGCGTCCTGGAAAGGCTTTAATTCATAATTGTCCAGATGGGCCCGGTCGTGAGATACAACCGGCAGGCCCAGGTGGCTGTCCACCGAAGTATCGCCATGGCCGGGGAAATGTTTAACGCAGGGTGCAATTCCTTCGACCAGGTAGGCCTGTACGGCGGTCGTTACCGCCTTTCCAATCAGGGTTGGGTCAATTCCAAAGGAACGAATACCGATGGCCGGGTTGGTTGGGTCGCTGTTTATATCGGCGACCGGGGCGAAATCCAGGTTAAAACCCAGTTTCCGCAAACGCCGGGCAATTACCCCGGCGCTGGTGGCAATCGAGTCTCCACCGGCGGCGGCCTGGGCCATCTGGCTTGGTGCAATCCAGGCCTGACCATCAGCGGGCATCCGGCTCACCCGGCCGCCTTCTTCGTCTATGGCTATAAGCAGGGGCGGCAACCCATTGCGGGCGGCCAGGGCCTGCAGGTCACTGTTAAGACGGGTAACCTGCTCTACCCCGGTAATATTTTTGCCGAAAAGGATCACCCCCCCGGCCCTTAAATCTACGATGAACCTGGCTACATCTTCGGTAAGCTCAGGCCCATCAAAAGTTAGCATCAACCTCTGCCCAACTTTATCGCGTAAATCCACCAAAAAACCTTTCGTTTAAGTAACTAAAAACCGGGAAACTCAGGCCAAAGAACCGGCAAAGCATGACATATGGGAAGCGTCTTTTAACGTTTCAATAAGCAATAACTGGCGTTAACCTGGGTTTACCGCTGTCCGGCCCATTTCTTCTGGGCGGCCTGGGCGGCACACAGGGCCGGGTCTTCTACCCGGACTACCTCACCAATCGTCATCATTGCTTGCAGCCGTTTGACCAGGCCGTCTAAAAATCCGGGCGAATGAAGGATAACCCCACCCGTTACCGCCAGGCCCGGTGGCCTATCAAAAAAGAGGCTTTTGTCACAGGCTTTAAGGGACATAGCCAGTTCGTTAGTGGCGTTGCGGATTAAAAGTTTCGCCACGTCATCCCCTGCTTCGGCGGCCTGGAACACCAGGCGGGCCAACCGGGCGATTTTGGTGTTATCCACGCCCCGCGACCCTTCACCACTGCCATACACCTCACCGATAAAATTGGCCGGGTTGGTCAGGTGCCATTCATTCAAAATAAGTTCAAGCAGGGCTGTTTTAGGGCCGCGACCGTCAAAAGCCTTGACCGAAGCCTGGAGCGCTTCCCGTCCAAACCACAACCCGCTGCCCTCATCCCCAAAGAAATAGCCCCACCCACCCGAGCGAGCCTTTTTGTTGCGGGTGTCCCGGCCAAAGGCAATAGAGCCGGTGCCACAAATTAGCCCTAAACCCATTTTCTCGGGTAACCCGTACAGGATCAATTCAAAATCACCGGCCAGTTCAACTTCATGGGCCAGCGGGGTACCTTGTTTTAAAGCTTGCTGCCAGAGAGACTGGTCCTGGGGCCGGTCAATCCCGGCGGCCCCGATAAGGGCAAATTCAGGTTTATCACTAAGATTCGCCGCTGCCAGGGCCGCATCAACGGCTTTCCGGACATTGGTAACGGCCGCTTCCAGGCCAATTCCCTGGTAATTGGAAGCTCCGCCGCTGCCCCGGCCAATTTCCTGGCCCCGAGCATCCACCACTACCGCGCTGGTCTTACTACCGCCACCGTCTACCCCGACAAAAATTTGTGCCATGCGCCTGTTTACTCCCTCTGTTAATGGCGTGTAAAACGTTCCTATAAAATACTATGCCGGGAATTATAAAACAAAGTGTTCCGGAAGGTAATCTTCCGGAAAACAGTAATAATAACTTTATCAGGCCACTTTGATTTCTAAGAAACCTATTTTCGTAACAGGATAACCGCCCAGATGATCAGACCGCCGCCAACTAATTTTACCGGGCTGGCCGCTTCACCAAGCAAAAGAATTCCCAGGATGACCGCCGTGGCCGGTTCGGAAGTAACGAGGATTGAAGCCCGGCTGGGTCCGACTTTTGGCAAACCGATCAGGTAAAAGGTCCAGGCCAGGCTGGTTGCAAACCCGATCAGGATACAGCAAAGCCAACCGACCCAGGTCATGTTAAAGGCAAACCCGTTCCCGACAAAGCTCATATCCAGGCCAAGCTGTCCCAGGATACACCAGGCGATGTAAATCAAAGCCATGGCGGGCAAACTGTAGGCCGCCCCAATCAGGCCCGGCACTCCCCGGCCAAACCGCGAACTGAGCAGAATATACGCTGCGGTTACAAAAGCCGAGATGAAAGCCATGAAAAGCCCAAACACGTTAAGGTTTACACTGCCTGACAGGGCCTGGACCGGGTCTACCGTCAGGGCGCAACCGGAAAGGGCCAGCAGCAAAGCAATTCCCTTGACGCGAGTAAATTTCTCTTTATAGAAAATAACCGCGCCAATTACAACCAGGGCCGGAAATATATAGGCTATCAGGATAGCCGTACCGACCTGTACATACATCAGAGAGACGTAGTAGGTGACCGAACTGGCGACAAACACCACGCCAAGCAAGCTCAACTCTATTACCTTGCGGATGGGTAGAGCCAGGGGTGGCCTTAGAAAAACAATGATTGTCCAGACTATCAGAGAGGCGATTACCGAACGGACCGTCAAAACCGTAATTGCATTGCCGCCGTTTGCATAGGCCCATTTACCTATAATCGCCTGTGAGCCATAACTTACACCGGTCAAGACCACCAATATTACCGCCCAAAAATCCGTCAAACCAGGGGGTTTTTGAGCAACCGGTGAAGCAAGGGTCTCTACCTTTGAGGTCATTTATGCCTTCTGATATCTAGGTTTTATTTTGATAAAGTTTTACTGCTGAATAGCTTTTCGGACGAAGCCACCGGCCTGGCGTAAGCGTTCCCTGGCTTCTACGGGTGTAACCCCGGCCAGGAGAGCGACAATTGCGGTTCGAGTTTCGCCGCCACTTTGTTCAAGCGCTTCCATGGCGCTGTTATCGTCCTGGCCGGTAGCCTCGGCGACAATCCTGGCCGCCCGCCGGCGTAATTTGGCATTGGTAGGCCGCATATCGACCATAAGATTACCATAAGTTTTGCCAAGGCGGACCATTGTCGCCGTACTGAGCATGTTCAGGACCATTTTCTGGGCTGAACCGGCCTTTAACCTCGTAGAACCGGCCAGCACTTCCGGCCCGGTCACCGGGGCAATTGTTATTTCCGCTACTTCTTCCAGGGCGGAAGGGCTGTTGCAGGTCACGGCAATAGCGGCCGCGCCAACTTCACGGGCATACTGCAAAGCGCCGATTACATAGGGCGTCCGGCCGCTGGCCGCCAGCCCGACCACGGCATCATTTGCGCTCAAATTAATCTTAATCACATCCTGGCGGCCCAGTTCCGGGTCATCTTCAGCGGCTTCGGCGGCGTTAACCATCGCGTTAGGGCCACCGGCTAACAAACCAAGTACCTTGTCGGGTGAGGTATTAAATGTGGGCGGGCATTCCGCCGCATCCAGGACTCCCAGGCGTCCGCTGGTCCCGGCCCCCATATAGATTAACCGGCCGCCCCGCTGCATACGTTCAGTGATTACTTCGACCGCCCGGGCAATCTGTGGCAGCACTTTACTGACCGCTTCCGGAACTTTAGTGTCCTCAGCATTCATTAATGAAACGATTTCAAGTACGGATAGCTGGTCAAGGTTGCGGCTGGCCGGGTTAGAAGCCTCGGTCGCCAGGCTGATAGTGTCTACCGCTTCTAGCTGGGGTTGGTTCGGTGTAGCTTCAGGCGGGGCATTGTCTGCCATTGAGTATTCTCCTTAGATGTATCGGTTGAGTCACTGCTGGGGCCAGGTGAAAAAGGCTGCATTACCGGGCCGAATTTCTGAAGTAAAGGTGCAAAATTCAAACCGGGGGCTAATTTGCCCAGCAAACTTAAACGGCTGGCCCCGGTGCTACCCGGCAAGTTGGCCGGGCGGTTGCGTAACA
>JAQBPB010000046.1 GCA_028287745.1 Chloroflexota bacterium
GTCTATAAAAAGCTGGAAATTGCCGCCGCTAAAAGAAGGCGCGGTGAAAACCGGCCTACCGGCGACAGTATAGGCTACCCGGTACCGCCCGTTTTCGGCCGGAATACAGGTTAGAGCAGCTTCCCCTGAGCGCAACTCGTAACAACCATTATTTTCTTTAAGAGCCATTTTCTTCTTAAATTTCCGCTAATTAAGTACTCTGTAAAGTTAAATTTGCCATTAAAAAGGCAAGCCTGGCCTTACAGAGAACTAAGGCCGTCTTCTGCCGGGAAAACCGGCCGGATAGTTTCGGCCAGGCCGATTGCCTGGTCGGCCATGCCGTAGATAACCTGGACGCGCCCGTCCGGCAAAGGCAATACCCCTGTCGGAAAAACAACGTTATTGACTATACCAACCTGTTCCTCACGGGTCCCCGGGCTCAGGACCGGCTCGGCGGAACGGTAGAGGACTTTGCGGGGGTCCGCCAGGTCGAGCAGGGCCGCCCCGGCCAGGTAGCGCCGGTCAGGGTCGGCATCCCCATCGCCATCCACCGCGTGGTAGAAAATCAGCCAGCCCTGACCGGTCCGCAAAGGCGGCGTGCCACCCCCGGTCTTGAGCCGTTCCCAGGAAGCTGCCGGGCCAAGAACCAGGGTGTGGTCGGTCCAGGTCAAAAGGTCATCCGAATAGGAAAGCCAGATCGAAGCCGGTTCGCCGTGGTCCCGGGCAATCGCCGGTGGGAAGGTCGGGCGGTGCATCAGGACATAGCGGCCGCCAATTTTCTCAGGGAAAAGCATGGCGTCCTTATTGGAAATGGTCTGCATATCAATCGTGAAGGTCTGGCCGGAGCGCCCCTGTAATTCCAGCGGGCTATATTTGATCAAACCCAGGCGGGTCCATTCCAGCAGATTGTTCGATCGGGCCAGGGCAATGCGCGGAATGGCATCGCCGCCCGGCCCGTCACCGTAGGCGGTATAGGCCATTATGTAAGAACCGTCTTCCAGCGGAGTAACCCGGGGGTCTTCCACCCCGCCGTGAACACCGTCCTGCCATAGCTCATAGGGTTCCCTGGGCTCCAGGGCGCACAGGTCCATGCGGTGAGCTGTCAGGCCATCACCCTTTGGCTGCAATTCGGCCAGCATAATCCGGGAATAATTATGGGGTACTTCCGCGACAGCCCGGTATAGCAGGTACGCCACGCCGTTGTGCCGGGCTGTGGCCGGGTTCAATACGCCGCCCGCTTCGTAAGAGCGGGACATGTCCGGCGCCATTACAATACCCCGCCGTTCCAGGGTAAATTGCTCATTATTTGTCATTAAATTGCCTCTCTATATTGCCTTTTGGGGCAGGTTTCCGGTTCCCGGCCTGTTTCATACCTGGTCAAGGCCGGGACATCGAAACAGAAAGTCCGCACAGGTTAACCTTTGACACCGCCTGAAGTAAGACCTTCTATAAAGTAGCGCTGGAAGAAAATGAAAAGAATTAAAATCGGCAGGACCATTAAAGTTGACATCGCCATTAACCATTCCCAGTGCGGGCGCTCGTTGGTGCCGCCGGTAAAGAAGTACATGCCGACCGTCAGCGTATATTTGGCCTGCGAGTTTAAGTAGATCAACGGGCCGAGGAAGTCATTCCAATGCCCCTGAAACCCTATAATGCTGACCGAGAGCAGGGCGGGACGGATTAGCGGCAGCATCACCCTGGTGAAGGTTTGAAAAACATTGGCCCCGTCAATAATTGCCGCTTCTTCGATCTCCCTGGGGACCGACGAAAAGAACTGGCGCATCAAGAAAATAAAGAGCGGAGTGCCGCCTAACAGCGAACCCAACACCAGGGGGTCATAGTTATCAATTAAATTGAACTGCTTCCAGATGAGAAAAGTTGGAATTAACTTTACCGCGTCCGGTAAAAACATGGTCGAAATCATTACCATGAAAAGCAGGTTACGGCCCGGAAAAGCAAACCGGGCGAAGCCGTAAGCTACCAGGGCCGAGGCAAAGACTTCCGCCACCAGCGGGACCAGTGTTACAAACAAAGTATTCAAAAGAAACCGGGTGAAGGGCAAAGCGGTCCAGGCATCCGGGT
This sequence comes from Chloroflexota bacterium, assembly GCA_028287745.1. GTDB lineage: Bacteria > Chloroflexota > Chloroflexia > Chloroheliales > Chloroheliaceae > 54-19. The sequence goes on from JAQBPB010000046.1 coordinate 2,062, forward strand.
AGTTGCGCCACTGGGGGTTGGCCGGGAACCATTCCACCGGCTGGTCGAAAATACGGCTGCCTTCTTTAAGCGAGCTGGCAAACAGCCAGAAAAGCGGGACTAAAAATACTACTCCCAGCGCGGTAACAAAGGTGTAAATAGCCACCTTGCCTATAAGCTGCCTGACCCGCAGCGGACTCCAGGGGACACGCTCCGGGGAAGCGGTGGTCTGGGTAACCGTTGTACTCATAAACTATTTCCTTTCGCAGTCAGCGCTTTTACTTTTCCTGGCCTTCATAATAAACCCAGCGGGCTTGAGAGCGGAACAGGATAATCGTGGCCGCGAGTATTAACAGGAATAAAATCACGGCTAAAGCGGTCGCATAGCCCATGCGGGACTGTTGAAACCCATAAGTGTAAATTAGCAAGTTCATAAAGCGCCCGGCGGCGGGAGTGGCCCTGGCAAAAGCGGCCGGGGTGAAAAGCTGCATGGCGCTGGCGAACTCGACTACTATCAGGAAGAAAATAGCCGGAGTCATCATCGGAACGGTAATTTTTAAGAACTTGGTAAAAGTGTTGGCCCCATCTATTGAGGCTGCTTCATATAAATCGGTGGCTACCCCTTTACGGCTGCCCAGTAAAATAACCATATTATTTCCCAGGGCGGTCCAAAAACTCATAATAATAAAGGCGGGTAAGACCCAGTTCTCATCGCCGAACCAGTCCGGTGGCGACTGGCCGGTCAGATTAAAAATAGGCGATAAAGCCGTATTGAGCAGCCCCACGTCCGGGTTGAAAATCCAGCGCCACAGCAAAACGACCGCTACCGCCGGGACGATTGAGGGCAAGTAATACAGTACCCGGTAGACGCCGATAAAGCGCAACTTTTTGCTGAGCAACAGGGCGAGCATAAGCGAAAAAAAGACGCTAATCGGCACACTAATAACCGAGTAAAGTATGGTTAGCCTTATAGAAGGCCAGAAATTAACATCCTTGTTGATTAGCGTATCGTAATTCTTAACCCCTACCAGGCTGGGCGTCTGTTGCAGGTTGTAATCGGTAAAACTCAGGGCAAAGGTGCTTACCAGGGGTACGGCGCTGAAGGTTAGAAACCCTAGAATCCAGGGCGTTATCAAAGAATAGCCAATCGCAACCTCACGCCGCACATGAAACACCTTCCGGAGAACATAGTGAACTCCTATACTGATGCCTATTACGGCTGCCGCAAGCAGCAAAAACCGGATAAAGGTTGGAAGATAATCAGCAATGGGATCCCCTACCATTTCATCCTCCTCTTTAATTCTATGTCTGAAGCAAGGCTTCAGCTTAAACTACCTGTAAAAAAGGTAAGTAAGGGAGGGCAGTTCCGGGAACCGCCCTCCCCGGGAGGAAAGTTATTTAGGTAAAGTTTCCTCTAACTGCGGGCGGACCTTCTTGGACAGGTTTGCGGCAGTATCTTTGCCCCGGAAGAGCGGGTCAATGAACTGGGTGCTCCAGATGTCCGCCCATTGAGCGTAGCCAGGGAAGACCGGGGCCGCTTTGGCATCCGGCAGGGCGGCGATAATCGTATCTATCGAACCGGCCGGGCGCTTCGGCTGCGCCTTCTGGATAGCTTCTTTGGTCGAAAGGGATTTACGAGGAACCGGCACTTTCCATTTCTGGATGCCATCGGTAATATCGGCCATGGCCGCATACGCCACGTCTTTGTTTTTGGCCTTGGCGTTGATGGCGGTAAAGGCGATATAAGCCGGGGTCTGGCGGTTACCGGCGGGGCCTTTTGGCACCAGGAAAGCCTGGGCCTGGCCTTTCATGCCCTCCCTGGTTTCCAGCGAGTCGGCCGCGCCCCCGATAAACATCGCGACTTTGCCATTGAGAAACATGGTATCGAAACCCTGGTCTTTTATCTGGCTGGCGGTAGGTGAAACGCGAGATTTGTTGATCAGGTCGGTGTACCACTGGGCTGCCTTGACCGCTTCCGGCGAGTCGATTGGAGAAGATTTGAAATCCGGTGTAATAGTTTGTCCACCGGCCTGCCAGATGTACATCATGGTCGGCGGCCAGTCGGTGCCGTTTGAAGTAAAGCCCCATTGTTTGGCCGTTTTCACATCAAAGGCCGGGTCATCGGCGGTCTTGCCACTACCGTCAACCGTTAACTTCAGGGCAGCTTTCTGGAAATCGTCCCAGGTCCATTCAGCGGTGGGCGGGCTTACGTTAGCCGCCTTAAACATATCCAGGTTTACGTACAGGACCAGCGGCTGCTGAATCCAGGGCAAGCCGTAGATTTTGTCCTTGTAAGTGCCTGCGGCTATCGCGCCGGGAAAATAGTCATCCAGGTTTCCGGCCGGATGGCTCTTGTCGGCCTTCAGCATGGGTGTCAGGTCGAGCAGCGAGCCTTTATCGGCAAACCCGGACAGGTGATCAATATCTACCCAGAACAGGTCGGCGGCTGTCCCGGAAGCCAGGCCGGTTTGTAATTTGGTGACATACTCCTGCGGGCTGGCCTGGACCGACACCTTGTAGGTGGTGGACTTGGCATTGATACCATCAATGATGGCCTGGAACTCTTTAGCTTCATCTACCCCTGCCCAGATGGACATTGTAAGCTCAACCTTAGGTCCACCGGCCGCCGCAGCCGTAGTTGCCGCGCCTGCCTGGGCCGCTGTAGTGGCTGCGCCCGCCTGGGCCGCTGTAGTTGCCGCGCCTGCCTGGGCCGCCGTAGGGGCGCTGGCCGGGGCGCTGGTGGTAGCATCCCCACAAGCGCTCAGCACCAGGCTCAGGAATAACAGCAGGCTTGTGAAAGCCAACTTCTTACTCGAATGCATAATCATCGTCTCCTTTACTCCCAACATCATTGCAGGGAGTACTAATTCAACCTTGAAGTTAACAGGATAAACTTTTTCAATATAAGCGAGTTAAATTGTTAATTTTGAAGCTGGTCAGGCACACCCGCAGGATTGACGCAGGACTAATTCGGTAGAAACGCTGGTTTCCACCGGCGGCATACCAGGGTCATTAATTAGTTCCAATATGCGGCGGGCGGCTAATTTGCCCATTTGTTCCTTGAAGATGCGAATTGTAGTCAACGGGGGAGAGAAGTGTTCTGCGGCAGAAATGTTATCAAAACCGATCAGGGCCAGGTCGCCGGGGATAGTTAAACCCCTGGCGGCGGCGGCGCGCGCCGCTCCCAGCGCCATCGAGTCGTTGGCTGCAAAAATAGCGGTTGGCGGTTCGGCGCTATCTAGCAGTTCGGCGGCAGCTTTTTCGCCGGTAGCAGTGGTCGTACTTTCTTTGTGAACGGCCCGGCAATTAGCTTCCAGCCCGGCGTCCCGCATGGCGGCACAATAACCGGCATAGCGGTGGCGGCTGCTGATCCAATCCAGCGGGCCCCCGATATGCGCAATCCGGGTATGGCCGTGCCCGATTAAATGAGTGGCAGCTTCATACGCGCCGCCGCCATCATCGCACAGAATAGTATTCGCTTTGCGGTGGCCCGGTTTGTTGTCCACCAGGACCACCGGGAAACCACTCGTTATATTACTGGTTACAAACTGCGGGTTCAGGTTGGGGCCGACCAGAATCAGGCCATCTACCCGGCTTTGGTCCACCATCCTCAAATTTATCGGGCTATCGCTGTTAAGACTGGTCAACATGATGTGGTAGTCATGAGTAACCAGTTCAACTTCGATTGCCATCAGGATTGGAAAGTAAAAAGGGTCCGAGGAAAAAGGGTGGTCAAAGGGATGAATGACAAAGCCCACGGTTTGAGTACGTGAGGTTACCAGGCTGCGTGCGGCCATATTCGGCACAAAGCCAAGTTCAATGGCGGTATCAAGCACGCGCTGGCGCAAATCGCTGCCTACCCCTGGCCGGTCGTTCAAGGCCCGGGAAACAGTTGCTATGGATATATTCAGTTTCTTTGCAATATCAAGCAGTGTAGCAGCCACGGACTCTCCTAAATCTACCTCGATAAAGAGTTGCGTAAACGTTTACGTTTCTATTTCGTATATTGTAAATCTATTTACGTTAGCTGTCAATAGAATTAATCAAAAAAACCCGAATCAATTTATAATTTGCCCCGGAATTACTAACAAATTTAAAATATTTGCTTTCAGCAAACGTAATTGTTTGCGTAATGATTTTAGATATTTACCAATTGGGGCAGCGACTTGACCTTTATGAACCGCTCAGGCACAATCTTGCCCAGGTAAAATCTTCTCTTCAGCAGGCGGCACTTATGGCCGGAAGTCCGACTGGCGGCCCTGGGCCTGGCCTTCTTTAAAATCAGGAAATAGTTAATAAAAAGTGGTTGATTGAGGGAAAATAATAAATTATGTCAAGTCAATTTGAGGGTAAAAATACGATAAATGTACAAGAAGCGGCCTTATGCGCCCGGCAGGCCCTGCACTCGATTACCCGTGAATATCCAAACGCTCCCGGCCAGGTCCTGAATAGCCCGGCTGATATACAATCGCCAAAAGCCCTGCACCCGGCCTTTTACGGCTGCTTCGATTGGCATTCGGCGGTCCACAGCCACTGGACCCTGGCGCGGTTGCTGCGCCTTTTCCCGGACTTGCCGGAAGGCGCGACCATCCGGGCCGCCCTGAACACTACCCTGACCGCCGCCAACCTCCAGACCGAGGCGGACTACTTTGACCAGCCCAATCACCAGGCTTTTGAGCGCATGTACGGCTGGGCCTGGGTCTTGCAACTGGATGCCGAACTAATGGGCTGGGACGACCCGGACGGCCTGAACTGGCACCGCGATTTACAGCCCTTAACCAGGATTATTACCGGCCTTATCAAAAACTTTCTACCCAAACAAACCTATCCTATCCGGGTCGGTACCCACCCGAACACAGCTTTTAACCTGACCCTGTGCCTGGAATATGCCCGCAAGGCCGGTAACCGGGAGTTGGAAACTTTGCTGGTGGAACGGAGCCTGGACTACTTTAAGGCGGATAAAAATTACCCGGCCGGGTGGGAACCGGGCGGGAGCGACTTCCTGTCACCCGCCTTAACCGAAGCCGACCTGATGAGCCAGATCCTGCCGGAGGACCAATTCAGCCGCTGGTTTGAGGAATTTCTGCCGGGCGTTGCCGGTGGGGAACCAAAAGGATTGCTTTACCCGGCGATTGTGTCGGACCACAGCGACCCGGCCCTGGGCCATCTAAACGGCCTGCAGTTAAGCCGGGCCTGGGCGATGCGCCGGATTGCCCATACTTTGCCCCAAAATGCCCCGGCCCGGCCAATTTTGCTGGAAGCCGCCGGGCGGCACAGCCAGGCCGGTTTGCCCCAGGCCATCACCAGCGACTATATGGGCGGGCACTGGCTGGCGTCTTTCGCGGTATACCTGCAGACCCTGGACTTGCCTTAGAACTATACCCCGGGGGGCTTACCTGTAAGCTCCCTGCGCTAACTATATAAAATAAAACCGGAAAGGGCTGCCAGCGCCAGGACGATAACAATGTTTACCCGGGCGGCGTAGGCCAGGGCAAAGGCGCCAAGAGCAATGGCTACCCCGCGCCAACCAATGGCCGGGCCGCTCAGTACCGACCAGACCACCACCAGGAGAAGGCCCACTACGGCCAGGGAAACGCCCCGGATGATGCCCTGTACCAGCGGCCGGTGCTCTATCCGGCTATATCCGGCCGATAAAGCCAGGACCAGGAAAGGCGGAATAGTAACTGCCACCAGGGCAAGGACTGCTCCCAGGAAGCCGTATGTTAAATAGCCCAGGGCCACCACCCACAGGCCGGTGGGGCCCGGGCTAACCTGCGAGATTGCGATGGCCTGACCAAAGTCCTGGTCAGTCGCAATATTATTAGTTGTCAGGTCCTGGTGAAGGCTTGGCAAAGAACCAAGGCCGCCGGTTGAAAAAAGGGAAGCTTTGAGAAAGGTCAGGAAAATCTCTAAAGGACCCATAAAGTACATTCCTTTTTCTTTAACTTATATTCTTTTTAGGGCGGTTGAGAAAACCTGAGCCAAAGGCCAGCCCCCCTATAATAGCCCCGCCGATAAAGATACTTACTACGGGAAGCTTGAAAAAGGTTACCGCGAACGCGCCCCCGCCGATTATAAAAAAGCTTATAGCAACCGGAATAGGCCCTTCTTTTTTAGCCCGCCTGAACAGGGGATTGGCGAATTGGACCGCCACCACCAGGCTGATACCGGCGGTAGCCGGGGTCAGTCCTTTTAACATGGCCTGGATGGGGGACCACCCCTGGATGACGCTAAAGCCAACCGCCAGCAGAGTGGTAATCCCGGCGCTCGGCAGCAGCATCCCGGCCAGGCTTAGAGCAATCCCGGCGGCCCCGCCCAACTTCTTACCAATCAGTATGGTGAGGGCGATTAGATTTATGCCGGGGACCAGCTGGCACAATACCCAGAACCGGAGATGTTCTTCCTCGCTAAGCCAGCCCCGTTTATAAATGAATTCATTACGGATTAATAAGTTGGTAGAGGACCCGCCGCCAAAAGATTGAACCCCAATCTTTAACCAGACTTTCAAAATTTCCCACAAATTTGGCTGGACCGGCTGTACTTCAGCAGGGCCGGTTTCCGGGAGGGTCAGATTATTTCCGGGCATTCAAAAATCTTTCTTCTAAAAAAAGCGAACCTAAAACTACTTAAAACCTTTTTGGGATTTTCAAGGTTTTAATGCTTTATTTTCATTTTTAATATGAGGCAAAAGAATAGCTATAAAAGGCGGGAAATATTCAAAATTTTAGTCCTGATATAGCCGCAGATAAACCCGGGGCTACATTGGCCCGGCCTGTCCCAAAATAGCGCTTCGGATGGTTTTGCGGGGAACAGCCCTTCTCTGGAAAATGCTGTCCCCCTGTCCCTGGATTTACCGTGTGTGCGTCCAGGCTATACCGCCCCGGCTATTGCCGGTCTGAAAAGACTAAACCTGGACCAGGCCGGGCAAGCTGGCCGGCTGCTCAACACCTGGCGCGGTCTCCACCCACTCGTGCCGGAACATCTCCTCGACTTTGTAGGGCAATACCACGTGGTTGACGTTGAAACGGTA
>JAQBPB010000069.1 GCA_028287745.1 Chloroflexota bacterium
TCGTATCTGGCGAACAAATTCCAGCGGTTCTGGCGATGGCCTCTCGTGACAGGTCGACCGAGCTATCCGCTCCAGTTTCGTGTCCCGTTAAGTTCGCGTTCTTGCCGGGGTTGGTATAATAACAGAATGTGGCATCTCGCGCAAGGGTTTTTGGTATCGATTTTCAACGAATTTTGAAATTTGTCGTCTTTTTCACAAACATGTCTATTTCAGCCCGGTTTAGAAGGTGTTTTACCCTAATATTTACCTGGGAAAACCTGTCAACCTCCCCCTACAGTCCGGCCATATTCGCGACTACCAGTGCTGTATTTATTTTGAATAAAAGGCCGCCTGAAGAGACACAACTTTATTGGTTTCCTTTCAGCCTATTATGACTAATAATCAGCAATGGCGGCCAACGCCAGGGTTATCACCTAAAAAGGACGGGGCCAGCACAGGCATACGGGCAATTTAACCAGGCTGAGAAAACTCGCTCCGGACCAGGCAACTTACCCCTACCAGCGACAGTTATAATAAGGAATACGAAATTTTTGATTATTGAAAGGAACCCTTTTTTAGACTATATTGGGACTGCCCACAAATAAGAGATTTACCGGATACTGTAAAAGGGTAAATATGCAGCGGCCGCTAAAGAGGATAAAGCCAAAATGATTCCATTTCTAGAGCTGAAATCGACCTACCTGGAACTGAAAACTGAAATTGATGCCGCTATCGCCACCGTTATGGAGAGTGGTTACTATATCCTGGGACCGCAGGTAGAGGCTTTTGAAGCGGAATTTGCCGCCTCCCACGATGTGCAGTATTGTGTCGGCCTCAGTAACGGCCTGGACGCTCTACACCTGGGCCTCTTAGCACTTGGCGTCGGTCCGGGCGATGAAGTAATCGTGCCATCAAATACCTATATTGCGACCTGGCTAGCCGTGACTTATACCGGCGCGACCCCGGTCCCGGTGGAGCCGGTCGAAGCTACCTATAATATCGACCCGGCCCGCCTTGAAGCCGCTATCACGCCGCGCACCAAAGCTATTTTGCCGGTGCATCTCTACGGCCAGGCCGCCGATATGGACCCTATAATGGAAATCGCCCGGCGGTACAGCCTGAAAGTGTTAGAAGACGCCGCCCAGGCCCAGGGCACCCGCTACAAGGGCCGCTACACCGGTGGACTGGGCGATATTGCTGCATGGAGCTTTTACCCGGGCAAGAACCTGGGCGCTTACGGCGACGCCGGGGCCATCACTACCAATGACCCGGTCCTGGCCGACAAAGTCCGGGTCCTGCGCAACTATGGTTCGCGCATCAAATATGTAAACGAAACGGTCGGCTATAACACCAGGCTGGACGAACTACAGGCCGCGATTTTACGGGTGAAACTTACGAAGCTGGAAGAGTGGAACGATCGCCGCCGGAAAATCGCGGCGCTCTACCTGGAAAACCTTCAGGGCCTTGGCCTGGTCCTGCCGCAAGTCCCGGAAGGCCACGAACCGGCCTGGCATCTTTTCGTGATAAGACACCCCCAGCGGGACGACCTGCAAAAGTATCTTGGTCAGGCCGGAGTTGGCACTCTGATCCATTATCCTATGCCGCCCCACATGCAAGAGGCTTACGCCGGGTTGAATATTAAGGCGAGCAGCTTGCCTATCTCGGAAGAGATTCACCGGGAAGTGCTAAGCCTGCCGATGTTTCCACACTTAACCGAAGAACAGGTCCACCAGGTAATCGCGGCCATCCGCCGCTATAGCCAGGAGCAGCCCAACCGTTAAACCTTCTCATCCCGGCCGGTGAAGATTAAAGCCCGGCCGGTGAAGATTAAAGCCCGGCCAGGACATTAATCCGTTCCACCAGTGGTGACCACCCGTTTTTCGGTTCCCCGGTGGGAGGGTACCCATCAGTTACGATTGTATACAACAGTAACAGGACAGCCAAACCTCCTTTTTATAATAGTTCATGGATTAAATAATCAGTCATTGAACAAACGATACCGGCAACCACTTTATTTCAGGCGATGAGGTACCAGCCTTATCAGGGTTGAAAGGCTCATTCCAGGGAATAATCCAAAAGCGTCCATCCCATTATAGCGCCAGGCTCGAATAGGATTGCCCGCCCTTTTGTTATATGAGAAGATTGCCGCCAGGTTGTCACCTTCATAGGCTTTTTTATAGTCAATCTAAGGAAAGAAGCGGCGTTAAAATCGGCTTATAGTGGCAGACTGCTTTTCAGGAGTGCGGTTGTAAAGTCCGGCCTGGTACCGGGCATTTACCAGGCTATTTTCTTATAAAAGTCTCCCTAACAAACAAGGAATTGAGAATCCGCATGGATATTGTCATTATTGGAGGTGGGGTAATTGGCACATCGCTGGCCTACTGGCTGGCGGACAAAAGTAAGCTGGCAGTAACTCTGCTAGAAGCCAATGCAAATTTTGCCCAGAATGGCACGGCCTCGTTCGCTTCGGCCGGACTGCTTACCCCGGCGGCGGCTATCGGCACCAACCCGGCGATTACCCGCCTGATTAAACGCGGCTTTGACCTATACCCGGAACTTGCTGCCAGGCTGAAAAAGGATCACCCGGAACTGGCCGGTAGCGGCTATTTTGAGCTTGACCAGTTGCGGGTTGCTACGACTGAAGCCGAAGCCGCCGAGTTAAGCGAACGGCAGCACTGGTACGTCGAAGCCGGGTTAGCCACAGATGCCCGCTGGCTGTCACCCCGGGAAGTAGCCGAAGTAGAGCCTTTGACCGGGCCAAATTTCGGAGCGATTCACCACAAAGGCGGGCTGCTCCGGCCGCCCTGGTTAACCAGGACCCTGGCCCGGGCGGCCGCCGCAAAAGGCGTGACTATCAAAGCGGGCAACCCGGTCGCTTCCTTAATAACCGGTAACGGCAAAGTAACCGGCATTCGGCTGCAAGACGGTGAAATAATCCAGTCTGAGAAAGTAGTGTTAGCCGCCGGAGCCTGGAGCGGGGTATGGCTGGAACAGCAATTAGAAAGATTGAATATCACCACGCCCGGTCTTAAATGGTCGCAGAAGGTCAAACCGGTCCGGGGACAATTACTGGCGGTACTGCCACCACCTGGCACGCCGCCCTTGCGGCACATCCTGGCCGGGGCCGGTGGGTACGGCTATCCAAGGGCCGATGGCAGCATCGCTTTTGGAGCAACGGAAGAACACGAAGCCGGATTTGAAGTAGCGATAACGCCCGATGGCTATAGCAAGCTGTTCAGCCTTATGCAATCCCTGGCTCCTTCGCTGCTACAGGCCCCGGTCAGCGAGAACTGGTCAGGTTTAAGGCCGGGTTCTAGAGACGGCTTACCGCTTATGGGTGAATTGCCCCAGTTACCGGGCCTGTGGCTGGCGACGGGCCACTTCCGGAGCGGCATTGTAATGGCCCCATCCAGCGCCGAACTGCTCAGCGAAGCTTTAATCAGCGGCTCCGAAGAATCTAAAGCGCGCCTGAAAGCTTACAATGATGCGACACAGGTCTAAAGCGACCGGTTAATTTAGTAAGCGTAACTTTTATAAGGAATACTAATCAGCCAGGCCTGGATTGGCTGCATCCAATATGCCGGTGGTATAGGTGCCGCCGGCATATTCTTTGAGTAAGGCAGTCAGGTCGGCCAGGGCCGACTCAACCTCGGCCCGGCTGCCCGCGTGCTGAGCCTCGACCGTGATAATAGCTTCAGTGGTAATGAGTTGGGCCGCGCTCGCCTCGCTCTGACGCCAGCACCAACGCCTGGAAAAGACCAGGCCGGTTTCATCTACAAAAATTACTTCGCCCGGCACCGGGTGCTCGACTGCGTCGCCGGTCTCGCTTAAAACGGTAAAGCGTTCCTGGCCGCTGGCAAAGGTTACTTTCAGACTGCCTTGAATGTGCGTGGTATCAAAGACCGCGACCGGCAGGGCGTAACGAATACTTATTAAGTTACCTGCATCCACTAAAAGATTGATTGAGGGAATATCGCCTTTTTTGGTCAGGCGGCGCAGCAGGCTTTCCGGGGCGCTGCGGTACTTGGTCGGCTCGACACCAAAGCTGCTAAAGGTACTGCGCCAGGCGGAGAGCGCCGGTACCTGGCTCAAGGGGGTATCGCCCAGCCTGGCAATGACGTTTTGTTGTTCGCTGCGGTAGAGCGCCAGGAGTCCGGCCGGGGTGGGTCCGTTACGTAGGCCGTGGGCCAGCACGACTCCGCTTACAATATCAGGATAGCGCTTGAGCAGACCGGCGTCATATTCAAATTGACTCATTCTTTTCCTCCTGCCCGCCACTTCTGACCTTCCCAAAAATTTAAGTTTAAAGATTTTTTGTCATGGGTCCGTCTAAGAATCGGTTGTTATACTACTTGCGGCGCGGTTGGCTCAGGTATTCCTCAACCACATAACGCAACTGGTGCGAGAGGCGCGCCTGGATGGCCCGGGCGGCCAGTTCGGTCGCCAATTTCTCAGCCGTAGCGTGTTTCGGAATGTTTTTCTTGATAACTCGCATGTCATAGACTTCATGGCGGTCAAAATCTACCAGGGTCGGCTGCAAAACCAGTTCCAAAACCTTGTAACGCGGTTTAGGCCCTTGCTCGGGCTGGACTATTACCGGCGGCGCCAACTTGTTCTTTACAGGGGGTGGCAGGGCCGGTAGCGAGGTCTGGACAAGCTGTACGGGAACTTTAGGCTGCCGGGGCGAGCGGTTCTTACGCGGGCGGTACTTCCCGGTCAGAAAATCTATCAGGTCCACCCGGCCAACCTTCCATTCACGCGGTTGTCCGCGCCTGGCATTGGCGCAGCGTTCGTGTTTAGCCTTTAAGCGGCGGTCTACACAGGCGCTCCGTAAGGTAGCGGGCGTTACCTCAATATTTAGATTTTCCTCGGCCCATTGGGCGGCTTCCTTGAGGGTTATCAACATAGGGGATTGTCTTTTCCTCTCTGCCTTCTCATTTCCTGTAGCTTTAGTGAGTGCTAATGGTCACTTTACTACCACGACCTTATTCGTTTCTAGAGTTCTATTTACTTAAACTTGTAAAGTGTCCGTCCAGACGGACACATTTGGCACTAATTTCCTGCTATTGTGGATACTTCCGATTGAGAGCTGCCAGCCAGAAAGAGCACTATTGTTTCTCAGGTAGACAGAGCAGAAACCTGGCTTTTATGGTTCATTTTTATGCTGCTTTTAATAATTTGACTGCTGCCAGGCCAGGCTACACCGGCCACCGCAAATCCCTGGACCGTTTCCTGGGAATTTGGTTTGTGTCATCTCCGGTTACAGGTAATGCTCGGGACTGCCGGATGGGTCAGTAATGGGCCATTTTAAAAGTACCGGCAGACATACTTTTTTGTAATTTTATTATAAATTTGGCGACTAAAAGTCAGTAAATAGCTGGATTTTATTATACCTGATTAATTGGAAATTTAATAGGGATATGTTTCATATACAGGGATATGTAATCATTGAATATACAGCGTTAAAATAGAGTGTTTCCCACATTTAGGCCGTCCTGACAGCCGATTTTGATTTAAAAGCCAGGCGATCCAGCAAGTTTTCCAGATCAGGATGGTTATCGCCAAAATAGTGCTGCTCCAGTTCCCTAAACTGGCCTGAATCCAGTTCAGCTCCAGGCCTCAGCTCCAACAAATCATTCTGTCCTATATGCAGCCGAACCCCGCAGCAGCGTAAACCATGCAAACTGCCGTAAAGAATCCCTTGCGGGATTCCCAGGCATAGGCGGAAAAGATCCTCCCACAGCCAGGAGTCTTCTACCAGGTCAGGACGAGGGTCTAAAATATCAACAACCTGTTCCGGGAATTGGTGTGGCGAGGACGCACCTAAAACGGTGTCATTTACTTCGGGCTCATCTACAGCTACTTGGACCGATTCAAAATAACTTTCCAGGGCGCCACTCACCCAGGCTTCGTTGACATCTTTACAGCCGCCATAGGCTTCAGGGGGCAGGAAAGCAACCGATTTACCGCGCAAACGGGCCTGGCGGGCCAATTCTCGCCAGCTCTTCTGGCCGGTTTCGTCAGTGTCCAGGGCAAAGACCAGGCTTCTGGCAGAACGGGTCCATTCCCAGCGCCAGCCGTTCACGCCAAAAATAGCGACCACCCGTTTTTGCCCACCGGCCAGCAAGCTCAGGGCGTCAAACGGTCCCTCACACACAAAAACCGCCTCGGAATTCTGCTCAGGCTGTCCGTCTGGACGGACGCTCTTCAGGTAATCCATATTTTGCCGGTTAAAGTCTGGTCCCAGCACTCCAGCATTGAAATAGCCCTTCTCACCCTGCAAATGGTCGTGGCGCAAAGCTTTCGGTACTTTCTCATTAGAGCCGACCGCCCGGCCGTACAGGTTGACTATTTCGCCATCCGGCCTGGTATGTGGCATAACCAGCCGCCCGTATTTCCAATCACGGGCCGAGTGGGCCCACTTTCCCGGCCCGGCATAGCCTATCCCGTAAAGTTGGGCCAGTTCAAGCGGGATTTTTCTGCGCCGTAAATACTCTTCACCCCAGCTACCAGGCAAAGCAACCTGGTACTGTTGCAGTAATCCAGGTAAATCCTGGGCCGGTCCGGGTTTAAGCGGAAGGGTAATGGCAGGTTCTAATACCCGTAAGGGTGGGTAAGATGGCGGAGCCTGGACGCGTGGGCTGGGTCTGGCAGCAGTTGCTTTACCTGTACCGTTTTTGGCTGGCGGCCGGTTAAGTTTAGGCTGCTGCTCTTTCCAGCGCTCGCGAGCGGTTTCGGTGTAGCCCCAGGCCCCACAGGCAAAGCAGTTAAAATGACCGTTACTCAGGTTCAGCCGCATACTGCGCTGGTGATCCGAACCGTGAAAAGGACAAAAAGCTCGCCAGCTGCTGCCACCGGCCCGGATGGGCTTGCAGGCCGCCAGTTGCAGGTCGGTAAGGGTCAGGTTGGTGTTATTTGTCCCGGATTGCGGGTTGTTAAAGTTATGTGAATTTGATAATGACATTACCGGGCCACCTCCTCCCGCAAATCGCCCAGGTCAGGCCGGAAGACCAGCGGCACCATTCCGGTATCGCCAAAACGGTTCTTCGCCAGGACCAGGTCCACCGCCCGGGCCGGGGGCGCGACCTGTCTTTTATCGCTTAGCCGTAAGAACATAACGGCATCGGCCGAATACTCCAGGTCACCACTTTCTTTCAGCGAGTCGAGCGTCGCGCTACCGCCGCCTTTACCGTAATCTCCACCGGAGCGGTTCTGGCTGCTTATCGCCAGTACCGGGCTGCCGAGGCGGTTCGCCAGGTCGCGTAACTCTCCGGCCATAGCGCTGACGTTGTAACGCAGCTGGTCATACCCGGCCGTATGGGCGGCTCGCTGCAGATAATCGAAAACAATCAGGCAGCGCCTGGCTTTGTGACGAGCGAGAGCCTGTAAAGCTTTACCGCGCACCTGAGAAACTGTTAATTTGGAAGTGCCTTCGATGATTGCCAGTTTCTCAAAGACCGGTTGCAATTCAAGGGCCGCCCAGCGCAGCGCCTGGGGGTTACCAAAACCGCGCTCCACCTGACTTGGTGAAACCTTGGCCCGGGAGCATAAGGCCTTCAGTACCAGGTTGGAGGGCGAGTTTTCATAAGTTACATAGATTACCGGCGTGCCGTGCGCGGCGGCCTGCTGGGCGATCTGCAGACTAAGGGTAGTTTTGCCAGAACCGGGCGCCCCGGCAAGGATGTACAGGCCGGTTCCCAGGCCGTTCAGAAGCTCGTCAGCCCGACTTAAACCGGTGGGAACACCCAGAATGGCATTACCGGTCTCCTGGCGCTTTAATTGGCGGCTTTCCGCTTCGGCCAGCACGTTACCGATAAGGTCACCGGCCCACATTAATTTGCCGGAATTGGTTTCCCGGACCGCCGACTGAACCCGCGCCACTTCTTCATCCAGCAGGGTTAACAAATCCGGGGCGGGCCGGTTACTGTAGAGGGCCGCCGCCAGGTTCTCCTGCATACCGGCCAGCAAACGCCGCTGGTAAAGGTCGGCCAGGCGTTGCGCGGCCGCTTTAGGTTCGGATACCGGCTTCCACTCGGCCAGGCCGGGCACACTACTGGCCACCGGCTTTTCCAGCTCGATAGCCTGGGACAGGCTCTGCCAGGCCGCGCTTTCGGTGATAAAGGCTTCGCCGGGCAGGTAATCGATTAATTCCCAATAAAGGTCCGGTTTGGCGGCAATAGCCGCGATGACCCCTCGTTCTGTTTCTACATCATTAAATTCATCTACAAGCTGAAACGAATTCAAGACCTGTTCACCTGTGACCCGCAATAAACTTTAACTTTCTGTTAGAACTACCTTTGACTGTGACCGAATTATAGCAAACGCCCGCCCGGCCACAAGCCGGGAACGGGCGCATTAGACTCATTAATACTTATTAGCAATGTGATCGGCTTTTAAATTGCTTATTACAAAAGCTTAAAAAACACTTCATAACGATCACATGCTACCAGGATAGGTTAGGTTAGATACCAGCATGGGTGTGATTTAGTGCCACCATAGGTGAATTACTGACACGATAGGTGTGACCGATGTGACCAGCTTAATTTATATATTTACCGGTCACATTGAACCTACTCTGGTACCACCATAGGTGAATTACTGACACGATAGGTGTGACCATGTGACCACGTGACCGACCAGGGAATAGCCTATATTTACTAAATATTAGCGGTTAGCACTTTACCTATGTCTTTCAAGTTCCGGCTCCCTGGTTAAACGACATCAATAATACATGTTTTTGCAAAGAGCAGTTATCCACCATGAGACGTTAATTTACCAGGTTATTTAAAGAATTAAATTTTTTTATTAATACCTTCTCAAATCTGAGAAGGTGTGCTATGATATATTTTCAAAAGCAGGTTTTTTATAACCAATTTAGTCCCTGGAGTTTACCTTTGCAAGAAAAAACGTTTGAGGTGCCGGTACCTCTACGTCAGGCAGCCGATCAGACTGGCGTACAATACCACCGCTTGCGGAAAGCGGCCGGTGACGGGCGCTTAATCGCCCAGAAGATGGGCAACCAGTATATGGTCCTTCTTTCGGATGTGCAGCATTTTTTACAGCAGGGTGACCGCCGCCGCCGCCTGTCGGATAGCCTGGATGACATTGCACCTTTCCCGCTCCTGGACGGTCAGGCGCCTGCTGCACGTGAAACAACCGGCTCGCAGGTAGCTAAAGCTATTAAAAGAGACCCGCTGGCCCTGGCCCGTGTAATAACCATTACTGCCCCTAAAGGTGGCACCGGCAAAACGACAACCACCTTGAACCTGGGTGCGGCCCTGGCTGAAATGGGCTACCGGGTGTTGCTGGTTGATTGCGATCCACAGGGTAACCTCACTCTTAGCTCCGGTATAGAAGCCAGCCAGTTAAAGAATAGCCTGGATAGCGCTATCAAGCATTACCTGGCAACTTTTACCCCGCAAATAGAGCCGGTTATTATGCAAGCGCCGGTTGGCCTGGACATCGTGCCAAGTAATATCAGGTTGGCCGGTACCGCCGACGAAATGTTAATAAACTCCCAGGGTGTCTGGGTCCTGCAAAAGCTACTGCGTTCGGTCCGGTCGCGCTATGACTTTATCCTGATTGATACTTTACCTTCGCTGGGCGTACTGGTTAAAAATTCGCTGGTCGCTGCCCAGGAAATAATTATCCCGCACGAATCGGAACCGCTTTCAACCGAAGCCGTCGCAATGATGTTGAAGCAAGTTGACATAATAAAAAGGTCCGAATTAAACTCCGAGCTTAAAATCGCCGGGATTTTGCTCACCAAAGTTACCAAGTCAAAACTGCACCGCGAGGTGGTAGAATTCACCCGCAGCGAATTTGGCAAACAGGTCCGGGTTTTTAATACTATCATCGAGCGTTCGGTCCAGTTTGCCGAAGCGCAAGGCCTGCACAAAACTATGCTATCCTACAAACCTAAAGATAAAGGAGCCCAGGCTTACCGTAATCTAGCCCAGGAATTGATTTTTGGTTCTGACGCAGTTAACTATAATGAAATTGAGGAAGACTTAGCCGTAACCGAGGAGAGTCGTTAATGCCTAAAACCAAAAGCTTTCTGAGCAGCCGGACGGCCGGACCGTCTTCAGCCAACGATGCCGATTTTGAATCGGTAGTCGGCTTGAGGTCGGAACTGGCCGAGCGAACGGTATTCAGTCAGAGCTTGCCTCTAAGCCGCATCCGGCCGAATCCTTTTCAGGCCCGGCAAAGCTTTGAGGGCCTGGATGAACTGGCCGAGGCAATCAGGACGCAGGGTTTTATCAGCCGGTTGCGCGTCAGGCCGGACCCTAACGCCCGGGAAGAAGGCTTTTTCCAACTGGTCTACGGTGAACGGCGCTTGCGAGCGGCCCTGCTGGCCGGTCTGTCTACCATCCCATGTGATGTGGCTGAATACACCGACCGCGAGATGCTTGAAATCGGGCTGGCCGAAAATATCCAGCGGCAGGATTTGAACCCGCTGGAAGAAGCGGCGGTTTTCCACCGTCTGACCCATGACGGTGGTGATTACAGCATCCGGGAACTGGCCGCCCGGATAGGCAAAAACAAGGATTATGTGGATGGCAGGTTGGCCCTCTTACGGGCTCCCCAGGATGTGCGGGACCTGGTAGCTCAGCGGCCCGACACTGTAACCGTGGCCCGGCGAATAGCCAGCCTGGAAAGCCCGGGCGAACGCCGCCCCTTGATTCAAGCCGTTCTGGAAGGCACTCTTAACAAAGAAGCGGTCAGGGAAATTATCCACGAACTTCAAGCACTGGCGGTGGCGCCGCTTATTATTGAAGAACCGGACGGCGAAACCCCGGCCTCAGACGAATCTGCACCGGGTATTCAGGCATTTGTCCGTCCGGACGGACTGCTTGATGCTCTCAAACGGCCTGAGAATGTTAAAAAGTTAAATAAAGGCAGCCAGTACAGCACCCGGCGCTTGAACCAGGAAACTTCTTTAGTGCTGAGTATTCTAAACCGCTGGCAGGAGATGGACCCGGAAATCTGGAAAGCCAATAACGAAAGTTTAAGCCGCTCAATTCAAGCTATCCGGGATACTCTGCTGGAGGTCGCTGAGCATTTAGCTGAAGCGGGAGGGATAAAGGTTGAGCAGAAGTAGAAATAGCCGCAGCCTGCAGCGGCCCGCCGGGGATAATGACGAGCTAAACAGCAGCGATAATTTCGACCTGACCCTGGCCCAGGTAGAAGAAGAACTGCGTAACCTGCATCTAAGCACCTCCCGGATTAACCGGAGCCTGGAAGAATTGCGCAAGCTCAGCGAACAGGATAAGCAAAAGGTTGATACCCAGGAACTTAACCTGACTCTGGCCCAGCTCAAGCAGTCGCTGGGTGAGTCGGGCGAACGCCGTTCGAATATTGACCGTGACCTGGAAAACCTGGAAGAAGAACTGGAAAGTCTCCGGTCTAAAGTAATGGACCTGAGTATCGCCCGTGACCGTCATATCCCGCTACCTATCAGCCCGCCTATCCGGGCGGCTTTGCAGGCCTTTTATGCCGGTGGCAGCAAGCACCAGTGGACGCCTGACTCCTACGGGCGGCCTCAATATTCTTACCAGGCCCGGGATGGTCATATCACGCTCTTTTTTGAACACCCGCCCGATACGGTCGAAACCGTCGGCGTACTCTGGAAGGTCGTCAAGGATTTGTCGGTGGAAACAGCCGATATTTTCCTCATTTTGATGTCTCAAATTGCCAAGCTGCCCAATCCGCAGCTTAATATTGCCCGGATGAGCCTGGAAGAAATTGCGGAATACCGCTCGGTTAAACTGCGCCACGGCTCCAGCCAGCTGCTGTATGAGGATTTCAAACAGGAAGTTATGCGGCTGGCCGACCTGCGATTAACCATGGGCTGGCAGGATTACAAGGGCGGCACGCTCTTTTTTGGTAAGGAACGGCCCGACCGCTTGCTCGACATTGTGGATGTGGAATACAAGCGTGATGGCAAGAGCTGGACCGCTTTTGGCTTTCGCTGCGGCCAGGCCCTGGCGCACTTTCTCGACCCGGACGGATTGCGCTGGATTGGCAATTACGCCAATTTGCTGCTCAGTCTGAGCCCTTATCACGAAGCTCTCGCCAAGAAAATCGGGACCTACTGGACCCTTGTCGGTACGATTGCCGGTAAAGGCGGCATGCAGCCCCACGCGACTATCCGCTCTATCCTGGAGTTTTGCGGCGAAGAACCGAATATGGAAAAACCGGGCCGGACCGTTGAGGCTATTATTGAAGCCCATGAACGCCTGCGCGAAATCGGCGTGTTAGAAGAAATTCCCGACTTTGAGCCGCCCACCCGGGTACGTGGGTTTTTCCAGGACTGGTTGGATGAGCCGCGCACCGTAAAGCTGGCCGAGTCACTCTGGAAGCTGAACCAACCGGCCGATAAAAACCGCCTGGTATCTTCTCCCCAATCGCCGGTCCGCAAGAATGACTATAACGGCCGCAATCTGCGGGTCTTACCCGCCCCGGCCAGTTCGAATACCTTTATGACACCGCCGGAGGACAGCGGCGAGCTTTGCGACGCACCGGTAAAAATTCAACAATTCCGGACGGAATACGGTCTGCATCAGGCGGAACTGGCCCAGGCGCTGGGTATTTCCCGTGAAACACTTTCACGCTATGAAAGAGGCGTCCGCAAGCTTCCGGATGATATTGCCCGGAAGATTTTAGAGTTGTGGCAAGCTAAAGCAAGTGGCTGGCAAGATTAGGCTTATTTACAGAAAATCTAAATAATAATGTCTTCTATTACCCACGTTTTCTTTGACCTGGATGGTACGCTGACTGATCCTAAAGCAGGAATTACCGGATCATTTGTATATGCCCTGGATAAGTTAGGGCGGACCGACTTAAGCCGGACCGACCTGGACTGGTGCATCGGCCCGCCGCTGCGCGATAGTTTTGCCCGGCTGCTTGAGTCTTCGGAACCGGCCGTGCTGGAAGAAGCGGTTTTTTACTACCGCGAGCGCTACAGCCATACCGGCCTGTTTGAGAATTATGTTTATCCTCAGATAGAAGAAACCCTCATAACTTTACATAATAAATTCCGGCTGTTAGTAGCAACTTCCAAGCCGACCGTATACGCTATCCAGATCCTGGAGCGTTTTAACCTGCTAAAATACTTTGAAACGGTTTATGGCTGCGAGCTGGACGGCCGGAACAGCCACAAAGGCGAGCTGATTGGCCTGATTCTAGCTAAAGAGCAGCTTCAGCCGGAACAGGCTTTTATGATAGGTGACCGGGAATACGATATCCTGGGGGCTAAAGGTAACCGGGTCTTAGCCGGGGGCGTTACTTATGGTTATGGCAGCGAAGCCGAACTTAAAAGCGCCGGGGCGGACTATATTTTCCACAATCCTTATCAAATACCGGAAGTCCTGCTAAATTACCAATCCGGTTCATAATCATTCAGGAAAAGTAAAGTATCTATATAGTAATAAATACCCTACTATATAATTAGTTAGAAGAATGCCGATAATTAATGAACTGGAAGAATTAAGCCTGAATGCCTGGCCCGCCCATCAATCTCTGCTTTACAGTGGTTGGGTGCTGCGCTTTAGTGGCGGCTACACTTCCCGGGCCAACTCGATTAACCCGCTTTATGATACCGGCCGGGCCAATAAAGCGGATTTGCTGGCTAAAATCAAAGACTGTGAAGACCTATATACCGCTAAAGGTTTTCCCACTATCTTTAAGCTGACTCCCGCTTCTAAACCGGACGAACTGGAAGAAACTTTAGCAGGCAGTGGCTATTTAAAATCGGATAGCGTAAGCGTACAGATCCTTGACCTGGCGGATGCTGAGCAAGTGAATACTCTCTCAGGTATAGCCGACCCAGGTGGCATACGGATAGTAGGAGATAACGAGTTAAGCCCGGAATGGCTGGAGGGCTGGCTGGAATTAAGCCGCCCGGAACCCCGGCACCGGCCGCAAATAGAAAAATTATTGAGTAATATTCTGCCTGAGCGCTATTTCCTCCGGCTGGAGCGCGATGGTCAGGTGCTGGCGACCGGGTTAGCGGTCTGCGACCGGGGCTATGTGGGCCTGTTCGATATTGTGACCGCGCCTGCTTCCCGGCAGCAAGGCTGGGGTACGCGGCTGGTAGCCGACTTACTGAACTGGGGCCAGTTACGGGGTGCCGGGACCGCTTATTTACAGGTCCAGACGACAAATTTAGCGGCCCTGCGGCTTTACGCCCGGCTGGGCTTTAGCGAGGTTTACCAGTACTGGTACCGTATTAAGCAACTTCCTTAGCCGCTATATTTTTGTACAGGTTACTTGCCGGTTGCCCGCCAATCTTCCAGGAACTTCAAGACTGCCGCGAACTGGTCGGCCTTAATATTCTTGTAGCTGCTAACGCCAAAGCGCCGGTACATCTCGCTAAAGACCGCCTGGTAATGATTTTTACTGCTGTCTTTGCTTTTGAGATAATCCGCCAGGGCCTTAACC
>JAQBPB010000086.1 GCA_028287745.1 Chloroflexota bacterium
TCAAAGTAATTATAAGCAGGTAAGTTTCTTACTCTATTTAAGCTAAAAATTCACAATTTGTCCAGGGACTAAAGTCTAATACCCAACCGTACTCTAAAGGTGATAAGTAAAGCCCATTTTGGTTATAAAATAAAGAAAAGAATTTCCCCACCATTGGAAATTCTTTTCTTGGTAGTTGTAGCGCTGATGTGAAGAAGTGAGTGGTTGCTTTCTAAAAATAAGGATAATTACGGGCCACCGGGCCTTTGGTTTTGTTTTTTTATTTTTCACATTCACAGTGTAACCCACCCGGCGGCGGGGCACATCGTTATGATTACTTAAAGGGTACTTATTCCGCAAAAATGCAATCCGCCGGGCTAACCGGGAGGAAGTAAGTAATAGTACTTATAGCCGGTTATGTTACTTTCATTTCTTTGACGAAAAAAGACTTTTGCGGGTATAATTGTTAAAAAGTTACAGGCAGTTTTAGCTACCGTTAAAAGGTAAACCAACCAGGAACTTATAGCCTGCAATAAAACTGTGGCACGATGGAAAGATACCACTGGATTGGGCCAGAACCCGGGTTGGTCTGGCAAATACAGAAACTTTACAGTTAAGGATTTACAATTTAGATGGGTTCTAGCTTTAGTGAAAAGCCTGGCCGCCGGAACGTCCAGACAGGTGTAAGATTGCCTGCGCGCGGATTGCTTCTTGGAGTAGTCTTGATATTGCTGGGCCTGGTTTGCGGAGCCGCGCCAACAGCCGAGGCGGCCAGGGTTATGCTGCCAGCGGACAGTTTGCAAGAAATAAGCGCCGCGGTGGAAGCACCGGTCAACAGCCAGTTCCGCTACAACGAAGTGTCCGGCCACGGAATAATTGGCCCGATTCTTCGTTTCTATACCCGGACCGGTGGGCCGGAACGGCACGGCAAACCCCTTTCGGAACCGGTGCGGGTGGGCAATCACTACCTGCAATATTTTGAGCGGAGCGCCCTGGAATTTTACCCCGAATATAGCGGGACCGGCCTGGAAATACGCTTCGCCCAGTTAGGCCAGTTGGCCGCCGAGGAAGCCGGAGTAAACCTGCAACCAATCGCGCCTTTTATGGGGACCGCCGAAAACTGGTATTTCCCGGAAAACGGCCACAGCCTTCGCGAGCCGTTCTTGACCTACTGGCGCAACGAAGGTGACCTGAACGACCTGGGCCTGCCAATAAGCGAGGAATTAACCCGGGACGGCCCGGACGGCACCAGGATAACCGTCCAGTATTTTGAAAATACTGCCTTACAGCGTCCGATGGACAGCACTAAAGTCGAGGAAGTTAGCATGGTTCCGCTGGGTACGGCCAGGGCCAAACAGGTACTAAAACCGGCCCAACTGGCCCCGATTTCCAGAGAACGCTTCAGCGCGCCCCGGACTGTCAAAGTGCCTTCGCTGATGTTCCATTATGCCCGCGAGGTAGATGTGAAGAAGGACCCGCTGGGCTATGCGCTGTCGGTTAAACCGGCCAATTATATAAAGTTTTTGGATTGGGTCCAGGAAAACGGCTACAATACCGTCACCATCAGCCAGATCTACGACTATTTGCAGTACGGTATCTTACTGCCGGAGAAGCCGGTCAACTTCCGGTGGGACGACGGGCATGATAATAACTGGTTCGTCTACCAGGAAATGAAAAAGCGGGGTATGACAGCCACTTTTTACATAGTTACGCAGCGGTTGGAGTTGCTACCGGCCCAGTGGAAGCAAATTGACCAGGATGGTTTTGAAGTCGCGGCCCATACCCGCACCCATCCTGACCTGCGGGCGACCAAAGACCTGGCCGGTGAAGTGGCCGGGTCTAAAAAAGACCTGGAAGCTATCCTGGGCCACCCGGTACGTAACTTCTGCTATCCGTATGGCTACTATAATAATACTGTTAAACAAATGGTCCGGGATAGTGGTTTTGAAATTGCTGTAACCACCCAGGGAGGTTATACCTGGTCCGCCGACTCAAAGCTGGAAGAACCGACCATCAGTGTGACCGGCAATGATGACCTGGCCTCGTTTGCCGGGAAGATTAAAGCCGGGACAGCGGTCCAGGCGGTTAGTAACAGCAGCGTAAGTCCAACTAAAGCCGCTGCGCCGCCCAGGTCTACCGTCCCGGTTAAAACGACTGCAGCCATTCAAAAAACCGTGCCTCCAATCAGCCCAACCGCCAAACGTTAGGGTTATGGAGGCACCGAGAAGCCAATGAGCGAATCGCTACCTCCCGAAACTGTCCCTGCCCCAAACACTCCGCCAGCTACCCGGCAGGCTTTTGCGGGCCGCCGCTATCTCACCCGCTACCCTGTCGGCTGGTTAATCGGGGTGCCCGCCCTGCTGGCTTTACTGGCCATTTTAAGCGCCTTATTTAGCCCCTTGCATACTCACCAGTTAAAGGAAAGCGCCCCACTGGGCGGCGAAGGCAGCGCCACGCTGACCTACCGGCTTAAACTGGACCAACCTCAACCCCAAAGACTTACTTTGAAACTGGCCGGGACCGGCCCAATGAAAATCCGGCTGCTGGATAGCGGCGGCAGGACCGAACTATTAGCGGTTGACCTTACGCCCCCGGCAGAACTGGCCGAAGTCGGGGTGGACCTGGGCGACCGCTCCCGCGCCCTGGAACAAGCCGCCAGCCAGGCGGGCCGGGAAGTGCTGCTGGAACTTAACTTCAGCGGGTTGCGCTGGCAGACCGGCTACTGGGAACGTGCGCCGGTTGAAAACCCAAGGATTTTCAAAGGCCCGCCAGGGCAGAATCCCCAGCCCGGTGACCTGTATTACCAGGTCGATTATGCCTCAAACCCGGTACGGTTAATCGGAAATTTCTTCCAGCAACAACAGGCTTTTGGCGGCTGGCCCGCCCTGGCCCTGATTACTTTCCTGGCCGCCCTGGCGGTATTTTTCGCCGGGTTGAGTTATTTCGCCCGCCACCCCGCCCGGTCCGTCCGGGCCATCCTGGATACCCGGCCGGGTTATTTGCGCTATAGCGGGTTTGTGCTGGCCCTGGCACTGAGCTGGGCGCTGGCGTATATGCTGATAAACCCGCCTTTGCAAGGTCCGGACGAGCCGGGCCATGCCGGGCGCAGTGTCGGTTTAGGCCGGAATGTCGCACCGGACAGCCTGCGGCCCCAGGTCAGCCAGTTAATGCGTTCGACTAACTTCATTAACGCTTTTAGCTGGCTTAATGGCAGCGAAGACCCGGTAGACGTTTTCCCGCCGACCGCCGAACATTACCAGGGGTCGCTGTATTACCAGGTGGGCGGGCTGGTGGTCGGCCTTCTTAAACCTACCCCGCAGGACTTCACCGCCGAAGTTTACCTGGCCCGGCTGGCCTCGGTCCTGTTTTTCCTGGGTACGGTCGGAGCGGCCCTGGTAGCGGGCTGGCACCTGCGCCGGGATGCGGCCTGGTTGGCCCTGGGACTACCGCTGACCACCGCCTTCTGGCCGCAACTGGTCTTTCTGGGCAGCGTCAGCAACAATGATAACGCCGCGATCTGTTTTATGGCCTGGGCCGCCTGCGGCTTGCTGCTGCTTTACAAAGCCCGGGGCCGCTGGCAGAACTTTGCCTGGCCGGTCGGGCTCATAGTCCTAAGCCTGGGCCTGGGCATCCTCGCAAAACGCACTGCCATAGCGGTCTTACCGGGTTTCGGACTGGGACTGGCCGGGCTGGTCTTTATTAGCCTTAACCGGCGGCTCCGGTGGGTGTTGGCCGGGCTAGGTGGCCTGGCCGCTTTAATCGGGCTGGTCTTTCTGCTGACCCAATCGAACGGCAGCCGGGCGGCTAAAGGTTGGTACCTAACCCCCTTCAACCAGGGCCTGCATGCCCCACGCAATACCGGTGCCGGAGTTAGCGGCAGCACCGGGCTGCTGGTAAGCGCAAAACCGGTCGAACAGGCGGTGGACCTCTTCTTCCGGCCTGAAATCAACCGCTTATTTCTGACTACCAGCGCCCGGTCACTTGCTGCTACCGGCCCTGTCACGCTTAAAATAGAGCTGACCGGGGCGGGCAAGCCTTTAGTCACCGGCCAGGCGGTCCTGAACGGGCCGGACTGGCGCGAGGTACTCCTGGAAACGGCGGTCCCGGCTGAGGTAAGCGCCTCGCGCCTGAGTCCTTATGTGGTGGTGCGATTTTCGATTGAAGGGCCAGGCCAGGCGAGCCTGGACGAAGTGCGCCTGACGGCCCGGCCAAACGAAGGTGAGAACCTGCTGGTTAACTCCGGACTCGAAGAAAGCACCCTTACTCCGGCCAGCGATTGGACCGGCCCCGGCCCTTACCCGGCCAGGAGCGGCCGAACCTGGCTCAGCGATACGCTGGATTTGCTGGGTAACGGCCGCAATTTAAACCTGGGCCAACCGCTCGGCCAGAGTTTATCATTCGCGCTGTTAAGCGGGTGGGGCGCTTTTGGGTGGGGCCAGGTCTTTTTACCGCTGCTATGGTATTTACTGTGGGGCCTTTTGACCGCCGGGGCGCTGGTGGGCCTGGGGCTATTAGCCCGGCGCGGGAAGTTAGCCGCCAGGCAGGTATTTTACGGGTTGTTTTGCCTGGCAACCGTGGTAGTAACTTTTGGACTGCTCCAAATCTACGGTTACCTGGCCCTGATGTATAACGGCGCGCCGGACATCGTGGCCGGGCGCTATATGTTCGTGACCTGGCTGCCGCTGGCCCTGCTATGGCTGGCCGGGCTGCGCGGACTGGTCCGGCGAACCGCTGGGACCGGCACCGGGCAGGACGCCGCGAGAGCCACCGGACCAGGGCTGGGTTTATGGGCCTGGGCAAGCTGGCTCCTGGTAATCAACATTGTTTCATTGGTCGGAACTATTTTCCAATTTTATTATAATTGAGGTCTATGAGCGAAGAACCCAAAACCGAACTGGAGCGGATTAGCCGGGAATTCACCCGGCGCGATGCCGACCCGGCCCTGTCCGCGCGCTACTCCCTGTTTAACCCGGCCGCTCTACTGCACCGGCAGGGCCAGGAGCGCCATACCCTGGCTTTTTTGAAAAAATACGGGTTGGAAAATCTGGCTAGCCTGAAAATCCTGGATGTAGGTTGCGGCACGGGCGGGCAGTTACGCCGCTTTATGGAGTATGGTGCCGACCCGACCAGGCTCTACGGCCTGGACCTGGTCGCCAGCCGGATTGAACAGGCCCAGGCCCTGGCCCCAGCCATCAACTGGCAGGTTGCCTCGGCTGACCGGCTGCCTTTCGACACGGCCAGCTTTGACCTGGTAACAATCTCGGTAGTTCTAACTTCGGTGCTGGCTGAGGAAGTACGGCGGGAGATTTCGATGGAACTGCGCCGGGTCCTGAAACCCACCGGCAAAATCCTGTGGTTCGATTTCGCCTTTTCAAACCCGCGCAACCGGGCGGTGCGCGGGATCAACCGGAACATGGTCTGCCGCCTGTTTCCAGGGGCCAGGGTGGACCTAAAACGAGTTTGTTTAGCGCCACCGCTGGCCCGCCGGGTCGCGCCGCGCTCGTTCTGGCTGGCGGAAGGGCTGGAAAGGCTGGCGTTTCTAAACACGCACCTGCTGGGAATAATTAGCTTTGAGAGCGAATCGCCAGCCTGACCGCGCCTTCCGCCGGGTTAAGGACCGCAATCGGGTCGTCACACTGGGGCAAAGCCTCTTGCAAGCGGGTGCGCAGTTGGCCCGGATTGCTGAGCAGGACCGAACCGTAAATGGCAAAAGGAATTTTTTCCTGGCCCTTACCGCCCAGGTTAAGCGACATGCCGCCAATCTGGAAAGTCGCGCCTTTGGCCGGGGCCGGTTGGTCCAGACCGACTTTAACAATCGCGGCGCTGGCGGCTTCGGCGAGTTGGGCCGAAGTTTCGTCCAGGATAGCCACCGCCACCTCGTCACCGTTAGCCGCGGCCCGTTCGACCAGGGGTGCCAGTTGGGCCAGCGCCCGCTTGTAAGTTTCCTGGCTTTCCTCTATTTGAGCCTTGTTGCCGCCAGTACCCAGTCCGGCCAGCAAACTGTAAACGTGGTGAGATAGAGAATCGGGCCGGTTGGCCGGAATCTTCCACTCGTGTTCGACCAGCGCGGCCAGGGCGGTGGGTTTTCCCCGGCCATCGGCGGCCCGTAAGAGCGCCTTAACCGCCTGCTGGCCCAGGTAATGGGCGCTGCCTTCCTCACCCAATAGATAACCCCAACCCCCGGCCCGGGCAGTCTGGCCGGTGCGCCCTTTGGCGAAAGCCAGGCCGGTTTCTCCGGCCAGGACCGCTACACCGTAGGCCGGTTCGGCGAAATCTTCCAGGTTACAGCCCGCCTCCAGCACAATATGGGCGTCATTGGTAACAATAATATTTTTACTCAGGTTGAAGCGGTTCAGCATGCGCTTGACATTGCTTTCGTCTTTAGGGCGTTCCACGCCAGTCATGCCGACGCAGATAGCGGCCACTTCGGGCAAAGTCTGGTTAGCCCGCAGCAAATCGCGTGTATTAATACCGGCCGAGGAAAAAGCGCCAATAATAGCGGTCCAAAGGGCCTGTGAGGACCGCTCTTGCCCCATTACGCTATAGACAGACGAGGTAGCGGTCCCTTCACCCAGGATTTCGCCATCCGGTCCTGCTAACACGGCAACCGTCCGACCGGTCGCTTCGATTCCTAAATAATAGGGCTGTTCTTCTTGCATTACACCTCCAGGTTACAGGTAAGTTTCAATAATTTAAAGCTTGCGGGGAGACATTTAAAGGTAGCGCGAAATAAAAAGTGCTGCCTTTACCGGGTTGACTTTCCAACCACATCCGGCCCCCGTGACGAGTTACTATTTCGTGACTGATGTACAGGCCCAGGCCCAGGCCGTCTATCCGGGCGGTATTGCCGGTACGGACCCGGTAATACCGGTCGAAGATGCTGGCCTGGTTTTTCGGGTCGATTCCGAAGCCGTTATCCCGCACCCACACCACTACCGCGTCCCGGTTCAATTGCGCGTCCGGCCGAAGTTCCAGGCCAACCGTTACGGGCGATTTTTCAGGACTGTACTTGATCGCGTTACTTATCAGGTTTATCAAGACCTGTTCCAGGCGGCCCTCATCCCAGTAACCCAGGATAGCGCCTTCCGGCGTACAGACCGAAACCGGCCGGCTGTCAGCGGTGGTAGTGAGTTGCTCCACCACCCGGCTGACCAGCTCGGAAAGATCTATCTGGCTTGTCAGGTCCAGCTCGAACTTATCATTGTGCAGCCGCGAAAAGTCCAGCAGTTCGCCGACCAGCCGGTTCATGCGTTCAACCTGCCAGACAATCATTTCCACCGAATGGACGTGCCGGTCCAGCTCCTTACGAAAGGTCGGAAGGTCCGGTACGTCAAGCATTTTTTTTAGGTTGCGTTCCAAAAGCTGGGCATAACCTTTTACCGAGGTCAGGGGAGTACGCAGCTCGTGGGTAGCGGTAGACAGGAAAAGGTTCTTCAGGTAATCCAATTCAGTCTGGACCAGGACTGTTTCCTGGGCTTCCCGGTAAAGGCGGGAGTTATCAACCGCCATGGCGGCCCGGTGTGCCAGGTCTTCCGCGAAACTTAAATCAGCCCGGCTGTAGTGATGGCCGGACTCGGCCCAGACAAAGGAAATCGCCCCCAGGCTCCGGCCCCGGGCTACCAGGGGCACCAGCAGGACCGAACTAAACCCGACCTGGCGCAATATCGAAAGCTGCTCGGCATCTAAAGCCGTAGCCACCAGCAGTTCGTCAGTAATATGCGGGTAAATTTCCGGCCGGCCGGTCCGTATAATATTGGCGACACCGGTAGTGGCTTGCATATCAGGTGGAAAGCGGCGGTGCAACTCGTGGGCCCAGGCGATCTTTGCCGGGTCGACATGGGCTACGGCCAGGCGTTGCAGAACACCGGCTTCATCCAGTATATCCACCGAACACCAATCGGCATGGCGCGGCACAATCAGGCGGGCCAGGTTGCTAAGAGTGGTCTGGTAATCAAGCGAAGAGTTAAGAATTTCGCTGGCTTCGGCCAGGAAGGCCAGGCGGGACTGGTTAATTTCAGTCTGAAGGCGGGCGACCTGTTCGGCTTCTTCCAGCCTGGCCCGTTCCAGGGCCTGGGCGCACTGACCGGCCAGGGCCTGGATAAAATTGCGGTCCTCCTGGTCCATGGTGTATCCCAAATTAAAAGTCAGACCCAGCGCCCCAAAGGACCGTCCTTCTACCTCAAGGGGAATAGCCGCATAAGAATCAGAGGTAAACTGCGCGGCAAGGTGCGGATATTGATTAATACTTTCCGAGCCAGGTTCAATCAGGACTACTTTCCTGGTACGGACCGCATCGGTAAGCGGAGTACGCATATCCAGCGAGAACCGTTTCCAGTTATCCAGGACCGCTTGTGCATAGCCAAAAGCGCTGGCAATCTCCAACATCTGGCCGTCATCTTCAAGTAAAACTACCAGGCCGCCCTTTGCTTCCAGGGCTCCTATACCCTGTTCGACTACCACCCGGGCCACCTGGTGCGGGCTTAAAGGCGAAGTCAGGGCGGCTGTAACTTTTTGCAGCCGCTCTAACCGGGCAGCCCGGCGTTCGGCGACCAGGCGCGCAGTTTTCTCGGCCTCAAGCTGATTGGTAAGGGCTTGCTGATTTTTCTGGTGAGCTGCCTGGCTGGCTTCCAGACTGCTTATCCGGGCCTGTAACTCTTCTAAAGCTGATTCCGGCCGGTCAGCGCACCTATCCGTTTTATCCAAACTGCACCTCGACTAAAAATTTACAGCACTTAATACCGGTTTTGGAATTTGAAACCCACAGCAGGCGCACTTATAAAAAAGATTATTAACAATAAATTCAAACTTACCGAAAAGGTCTATTAATTTAATTTAACCAGGCTAAATTCCGGGAAAAACTAGCCTTATTATAATCAATTACGCCGGTTAAAGTAAACCGGATAACGGAAATTCCTCTTTTCTACCAAAAATCAATCAATGATAGCCGGGCTGGTCTTGATTATCTGGCGCATGGCTGCCCGGCGGGCCAGGGCCACGCCGCCCACGACATCCAATAGCCGGTTCGATTGGCTGCCCATTAGAAATAGGCGCAACCGGCGCATGATGGGCAGTACTTCGTCCTGGCGTTCGCGCAAGTAGCGGTCAAAGGCCGGGCGTTCGAAGCGGTTTACGGCAAAGGCTTCCTCAATACTCCGGGCGGCTAACCGGCCCAACCGCAGGGCAAATTCGATGCCCTGCCCGGTGGAAGGGTCCAGGTACCCCGAAGCGTCACCAACCATTAGCAGGCCGTCATGGGTTATCTGGGCTACCCGGAAACCCACCGGGGCGAAAGCCAGTAAATGCGGCAAGCGCGTGGCTTCCCGGAAGCGCCGGGCTTCCTGGGGCAACTGTTCGGCCAGGGCCGCCAGAAAAAGTTCGTGGGCGGTCAGGCGGCCGAATTTCGCCAGCCAGCGGTTCCGCTCGGCCAGGCTGGTTTCAAAGGAGAAGCGGTACAGCCGGGGAGCCAGGTAACTGCCGCGCAGGGTCGTAGTATTGCGCAGCCAGTATTGCTGCCAGACGCCCGGCTCCGGCGCGCCCGCCAGTTCACTGAAAAAAAGTAAATAGGCCGCGCGCCGGAAATGCGGTTCCGGTTGGCGCAGGCCCAAACGGGCCAGAACAACCGAATTGCGGCCGCTGGCATCCACCGTGACCGGTGCTTTCAGTTCGTAAGGAGCTTCCCCGGCCGCGCGAGCACTTACGCCCAGGCAGCGCCCGGCGCTATCCCGGAGCAAATTTATCACCCGGACGCCCTCGCAGACCTGAACACCTTCGGCGCGGGCCAGTTGGCGCAAGGCCCGGTAGAAATTGCCCCGGTTAATTTGCCAGAACGCCACTCCCGGCGGCAAGCGGTCGAAGGTTTCACGCCCGCCCGGCCAGTGCAGGCGCAGGCTGGCCCATTCCTGCAACTTCCAGCGGACCAGGTAATCGCCTGACTGAGCCTGGTTCAAATCTAAGCCGAGCCGGTCCAATTCAAGCTGCGAGCCGGGCGAAAGCACCTCACCGCTGTGTAAATCACTCAGTTGGGGTGGCCGGTCCTCGCGGCCTTCCAGCAGAATCACCCGGCGGCCGCGCCGGGCCAGGTAGATGGCCGTACTGCACCCGGCCGCCCCACCCCCGATTACAATTACTTCGGCCTCGGTTTCGGTTTTTATTTGCGAGTCCATTAACCCAATCTCTTTTCTGGGTTATTCAAACCGGCCACCGGTTATAGCAACAAATTTGTGATTAGCCTTTGAAAGGGCTTCAGAATACGCACACCTGAAAATATTTCACAATGAATTATAACAGTTTAGGTACGTATCAGGTCGGGAAAAGTTAGGATTTGTGCCAGAACCGGACCGATCCGGACCCGGTCCCCGCTATCCTGCCCACAGAAATAGCCAGTCTTGAATCCGCTGTACCGGTTGCAGCAGGGCTGGAAAGTAAAATACCGGGTAGCCGGTTCCCCGCTACCCTTTACAGCCTGAGTTATACTGAATTGAAAGCTTTTCGTCAGGCTAAACCATAGCTAATTACTTTTCTTGACCGCCTAAAAGGCGGAAACATACTGTGGGGTTAAAAGAGAAGCTAGACCGCCTGACTCTGCTATTTTGAAAGAAATGGGAATATTATCTTTCATTCTTCCGGTCCGGGATAAGGGTTAAATAAGCAATGAGCATTGAACAAGAGCGACTGAAAAACGAGGGCGATGCCTGGCGGCACTGGGGGCCGTATCTCAGCGAACGGGCCTGGGGCACGGTACGCGAGGATTACAGCCCGGACGGTACCGCCTGGGACTATTTCCCGCACAACCAGGCCCGTTCGCGAGTCTACCGCTGGAACGAGGATGGGTTGGCCGGTCTTTCCGACGACAAAGGGCGGTTGTGCTTTGCCCTGGCCCTGTGGAACGGCCACGACCCTATCCTCAAAGAGCGGCTTTTCGGCCTGACCGGCCCGCAGGGCAATCACGGCGAGGATGTCAAAGAGTACTACTTCTACCTGGACAGCACGCCCACCCACAGTTACATGAAAATGCTCTACAAGTATCCCCAGGCCGAATTCCCCTACGCGCGGCTGGCCGAGGAAAACGCCCGCCGGGGCCGCGGCCAGAATGAATTTGAACTGGCCGATAGCGGTGTCTTTAAGGACGACCGCTATTTTGATGTGGTGGTGGAATATGCCAAATGCGCCCCGGAAGATATACTTATCCGCATATCGGCTACCAACCGGGGCCGGACCCCGGCGCCTCTGATTTTGCTACCCACTCTCTGGTTCCGCAACAGTTGGTCGTGGGATGAAAATAGCCCCCGCCCGGGTTTACAAAAGGTCACGGTTGACCCGGACGGGCAACCGGCGCAGCCGGGCAGCCCGGCGGCAACCCCGGCCATACAGGCAAGCCACCCGGTTCTGGGCGACTATTTGCTCTTTTGCGACAGCCCGGCGGAACTTATTTTCACTGAAAATGAAACCAACTTTCAAAAACTCTGGGGCACGCCCAACCGGACGCCCTACGTCAAGGATTCCTTTCACGACTATATTATTGCCGACCGGACAGCCGCGGTTAACCCGGCCCAGACCGGCACCAAAGCGGCCGCAGTCTATCGTAAAATAATCGGGCCGGGGGAAACGGCCACGCTCAGGCTGCGCCTGACAATGGTCCGGGCCGCCTCGCCTGCCACCCAAACGCAGGCAGCGAGCAAGAAACGCACCGAACCGAGCCAGAAACCGGCCTACATGCCGGCCTACCGCCTGCCGCCGCCGGAATATTACGCTTACTTCATACCGGAAAAACTTGACCCGCTTTTCCAGGATTTTGACAGCACCTTTCAGGCCCGCCTGGACGAAGCCGATGAATTTTACACCGGCCTTTTCCCGCCCAACCTGACGCCGGAATTGCGCCAGGTCGAGCGGCAGGCCCTGGCCGGGATGCTCTGGAGCAAGCAGTTCTACTATTATATTGTCTCGCGCTGGATCCAGGGCGACCCGACCCAGCCGCCGCCGCCTGCCCAACGCAAGCATGGACGTAACAGCGAGTGGCGGCATCTCCACAACGAGCGGGTAATGAGTATGCCCGACAAGTGGGAATACCCCTGGTATGCCGCCTGGGACCTGGCTTTTCACTGCATCCCGCTGGCCCTGGTGGACCTTGAGTTCGCCAAGAGCCAGCTTGACCTGCTGCTGCGCGAGTGGTACCAGCACCCTAACGGCCAGATTCCGGCCTACGAATGGGCCTTCGGGGACGTCAACCCGCCGGTCTTTGCCTGGGCCGCCTGGCGCATTTATAAGATGGAGCAAAAACAGACCGGCCACTCAGACCGCCTCTTTTTAGAGAGTATCTTTCATAAACTCATGCTGAACTTCACCTGGTGGGTCAACCGCAAGGACTCGGAGGGTAACAACGTCTTTCAGGGCGGCTTTCTGGGCCTGGATAACATCGGGGTCTTTGACCGGAGCGCCCCGCTACCGACCGGCGGCTTTATCGAACAGAGTGACGGCACCAGTTGGATGGGCATGTTTTCGCTAAATATGATGAAAATTGCCCTGGAACTGGCCCTGACCAACCCGGTCTACGAGGATATTGCCACCAAGTTCTTCGAGCATTTCCTGTTTATCGCGGCGGCAATGGACAACATTGCGGACGAAGGCATCCAGCTATGGGACAGCCAGGACGAGTTTTTCTATGATGTGCTAAATCTACCGGACGGCGGCCACCGGCCTTTAAAAGTGCGCTCGCTGGTCGGCCTTATACCGCTGCTGGCGGTGGATACCGTCGAGCCGGAATTATTAGAAGCGCTCCCGGCATTTAAAGAACGCCTGGAATGGTTTTTGAACTACCGGCCGGACCTGA
The DNA here is from genome assembly GCA_028287745.1 of Chloroflexota bacterium. Taxonomy (GTDB): domain Bacteria; phylum Chloroflexota; class Chloroflexia; order Chloroheliales; family Chloroheliaceae; genus 54-19. Next base: position 12,806 of record JAQBPB010000086.1, read on the forward strand.
CCCGGCTGGTTTCTCACTGGGACAATAAAGAAAATGGCGAGCGCCGCCTTTTGGGCCTGGTGCGCGGCCACCGCATGAAAAGGTTGCTCCGGCGGATGCTCGACCCGGAGGAGTTCCTGAGCGATTACGGGGTGCGGTCGCTTTCCAAATTTCATGAGAAGAACCCTTACGAGCTGGCTGTAAACGGCCAATCTTATACGGTGCGTTACGAACCGGCCGAATCACGGACCGGCCTGTTTGGCGGCAACTCCAACTGGCGCGGGCCGGTCTGGTTCCCGGTTAACTACCTTTTGATTGAGTCTTTGCAAAAATATCATTACTACTACGGGGACGACTTTAAAGTAGAATGTCCTACCGGCTCGGGCCGGTTCATAACCCTGGGCCAGGTCGCTGATGAACTTTCACAGCGGTTAATCCGGATCTTTACGTCCGATGCGGAGGGACGCCGCCCCTACAATGGCGGCCAGGTCGCCTTCAGCCGCGACCCGCACTGGCGGGACCATTTGCTCTTTTACGAATATTTCCAGGGCGATGACGGGGCGGGCCTGGGAGCCAGCCATCAAACCGGGTGGACCGGGCTGGTTGCAAACCTCATCCAGCAGCAAGGCGAAAACGTCCTCGAACAGCCGGAAGAGGATAGTACCGGCCTCCTGACCGCCGGGGACTAAAGCCCCCGGTTTACCCGGAGCTATTTAGCCTATCTAACGGCAGCCGCCAGGAGGTCGGCGCTGATTGCCGCCCATTCTTCTTCTAAACTATCCTTGAAAACCGGCTTGTTGACGCTACGGTACCAGTACCCGGCGTTAGGCAGGTCGCCTTCTTTGCGGTGCAAATAGGCGTGAACCCAGTTGCAGGTGCCATCGTCTTCATGCACCTGGACCAGCGCGTGGGCGGCCTGCCAGTTGCCTTTAGCATCTTGCCACAGGGCTTGCAGACTGACAGTAAGATTAGCCGGAGGATTCGCGGCCGCAAGACTACGCTTAAAATCTGCCAAATTCATCATTTTCCTTGTCTCCAGTTAAATTATTCCCGGCCAGGCGGCAGCCTGGATGTCTCTCTTAAACGGGACCTGCCTCATAACCATTTTATTATTCTACCTTAGATTATTATAGTATTATTATCAAATCTCATTTTAACTGATAGCAAGGCCCTGGCCTGAATCATTTTTAATCTAACATTAATTTTGAATTAATTAGAGACTCATGAAAAAAGATTATGGTAAACCTAATAAAATTAGGTTTTTTCCCATTCTAAACTTTCTTTTTAGTTTTGTTAAACCCTCATTTGCTAAATGAGGT
>JAQBPB010000125.1 GCA_028287745.1 Chloroflexota bacterium
CCCTATTTTAGCCTGCCGCTTATAGACCAGGGCACCCTTTTTAAAGTGGATGAGAAAGTAATATTTGAACTGCCCTCTCCACAAGAAACGGTAGGCAAGCTTTTCTCGGTGGATACCGGGGAAGCCGGGCTGGTCGAAGTTTACAACCCGGCCCTTAACGCCGCCTTCCGGTTAAAAGTTGATAGTGCTTTTCTGAAGTATACCTGGCTCTGGTTTGCCAGCCGCCCCGCTCAAAACGTCTATATTGGTTCGCTGCTGCCCTGCACCAATTACATCGCGGGACAGGACGGCATAAACTCCGCCGTGAAAAGTGAAACCGCCCTCTGGCTGGAACCGGGAAAGGTTATGTCAACCAAATGGCAGATAGAAACTTCCGCGTGATGGGAAAAGCTATACCGTGATGTACTCGCTGGCCTGGTCCCGGGTAATTTGGGCCGGGTCACCCCGCATTACTATACTGCCGTGTTCCATCACATAGCAGTAGTCGGCTACAGCCAGCGCGAAGTCCAGGTATTGCTCGACCAGGAGAATTGTCAGGTTACTGCGCTGCTTGAGCGAAATCAACAGTTCTTCGATTTCAAGCACAATTGAAGGCTGGATACCCTCGGTTGGCTCGTCCAACAGCAAAAGTTTGGGTTGGCTAATAAGCGCCCGGGCCAGGGCAAGTTGCTGCTGCTGACCGCCGCTAAGGGTCCCGGCCATCCGCCGGGCGAAAGTACTCAGAATTGGAAACTGCCCGTACATTTCTTCCATAGCCTGACCGCGCCGCGCGCTGGCCGCTTCCAGGCCAAGTTCCAGGTTCTCGGCCACGGTCAGGTAAGGGAAGATGCCCCGGCCCTGCGGCACCTGCGCAATCCCGGCCCGCGCTCTTTTATGGGGCAACCAGGACGTAATGTTCTGCCCGGCGTAACTTATGCTGCCGCTCCGGACCTTTAGTACCCCCATCAGGGCTTTTAATAAAGTTGTCTTGCCGACCCCGTTTCGCCCCAGCAGGCAGGTTACCTTACCTTTAGGGACAGTTATTACGACATCTTCCAGGATGCGGCTCTGGCCGTAATAAACATTCAAGTTACTGACTTCCAGCATAATTTCCCTTCTCCGGTTATCAGGCCGCCTTTTCCCGTTTACGACCGATATAGGCTTCAATAACACGCGGGTCCTGTTGGACTTCCTGGACCGGCCCTTCACACAATTTCTGGCCCTGGTGCAGTACGGTCACCTGGTTGGCAAACTGCCGGACAAATTGCATATCATGTTCAACAACCAGCACCGTCCGGTTCTTACTTATGGCCTGCAAAAGCTCGCCGGTTTTATCACGTTCCTGGCGGGTCATCCCGGCTACCGGCTCATCCAGCAATAGGAGTTGGGGTTGTTGGGCCAGCAGCATGCCGATTTCCAACCATTGTTTTTCCCCATGAGAAAGTATCCCCGCCGGGGTCCTGGCTTTCCGTGTTAACCCTATTTTCTCAAGGGTTTCCTTGATGCATTCAACCTGCTCCGTCTTGAGCTTCTGGAAAAACCGGCCAGGCCGGTCCCGGAAACCAACCGCAATTTCTAAGGTTTCGTATACGCTTAAACTGCCAAATACCGAAGGCGTCTGGAACTTACGGCCTATACCCAGCCGGGCCAGTTTGTGTTCGGACTGGCTGCTAATATTAACTTTTCCATTAAAGATTGCCTTGCCCGCTAGAGCAGGGGTCTTGCCGGTAATGATGTCCAGTAAAGTGGTTTTCCCGGCCCCATTCGGCCCAATCAAGAAGCGTAATTCCTCGTAATCCAGGCTAAAATCCAGCTTATCCAGCACTTTAAACCCATCAAAGCTGACTGAAATCGCCTGTAAATCCAGTATTTTTCCTTTTTCCATTTTAGGTAACTTCCACCCCGCTTTCGAGTTCTTTCCCACTGGGGTTGCGATCAACCGGAACCGGAATTTCTTTTGGGGGGCTGGCTTTGACAAAGACCCGGTCCAACATGTTGCGAACAAACCCGGCGATGCCACCGGGAAACAAAAGAACCGCCCCAATAAATAAAGCGCCAAAAAAATACTGCCAGATTTCGGGAAAGGTTTCGCTGAAGGTGCTTTTGCCATAGTTGACCAGGAGCGTACCCAGGACCGCACCCCACAGGGTACCCCGGCCGCCTACCGCCACCCAGATGACCATTTCAATTGAAGGGACTATTCCCATTGCCGAGGGTGTAATCAAACCGACCTGGAGGACGAACAGGGCCCCGGCCAGCCCGGCCAGGCCGCCCGAAACACCAAAGGCCAGCGACTTGATAGGGGCCGGGTTGTAGCCCATAAAGCGCAACCGGTTTTCATCTTCACGCGAGGCGACCAGCAACCGGCCATAGCGAGAATGCATCAGCCAGCGGCACAACAGGTAGGCCAGGGCCAGGCAGGCCACTGTCACGAAATAGAGTACGACCTGGACCCCGGTATCGGCCAGCGAAAAACCAAAGACGGTGCTGAAGTTTGTCATCCCGTTGGTGCCGCCCGTCAAAGGCTGCTGCCCGATGAACAGGGTAACCATGATCAGGGCCATAGCCTGGGTAATAATTGAAAAATAGACCCCCTGGATTCGGCTGCGAAAAACCAGGTAACCCAGTAATGTTGCCAGCAAGGCCGGAATAAAGATAGCCATCAGAATGGCAAAAACCGGGTTATGGAAGGGCACCCAGAACCAGGGCAGAGAGTCTACCCCGCTCCAACCCATAAAGTCAGGCAGGCGGTTGCCGGAAGCTTCCAGTTTCAGATACATCGCCATCCCATAAGCCCCCAGGCCAAAGAAAACGCCGTGCCCCAGGCTTAACATTCCCCCATAACCCCAGATCAGGTCCAGGCCCAGGGCTACTATGGCATAGGTTAGAAACTTCGCCAGCAAGCTAAGCCGGAAATCCGAAAGCACCAGAGGCGCTGCCAGCAGGCCCAGCATGGCGATAACCGGTAAAAAGCGAAAAGCCAGGATTTCTTTTGTAGGTACTTTTGCCTTAACCATTTCAATCATTTCCTCCCGGAGATTGCCTTCCCCGGAAAATCTAAATTTTTTGAGACAACCGGGCTTAGCGGCTGCGTAAAGCCACCAGGCCGCGCGGCTTCCACTGTAAGAAAATTATTACCAGCACAAAGACCAGGACTTTGCCAATGCTGGCCGAAGTTTGCAGTTCAAGCAAGGTATTGAAAACGCCAATCAAAAGAGCCGCTAAAATAGTGCCCGGCAGCCGGCCCACCCCACCCAGCACCACAACCAGAAAAGCATCTACGATGTAGTTTGTACCTAAAGTGGGGCCGATTGGCCCAATCAGGGTCAGGGCGCTCCCGGCTACCCCGGCCAGCCCGGAGCCGATGGCAAAGGTAATGCCGTCTACCCGGCGAGTGGCAATCCCTAAAGTACCGGCGATTTCGCGGTTTTGCATTACGGCCCGCATCCGGCGCCCGCTCCTGGAACGGTACAGGTAAAGATAGATGGCAGCCACACAGATAAGTACCAGCCCAATAATGAACAGGCGTTTGTAAGGCAGATTCAGACCCGGTAAAGGACTAAACCCGCCGCTCAGCCAGCCCGGACTGACAACCTGGACATTTGGTGCCCCAAAAATTGTGCGGGCCAACTGTTGTAGGACCAGCCCGACACCCCAGGTAGCCAGGAGAGTATCCAGCGGGCGGCCATACAAAAATCGGATGAGGGTATTTTCCAGCAAAAAACCAAGCAGCCCGGCGGCCAGAAAGGCTACCGGGATGGAGATTAGGAAGGTTAGGCCGCCGGATACCCCACCCAGGGCCGGGGCCAGTATTTGCTGCAACAGGTAGGTGGTGTAGGCCCCTACCATAATAAATTCCCCGTGGGCCATGTTGATTACGTTCATCAACCCAAAAGAAAATGCCAGGCCCAACGAAATCAACAACAGGACCGAACCCAGGCTCAGCCCATTAAAAGCCTGTGATAATAACTCGTCCAGTGTCAAACCCTCCTTTTCGTCCGTTAAACTGGAACGTGTAACAAGAACCGGTGAACGGCTAAGTATCAGTGGTGAGAAACCGGCAAAATTGGCCCAGGTTATTATCTGGACCAATTTTGCCAGCACAGCCTTTTACTTTTCCCCTTTTGCTCTACACCTCTTTACTGCTTGGGCAGGCTGGCCGCCCAATCGTACGATTTGAGGTAGGGGTCCGGCTTGACCGGGTCTGGTGTGCTGTAAACCTCGTCAATCAGGCCATCCGCCCTGATCTTGCCGATTCGGACCTTTTTATAGGTGTGCTGGGTATCGCCGTCAATCTTAACGGTGCCCTCCGGGGCGGCAAATTCAATCCCTTTCGCGGCCGCCCTAACCTTCTCCACGTCGGTGGAAGCGGCTTTCTCCACAGCCAATTTCCAGAGATATACCCCGAAATAGCCCGCTTCGATAGGATCGTCCGTCACGCGTTTGTCACCATATTTAGCCTTGTAAGCCGCCACAAACCTGGTGTTTTCCGGCGTATCGGTGGTTTGGTAGTAATTCCAGGCCGTTAAATGGCCCTGGATATTTTCAATCCCGATGCCGCGTACTTCGTCTTCCGCCACACTTACCGACAGGACCGGCAAGCTCTGGGCAGTAAACCCGGCATCCTTAAACTGCTTGAAGAAAGCCACGTTACTATCGCCGTTCAGGGTATTAAAGATCACATCCGGTTGAGCGGCCTTGATTTTACTAAGGACGGTACTGTATTCAGTCGCACCCAGGGGAGTGTATTCCTCACCGGCCAGGGTGCCGCCCTTTGCTTTAAGCTGGGCCTTGATAATGGTGTTGGCGGTACGCGGGAAGACATAGTCCGAACCAAGCAGGTAAATCTTTTTCTTGCCCTGGCTTAACAGATAATCTACCGCCGGGACAATTTGCTGGTTGGTGGTAGCGCCGGTATAGAAGATATTGGGTGACTGTTCGAGGCCCTCGTATTGGACAGGGTAGAACAGCAGCCCCTTGAGGCTTTCAAAGACCGGCAGGACCGATTTGCGGCTGGCGCTAGTCCAGCAGCCGAAAACTACCGCCACTTTGTCCTGCTGGATCAATTTCTTGGCTTTTTCAGCGAAGGTCGGCCAGTCACTGGCCCCGTCTTCAATCACTACTTCAAGTTTTTTGCCCAGCACCCCGCCCTTGGCATTGATCTCGTCAATTGCCATTACAGTAGCGTCTTTGACCGATACCTCGCTGATTGCCATAGTGCCGCTCAACGAGTGCAAAATACCAACCTTGATGGTGCCGGAAGTCGCCGCGGGAGAACCGGACGCTGAAGCCGCTGAAGTAACGGCGCTGGTAATCGAAGCGGTAGTGACCGCCGGGGCAGTCGTGGCTACCGCCGCCGGGGTCGCGGTTGAGTCACCACAGGCGGCCAGCAGCAAAGTTGCCAGTAAAGTCAGACAGACCAACCCGGCCAGACGGCTGGATTTTTTGGCATACAATAAGAACTGAAAAAATTGTCTCATTTTTCCTCCTGTTCCAGGGCAATCCAAAACATGTTGCAAAAAGTGGATTGCTTGTCTGAAGTATTTTCTTTATTTGCAAGCATCTTTGCTTATATGGAAATGACGTAGTAACGGGTAACGGGTAACGGGTGACGAGAGTTTGCGAGCTTAAAGGGTAACGAGGAGTAGTTTGTGTCAGATTTGCAATACCACTTTGTAATAAGTCTAGTTGAAACCAAAATTATTATAAGTTTATCTATCAAGCCAGAAACTGAATTTTGTTGAGAAGATACCTTAGCATAGCTAGAATAACTCAAGCCGTCAATGTAAATTAGCCTTAATTTACATTAACCGGATTGGGTAATTTGCACAAGTTCATTACGTTGGGTTAAACCCCGGTATAAATTGACAAGTCTGGCCGGTTGAAGCTACCCTGTAGTCAATACTTTGGATAACTGCTTAATAATCCAATTGGATTAACCTGCAACTTGAATCAAAAAGTTAAATTAAATCAGGAGAAATATTTATGACGGAGTACAGCCCTAAGGTAGCCCTGGTAACAGGCGCGGGACGTGGTATTGGAGAAGCGGTAGCCCTGGAACTGGCCCGGCAAGGCATTAAAGTGGCCCTGGTGGCCCGTAGCCAGGCCGAAATCGATAAGGTAGCGGCCCAGATCAAAGAGCTTGGTGGTACCAGCCTGGGTATCAGTTTTGACCTTTCTAACCTGGAAGAAATCGAAGGGCTTGTCAGCCGGGTCGAAGCGGAACTTGGCCCTGTGGACATTCTTATCAATAACGCGGCTATTGCCGGGCCGTTCGGCCCTAGCTGGGAAATTGACCCGGCCGAGTGGACTCAGGCCGTTAATGTCAACCTGATTGCCCCTTTCCGGCTGGCCAGGGCGGTTTTGTCCTCGATGCTGAAGAATAACTGGGGCAGAATTATCAATATTTCTTCTGGCGCGGCGACCTTCCCGATGGCCCGGGCCGGGGCTTATTCGACCACCAAAGCGGGCCTGGATATGATTAGCCGCCAGCTTGGTGGCGAAGTGGCCGATACCGGCATTAGCGTAATCAGCCTCTATCCCGGCATCGTGGACACGGCCATGCAGACCGATATTCGCAGCCAGCCGACCGAAAAAATCGGCCAGGAACTGGCTACAATCTTCCATAATTACCACGCCAGCGGCCAGCTTTCTACCGCTACTCCGGTTGGAAAGATTATCGCCGCCCTCGCCGGTGAGGCCGGTGAAAAGTTCCGGACCAAAGTAATCAGCATCAGCGAGCCGGAAGTCCAGGCGCTTCTAAAGGATTAGTCAAAAATCGGGCCTGGCCCAATGAAAGGACCGGCAGCCTGCCCTGTTATTGTGCGGCTGCCGGTCCTTTTTGTACCTGGTAAAGTTCTGCAA
>JAQBPB010000132.1 GCA_028287745.1 Chloroflexota bacterium
GAACTGGTCGGCCTTAATATTCTTGTAGCTGCTAACGCCAAAGCGCCGGTACATCTCGCTAAAGACCGCCTGGTAATGATTTTTACTGCTGTCTTTGCTTTTGAGATAATCCGCCAGGGCCTTAACCGCCTGGGAGACTTCGGCAGCCTGCTCATCGGTTATCAGGGCAGCCGGGTTCAAGCGTTTCTCCAGGCCGGTAACGCGCTGGTCCAGGGCCTTGAAGGATTGGGCGGCCAGGTCCAGGCGGCTGTGGGCCCGGTTAACGTTAAGCTCCAGCGCCATCTGCTGCTCGGCCATTTGAGCGATTGCCAACCCCAGGTCGCGTATCTGGGCCAGCCCGGTGCTGGGCGCGGGCGCCGGGCGGTCGGCCAGCGTTTCACCCTGGAAGTATTGGGCCAGGGCTTTATAACACTCTTTTTGATACCGTATGACCTTGTCTTTTAAGGCCGGTTTAACCCTGGTCGGGTTAATACCAAAGAGCCAGCCGTTGAGGTATTCCAGCGGCAGGCAAACCATCTCCTGGGGACCGCCGGAAGGAGTGGTTATTATAACCACACCCTGTAATTCGGAGAGGACGGCATCGCGCTTGAGGCGCTGCAGCTGGGCGGACCAATCAAGCCCAAGGTATTCGCACAGCGGCCGGAGCGGCACATAGATTGTTTCCTGGGTGCTAGTTTCGACCAGTGCGGCGGTAATATCGTCGCCGTAGAAGTCTACCTGGCGCTCTTCAACCGGGACCAAAGCGGGTGTTTGTTCGCTCAACTGTCTATCCTTGATCTTTCTCGAATTTGAATTACATCCTGTAGCATTGAGAAAATTTTAATACATATATTCTATTACGGTTATCTTTTAATGACAAGTTTGGCAAAAGCGCCGGGATTAAAAACAGCCACCTTGTAAGTGGCTGTTTTACTTTTAAATTTGTTTTTCCGGTTTAAGAGACTTTAGCCGGGGTTTGGCCTGTGATACAGCGCCGGTTGTTATACCCCGGCTGTCCCGGCATCGGACAAGGCTTTACCGGCGGCGTCCTGTTTCAAAGCTTCCGCTTTAACCGAGTGGGCGCTTTTAACCACGATGCTTGGCATCATGAACACTCCCACCACCAGTATCGCGCCCACAATCAGGGTTATCAGGAACCCGTTATGGATAGCGTGGGCCAGGGCACCCTGGACCGCGCTGATGACCTGTCCCGGTAACGAAGAAACCAGTTGGGCATTGATCAGGTTCTGGGGTTCCTGGAGCAGCGCCTGGGCCGGGGCCGGTAGGCTCTTAACCACTGGAAGTTCGTTAAGGTTAGCGCTATAGGAGTTAATTACCGAGGTTCCCACCAGGGCTACGCCGACCGTGCTGCCAATCGAGCGGAAGAACTGTACTGTTGAAGTGCCTACGCCCAGGTCCTTGCGCTCGATTGATTCCTGGACCGCAATGGTCATAGTCGGCATAATCATACCCATACCGGCTCCCAGGATAATCATAAAGACTACTACCTCCCAGAGCGGGGACGAAGCCGTTAAGGTCATCAGTAAGCCGATGCCGGTTATTAAAAAAGCGGCCCCGGTAAAGAAAGGCACTTTCAAGATACCGATGCGCCCGATGAACTGCCCGGTCAAAATATTGGCGAAAACTACCGACAGCGACAAAGGCGTCATAATCGCTCCCGAACCGGAAGCCGATTGGCCCATTACTACCTGGACGAACAGGGGAATATATAGGCTGGTGCCGAGCATCACCGCGCCGATACTCAGGCTGATAAGCCCGACCGAGCGGATAGCTTTAACCTTAAAAAGATGCATCGGTAAGATTGGCTCGGCGACTTTAAGCTCTATTTTAATGAACAAGGCGGTCAGAACGAGCGCTCCCAGGAACAGGCCGAGGATTTGCGGGCTGGCCCAGGCATAACCGTGCGGTTCTTTCTGGCCGCCCCAGGTCAGGGCCAGTAACAGGCTGACCACCGCGCCGATGATAGTGGCCGAACCCAACCAATCAATCTTGCGGCGGCCCGCGCCGGGTTTGTTCGGTAAGGTAAAGACCAGGGCCACCAGAGCGACCAGCCCGACCGGCATATTGACGTAAAACACCCAGCGCCAGTTCAGGTTATCCGTGATGAAGCCGCCAAGGGCCGGGCCAAAGACCGAAGCCATACCAAAAGCGGCGGCGATAAACCCCTGCCATTTGGCGCGTTTGGCCGAACTGGGAAAAAGGTCACCGATTACCGCGAAGGCGTTGGACATCAGCGCCCCAGCCCCGATTCCCTGGATACCCCGGAAAATTACCAGCCAGATCATGCTGGGTGCTGCGCCGCTCAGGATTGAACCCAGCAGGAAAATGACTACCGCCGCCAGCATCAGCCATTTGCGGCCAAACATATCGCCGAGCTTACCGGCGATTGGTATAGTCGCTGTGGAGGTCAGCAAATAGGCAGTGGTAACCCACGAGAACAGCGAGAAACCTTGCAGTTCCTCGACAATCCGGGGCATAGCCGTGCCGACAATGGTCTGGTCGAGCGCGGCCAGCAGAATACTTAAAATAATGCCGGAAAGGCCTAATATTAAAGCTTTATTTTCCGATTTGACGTCCGGCTGAATTTGCCCGGTCTCTTTAGTATGGTTTGGATCCTGATTCATATAATACTACCTGATTTCCCTTTTTAAATTTCCGCATTGCCTGCTATGCGCCGGTCTTCCAGGATAGATAACCACCGGCACAAGTCCCAAAGTTTTTTAAAAGCAACCTTCAATGATTGATTGAAATATAAGTCTGCGTCTGCGTTTAACTAATCATTGACATATCAACGTATATAGATATTTTAACTCATATCGTTGATATGTCAATGGTTTTGTGTATAGGTAGTGTTAATAAATAGCAAAGGTATTAGCTATGATGATTTTGAAGTTATAATAGGCCCGGGAGAAATGCTCCTCTTGCCCTTAAAACAGGGCCAGTAAAGAGCGGCCCAGCGTCCGTATGAGGCAAAACAGGCCTATGCTATAATGCGAAGGTTTTAGCAGCGTTACAAATTTTAAGTACGAGAGTTGTATACAAGAAGAAGGAACACGGTCGAGTATGTCGCGTAAAGGTTATATTGTCCTGGGGCTGGCTTTAGCTGGCATAATTTTGATTGCGATAGTCGCCTTAGCAGCAAGTCCGGCCAAACCAGTGGAACCGTCCAACCTCGTGTTTGAAAAGGGCGCCCAGTTGACCGCTGTCGCGGCCCCGGTTACACCTTTACCGATTGGCCCAGCCGAACCCACCCCACAGCCGACCAGTTCCCCGGTGGTTGTCCCGGCCCGTCCCACCGCGACCGTCCCACCAACCACTGCTGCTGCCATCACAACTGCCGTAGCGGAGGCGACAGCGGCGGCACCCACGACCACGCCAACGCCAACGCCCGGTCCTAAACCGGCAAATTTCCTTATCCCGGCCAAAATAAAGATACCGGCTATAAATATTGATACTTACGTCGAGCGCGTAGGGGTAACCAGTGACGGCCTGATGGACGTGCCGAAAAATATCTGGAATACCGCCTGGTTTGGCAACGGCGGTTACCGGCCGGGTGACGCGGGTAACTCCGTCATTGCCGGGCACCTGGACGCGCCTGGTACTAAAGCGGTTTTCTGGGACCTCGATAAATTAAAAACGGGTGATAAGGTTATTCTGACCGACCCAGCCGGGAAACAGCTGACTTTTGAAGTGCTGGAAAAGCAGGTTTATATTTACAATAATGCGCCATTGCAGAAAATCTTTGGGCCTTCCGACGAAGCGCGGCTGAACCTGATAACCTGTGGCGGGACTTTTGACCGGGCCTCGCAAAATTATAACCAGCGTTTAGTGGTTTTTACCCGGCTGATGCCGCCGGCGTAGCCGCACCAGGACCAGCCCGACCCCAAAGTAAAAGAAATCGTTCAGGGTTCTTAGCAGCCGGTTGAGCGCAACCACCGCCAGCGCCATGTGCCAGGGCATGATCTGAGCCAGCCACCAGCCCAGGCTGAATTCCACCACGCCTAAACCCAGCGGTATAAAAAAGAAAAGCGCCGATAGAATTGTTGTAACCGCCCCGGCGCAGACCAGGTACAGCACCATTGCCTCGCCGGATAGCCCGAACGCCAGTACCATCGTCCACAGCCGCAACCCGTTAATCAGCCAGAACAGCAGCGAATACAGGGCCGTCCGCCTGAGCTTTATCGAGCGGATAAGGGCCGAAAGTGACGGGAAAAGCGGCGCGATATAGCGCGGCAAGAGAACGATTGCGCCCAGGCCAAAGACCAGTCCCACCAGGGCGGCTAGCCAGATGGTGACGGTCCCGACTCCAGGAATAAGCCAGAGCAGCAAACCCAGGCTGAGAATAGCGGCCAGCCCGGCCGCTATCAGGTGGACAAGCTGGGAAAGTAGGGCCAGGACCGGCACCTGGCGGCGCGGCAGGCCAATCTCAGGCGCGAAATATACCAGCCCGGCGACCGGCCAGATACCGCCGGGCAGATAACGGGCCGCCCCGGCCATTGACAGGGCTATCAGGGTGCCGGCCAGCTTTCCTTTGGCCTGCAACTGCCGGGCGCAACTCTCCCAGACTGCCACGTAAACCAGCGAACCGGCCAGGTTAAGCGCCAGGGCCAGGCTTAACCAGCCCCAGTGCGCCCGGTTAAGGGCCTGCCACAGCTCGTCCCGGTTCTGGTATAGGGCCCAGAGCATCAGGACCAGCACCAGACCGACGGCTGCCAGGCGCAGGCTGCGCCAGGTGACCTGTTTCAAAGTTAGTTTAAGGTGGGGCGAGGCCGAGGTGGGGCCTGCCGCCCCGGTCGCGGGATTTCCCGGTACACCGGACTGGCTTTCAGTTAGCCCGGTTATGAGCGGGCTGCCGGACAAGTTTTGACCGTCCGGCAGCGGGTTAGGACTTACGTTGTTATCCTGGTTGTTGGTGTTGTTCAGGTTCAAACCTTTTCTTTTGTCTTGCCGTATCGCCGGTTGGTTCGCTACTTTGTAGATAATTCAGGTTACAAACTGAACTTTTCTCAACGCCTGGCGGGTGGGTTTTTAATACGTTCACTGTAAATCCGGCCAAAGCCGGTCAGGTTGGCAGCCGGTGAACTGCTGTCGAACAGGGCAATACCGCCAAAGGTTCTGGAAAAACCTTCCGCTTCCCCATAACTGGTAAACAGGAACCAGCGCTCGATTTTCAGCCGGGCGGCATTATTATCCAGCCAGTCCAGGCTGCCGGTCAGGTACTTCTCAAGCAAATCCTGGCGGTAGGTGCCGCGCGGCAAGGCGGTCCAGGCCCCGCGGGCGTCTTTCTGCCATTCCAGGCCGTCATAACCCCAGACTACCCCAAATTCGGTCAGCCAGATTGGTTTATCCCTGGTGGCCGGGGTGCTATCCAGGTAAGCCCGGAAAGCTTCCAGCTGGCGCGCATCCTGGGCCTGGTCAATCAAAGGCAGCTTTTCCCAGTTCAAATTGTAGGTGTGGATAGACCAGACGTCAAAGGGTAACTCGGCCTGGTAGCGGTCCCGGTAAATTTTGCGGACCTGCTCCAGCCAGGCCCGGCCGGAAGTAAAGCCGGGACAGGCCCGGCAAGTGTCGTCAAAATTCAAGATGTTCGGCCCGATGATAGTCGCCTGGGGGTCGGTGGCCCGGATTAACCGGTTCGCTTCGTGGAGCGCTGCGGCGTAAGCTTCCGGGGTCGTGTCATCCTGGCCGGGCGTATTCGGCTCATTCCCGATCAGCCAGTAAGTCGGCCTGTTAAACCGGGCGGTCTCCTGTACGAACTGCATCCAGCCTTTGAAGTTTTCACCGGCCATTCCGCCGTGCCAGGTCCTGACCATATATATCTGCCGGGTATCCGGTTTAAGGTTGGCCGGACGGTCCGGCGTGTATTGGTACCACCAGCGGGCCTGGCTGAGTTCAAGCGTCCGGTTGAGGCTGGCGATTTTATCGGCTTCATTTACCAGCCCGGTTACGATCAAGCCGTAGCGTTCGTCTATGGCGCCCGCCGCTGCCGGGGCGGTTTGCGAGTTAGAAGTAGCCGGGACCGGGCTTTGCGTCCGGTCGTCCGGGCCGGTGGCCGGTCCCGGCGTGGTCAGGCCGGGCTTGCCATGTACGGCTGTGACGGAGGGCGTACCTACCAGGGGACGGTAGCCGGTTTGATTGACCGGTCCCGGCGGCGCGGCGCCCGGCTGTCCCAGGAAAGAAGCCAGACCCCACCCGGCCAGCGCTGCCGCGACCAGGCACCCGCCCAGCCAGGCCCACAGGTATTGTTTATTGGCCGGTACGGGTCTCTTTTTCATTCTTCTGCCGTTTTCTCCAGAACAATTCCGCCAGACCCAGGCCCGCTCCCAGGCTGTAAGCCGCAACCCGTAAATTTAACATCAGCCAGCTTGTCAGGGCCAGCTTTAGACCCCCGGCCTGCCTGGCCCGCCCTATAAAAGGCCCGAAACTCAGTTGTAAACCGGTCAGACCGGCCAGACCGGCCAGACCGAACCAATGTCCCGCTTTGATTGCCGGACGCTTTAGCAGCCGCGGTATCCGGCTGGCCGACCACAACCCCAGGTTTAATAAAATCGCCGCCAGCAGTACCATCTGGCCTTTGGCGCCCTGGGAAGTATGGCTATCGGCGGGCAGTTGGCCGGGATAGCGGCGGTAAATAGATACCCGCCAGTGCGCGATGCGGAATTTACGCCTGAAATATTTGCCTATATTCTCCGGGTGGCGGTGATAGACTATCCCGGCCGGTTCGAACTGGAAGCTGTACCCGGCCTGGCGCAGCCGCCAGCCCAGCTCGGCGTCTTCGACTATCGCGCCGGGCAGGCTCTCGTCAAAAGGCTGCGCGGTCAGCAGTTCGCGCCGGTAGGCCGCCGAATAAGTATCCGCGAAGTCGGGTTGGGTCTGGCGCTGCCGGAAGCGGTTATAGCGTTCTTCAAACTCCAGTTGCGAAAAGCGGGCGACCGCTGAACGCTGCCGGACGCCGTAAGCGCCTTTTATCCCGGCCACTCCGGGCGCAGCCGCTTGCAGCGTACTTACCAGGCAGGCTGCCCAATCCGGGGCGGGCAGGCAGTCCGAGTCGGTAAACAAAATAATCCGGCAGTCTGGCCCGGCGGCGCTTACCCCGGTGTTGCGCGCCGCCGCCGCGCCCTGGCGTCCGGTCCGCATTAACCGGACGCCCTGTCCCTGGTAGCGCCGGGCGACCTGGGCCGTGTGGTCGCTCGAACCGTCGTCCACGACAATAATTTCCAGTCCCAACCAATCCGGCAATCGCTGGCTTACCAGGCTGTCCAGGCACTCGGCTAAAGTCGCGGCGGCCTGGTAGGCTGGCACGACTACGGCGGCCTTTATGCGCTCGCTCATCTACTTATGGCCGGTTTCAGGTAGGAGATAGCGCTAATAAGTGTAAAAAGGCGCTTAAAAAGCCCTTTTAAGAAAATTGCTTTAATTGAAGTTTTGTCCATTATAATAATAGCCAAAGTTTGCTATTAAAACTAACCCGGCCTCAATACATAACTATTTCTATATGTTACAATAATACTATAACTTAATTTTAGCGCTATAGCTATTAAGTTTTAGGAAGTCCGGCCCGGAGCCCCGGGTTACATTCTACCTTTGTAAGGCCCATTTAAGACCCAGGGTTGTTATCCTGGGATGTAGTACCTGTAACTCATCCGGTAGCTGCCAGATTACCGGTTAAAAACCAACTGCGCCATTCTTTAGACCTTATATGCTTGAGCAAAAACCGGGTAACGGCCCTGCACCGGAAAGCCGAACCGGAACTACAATTGCGGCTACCTCTGAGGCAAAGCCCCCTGAACTGAAGAAAACCGCCAGCCCGCGCCGCTTCTGGCGCTGGCGTTTTGCGCTGCCCGCGGTCACGCTGGTTTTGCTACTGCTGGGCCTGTACGGTTTTTTCACTTTTAACGCGGTCCGCAGCCATATTACCAGCGGCACCGCCCATTTTCAGGCGGCCGTTGACCAGGCCAGGAACGATAGCGCCTCGCTTAACCTGGCTACGCTCGATAAGCTCAAACAGGAACTGAGCGCCGGGGAAAAGGACTTCCGCCAGGCCCGCGAAGCGGCCGGGCCGGTCGCGCTGGTGTTGCCGCTGTTCGGCTGGCTGCCCGGCCCCGGTTACGACCTTTCGCAACTGCCGGGCTTCCTGGAGATAGCCGAAAAGACCGCTAAAAGTGGGGTGCTGGTCCTGGATGGTGCCAGCCCGGCCCTGGCCGCTTTTGACCCGAATGCTCCGACTTCCGGCCCGGCGGGCAGCACCGCCAGCGGCAAACTGACCCAGGCGGCCCTGGCCCTGGCCCGGCCCGAAGCGCAGGCCAATTTCAACCAGGCTTCGATTTTACTGGCCGAGATTGCGGACCGCCGGGCCGGGCTGGACCGTTCCAGGCTGGGGCTGGACCAGACCCGCAAAGCGGTTGACCAGCTTGACCAGCAGTTACCGGCCCTCCGGGATGGCTTGCAACTGGCCCGCGAACTGCCGCCGCTCCTGCCTGCGGTCCTGGGTACGGATAAACCGGTCAGTTACCTGACCTTGATTGAGAATAGTGATGAATTGCGGGCTACCGGCGGTTTTATCAGCGCGGTTGGGCTGCTGACCCTGGATAAAGGCAAACTTTCCCTGTCGGATTTTTCGGACAGCTATGGGGTGGATAACCAGGCTGTAAAACCGGAAACGCCCCCGGCCCCGCTTGCCCATTACATGAAAGCCGGTCAGTTTTTGCTGCGGGACGCTAACTGGTGGCCCGATTTCCCGACTTCGGCCCGTAAGGTGGCCGAGCTTTACCAGTTGCACCAGGGCCGGGCCGTTGATAATGTGCTGGCGGTAGACAGCCGGGCGGTCGCCTATCTTTTTGAAGCCCTTGGGCCGCTGGATTTGCCTTCTTACAATGAGCGGCTTACCGCCGAAAACTTTGAAGAGCGGCTGCGTTTCTACTACCTGCCGCCCGGCACGGTCCAAAATGGCGAGTGGTGGCACCAGCGCAAGGCTTTTATGGGCGTAGTCCTGACCGGATTACTCGGCAAGTTAAACGGCGCTTCCGCGCGCGACTTTATTAAAGTGGCTACTTCGCTGGGCCAGGCTGTTACCGAAAAGCACCTGCAAATTTATTCCACTAACCCTGACCTGCAAAAGCAGCTCAGCCAGCGCAACCTGGCGGGCGCTCAGCTCCCGCCGCCCGCCGCTGACTCCGGCTACAACCTTAATGACTACCTGATGCTGGTAGATAGCAATGTCGGTTTTAATAAAGTCAGCCCGAATGTCGAACGCAAAGCCGCTTACCAGTTCAGCAGCGGCGGCCCCGGTGCCAGCCTTTTCGCCAGCCTGACGCTGACCTATACCAATAAGGCCGGGGTCCGGGAAGGCACTACCGCCGGTGAATGCGTTAAAATTATCAAGTACGACTCCAGTTACGAAAGTATGATGAATGGCTGTTACTGGAATTACTTGCGGGTGTATGTTCCGGCAGGCAGCCGTTTATTGAATAGCAATGGGTTCCCGGCGGATGACCCACCGGCTACCGGCCAGGAAAACAACCTGACCTTCTTTGCTTCGCAACTGGTTGTGCCGCCAGGCGAAACTGTTACTGTTACTCTCAATTACATTTTACCGGGCGCGCTGCCGGAGAAACCGGCCTACCGTCTTGATGTGCAAAAGCAGGCCGGTAGCCGGGCTACACCCCTGACCGTAAAGGTTACCTGGCCGGGTTTCTCGCAGCAGTGGACGGAACAACTAAACCGCGACCTGGCTTTTAAACAGGCCCGTTAATTTTCCTATATTTCCTTTTACTATTCCTGCTATAGTTATTAAATTTTATTAACTGAATTAACCGGCATTTAAGCCAGTTCAGGACTTTTGGGCTAGCCAATTTGGGGTTTTTACTTGCTTATATTCTAATTGTATGTTAAATTTTATATAGATTAAAAAATTTCAATTTTTAGCAAGCCTTCAAAAACAGCATATCCATAGGGGTTTACACAGTAGCAGCTAACTGCTAACCCGGGTACTTTAGCTAAACGATTTGCCAGAACTATCTTCGTTAAATCAGGTAAGGAGTACACGTAGCACTATGAATTCACAATTAGCTAATAACAAAGGCTTTCGAGTTGCGCTGGGTAGCTTTATGGTAGCCGGGCTGCTGGTAATTATGCTTTTAGCCTCGTTGAGTACCAGTTGGGGTGTTGCCTACGGACAGACTGCCGGGCCTACTACGGTCGATCCGGGCCAGAATGCGACTACGACCCAGCCTGCCGCCGTAGGTAATAGCGGCAAAGCGCCTACGGTCGCTCCCTCGGCGGTTAACGACTTCAACGCCGCCCCGGTAGGGGTTGTACCCGGCCTGCCCAATACCGGCACCGGCAGCCCGCAGGCAGACGCGGATAACGGCTGGAAATTTATTGCCCTGGCTTTACTGCTGGCTAACATGCTCATTGCCGGGCTGGTAATGAGCAGATTCAGTAAGAGCAAGACACGCTAGAGTACCGGACGCACCACCGGTTACCCTGAGGGTGGTTGCCCGTCTGGCTTTAATGTCCTGCCAGGCCTGGGCGAAAGCACCTGACTGGCTAACGAAAAACCTTGAAGTAACATTTTTTAGCTGGACCTATTTAGCTCGGACCAATTTGGCCCGGGCTTTTTTGTGCGTACATTAAAAACTGAAATCTATTTACAGGGCTATAGCTTTATACCGGCAGCAGTATCTACTCACTCAAACTTGTGGAATGACCTTATATTGATGTCGGTAACTTCGGCGGCCTGGCGGACTGTTTCGAACGGTAAGCCTGAGCGGTTAGAGATGTCCAGCAAACTGTGCTGTCCATCGACTAAATTAAGGACCCACAGTAGGGCCATTTCGCTCATCTTTTCGTTGGAAGCCCCGCCAATCGCCCGGTACAGGCCGCGTTTGCCTGGCTGGGGTTCGCCTTTGGGGGTCAGGTTCAGGTAGCGCCGGTTGTTCTCCAGGACCAATAGAGCTTCCAGGCACCGGGCGAAGGAGGCGGCCAGGTAGGGCGGCTGTACAAAAGCCAGGTTGTCCGCCGAGGTGTGCTACTCGGAGTAATGGCCGTGCCGGGAGCGCATGAAGCAGCCGGCCGGCAGGTTAAAACCGGGCGAGCAATACTGCCGCTCGTCATAGCCAAACGGGTAAAAACCCACAATTTTGTAAGGAGCCCCGCTGAACTTCAGGACATTTTCCATCGGAATATGCCGGTCAATCCCGCGCAGGGTTTCGCGAAAGCCGCTGCCGGTGATACTGCGGCAAATCGGGTATAACTCGGTGATAAAGGGGTACATGGCCTGGCCGGTCTGGTCTAGGAAAGCGGCTGATTTATCATCGCCGGGCTGTAAGCGGCCGGAGGTCATGACGTGCCTTTCGCGTTATTGTGTTGACCGGCCGGGACCGAAAACCGGCTCTCTTACAGGCAGGGAACCTCGAAACTGGCCCAGTTCCGGTCTTTTTCGGAAATCTCGGTCACCGGCAAGGGCCATTCAATATTGAAAGCCGGGTCGTTATAGCGGTAGCCACGGGCATACTGGGGCGCGTAATCGTGGCTGACCTGGTAAAAAACTTCGGCGTCATCGGTCAGGGTCTGGTAACCGTGCGCGAACATTTCGGGTACATAGAGGGTCCGCCGGTTTTCGGCGCTCAGTTCCACCCCCACGTGCTGCAAATAAGTCGGCGATTCGGGCCGGAGGTCTATAATCACGTCATAGATAGCGCCGCGAGTGGTCCGGACCAGTTTGACTTCGGTAGCCGGTTCAATCTGGAAGTGCATACCGCGCAGGGTGCCTTTTTTGTAGTTATACGCCAGGTTGCATTGGGCAACTTTAGGGTTTAATCCGGTTTCCTTTAAGTCTTCGGTGGAAAAGGTCCGGGCAAAAAACCCCCGGTTATCCATAAAAGGTTCCAATTCGTAAATAAAAGCGCCCTTTAGTTTCAGTTCAATCCATGGCATGTTCGCTATACCTTTATCCTGGTAGTTATTAGTTTTATTAAAGAATCCCACTTGTGCATAAGGCATAGTTTACTACATTTTTGTGAAAAACTCCTGTCTTTAACACTTAATAGGGTTGTGTTGCAAAAAAGGAGATGGTCTAATAGGGTAGCTTAAATTTATTCTTTTTGTTCCTAATTGAAAGTGAGCTGCTAGCTTTGGATCCTCTTAACCTCTTCAAATGGCGGCATCATCAAGCCGGTTAAAGCCACCAATGACTCGTGGCGGACCGTTGAAACATTTATCAAAATTGAGAAAATTTGGACTTACCTGTACCGGGCGGTGGATTCAGAAGGTAACACGCTCGAATTTATGCTTTCTACCACCAGGGATGCTGCTGCCGCCAACCGCTTCTTTCGTAAAACTCTAGGCGCTGCCCATACAGTAACCCCTATAGTTATAATTGTGGATAAAAACCCGGCCTATCCAAAAGCCCTTTCTGAGTTGAAAGCATCAAATTTTGCACCCGAAAGCTGTGAATTACGCCAAGCCAAATTTCTCAATAATATGGCTTAATCCTCTCATTTCCCCGGTTTATCGCGACCCTTTTTCCTATAACCATATTTTTTGCAACACAACCATTTTTTACTACGCAACTGCTGTAAACCTTTTACTAGCAGTACGGTCAGTCAGAAACTGACAGGTTGACCGTGGCTAAACCGGGACCGCTTTAGCCGCCGGGCGGGCCTGGAACTCGGCATATTTATTTTCCATAAAAGCGCCAAGCTTTTGTTTGAATTGCTCTTTATCGAAGCTCCCGGCCCACTCTCTGAGCCGTTGGGTCCGGAAGTTCTCAGGTATAAAATTTTGCATTACGGCCGCCAGGCTGGTCACGGTTTGCTCGTCAAAAAACAGCCCGGTTTCCCCATCAATGACAGTTTCGAGGGCGCCTCCGGCCCGGTAGGCGATCACCGGGCGGCCGCTTGCCATCGCTTCCAGGGGCGTCAGGCCGAAATCTTCCTCGCCGGGAAAGATCAGGGCCTGGCAGCGGCGGTACAACTGCGTTAATTCCCGGTCGTCCACCCGGCCCAAAAACTTGGTATCGGGTCCGGCCAGCCGCTTTAAGCGGTCCAGGTCTACCCCCGTACCGACTACCTTTAAGGGTTTGCCGGTCATGGCGGCGGCTGACACGGCTAAATCCAGCCGTTTATAGGGCACCAGGCGCGAAACTACCAGGAAGTAATCATCAATTTCCGCCGCCGGTTCGAAGCGGCTGGCGTCAATCGGGGAATGAATAACTGTTGCCTCGCGCCGGTAGAATTTTTCGATGCGCTGGCGGCAATTATGAGAGTTGGCAATAAAGTAATCCACTTTCTGCGCGGCCTTATAATCCCAGCGGCGCAGGAACGGCAGCGAAGTGTCCAGGGCCAGCTTCTTAACTCCCTTAAAGTTTTCCTGTTCCACGTATTTATCGTACAGCCAGATAAAACGGGTCGGGGTATGCATAAAGCAGAAATGGCAGGTATCGTCCTTTTTGCGAACACCTTTGGCGAAACTGGTGGTGCTGCTCAGCAGGATATCGAATTCAGCTAAATTGAAACTGCCAAAAGCAAACGGATAGACCGGCAGGACCCATTTGTAATTGCGTTTATTGAGTTTAAATCGCTGCAAAAAGGAAGTCCGGATAGATTTTCCGGCAAACGAGTCCAGGGTGGTTGGCGGCGCGTACAACGAGGTATAGAGCGGGGCCGCCGGGAATATTTCCTGGAAAACTTCCACCACCCGTTCGGCTCCGCCGTTATCGACCAGGTAGTCGTGCAGCAGGGCAACTTTTGCCTCGGAAACCGTAGTAAGGGCCATTTCTAACCTTTATCTGAAGCAGCGAATGCTGCCAGGTATTCTTTATCGCCACTTTGAGCCGAGCAACTCGCTGTAAATTGCTTCAACCTTGCGAGCGTTATCGCGCAAATCAAACAGTCTTTCCACGCGCTTCCGGCCGGCCTGGCCCATGGTTGCCCGGAGGGCAGGGTCTTCTAACAGCCTGATTACGGCCCCGGCCAGGGCTTTTGCGTCGCCCATCGGGTAAAGCAGGCCGGTTACGCCATCCTCGATGGTTTCCAGGCAGCCCCCGGCGGCGGCGGCTACTACCGGGGTCGCCAGCGCCTGGGCCTCGATAGGGGTCAGGCCCAGCGGCTCGGGCAGAATCGAGCTATGGACTATTACATCGGAAGCCGCAATCAATTCCGCCTGGTCCGCTCGAAAGCCCAGCCAGTGGGTGTCGTCCGCCAGGCCCAGTTGCCGGGCCAGATCGACCAGGCTATCCCGGTAAGAAGGCGGGTCGAACCCGATATCCCCGACTACCAGGAACTGGGCCCTGGGCCGGGCCTGTTTGACCAGGGCAGCCGCTTCAAGAAAGACTTTATGGCCTTTCCAGGGCGCCAACCGGCCGATTATAGTCACCAGTTCGGCCTCGCGCGGCAGGCCCAGCCGTTCGGCCAGGGCCGTTTGCTGGGACTTTAGCTCCACCTTAAAGCGGGTCAGGTCCAGGCCGTTAGGGAGCGCTTCGATTTTGCCGCCCGGAATGCCCCGGCGGACCAGTTCGTCCCGGATGGCCTGGCTGTTGGCAATGACCTTTTTGACGAAAAGCCGCAGCCAGAGCAGGACAATCCGGCGCAGGCGCGGGCTGTAAAACTCATCTATAACCAGGTCCTTAAAGTCCCAAACAACCGGTTTGCGGGCCAGCCAGCTTGCCGGGGCGGCGTACAGCCCGGCCTTCATGGAATTGATATGGACCAGGTCGGCCTTTTCCTGGCGGACCACCCGGTAGATAGTCCGGACCGCCTTCAGGTAGCCCAGCCCGATTTTAGCCAGAGATTTTAAGTTTATCTTGAAGGAGGCCCGGGCCGAGCCTACAATCTGGGGCGCAATCGGCCGTATCAGCACCGGAATATCCCGCTCGCGCAGCCACCGCGTAAAATCGCCTTCGTGCGGGCAAATTATCACCGGTCGATATCCGTCCCGCTGTAGCTGCCGGGCCAGGGTGGTTACGTAGACTTCCGCGCCGCCCATGATTGCGGTGGCCGATATGAACAGTATTTTTGGGTTTGGCATCTTATATGTTTTTATTTTTACCTGAAACGAACCAGACCCGGCCGTTTGAATTTTTTTTGGATACTTAATTCTTAGTCTTTGAGCGGCCTTGCTGTAGCGCTGTTTTGCGGTAAACTTCGGCGGTCTGCTCGGCGCAGCGCTGCCAGCTAAACAATTTAACCCGCTCCAGCCCTTTCTTTCTTAAATCCGCCGCGACCTGCTTATCGGTTAAAACTTCGAACAACGCCCGGGCCATACCGGCCGTATCCTCCGGCCCGACCAGCCGGGCCGCCTCCCCGGCTACCTCCGGCAGCGAGGAAGTATTGGAAGTTATCACCGGAATACCACAGGCCATCGCTTCCAGGGGTGGCCAGCCGAAACCTTCATAAAACGACGGAAACAGAAAGACCGAGGCCAGGTTGTAGACGTGCGGCAGTTCTTCGTCCGGCATAAAAGCTATCCGGGTAACGCGGCCGCCGATACCGGCCCTGGCAATCAGAGCCTGGTGTTCCGGGGTAAATTCGCCGCCGACCTGTAACAGCCGCACCGGCCCTGGCCCTGCGGCACTTTCCCGGGCGGCTAATTCCGTCAAAGCGGCGAAGGCATTTAATACACCCTCGAAATTCTTGCGCGGGCTGTAGCGCCCCACGTGTAAGACAATCTTTTCTTCGGTTATACCGTGTTTCTCCCGGAAAGCTTTCTCCCAGGCTTTGTATTCGGTGCTGTCTTTTAGCACGCCAAAGCGCTCGGACAGGCCGTTATAAACGACATGCAGGCGGTCGGCCGGACAGCCGGTATACTTTAAAATGTCTCGCCGGGTACTTTCCGAAACTGTGATGATAAATGGGGCCCGCAGCGCACCGCGCAGAGCGATTTTCCAGACCTGTTTTTTAATTCGCGACTTCAAGGTCGGGGTTTCGGCCAGCAAAGGGGCCAGGTCGTGGCACGTTACCACGCAATTCCGGCGCGGCAGAAAATAGGTCAGAAAGCCGTAAGAATGGTCCGTCACGTGATTTACGGCTGCTTTGGACCGCTGCATTTGCCAGGGATATTTTAGATAGCGGCCGGTGAAGCGCCGCAAAAAGCCCGGCACCGGGCCACCCGGAAAGGTCGTGGTAAAGTCGGTTACTTCCAGGTCCGGCAGGCCGCTCGCCCGCAATGCCGCGCCCAGTGACCGGCCGTAGCGGTCCATACTCAGGAAGCCTTCCTCCGACATATCGTTAAACAGGGTTATCTTCAAGTCGATCTTATCCAGCCTTCGCTACTTTTTATATGCACGCGGCGCGGGTTTAATTGCCGGTGGCTAGTTCGGCGTAAAGCTGTTCATAGGCCTGGGCGATAGCGTCCCAGTCATATTTAGCCGCCCGCACCCGGCCCTGCGCGGCCATGGCTTCCCGGCTTCCGGCATCTTGCAATAAATCCAGCAGGCCAGCACCCAGCTTAGCCGGTTCGCAAATAAGGCCATAGCGCCCGTCCTCTAAAATCTCGCAACTGCCCGGGTTAGGAGTGGCCGCTACGGGCGTCCCGGCTGCCAGGGCCTCGACATAGGGAATTCCGAAACCTTCGTAGGTGCTGGGCAGGCAGAAAACCCAGGCTTTCTGGTAAAGCTCTATAAGCTGTTCCTGGCAGATTTTGCCAAAGTTAACCAGTCCGTCACCTTCCACCGGTTTTTCGGCGACCAGCCAGAGTTCGGCTTCGGGAAGGCGGGGCTTAATTTCCGAAAGGAAGATTTCAACCAGCAACCGGCCACGCTTGCGGCCTTCCAGGGTGCCCACGAACAAAATAGCCGGGGTTTTACTTTTAGGCAGGCTATTTTGCTGGAAAGCTCGCGTATCCACGCCGCAGCCGATAACCTGCTTGATGCGTGGAAAGTAGCGGATGGTATCCCGCGAATTGGCGACCACTCTGGTCGCCCGCCGGGCCGCCAACCGCTCAACCTGGTAAAGCACCAGGTGGTTCAGGCGGCGTTTCCAGCTCAGGCTGGTCCTGGCTTCGGCCAGGGCCGAGCCATGCATCGTGCGGACGCGCCGCATCTTTCGGGTACTCATCAGCCAGTCGTCACCGTGCGTATGGATGGCTTCAAACTCTTGCAGCTTTAGCCGGGCGAACAGGATGGGCGTTAAATAATAGCGGGCCAGGCGGTTGGTATGCAGCCAGCGGGCGGCATTGATGGTCCGTACCGCATACAGGGCGTCGTCAGGCCGGGTATCCAGGGCAAACATAGTTACCTGGTGCCCTCTTTCGACCAGTTTATTAGCCAGATTATGGACAAAATAGGTTACGCCGCCTTCTTTGCCACGCCACCTGGAAGGCAGGGTGGCGTGAAGCATCGCGATTTTCATGATAATAGTTAATCCTTCTAGGCGGCTTTGCCTTCCAATTGGCCCGTTTTAACGGCCACCTGTTTTGAACCGGCATGTATCCGTAAGGCGATACCCGGCAGTAACCAGAAAAAGTGACTGGCCGGTGGGACCATTAGAGGCGCATAAGTTATGCTGGAAACCAGCATATACATAATCCAGATAAAGCTAAAGAAGTTTAAGTTGTGTAAAGGTTCCCCTTTACTACCCCGGTAGGCCCGCCAGCTAAACAGGGTCAGACAGGCGATTAGCCCGGCCGTTAGTACCAGTCCGATAGGGCCCATCTCGAACAGCATCAGCGCGATAAAAGACTCCACGAAGACATAGGCGTCACCCAGGATGTGACGTGCTCCCGGCGCCCCGGCCCCAATCCCAAGCCCGAATAACCGGCCGCTTCCCAGGGCTTCTAGCTGGCTACCTATCTGGTCTACCGGGCTGCTTATCAGGTACGATTGCAAACCGTCGCTGCTGGTAAATTGCGCAAAGCGCGTCCCGATGGCATTATCTTCGGTACTGATGGCGATTAAGAAAGCTATAACCAGCAGACCGGCCAGGGTCCCGCGCAGTATTCGAAACCAGTTGTTAGTGCTGTAAGCAAAGGTTCCCAGCAAGAAGCACAGCAGAATATAAACTAAACCGGCCCGCTGTGAGTTAATTACGAACATCGACCCGGTAAGGACGACCGTACACAGGCTTAAAACCGTTAAGGTCCGCGAGATTTTGGAATATACCAGGCCCATTGCCAGGCTAAAACTGATGTATAGCAGACCGGAAAAATTAGAAGCCGAGGCGAAGGTTCCCGGCACCTTGTAACTGACCAACTCACCCCGGCTGCCGTAAGTTTCCGTTACGTGAATTGGCTGGAAAACTTGAATTACCTCGCGGCCGCCCAGGTACTGGTAAATACCGAACAGGCAGCTAATAAAAGTCAGGCCAAACAGAACTACGGCAAAACGGTGGACTTTTTCAGGGTCCGGCATAACTTCGTAAGCTATATAAATCAGCGGGATATAAAACAGCAGGGTTTTTAGTCCGATTATCCCCACCGTGACATCCGGCAAATTCGGGTTTAGCATCTCCAGCAGGCTGTAAACTATCAGCATTACAAAGGCGATATTAAAAACCCGGAAAACAGGTTGCCGGGTAAATTTCCAGCCGCACTCGTATAAATAACCCAGGTAGACCAGGCCCAGCAGGAAATCCTTGAAAAGCAGCACGGCTACCTGGCCGGTCAGGTTGCGGACCATGCCCTCAAATACCAGGGCCAGCACGACCAGGTAGAAAGTCTTGCGCCAGTGAAGGGCTAACAAAACGCATAACGGCGGCACGACCAGCAGGGCTGGCAGGCCAAAAGTGATAATTGCGCCGGGCAGGTCATCCCTGAAGGCAAACCGGGCCGCTGCCAGGACAAGCACAATTGCCAGGCCCAAAATTAAGCCTGTCTGCCAGCGGCGCGCGTTTATTATCCGCTTTATGGAAATAGATTTGTTGTTATCCATGGTCTAATAGCTGGCCCGGTTAAGGCTCAACCAGGCTTTCTTTGGGTTATTTAACCCGCTGGCGAAAATAGGTTTGTATCCCGGCCAACTTACCCGCGTAGGCGGCCGGTAGGATCTGCAAATAGCCCCAGTTAGCGGTCCTGGCGAACCCGTACAGGGCTCTAACCAGGGCCATGTTGGGGCTGTCGCCTATCAGAAAATTGTAGAGTAAAAAGAAGAAGCGGTTCCAGGGTGAAAGGTGCTTGAATAGCACATACGTGTAATTGTGATTTACATTATACACCTGGACCCTGTCAAAGACTGCCCTGGAACCGCGCGCGTCCGGCCGCTTATGGGATGGAAAGTGATCGACCAGGATTTTAGGGTCGTAAATCATGCGGTAGCCCTGCTTGCGTACCCTTAAACCCATCTCATCTTCGTTAGCCAGTTCCGGCAGGCCGCGCAGGTTGGCGTCAAACTGGCCCATGAGCTGGCGGCGGTAGCTGGAATTAACGCCTTTGAGAGTAAAGACCTCGACCGGCTGGCCGCCTTTAAGCTCAAGATGATGGTTGCCGGTGCGGCGGCCGAACCAGTTGAGCTTGCCGACCCTGGTGACCAGGCCGTCTTCGAGCTGGCCGCCGGTATAGACCATGTCGCGGCCGCCGACCGCGCCTACTTGTGGGTCG
>JAQBPB010000005.1 GCA_028287745.1 Chloroflexota bacterium
ACAGGCGACCTCATCAAAGTCTTGGTTACAGGACACCGGCTTCAGTTTATTTTAACAATTAAAAGAGTGGTAGGGCGGTTTTACCAGGCGACCGGTCTAAATGGCGGAAAGTGATTTCCACCTTAATCCAGACCGTTTTGTGTCTAGACAATTGGGTATAGCATCCACCATATAGCACCTTCTAACAACTTCGGAGAGTATATAGTTACTGGTAGCAAGGATAGCAAGTATACTGTTGAGTTTTTCAAGCTGTACAATAACTGGTATGCAAGCTGCACCTGTAAAGCACATTTAGGTGATGGTAGCAATACCTACAAGCCTAAAGCTTGTTATCACATTCCGAGCGCATATCAAGCCCTTCGTATTCAGGTGAATATTAGAAAAGATGTAAGAGCTAGTGTAGAAGCTCTTGCAGCATAGCTAAAACATAAATGCCTTGTTACAGCAGACTAAAAATCTGTAGAAACAAGGCATTTATAAACGACATACTCAGCAAAAGAAGCGTATCTTTTATGTATTTAGGTGTTAAAGCATCAACTTTAGCACCTGCAAGCAAGGTGGATTTACCCCATTGTGATAGGGTTAAAAGAATTAAGGCTCGGGTACAGGGATTCGAACCCCAACCGACAGATTCAAAGTCTGCTGTCCTACCGTTAGACGATACCCGAACAATAATCTTATGATACCAGATTCAATAGTAACTTTCAAGCTATTTATTTACGGTTTCACCTTAAAAGGCCCGGCCAAAAGCCTGTATTGGTCCCGGTTAAAGGCTGCCCTGTAAAAGTAGAGAAATTGCCGTAAAGCAGGAAGCCGGTTGACATAAATAGAAGGGCAAATATGGTTAATCCTTAATATTTTGCTCGCAGAACAACCGAAAAATGGTTTGATACTCAAAAAAGTGCCTGTATCACCGGGCGGATTTCCATACTCTCTTTAAAGAATAGTTTATTTTGTTAGAAAGGTTTGATTCCTTGCTTCAGGGTGCTATAATTTGCGTAATTAATATTCTTTATGAATATGTTGGACTAATTGAATATGCCGCACTGGAAAAGGACTTTTTATGGTAGAGACCACGCTTGATTTTGCGGTTTATAGCATCAAAGCGGTGGCCCATATGGCAGGAATTACCGAGCCGACCCTGCGGGCATGGGAAAAACGCTATGATATCCTGGCCCCGACCAGAACCGAGAGCGGACACCGGCGCTATACAAAACGCGATATTTACCGGGTAATCTGGCTGAAGCAGCGGCTGGAAGAGGGTATGTCTATTAGCCAGGCGGCTATCCTGCTGCACACCCAGTTAGACTCGGCCCTGGTCGATGAAGTTTCTTCCGAAAAGCCGGGCTGGAGCCGCTCCCACCCGGCCGGAATGCTTGAAAAAGGCTATAACCGGGCCGGTAATCAGGATCCCCTGGACGGTTCCACCCTGGTACGCTCGCCCCAGGTCCTGGTAAACCAGTTACTGACGGCTTTCCTCAACTATGATGAGGCTACAGCCCATAATCTTTTGGCCGAAGCTGCCAGTTTTTACTCCCCCGAAACGGTTTGTATTGATATAATTCAAAAAGTACTCTGTATAATAGGCGAGTACTGGGCCCGAAATGAAATTACCGTGGCTAACGAGCATTTCGCCAGTACGGTCTGCCGGGCCCGAATTACGGCGATGCTTGAGGGCTTGCCCTATCCCCAGCGCGGCCCGCTGGTGCTTACCGCATGCGGCCCCCAGGAATTTCACGAATTAGGCATTCTTATTACAACTTACTGCCTGCGGCGGCATGGCTGGCGGGTTATATACCTGGGCCAGAACGTACCGGCTATTGAGCTGGAAAAAGATGTGCGGCGGCTGAAACCGGCCCTGGTGGTTTTTTCGTCCAGCCGGGCCGAAACCGCTCACCTGCTGGCGCGGGAAGTGGTCCCCGTAATTGACCAGGTCCGCACGGGCGAGCTGTCGAATTTGATGTTCGCTTACGGGGGCCGGGTTTTCTTGGAGGATAGTTCTTTGCACAGTCTTTTCAAGAATAAACTCTATTTCGGCAATGATGCCTTCGATAGTGTAAATTTGATGGAAAAGACCTTTAGCGGTAACTAGCGGGTTGCGGCTAACTGCCCCCGGCATTCCAATAAATGATACTGAAAGCTGCCGCTATCGTGCGAATAATACATATAGACCAGTTCGATGCCAAGCCCGTGCAGCAGCCGTAAGCCGGGATGCTGGGGCATCGGGCGGCCGCTGGCAAAGACTACCTGCTTGATACCGGCCTGGACAATCGCCTCGGTGCATCCCAGGCAGGGTTCGCCGGTTACGTAGATCTGGGCGCCTTCAGTCCTGGCTCCCAGGCGAGCGGCGTTAAAGATTGCATTGGTCTCGGAATGCAGGCAGGGCACGGCACAGGCGTTGTAGGAAGCCCCGCTGGGGAGGTCGGCCCGGCCGCAGGCAGGGGGATGGGGATACCCGCGCGGCACACCGTTATAGCCATCCGAAACAACCGTTTTATCCCGCACGATCACCGAGCCGTGACCGGCTTTTGGACAGTTGGTCATGCGCGAATTTAGCATGGCTTTTGCCATAAAAAACCCGTGGGCGTCCGGCCGCGCGCCGGTAGAAAGGATGTCCGCGATAGCCCCGTACCATTCCTGGCGGTTATTCTGGCGGTCCAACCCGTCCATCCGGCTCTCAAATTCCTCAAACGTAGCGTAATCCACGCCCTCGATATAGCTCATGTGGTCCCAACACTCCTGCACTCTGACTAAAACCGGTCTTAAACTTCCAAAACTTTCTTCATGCGGGCCAGCCCTTCCTGGAGATTCTCCAGGGAGTTGGCATAGGATAGGCGCAAAAAGCCTTCTCCGGCTTCGCCAAAGGCGGCGCCCGACAGGGTCGCCACGCCGCCTTCGTACATCAGCTTATG
Source organism: Chloroflexota bacterium (assembly GCA_028287745.1). Lineage (GTDB taxonomy): Bacteria > Chloroflexota > Chloroflexia > Chloroheliales > Chloroheliaceae > 54-19. The sequence goes on from JAQBPB010000005.1 coordinate 2,913, forward strand.
GGCCAGGTCCTGGGAAGTATAGCCGGTGCCCCGGATATCGGGGAAGGCATAGAAAGCGCCTACCGGCGGGGCGCAATTTACCCCCGGCATCGCGTTGAGGCTGTTGACCACCAGTTCACGCCGCCGGGTGAATTCGGCTAGCATATTATCCACGCAGTCCTGCGGGCCTTCCAGGGCGGCAACCCCGGCCATCTGGGTAAAGCTGGCCGTACAGGAGTTGCTATTTACCATCAGCCGGGACATGGGTTTGTTTAACCATTCCGGCACCAGGCCGTAGCCCAACCGCCAGCCGGTCATGGCGTAGGTCTTGGAAAAACCATCCAGTACGATAGTCCGGCCAGCCATGCCCGGCCTGACCGCAATCGACTCGTGGGTCCCACTGTAAAGCATGCGGCTGTAAATTTCATCCGAAAGGACTATCAGGTCGTGCCGGTTGGCAATCTCGGCAATCTGGTCCAGGTCCCGGGCATCTAACACGCTGCCGGTCGGGTTATGCGGCGAGTTTATGATAAGCAGTTTAGTCCGGGGTGTTACCAGGCTTTCCAGTTCGGCCGGGTCCAGCCTGAATTCACGTTCCACCCGCAAAGGGATCGGGACGCCTTTGCCACCGACATAGTCAATCATCGAACGGTAGATCGGGAAGCCGGGGTCCGGGTAGATAACTTCGTCACCTTCGTTGACCAGGGCCAGAATGGTGTAAAACAGGATGGGTTTGGCCCCGGGAGTGACAATAATGTTTTCGGGGTCGGCCCATTCAATCTGGCGGGAACGGGACAGTTCGCGGGCTATCGCCTGGCGCAATTCCGGCAGGCCGTTGGCCGGGCCGTAATGGGTGTAGCCGTTTTGCAGGGCTTTAACGCCCGCTTCTATAATATGGGGCGCGGTATCGAAATCCGGCTCCCCAATTTCAAAATGGATTATGGACTTGCCCTGTGCTTCAAGCAAGCGGGCCTGGCGCAGCACTTCAAATGCGCCTTCGGTCCCCAGTCTTTCGGAGCGGTCGGCCAGGTAACGCCCTGGGTCTTTACTCAGTTCCCGTGGTTCGTTGCTTAACACTTTTCCTCCTGAAGTTTAAACAGTAACTTTACCCCATTTAATTACCGCCGCACCCCAGGCAAAACCACCCCCGAAACCGGCGACTGCTACTCGCATTCCTTCTTTCAGCACATCTTCGCGCACGGCATCATACAGGGCGATCGGGATTGATGCTCCGCTGGTGTTGCCGTAGCGCTGTAAATTCTGGTAAACCTTGCTGGTCGGCAGGTCTAACCGCGACCGCACGCCCTCGATAATCCGGGCGTTCGCCTGGTGGGCGACCATCAGGTCAACGTCTTCCAACTGCAAATTGGTGGATTTAAGGACCTGGTGAAAGGCATCCGCCATGCCCCGCACAGCGCCCTTAAAGACTTCCGGGCCGTTCATCTTGATGAAATGCTGGCGGTCCCGGACGGTCTGCTCGCTGGCGGGCATTTTGGAGCCGCCCGCCGGAATCATCAGGTGGCAGGCTTTAGCGCCGTCACTCATCAACACCACCGACTCAATTTCGCCCATGGCCGTGTCACCCTCCTGGGCAGCCTGGATGACCGCCGCGCCCGCCCCGTCACCAAAAAGTACACAGGTCGAACGGTCCTGCCAGTCAATCACCCGCGACATAGTTTCCGAACCGATTACAAGGATATTTTTTGCCATTCCGCTGACTATGTAAGCCCGGGCCACGCTCAGGGCGTATACGAACCCGGCGCAGGCCGCTTCCAGGTCAAAAGCGCCCGCTTTGGTCGCGCCAATCGCATCCTGGGTCAGACAGGCCGTGCTGGGAAAAGTGTGTTCCGGAATAAGGGTGGCGCAAATAACCAGGTCCAGTTGGTCGGCGCCCAGCCTGGCGGAAGCGAGAGCTTGCTTGGAGGCTTCAATCGCCATGGAAAGCGTGGTTTCTTCCGGAGCGGCGATGCGGCGTTCGCGGATGCCGGTGCGCTGGACAATCCAATCATCGGAAGTATCTACGATTTTTGCCAGTTCCTGGTTAGTTAATATTTTAGATGGTAGATACACCCCTAGCCCGGTAATAGCGGCGCGGGGTAATCTGGTCTGGTTATTCAAGCCTACAAACTCCTCTTTAGTCCTTATATTTTCGGTTGTCACATGCCTTACATAGCTGAGCAGTCTTCTTACTTATCCATTATACGGAAGTTTGGGGCGTGCGTCTACCCTTTACTGAAAACCCCTGTAAGAATACCGGGTGGTTGTCCGGTTTTTACCATCCCGCAAAGGGTTTTTGTAATACCCGCCGGTTTCGTTCTGGCGGTGTGGTGGTGGTAGTAAAACCGTTATATAACTTTGTTACAAATTAATTGTATAAAACGAAACCGTTGACTATTGAAAATGTTAATATATAATTAAATAGAATTCCCGGTGTTTAAAGTTGGCCCTTAAATCAACTCCTCAGAAAATAAAAATGAATAAATTTTCAAGAAATGGCTTGCGCGATTTTAGAACCAATGCCCCTCGCCTTGTTCGAGGACGCCGCAGTTCTAATAGCCGGATCTTCAAGTTTACCGGGCTGGCAACTCTCCTGGTGATGGGGCTTGCCCTGTTCGCGGCAGTTTTTGCCGGTGATACCAACCTGGCCGGTCCCACCCGGCCCCTGGGGCAGGCTGCCGCCGCTACTCCCCCTCAAAAAATTAGAAACAACCTGCCCATAGCCCTACCCAACACCAAAATGGAAGCTCGCCTGTTCGCCGACCAACACTCTTCACAATTCAACTTTGATAACTTGAACCGCTTGCGCCTGGAAAGAGCGGTCGCCCTCGGCGAAGTACCGGCCTCGGCCCTGCAAAGCCAGCCGGGCAGTTTTACTCCCGTTCCTGGCTCCTTTCAACCCGCTACAACGCCTCTTCCGACTAATTCGAGCTATTCAAATGATAATGCCCGCGCCCTGGTCTATACCCCGCCCGAGGCTACGGCGGGGGTGCCGGTCTGCGGCCCTGATCCCGGTGACGATATTTTCGAGCCGGATGATGCGCCGGGGCCTGCCCGGGATGTCACCGGGTCCGTTTCGCCTGCGCTGCGTGAAACTCACAGCTTGCGTACCATCAGCAGTTTTCCGGCTAACAGCCCAGACTTTGACGGTGACAATGATTGGGTTAAGCTGCGCCTGAACCCCGCTGCGACTTATACTTTTTCCACGGCCAACCTCAGGCCGACCGGCCCGGTCCCGCTGGATACCATCCTTGAACTGTACCGGGGCACAGCGGCCGGGCCTACTACCCCCATCAATGCCAGCGACGATGCCGGTCCTGGCAGCCCGGCTTCTGGTTTAACCTATACCACTGCCGCCGGGGATGATGCGGCCGGGGTTTTCTTCTATCTGAGAATTTACGGCAAGCCCAATGCCAGTTGCTACGGCACCTACGACCTGGTAATCAGTTACACCACTGTAGTTACCGCAACGGTCGCGGCGACCGTTACCGGCACGCCCAGTACCTGTACGGACGATTATGAGAGTGATAACTCTCCCGACCAGGCTAAAGAACTGCGGGTCACTTACGGCCCAACCCCGCCCTTTAGCGGCCAGCCCGGCACTCCCGATTTTTCGTCGGCCAATAATGATGTCCAGGCCCGGCTTATCTGCCCGGTGGGCGACCTGGACTGGGTCTATTTTGATATGGTTAAGGGCAAGCCTTACAGCCTCTTTACGACTTCTTTAACCAACGGCCTGGATACCATTTTGATTTTGTTTGAGCAGGATGCCAGCGGGGCCTTGAATCCGCTTTATTCCAATGACGACTTCCCCGGCATGGGCCTGGCCTCCCGGATAGATTTTATCGTCCCGGCTACGGCCGATACCGCGACCGGCGAATTTACCCGCTACTGGGCCGCCGTAAAGGATGTCACCGGTAAGGGAGTTGACCGGCTTTCTTATAACCTGGTGCTGCAATCGGCCGGTAAAGCGGCCGGGGATTGTATTGATAATTACGAGCCGGACGGCCTGCAATCGGTCGCTAAAGAAATCCTTGTGAACGAGGTCCAGACCCACGTTATGTGTCCCAATGGTGAGGCCGATTGGGTTAAGTTTTACGCCAAAACCGGCCTGACTTATTCCGTCAGGGCGGCTTTCCCGCCCACACCCGGCATGGATACCGACCTGCATGTGTTCTCGGTCCTGTTTGACCCGGCCGACCCGGAAAAGGTGGTTTCGCAGCGGGAAATCGCCGCCAATGACGACGCCTCGGCGACCGACCTTTCCAGCCAGGTGAGCTTTACTGTCCCGGTGGCCGGTGAGTATTACGCCCAGGTCAAAAACACCGGCGACGTGGGGCGGCCCGGTATGACCTACCAGTTGACCTATGCCGTGGCCGGTAGCACAGTCGTTCCGCCCACCACCGCTCCCAGCGGGCCGGCACCCACTCGAACAGCGACAGCCACCGCTACCTCAACACCAACTGTTACTGTTGCGCCTACGGCTACTACCGTGGCTTCCGTCCTGGCCCTTAAGTTTGCCGACCCGGCTTTCCAGAAACTCTGGTACTACACCGACCTGCCGGTGGCCCAGAACCAGACGCAGCGCAGTTGGGAATGGGGGCCTAAACCGGGAGTGGTCTTGCATGAGCCCTATGCCGGTTCGCCGGGTGAGGCGCGCCAGGTCCAGTATTTCGATAAGAGCCGCATGGAGATTAATAATCCCAAAGGCGACCGGGCCAGCCCCTGGTTTGTCAGCAACGGCTTGCTGGTAAAAGAGTTAATTACCGGGCAGGTGGCCCGGGGCGATTCTGCTTTCGAGCAGCGCAACCCGGCCCGCCTCCAGGTAGCGGGCGATATTACCCCGGATAATCCCGCGCCGACCTACGCCATGTTTGGCGAACTGACCGGACGGGCCGCCGACCAGACCGGGCAGGTGGCGAAACAGGGCCTTTCGGCCGGTGGGACGGTCCAGGCGCTGGCTGCGCCACCTGAAAACGTCAGGTTAGCCGCTTACATCGGGGAAACCGGCCATAATATCCCCCTGGTTTTCTATGATTTCATGCGGGGTAACGGCAAGGTCTACGAAAAGGGCTATAAAGACGGCCGGTTGCGGGATTGGGTCTTTGCCATGGGCTATCCTCTTTCGGAAGCCTACTGGGTTAAAGCCCGGGTTGATGGGGTTATGCGCGATGTACTTGTCCAGGTTTTCGAGCGGCGTGTCCTGACCTACACCCCTGCGAACTCGCCGGAGTGGCAGGTCGAAATGGCGAACACCGGCCAGCATTACTATTTGTGGCGCTACAGCCGCAACCTGCCCGCCGAATAACCTTTTATTATTTGCCACCGGGCTGGAAGGCCAGCCCGAAAAAATACCTGTACGCCTGTACAGGTATTTTAAATTCTAAAATAGGCTTTACCACCGCTTACTTTTCCGGGGTCAGGCCTTATCAGGTAGCTGTCAGGTGATTGAGGAAATATAGGGATAAAGCAAGGTCGAGGGCCTGGAGTTCGAACAGATTTATGGTGCCTGGTGGGAGCGTATCGTCTATAGCGACGCGAAGGCCGGACTTATCCGCTCGGCCGAACGCTACCTGCAAAAAATCGGCACCCGCCTGGCCGAATAGTCCTTCTTATTCTACTGCGCCTGTTAATCCTGTCTTGCCGGGTAGTTACCCGGCGGTTTTGCTAAAACCGGAAATGCCGGTGATAGGACCGGAGTTGGGACAGGTACTTTTCCACGTCCAGCTCAATTAATGGGATATTGTCCGGGACGGTTTCGATTACCGCCGGGGTCCGGCCCAGCATGGCGGCGGCGGTGTTAAGCACCCCGGCGGGCAAGTTGTAAAGATTATACCCGCCTTCCAGAATGACGATATAGCGGCCCTCGCAGTAGCGCCCGGCGCATTCTTTGACAATACCGGTCAGGCGGTGGTAAAGCTGGGCCGAAAGGCTCAGGCCGCCGCCCGGGTCCCAGACATATGGGTTAAGCGTATCATTAAAATGCCCGTCATATCCGGCGGAAACTATTATCAGGTCCGGCCGGTGCTGCTCGACCAGGGCCGGGATTACTTGCTCAAACAGGGCCAGGTAGGTGGCATCGCCGGTCTTGGCCGGTAACGGCAGGTTGACCGAATACCCGGTTCCGGCACCCTGGCCGGTTTCCTGGAACGCTCCTTTTTCGGGGTAAAGCTCCGGCCCGAACTGGTGCAGCGAGCAATAAACCACCCGGTCGTCTTCCTCAAAGATTGCCTGGGTGCCGTCCCCGTGATGCAAATCCCAGTCAATAATCAGCACTTTTTTCCAACCGGCTTGCTGCGCCGCCCGGGCGGCCAGGGCCGCGTTATTAAAGATGCAAAAGCCGCCGCCATTGTCCCGGCTGGCATGGTGCCCCGGCGGACGCGACAGCACCAGGGCGCTATTGGCATCTCCCCGGCTCAATAAATCTACGGCGCAGATGGCGGCCCCGGCCGCCAGTTGAGCTATCTCAAAGGCACCGGCTTCCAGGTAGGTCGCTTCGGCCAGTTCGCCGCCGGTCAGGCTCAACTGCCGGACCTTTTCGAGATATACGGTCGAGTGGACCCCGGCCAGCTCGGCCGGTGTGGCCGGGCGCGGCTGGTATTCTCTGAACTGGCCCGGGCCGGTCCCGACCAGGCCAAACCCCAACAAAGCCTCATAACAGGTAGTCACTCGCAAAGGTTGTTCGGGATTGGACACGCGCTTTGGCAGGGGGTAGGGGTATTCCAGTTTGGCAACCGAATAGACCGGGTCAACCAGTTCTAACCCGGCAACGTGATGTATAAGCTTATCGCCCTCAAAAGAAATTTCGCCGGTAAGGTAGTGGGTAAAGTCAGCTGAGTAAATTAGGGCTGGTGATAGGTTCATAAGGCTTTTTGAGTTAACGTTTGTTTTCTTCCAGGGCCCGGATACGCCGGGTTAAGATTGGCAGCATGGCGACGGCGATATTCGGTTCCCGGCGCAAAACATCCAGAAAGACCCAGCGGTCCAGTTCAATCACCTGGGTTTCGGTCTGGGCCGTTACGGTTGCGCTGCGTGGGTAGCCGTCAATCAGCGACATTTCGCCAAAGAACTCGCCTTTGGTAAGGCTGGACAGTTTCGTTTCGGGCTGTCCGGGCCGGGTCCGCATCGTCACGGCAACGGTGCCTTCAATAATTACGAAAAGCCCGGCCCCCGGGTCGCCCTGTTTGATGATGCTTTCGCCTTTGTTAAAGGTTCTGGTCGTTACCAGTTTTAATAGCATTTCCAGGTGTTCTTCTTTAAGGGCGGCTAAAATCGGGACGCGTCTTAAACTATCGGCCAGACTTTCCATGACTATACTCTTTCTTGAATTTCGGGACTGTGGTACTCCGTCCGGGTTAGCTAAGTTCTTGCAAAAGGGCCATAGCTCGTTCGTAAAACAGGTCGGCCAGGCTTTTATCAATAAACATCTGCGCTACCCGGCGGGCCTGGTTGCAATAGGTCTTGAGGGCCGGTAGATTTTCTTCCGACTGGATAAGCAACTGGACTACCCGGTTGGAACGCTTGCCAAAGATTTCTTCGGCCAGTTCCACGATTTGCATTTTTACTTCGCGAACCGTACGGGGACGGCTGGCATAATTAAAAAGTTTATCCTCGGAAGGCGCGGTCAACACATCAATTATACTGCCGGTCTTGCCTACAATCTGGTAGACCCGCAAGATGCTTTCTTCCAGCACTTCTTCTGTCTCGTAATAGCTGCCCAGCTTGCGGCCGGTATTGAGAAAGATATAACCGTTTTCTTCGTCACTGGTAATGTGGACTACCCCGGTGCGGTTGCCCTGTTCCAGGGTATTGAGCAGTTTATTAATCTTCACGCTCTGGCTGCTCAGGCCGGTTAATTCAGGTTCTCCGATTATCAGGGCCGAGTAGCTGTGTACGAATTCGGGCTCCAGTGGGTAAATCAGGAGCTTATTTTGCTCATCGGCCGGTACTTGCTGGTTAATCATCCGGCGTAGCGCCTGCATATCCCTGTAAAAGTCCACGCCTTCGGCAAAGCGGGTATGGACTACCCGGCCCCGGTAGAGCAGCGAAAACCCTTCGGTCTGCCCCAGGAAGCAGGTCATAAAGCCCGAAAAGTTGGCTTTCCAGAGCAAATCATAAGCCGTTTTAACCAGCCCGCCGGGCGGCTCCAGTGCAAAAGCGCTCACAAAGGGTAGCGGCAAGCCGGTCCAGTGATGGAAACGCGGCGGGCGCAAAACTTCATCGCCCAGGTGTTCCCGCAACTGTTCCAGGCCGGTCCGGCCGGTTTCCGAATTTACGTCTAACGGGATAACCCCAATAGCCGGTTCCGGCTCAGACACCGGGCTTTTCTCCGCGCTAACCGGGGGCGGCGTGGAGTGATTCTCGTCTGTCAACACCGGGTTTCCCGGCCCGGTCAGCGGATTATCTAATGGTGCGGGAATTTCGCTCCCGGCTTCCTGGGCCGGGCTGGCCGGTTCCGGCTCGACCGCGTCAGTGGCGGTGGCGGGGGTGCTCAGGCCGGACGCGTCATCTTCGGTCAGGATACCCAGCGCTCCCAGCAGCATAAACTCTTCAGTGCGGCTGATGGTTTGTTCCGGGTAGGCCACGTTTCGTTCCCAGCGGACTTCGGCGGTCTTGTTGCCTAACAACTGGTAAACCACGTCATCCCCGTTCACATTTTTATTGGTGGCATGGCGGAGATGCCCCCTGGTAAAGTAAACTTCGGCAAAGGGCCGTTCATTCTCAAGGAACAGCAAGCGTCCGGTCTGGCCTTTTTTACGGGCATATTTAATTAGCTCTATTATCGAGAATGAGTTCGCTCTTTGCTGGGACATAGCGCCTTGCCGGTTCTCTTTCGTTGGCTCAAGTATACTGACGGGAAGAGATGATCTAGCGGTAATTCAATAAAAAAACCATTGAACTAGTTGCTGTAGAACGAGAAAGGTTATCAGGATAACGCAAAAGGGTATTTAGTTAAAAAGGTGTTATGTATCGGGTCTAGTAAGTTACAAATTAACCCTTAAATTGTTACCCGGTTGACCTTAAACGCCATCCATTTTACGCCAAAGGTTTCAGACTTCAAGGGAAAGTCGTACCGCTATAGTAGGTTAGTAATAAATAGTTGTCAAGGTCAAAAAGTTTCTCCGGTCCCGGTACTTTCGGCATGATTGCCTTTTAAGTGGGCCTATTGTAAAATTTAGGTAGGTTATTCTTCCTGGCCTGGGGAAGTTAAGTTGGCCGGGCTACCGGCTCATTTCACTGAATCACTTTAACTTACGTAAAAGAGAACAATATGTCGTACGCTAACAAAGTCTTGCGGGTCAATCTTACCACTCGTAAAGTAATTTCCTTGCCTCTGCCTGACCAGCTAAAACGGGATTATCTGGGTGGACGTGGTTTCGCCGTCAAGATGCTGTACGAACTCTTACCAAAGGGCACCGATCCATTTTCTCCTGACAATATGCTTATTTTTTCGACCGGCCCGCTCAACGGTACGGTGGCACCCGCCGGGGCCAGCCTGACCGTCGTCAGCCGGTCGCCCCTGACCGGCCTTTTAGGCATTGATACGACTTCCGGGTTCTGGGCCACCGAATTGAAATTCGCCGGTTACGATATGGTTATCATCCAGGGCCAGGCCGACGAACTGGTCTACCTGGAGATTGATGACGACCGGGTAGCCATAAAGTCGGCCGATTGGCTGCGCAAGCGCGGCACTCATGATACTACCGCTTTGCTCCAGGAGCGCCTGGGTGACGACTTTAAGGTAGCGGCAATCGGCCCGGCCGGTGAAAACCGGGTGCTGTACGCCAGTATTGTCTGCGACCACATGGATAAAATCAACCGGACCGGCCTGGGCGCTGTAATGGGCGCCAAAAACCTCAAGGCGATTGCGGTCCACGGCACCAGAGATATTAACCTGGCTAATACCGACCGCTTTCTAAATAAAATGAAGGAAAGCCATAACGCGGTCAAGAATGATCCCATGTTTATCCCCCTGAGCCGCTATGGCACGACCGAACTTTTCGACCAGTCCCATTCGGCCGGGGCGCTGGCAATTCGCAATAACCAGGAAGGGGTCTTCAACCGGATTATCGGGGTCAGCCGGAACACTATTGATAACCTGTCTCGCGGGCCGGACCGGCGGCTGGTCGAGCGGCCATGTAGCTACTGTATTATGCCCTGTAAAGCCTATATCGAAATTAAAAAGAATGGCGAGCCCATCCGGCGAAACCGGCCCCACTACCAGACAATTGCCAGCCTGGGGCCGCGCCTGGGTATTTCGAGCGCCCAGACCATCATCGAGGCCAATCATCTTTGCGAAGATATGGGCCTGGACCCGATTTCGTTTGGGGCTTCCCTGGCCTTCTTGATGGAGTGCTACCAGCGCCGCAAGTTCGACCAGGATGTGCTGGAGTGGGGCAGCGACAGCCAGTTGCTTGACCTTATCCGCGATACCAGCTACAAACAGGGTGTGGGTGAACTGCTCTCCCAGGGCGTCCGCCGGATGAGTTCGGTCTTTCCGGGCAGCCATGAATTTGCGATGGAAGTAAAGGGGCTGGAACTTCCTGGCCTGGAAGGCCGGGCGGCCAAGGCCCATGCCCTGGCGATGGCAATTGGCAACCGGGGCGGCGATACCGCGCTGCATTGGCCCCAGTTTGAAATCCTGGAAAAGACCGAGGAAGAAGCCGAAGACCTGTTTGTCTTTGGTAGCGCCGCCGACCCCCAGGACTGGCACGGTAAGGCAAGTATGGTTATCTGGCACGAGTATTTCGCGGCCTTGCTGGACTCCGCCGGTATTTGCAAGCATTACGCTTTTTCGGCCTACACTCTCAAGCCTAAAGATATTGCCGAGTTTTTGACCTACGCCACCGGCACTACCTACCGCGAAATGGACGTTATGATGATCGGGGAGCGGGTTAGCACGGTCGAGCGCATGTTTAACCTGCGCTTTGGCATGAACCCCACCACCGACGATACCCTGCCCAGGCGGCTCTTGAACGAACGGCTGACTGACGGTGCGGCCCAGGGGCAGACCATCGAACTTGGCCGGATGCTCCAGGAGTATTACATGCTGCGCGGCTTTACCGAAGATGGTTTTCTCAAAATGGAAAACCTGCACAATCTTAACCTTGTTAGCGAGCGAGTGGCCGCCCGGTAAGCCGTATCTTATTTAATTTGTGTCATAGCTCTGGCACTCAAGAATGGCCTTACCCACCGTTTGCCTTCTTGAAGTCCAGGGCTCTTTTATTTCATACATCTGCCTGTGGTTGCTTTAAGGGTTATTCCTCCTCTATAATCACCAGACCCAGCAATGGTCTTTGCTTACCGGTAAATATTGTAATTTCTAATAAACCTGATAAATACCTGATAAATAAGGAAGCGAAAATTTTGGAAACGACTAGCCTGGACCTGGCGCCCTACTTTGTTGAAACTGACTGGCTGGCCCAGCACCTGGACGACCCGCAAGTACGGATTATAGATTTGCGCTATTACTGGGACCGTCCCGGCCTGGAAGCGTACTCGGCGGGGCATATTCCCGGCGCGGTCTACTTACAGTGGGACCAGGACCTGCGTGACCCGGCTTACCAGGGGAAATTCATGGTGCTGCCGCCGGAAAACCTGGCCGCTTTGATGGGCCGCCTGGGCGTGGACAATTCTATGACCGTCGTGGCCTACGATGATGAAGGCGGCCACTATTCTTCCCGCCTGTTATGGACCTTGCAATATTATGGTTTCGAGCAGGTCCGGATTTTACACGGCGGAGTCCAGAAGTGGCTAAGTGAAGGCCACCCTTTCGTAACCGAAGGGCCCCGGGTAGAGCCTAAAGTCTTTGTACCCGGCGCGGTCCGTCCGCAATGGCGGATTCTTGCCAGCGAGGTGCTGGGACGCCTGGCCGACCCTGAAACGGTTGTGGTGGATGTGCGGCGACCGACCGAGTACACCGGGGAAGAAGTAAGGGCGGCGCGGGGCGGTCATATTCCCGGCGCGACCAATTTGCTGTGGCTGGATAATCTTGAGAAAGACAAATGGACCTTCAAGGACGCGGCGACCCTCCGCCGGCGCTTTGAAAACGCCGGAGTCACCCCCGGCAAGCAGATTATTACCTATTGCCACGGAGGCGTGCGGGCCTGCCATGCGGCCCTGACCCTCAAGATGCTGGGCTATCCCAATGTGACGGTTTATGAGGGGTCGTGGGCGGAGTGGGGCAACGACCCGGCCTTGCCGGTGGAACAGGGATGAAAGTAGCGATAGACTATACTCCGGCGGTCCGGCAGAGCGGCGGTATTGGTCGCTGGACCCGCAGCCTGGTCGATGCGCTGGTGTCCCTGGAAGAAGCTCGCGACACCCGGTTCGTCCTATTTTATGCCGGGGGCGGCTTAAACGAAAAGCAACAGGAGTTTGTCCGGACTGAACAGGCCAAATATGCGGCGTTGAAAAATTCTAGCAGCCCTGAAGTACGGTTTGTGCGGCTGCCTTTCTCCGAACCGGTCCTGACACGGCTCTGGCAGAGGTTGCGCCTGCCCTTACCCCTGGAATTAATGGCCCGATTGGGTCAGCCTCTTTCCCTGGCTAACCCGCTGGGAAACCCGGATGTGCTGCACTTTCCGGACTTTGTAGTACCGCCTCACCTGGGCGGACGTTCGCTGGTAACAGTCCACGACCTAAGTTTTATGATTACTCCAGAGTGTGCCGAGGAGAGTTTGCGCCAGTACCTGACAGCGGCGGTTCCGCGAAGCGTGCGCCGGGCCGACCGGGTCAGTGTTGATGCCGCCGCTATCAAAAACGACCTGGCAGAACGCTTGCAGGTCCCGCTTGAAAAAATGACGGTTATTTACGGCGGGGTTGGCCCGGAATTTCACCCGATCACAGATACAGCTTACCTGGAGGAAGTGCGGGGCCGCTTAAAGCTGCCGGAGCATTTTTTGCTGTTCCTGGGCACAATTGAGCCGCGTAAGAACCTGGCCCGGCTGGCCGAAGCCTGGGCCAGGATTAAAAATACCAACGTCGGGCGGGGCCGCAAGTTGGTACTGGGCGGACGCAAAGGCTGGCTCTATGAGCCTATCCTGGAGCGCATTGACGAGTTGGGCCTGCGCGATGAAATCGTCTGGCTGGACTTTGTGCCGGAAGGCGACCTGGCGGCGGTCTACAACCTGGCCGACCTGTTCTGCTTTCCCAGCCTTTACGAAGGTTTCGGCATCCCGCCACTGGAAGCCCTGGCTTGCGGGACACCGGTAGTGACCGCTAATAATTCTTCGCTGGCCGAAATCTTTAGGGGGGCGGCCCTGATGTGCGAAGCGACCGAGGTAGACTCAATTGCCCGGGCGCTGCGCCAGGGCCTGGAAAGCCTGGACGGTGATGGGCAGTTGCTGGCCGGACTCCAGGCCGAAGGTTTAAAGCGCGTCAAGACCTTTACCTGGGAACGGGCTGCCGGCGAAGCCCTGTCCCTCTACCGCGAAATGAGCCGGAAAGGGTAGGGAGTGGGCGGTTGGGCTAACCTGCCGAGTTTAGGGGCAATCGAAAAAGGTATGTGCCAGGGTAGTTATACCCCAACACATACCTTTTTTTAAACCTGTAGCCCGGCCAGGACTGTAATAAAGTTCGCTCGAATAGGTTAGTGGGCTTTGAAGAAATCCAGCAGCAGCCGGGTAACTTCTCCGGCTTTTTCCAGGTGCGGCGTGTGGCCGCAATCCGCCAGGACCTCTTCATGGTACTGGCCGCCATTGGCCTGGTATTTTTCCAGCAGCGCCCGCATTTGCCCGATCATAGGCTGCGCCGGAAAGACTTCTTCTCCCGGCCAGCCCGGGACCGCTCCCAGTTGCCCTAAGACCCCAAAATCAAACAGCGAATTGTCCGAAACTATCTGGTCGCTGTCGCCCCGGTACCATAAGATGTCCGGTTTTGGACTAATATCAACGATACCTGATTGGTTGAGATAGGTCGGGGCCAGGGTATTGTTTACCCCGTTCGGGCCGGGCGCGACATTCGGCCAGTTTTCGGATGGGGCCAGGTCGCCGGGCCAGTTCTGATCACCCTCTTTAGTCGAGAGCATGGCCGAAACATATACTTCTTCCAGTTCCGGCGAAACCTTAAAGGGTGGCTTGAAGTAAAAGGAATTCATAATATTGCGAGGTGAGGTCGGTGCGTCGGCGCTGCGGTCGCCCTCTTTAATGCGCTGCCGGAAGTCAGGGTTTACCCCGCCGCCGCCACATCCGGCCCCATCCGGGTAATTCAACTGGCCGTCGGGACCGTGAGTACCGCCAAAGCCGTAGGGCGAACCTGGCGCTTGCAGGGCCAGTGACCGGACCGTTTCGGGATAGTCCTGGGTATACTGGAGGACAATGTTGCCGCCGAGCGACCAGCCCAGCAGGTGAAAGGAGGTTAAGCCTAATTCCTGGACAAAGCTGGCCAGGTCATCGGAAAAATCCCGGACGCCCCTGGTAGCATCCACCGGTTGGGTCTGGGTATCGCCATATCCGCGCATATCCGGCGCGTAAACTTTGAAACCGCCTTCATTTGCCAGCGCTAACATCAATTCCTGAAAGAACCAGCTACTGCTAATATTGCCATGGACAAGGACGATAGGTACTCCCCCGGAGGGACCGGTTTCCAGACTGGCAATTTCCAACCGGCCGGTAACGACCCGGCGCTGTGTAATGCCTGGTAAAAACTCTACCTGGGTCATATATGTGCTCCTATTATTTTTTTAATTTTCCTGGAAATAAAAGGACTGTGCCACTTTATTATAAGGCTTTACATGGGAAAATTCCAAAATTTATCTGTTCTATTTCAAATAAAAGAGGAGGTTATCTTTTTGGACGATAGCCTCCCGTTAATAAGGTTCGGAATACGTGTTTTTAATTGGGAACCCAGGAAGAACAGAATTAGTTGCTAAGTCTTACCGGGAAATATTACCGGCAATCTGGCGGAGTTCTTTCTTATAATTACAGCGCAACACCGGAGGAGTGCTCCATTTCTCGTAAAAAACTTCTATTTAGCTTTAAAACTTTTCAGCGTTTATCCCGTATATATACTACGACTAGCTGCTGTATCAGGAAGTTTCATGGCGGCCAAAAGCGCGCAAATGCAATTTAAAATTTTAGTCTCTTTCAGTCTTACTACACTTTTCTAATCAAATTGTAAAACTTTTCACAACCCGTTTACGTATTATATTAGGTGGATCTAATACAGTTAAAGATAATTCCGTGAAATTTTGACAGGTTGCGGAATTTGAAGTATTATGCGCGAGTCATAATTTTAAGAGACTACTGACCTGCTTTTCTGCTCAAGTTCTATCAGGCACGTAGATTTCACCACGTAGTTTCAATCAACTACATAGAATCCAAACAGCGGCAATCCTATTAAGCAAATTGCGCTGTGTTAAGGTCGCGGCGGAAGAAGTTTGTAAAATGTACGATTTGGATCACATGTTAGGTAAAAGGCGAAGAATATAATGGCTACTAACACTTATTTAAAAGAAAATAACGACAGCCTTGACTTCGCTGCTCTGATGGAGCAGCCTGAGTTAACGCTGCCCGCTAATAAATTTAAGAAAAATAAGACTAATTCTAAAGTTCAGGCGCACTGGGATAATAATAGCGGTAATAATGAAATAGGTAAGGATAGCCCCGATGTTGAGGAACCTGCCGACCTGCAAGAGGCGCCTAGCTTCCTGGAAGTAGATGCTTTTATCCCGGCCGGGGCGGAAGCCGAACTTATAGCGATTGAAGCCGAGGAAGCCGAACTTGATCCTGAAGAAGCCCGGCTGAATGAAATGGCATTCGAGTCGGCCGAGATCGACGACTCTCTAAAGCTTTACTTGCGCGAAATTGGGCGTTTTGCTTTGCTGAATAGCGAGCAGGAAGTTTCGCTGGCCCGCCGGAAAGATGCCGGGGACCGCGATGCTGCCCAGAAACTGGCTAACTCTAACTTGCGCCTGGTAGTCAGCGTTGCTAAAAAGTATATGGGCCGGGGTATGACTCTCCAGGACTTGATCCAGGAAGGTAATATCGGCCTGATGCGGGCGGTCGAGAAATTCGACCACACCAAAGGCTACAAGTTTTCGACCTATGCTACCTGGTGGATTCGCCAGGCGGTCACTCGTTCGATTGCCGACCAGGCCCGGGTAGTCCGGCTACCGGTCCACTTTGTGGAAGCAATCGGCCGGATGGAGC
Source organism: Chloroflexota bacterium (assembly GCA_028287745.1). GTDB lineage: Bacteria > Chloroflexota > Chloroflexia > Chloroheliales > Chloroheliaceae > 54-19. Next base: position 19,040 of record JAQBPB010000005.1, read on the forward strand.
GGGTTCGACGGACCTTGCAGCAGGAGTTGCACCGCGACCCGAAGCCGGTCGAAATTGCCAAGGCTCTGGGCGTGACGGTCGACAAGGTGATTGATATGCTCAAGCACAAGACCGACACTATTTCGCTGGAAACCCCGGTTGGGGAAGAAGGCGATAATACGCTGGGTGACCTGGTCGAGGACCACACCACCGAATCTCCGGTTGACGTAGCGACCCGTTCTCTGCTGGCCGACCAGTTACGACAGGTGCTGGGTGGCCTGGGCGAACGCGAGCGCCGGGTGATCGAGATGCGCTTCGGCCTGGAAGGTGGCGAACCGCGCACCCTGGAAGAAGTCGGCCGCGAGTTCGGTGTTACCCGCGAACGGGCCCGGCAGATGGAAGCCATTGCTTTGCGAAAGCTGCGAGAACCGGAAAATGCCCGCTTGCTGCGGGACTACGCCGGAAGCATCTAAGTTAAAAAATGAAAGGGACTGCCTTAAACCGGCAGTCCTTTTTTGTTTAAAATAGAAAGACTTGCCTTTAGTGATAAAAGCCGTTAAAATCTAAATCAGGCGAGCGGTAAGCCGGTTCACACAGCAGTAACATTCTTATAGTATGGCCCCACTTTAAATTTGCAAAGGGCTTTTTATGCCAGACTCTCCTACTAATCCGGGTCAAACTCCCGCGTCATTCCCGCCTTCAGACAAGAGTCGCTTTTCCAAATTTATTAGCTTTATAGCCCGGCCCTTGTTTGTCTTTTGTGTGATAGCCATTGTAGTTGGCAGCGGTACTCTGGTCAGTAACCTGACGGCGGTATCTAAAAGTAAGGTGGCGGCCTTACCGACCGGTGAGTCCGGCAAACCGGGGCCCACGACAAAAGCCGGGCTGGCGGTATCTACCCCTCACCAACCCAGCCCTACCCCTGACCGTATAATTAAGGTCTTTATTACCGGGGAAGTAGCCCGCCCCGGTGTTTATGAGATGCGCGATGGTGATAGAATTATCGACGCGGTTAAGGTAGCGGGCGGTTTTACCGGGGAAGCCGACAAGGACCGGATTGACCAGGCCCTGCGGGTCAGAGATGAAATGCGGATAGAAATCCCGAGGCGGTACCCTTCGCCCCTGCCTGGCGCTTCACCCGATGTAACCCAGGCTTCGCCGGTCCAGGCGGTTTCCGCTCCCTCTACCGCTGCGGTTGGCACCAGCATCAATGTTAATACCGCCAGTGCCGCCGACCTGGATAAATTGCCCGGTATCGGAGAAGTACTTTCCCAGCGGATTGTTGACTACCGGACCAAGAATGGCCCTTTTCGAGCCCTGGATGACCTGCGCAAGGTTACGGGTTTGAACAATAGCATCATTGAGAAAATCAAGGATTTAATTACTTTCTAAATGCCTCATTTGTCGTAAAACGGTATACCGTAAGCGGATAACGTCAGATATGTATTTAACCAGCTAAAATCAGCCTATGCCTTTCACTTCAGCCCGTATTTTGCAGCCTATCCGACGTTATAACTTAATAGTTCAATATTTGTCCGTATTATCCGTATAACGTTTTGCGCCGTATTCCTGCATATGTGCAACCAGCTTGCAGCCTTAATCGTTGTTAACATGAGACCGGTAAATCTACATTTATTTACCCGGTAGTTACCACATAACACGATGAACGAAAAGCGGGGACGGAGGCATTTTTGACCTGGCAAACAGCGCCTGGCGATACAGTTGTAATGATTGCACCGGTTTCGAATTGGATTAGACCGGTGAGCAAACAATCTACTAACACTGGGCGCAATCGCACTATAGAAGGACAATACACCGACTTGTGGGATGAAGCCACCTGCATCGAGCGTGCCCGTCAAGGCGATCAAGCCGCTTTCGCCGAGATCTATCAACATTTTGAGCGCCCGATATATGGTTTAATTTATCGATTAATGGGTAACTCCGAAGACGCTTTTGATATAACACAGGATGTGTTTGTCAAGGCTTATAAGGCGTTAGCCAGGACTTCACCTGACCTAAACCTATCCGCCTGGTTGCACCGGATTGCTTCTAATACCTGCCTGGACGTTTTACGCCGCCGTAAGATAGTCCGTTGGCTTCCCTGGGATCCCACCGAACACGCCAATATAACCCGGGCTTCGGAAAGTGATGAACCTGAACGCCGCTTGATGGGTGAGGAAACCCGCCTCCAGGTCCAGGCAGTCCTTAACCAGATGAATGAGCGCTACCGCCTGTGCTTGATCTTAAGAGAGTACCAGGAGCTTTCGTGTGAGGAAATTTCCGAAATAATGAGCACTTCTCGCCAGGCGGTTAAATCAATGCTTTTCAGGGCGCGGGACCAGTTTAGAGAAATTTACGAAAGACAGCAGGCAGCGCAGTTGGAGCTTGGTAAGAATTCTTTAAGTGCTCAGCCAGCCGCAAAAACCAAAGAAAAGAAAGGAGGACGGCGTTAATGGAAAATAGTAATTGCGACCGCTGCCGTCACTTTCTTTCGGCGATAATGGACGGCGAGGCAACTTTTAACGAGGCCGATTTTGTCCGGCGCCACCTGGCGACCTGTGCCGACTGCCGGGAAGTGCAACAGGCTTACCATAATTTGCGGGCCCAGTTGCGCCTGCTCAGTACGCCGCAACCCCCGGCCAGCTTGAAAATGGCTGTAATGAACCGGGTGAACGGCCACTCGCCCGTCTATGCCCGGCGAAGACCGGCGGCCGGTTTCTACCCCCTGCTGGCTCCCTGGCAAAAGGGGCTGTTTGTGACGGCGGCCCTGGCCGTTGTATTCGTCGCCGGTTTTGTGGCCTCTATGCTTTTGCGAGGCCAGCCGTTTGAAGTCGAGGGCCAGCCGGTCGCTAACACCACCGAGCAAAAAGTGGTGGTGGCTTTCAACCGCCCGGTAGACCGCAACTACATCATGGCTAATGCCCCGACCCTGTTCTCAATTAAAGACGCACAGAATAACCCGCTTGAAATCGACTTCGATAAGATTGTAATCGAGGGAAACACGGTCGAGCTGCCTATCAAACGGGATGGGATGCAGTTACAGGAGAACGAAAAAATAAATGTGGTGGTCAACGCCCAGATTAAGGATGAAAAAGGGGCTATGGTGACCAACCCGGGTCTCAAGGCGGCGGTGGTTTCCAACCAACCTACTACGGCCCGCAAGACCCAACCGGCCAATAATAATGCCCAGGCGGTGATTACTACGCCGGTGCCCGCGACCCATACACCGGTGCCCGCCATCCCGACCACGACCCAACCGGCTGCCACGGCACCGGCCCATTCGCCGGTGCCGCCTACGGCCACTGTTTCGCCAACCCTGACGATTACGCCTACCAGCACCAGCCACCCGGCCACGCCTCCGGTTTCACCGAGCGTGCAAGTTACCGGGACAGTTTCGGTTTCACCGGCGGCGACAGTTACCCAGACCGTATCCGCCACGCCCACCATTCCTTTACCCGTAACGGTGACTCAAATCGCGGTCACTACGGCCGCAACAGTAACTACGGTGGTCCCCTCGCCCACTACCGCCCGGCCAACTAATACACCCGTAGCTACGCCTACAATACCGGTCACAATTTCTACTACTACGGCCCCATCAACGGTGCCTGTCACCGGTACACCAGTTATCACGGCGACCACGCCTGCCACTCCGGCTCCGACCACGACGCCAGCCTCGGGGACCCCTGAACCGGTTACCACTTCTCCGGAGGCTACGCCTTCTACCGCGGTTGTGGAGTGTGCGGTGCCGGTGGCGGCGACCTTTAAGAGTGCTTATCCCAACGCAGCCTCACGGGTGGGCTGCCCGACCGCATCCCAGAACCAGGCCGCCTTTACCTACCAGGTCTTCCAAAAAGGCAGCATGCTCTACAACCAGCAAACCGGCCGGATTTACGTTTTCTACAACTTTGGCGGTTGGGCTAACTACCAGGCCAGCGGCCCGGTGGCCCAGTCCACTCCGGCCACGACACCCGGTACGGTTACACCTGATCCTTCCGGTTGCAGCACCACTCCCAGGGGCTCCTTCGGGACACTCTGGGACACTAACCAGGCGGTCCAATCCGCCCTGGGCTGTCCGCAGGGCCAGGACATCAGCACTTCGGCCGGTGTTGTCCAGAACTTTAGCCGGGGTGTAATGATCTACAATCCGCTGGCAAGCCTGCCGGTATCAGTGGTCTATGCTGACGGCGGTTACCAGGCTTTCTCAAACAAATAAATTAAAAGTGGGTTGAGCCACCTTTAAGGTGGCTCAACCCACTCCTCTTCAGACTTTTTATTTTCTTTAACATTACTTTCAAAAATCAGTCCGGCACCTGCAACAGGTACGCCAGCGGTTTTTTGCTGGCCGCTAAATTAAAAGAGTCAGGATCAGGGTCAGCGAAAGCGCGCTTAGCAGGGTGCTGATAAAGACCACCCCCGCCGTGAATTTGGAGTCGGCGCCAAACTCGATTGAAAGCAATACGACCGTTACGGCAGTCGGCATAGCCATTGCCACAATCGGGATTTTGGCTGAAAGACCGTTCAGGCCAAAGACCGGGGCCAGCAACCAGACTGCCATGACCGCCAGGGCCGGTGAAAGGATCAGCCGGTACACTACCGCCAGGCCAATGCGCGGCATAGCGACCAGGTCGGGCCGGGTTTCGGCCAGTTGTAAGCCCAGCGAAAGCAGGATAATCGGCAGCGCAGCTTCCCCCAAGAGCGAGATACTTTTGTCCACCGGGTCCGGCACCCGCAAATTTGTCAACAGGATAAACCCGGCCGCTGTTACGGCATAGGTCAGGGGCATCCGGAAGACTTTACGTACCCCTTGCTGCCAGGTCATCTGGCCCCGGGTCGCCAGCCAGACCGCCAGGGTATTAAACAGGACTTGCTGGGTTACAAAACATATAATCGCCATGTCGCGGCTTTCCCGGCCAAAGGCCAGGTCCATCAGCGGCACCCCATAATTTCCGGCGTTGGTAAAAAGAATTGTCAAAAGAAACGAACTGCTCTGGGGGGCCGTGAAAGCCAGCAACCGCCCGGTTAGCATGCCGATAACTAACAGGATGGTTGTCACAAGTAAAATTACCGCGACCGCCCCAAAGGCCACGCCCCCGGTTAGCTGGCTGTGGGTCAGGGACGAGAAGGCCAGGCAGGGACTTAGAATATACAAACCTAGCCGGGCGATAGTTGCAATGTTCAGGCGCAGGATGCGTTGCCCAAAATAGCCTGCCCCGATTACAATAAAAATTGGTAGGACCGTATTTACAAAGACCGAAAAAACCGTTGAAATCGCGTTGCTCAGGACTGAAAGCCTTTCTTTAAGCCGGTAGGCGGTGGTCAGTTGCCAGTAGTCAGAAGCCGGTGAAATTAGTAAGAAGCAGAAATTACACTTATTTTCAGGTTATCGCAACGTGTGCATTATTGTCCCAAAGTCAGTCCACATCCGCCTTTAGTATGGCTCTGCCACATTTTCTAAATTTCTGGGTATAACTTTAACAGAAAACCGCCTACTTTTGAATTCAGATTGCTTTGCAAGAATTAACCATTTTCTGGCTACCGTCCCCTGCCCGCTGCCTTCTCTCCCCACTGACTACTGACTACCCCCCGGCCTTGTAGTATAATCGCGGCAGAATTAACCTCAAAATTTAGAAAGGAAAAGAATCCACTATGGAGTTGAAGGACAAAGCGGTTCTGGTTTCAGGTGGTGCCTCAGGACTTGGCGGGGCATGTGTAAGGCTATTGAGTGAAGCGGGGGCCCGGGTAATTATTGCCGACCTGAACCAGGCCCAGGGCGAAGAACTGGCCGGGGAATTGGGCGACCGCGTTCATTTCGTCAAGACCAATGTAACCGATGAAGAGTCGGTAAAAGCGGCGGTCCAGGCCGCAGTTGACCGCTTTGGCGGCTTGCAAGTCGCTATAAATTGCGCCGGGGTTGCCGTGGCCGAGAAAGTTCTGGGCAAGGATGGCCCGCTGCCCCTTGCTAACTTCAGCAAAGTCATTCAAGTTAATCTCATTGGCACTTTTAACGTCATCCGGTTGGCTTCCGCCGCTATGGCTAACAACCAGCCCAATGCCGGGGGCGAGCGCGGCGTAATTATTAATACCGCTTCGGTCGCGGCCTTTGACGGGCAAATCGGCCAGGCGGCTTACTCGGCATCCAAAGGTGGGGTGGTCGGAATGACCCTGCCAATAGCCCGCGAACTGGCCCGTTACGGCATCCGGGTAATGACTATCGCCCCGGGTATTTTTGATACGCCGATGCTGGCCGGACTACCGGAAGCTGCCCGGCAATCGCTGGGACAACAGGTGCCGTTCCCTTCGCGCCTGGGCCAACCCCGCGAATACGCCGCCCTTGCCAGACACATTATTGAAAATGAAATGTTAAACGGCGAAGTCATCCGGCTAGATGGCGCGATTCGGATGGCTCCGAAATAAATAACCGGGCCTGAAGGCAAATTCTAAAGGAGTATTTTCTTTTGCGTATACTTTTAACAAATGACGATGGTATTGACGGTCCGGGCCTTCAAGCCCTTTATGAGGCGGTGGCAGACCTACCGGAGGTAGAGGTAACGGTTATTGCCCCCGACCGGAATTGGAGCATTAGCGGCCATAACAAGACCATGGACCGGCCTTTGCGCGTTTCCGAAATCAAATGGTACAACGGCCTGGCGGCTTTTTCGACCGACGGCACGCCCGCCGACTGCGTCAGCCTGGCCGGACTGGGCCTGATGCCGGACAAGCCGGACCTGGTGTTAAGCGGGATCAATACCGGCCCAAACCTGGGCGATGATGTGACCTATAGCGGGACCGTGGCGGCGGCTATGGAAGCCCATATTGCCGGTATTCCAGCCCTGGCTTTTTCCTGCGACGCCTATGTGGACCATAACTTTGACGCGGCGGGCCGCTTTGCCCGGCGAATGGTGACTCTTTTCCAGCGAAACTTGAAAGGTGAGGAAGGCGGGCTGGTCCTGACCTCGGATTTACTGCTTAATATCAATGTGCCCAGCCTTAATTTCGATGAAGTGGCCGGGATTGAAATCACCCGGCAGGGCCACCGCATTTATCGCGACGAACTGTTCCGGCGCGAAGACCCGCGCGGCCGTCCTTACTACTGGATTGGCGGCGAACGGCCCGACGGCCACCTGATTGACGGGACCGATATTGCCGCTGTCGCTGCCCGGAAGATTAGTATTACCCCCATGATGCTGGACCTGACCAACTACCTTTTGCTGGAAAAGCTAAAGGGCTGGCAGTTTTAACGGGTTTGTTTAGCTGATTAAATTGGGAGAGGATAATGAGCCAGGAACAAACGGAATTTCAAAATGTCCGGTTTGAGCGAGTAGGGGCGCGGGCCAATATTATTATCAACCGGCCTGAGAAACGAAACGCCCTCAACGCCGCGACAATCGCGGAACTTTACCGGGCTTTTGAAATCTGTAAAAAAGACCCGGCCGTCCGGGTTGTGGTGTTAAGCGGAGCCGGGGATAAAGCTTTTTGCGCCGGGGCCGACCTGGCCGAGAACCTGCAAAGCATGAACGAGTACTTGCGCCTGGTCCAGCGCGAGAATTTTGTCGGCCTGTTCAAGATTATCCCGCAACTGGGCAAGCCGGTAATCGGCTCGGTCCAGGGGCTAGCACTGGCCGGGGGTTGCGGCCTAGCCGCTTCCTGTGACTTTGTAATCGCCAGTGAGGCGGCCCGCTTTGGCACTCCCGAGGTAAACGTTGGGCTGTTCCCCATGATGATTTCGGCGGTCCTGATTCGTAACCTGGGTCGCAAGAAAGCTTATGACCTGATGTTCACCGGGCGTCAAATTGACGCCCGGGAAGCCGAAAGAATTGGCCTTATTACAAGGGTGGTCCCGGCGGAACAGCTTCAAGCCGAGGTGGATGCCCTGGCTGACGACCTGGCTGCAAAGAGCCCGGCCATTTTCAAGCTGGGGAAGGACGCCCTTATCAAGGCCGACCAGATGCCTTTCAACGAGGCGCTGGACTTCCTCAGCACGATGCTCTCGATGAACTTCCTGACCGAAGATGCCAAAGAGGGGCAGACCGCCTTTGTCGAGAAGCGGAAACCGGAGTGGAAGGGGCAGTAGCCTGGAGGAAGTAGTCAGAAGTCAGTAGGTGGGGTAAGACGGTTCAGAGTTTGCAGAGCGCTTGGGAATGGACGAAGTCCAGGCTGAAACCCGGGAATTGTTACCTGGGGTGGAGTTGATTTATTAAGCTCAAAGTGCTACAATAGCTGGCGGTGTTTTAATTGCACCGTGTGAATTTTTGTCAAATAAGCACGCTATCCGACCGCTTGGTTCGTGTCCGGTCACTCGAAAAAGACCCGGATAACCGGCAGGATGACGATAGCGGAAGTTCAACGATTTGAAAGGACATAGTACCCATAATGGTTGCTACTATTAACGACGCCCCTCCGTCGACTCCCACTACTTTGGCTCGCCCCCTGGCTACAATTGAACCCGGCCAGACTCCCGCTCAAATTATGAAGATGCTGCTTGAAGCTGGCGTCCACTTCGGACATCAGACCAAGCGCTGGAACCCTAAAATGCGCCCCTACATCTTCACCGAGCGCAACGGGATTCACATCATTGACCTGGCCCAGACCGTTACCGGCCTGGAAGCGGCGGCGGCTTTTGTGGAAGAACTGGCGGCTCAGGGCGGAAAATTGCTTTTCGTCGGGACCAAGAAGCAGGCCCAGGACGTTATAGCCGAAGAATCCACCCGCTGCGGGCAGTTCTACGTGAACAAACGCTGGCCCGGTGGACTGTTGACCAACTTCGTCACCATCCGCACCCGGTTGCGCTACCTGGGTGAGCTGGAAGCCCAGCGCGCCCGTGGCGAGTTCGATATGCGGACCAAGAAGGAAGCCAGCAAGCTGAACGAACAAATCCGCAAGCTGACCGAAGTCCTCGGCGGTATCAAAGGCATGCCTGACCTGCCGAGCGCCATGTTCGTGATTGACCCTCACAAAGAACGCATCGCCATGCTGGAAGCCCTCCGGTTGGAAATCCCGGTTATCGCCATTGGCGACACCAACGCCGACCCGGACGAAATCGACTACGTTGTGCCTGGTAATGACGACGCTATCCGTTCCATCAAGATTATTTCCGCCCGCCTGGCCGACGCCTTCATCGAAGGCACCAACCGCCGGGAAGCCACCCGCGCCGAGCAAATGCTGACCGAAGAGGAGCATGGCGGCCGGGGCGACCGTGGTGGTGATCGTGGTCCTCGCCAGGACCGTGGTGATCGCGGCCCTCGCCAGGATCGCGGCCCTCGTCCGAACCAGGGCGGTGGTGACCGTGGCCCTCGTCCGAACCAGGGCGGTGGTGACCGTGGTCCTCGCCAGAACCAGGGACAGCAAGGCCAGCAGGGACAGCAAGGCCAGCAAGGCCAGCACCGGGACAATGCCCCGGCCCAGAGGCCAGCTGCTCCTGCTCCTACCCAGGAACAGGCTGAAGTAGCCCCTTCCGCTCCTGAAACCGCTGCTACCGCACCGGCTTCGAATGTAGAGACCAACAATAGCAACAGCTAATTGTTGAAAAATACGAACTGGTAGTACCGTGGGCCGACAGTTTTTCAGGTCGGCCCACATTGTGCCACTTAAAAGTGAGAAATAAGTATAATTATTAGAGGAGAAGACACGTGGAAATTTCGGCTCAAGCGGTGAAGGCGCTTCGTGAGGAAACCGGCGCTGGCATCCTGGAGTGCAGGAACGCCCTGGCAGCCAGTGATGGTGATGCCAAGAAAGCCAAAGTCTGGTTGGAAGAACGCGGTTTGAAGAAGGCCGAAAAAGTCACCGGACGTGAAGCCAAGCAAGGTTTGATCGAAACTTATATTCACCAGGGCCGTGTTGGCGCGATGGTTGAAATCAGCTGCGAAACTGACTTCGTTGCCCGCACAGAAGATTTCCAGAAGCTGGCGAAGGATATCGCTTTGCACGTGGCCGGTCTTAGCCCGCGGTTCACTTCGGTTGAGGAAATCCCGGCCGAGGAACTTGAAGAAGCCAAGCGCGAGCATGGTGACAACATCAAGCGTTACTACGAAGACAACGTGTTGTTGAACCAGGCTTTCGTGCGCGACCCGAAGGTCAGCATCAACGACCTGGTCACTCAGGCCAAAGCCAAATTGGGCGAGAATATTGTTGTTCGCCGCTTCGTACGCTACGAACTGGGTAAATAAACTTTTTGACAAAGCGGATGTGGGTCTTATAACCTGCATCCGCTTTGTTGTATGTTCCGGCACAGTGTTTGGTGGTTTCCGTTTTAACTTTTTTAGGGTATAATTTTGTATGCCGTTGAACGTTTAACGGTAGCTGCTCAACGTTCAACCAGGAAACTTTTAAGGTAGCCGTTGCGTTATATCTTATCAGGGCGGCTTAAACACCCGGGGTTTCCCGACTATGCCTTTCGCCCTCCAAACGGGAACCACCATCTAAACGATAATAGGGCAGGCTACGAACGTTAGTAAATCTAGCAAGCCTTTACCTGAGAAGGGATAGAATTTACAGAATGCCTCAACCGGCATACAAACGGGTATTGCTCAAATTGAGCGGCGAAGCCTTGATGGGCCAGGAAAAATTTGGGATTGATCCCAAAATTGCCCAGGTAATCGCTAATAAGATCAAAGCAATTGTTGAATTAAAAGTAGAAGTAGCTATAGTTGTAGGTGGTGGTAACATCTGGCGGGGGTTTAAGGCCAGTTCCCAGGGTATGGAACGGTCGGCGGCGGATTATATGGGTATGCTGGCAACGGTCCTGAACGGGCTGGCTTTGCAGGATTCGCTGGAACATAGCGGCGTTTTTACCCGGGTTATGACGGCCATCGAAATGCACCAGGTCGCTGAACCGTATATCCGGCGGCGGGCCATCCGACACCTGGAAAAAGGCCGGGTCATTATCCTGGCCGGTGGCGCCGGGTTGCCATATTTCACGACCGATACCACCGCCGCGCTGCGTTCGATGGAAATTAATGCCGATGTTATCCTGATGGAAAAGAACCAGGTCAACGGTGTGTATGACTCGGACCCTCGCGGTAACCCGGAGGCCCGGAAGTTTGATCAATTAACTTTCCGCGAAGCGCTCAACCTCAACCTGCGGGTGATGGATAGCACCGCCCTGGCGCTGTGTATGGAAAATAATATGCCCTTAATCGTCTTTGATATGATGAAGGACGATAACCTGCTTAAAGCGGTGATGGGCGAGCGCGTTGGGACCCTGATTAAAAACGAATTTACAACGATTGAGAATTAATTCGGTATCAGCTAATAGCTGGAGGGAAGGGCAAAGCAAGCTGTCCCTGGGTAGATTAACCACTGACTTTAATAGCCAGGGAAATTGCCCACTGATAAGGAGGAAAGGCTCATATGATCCAGGATGTACTAACCGAAACCGAAACTAAAATGAAAAAGGCCATGGACGCCTTGCGACGCGAATTGCAGAACATCCGCACCGGCCGGGCCGTACCGGGCCTGATCGAAAAGATTCCGGTTGACGTTTATGGTACCAGCACGCCGCTCAACCAGCTTGGCAGTGTTACCGCCCCGGAGGCCCGCTTGCTGGTCGTCCAACCCTGGGATAAAAACACCATGGGCGCTATCGAAAAGGCCATTCAGAAGTCCGAACTGAACCTTACCACCAATAACGACGGTAAAGTTATCCGGATCCCTATTCCGGCCCTGACCGAGCAGCGCCGCAAGGAACTGGTCAAAGTGGTCAAGAGCAAGGTGGAAGACTCCAAAGTGACCGTGCGGAATATTCGCCGGGATAACCTCAACGACATTAAAGAGCTTTTGCACGAAAAGCTTATCAGTGAGGATGAGGATAAACGCGCTCACGAGAAAATCCAGAGCCTGACTGATAAATATATTATGGAAAGCGATCAGATCGGCCACCACAAGGAACAAGAAATTTTAGAGGTGTAAGTAGTAGCATGTTCAAATTCAGACCGGCCTCGAACGCTGCCAAGTCGGCCGAGCCAACTACTGACGAACTGGCCGCCCTGGGCCTGGACTCTGCTACCGTACCCAAACATGTCGCCATTATTATGGACGGCAACGGCCGTTGGGCCAAGCAGCGCAGCCTGCCCAGGGTCGCGGGCCACCGGGCGGGTGCGGAAAACATCCGGCGGATTGTCGAAAGCTCTATCCGTTACGGTGTAAAGCACCTTACCCTTTACGCTTTTTCCACTGAAAACTGGAACCGGCCCGAGGAAGAAGTCAGCGCGTTAATGACTATTCTGGGTGAAGTATTGGAGCGCGAAACGCCCAAGCTTCACGCCGAAGGCGTGCGCATTAACCACCTGGGACGGCTGGACGGCATGAGTGCCAACCTCAAAAAGGGCATCCAGGAAGCCACTGAATTGACCCGCAATAATACCCGGCTGACTTTAAATGTCTGCTTTAATTATGGCGGCCGGCTGGAAATCGTGGACGCGGTCCGTAAGATTGTGGCTAAAGGTATCCCGGTCGATGAAATCTGCGAGGAAACCATCAGCCGTAACCTCTATAATATCGAAATTCCCGACCCGGACCTGATTATCAGGACCGCCGGGGAACAGCGCCTCTCCAACTATCTGATCTGGCAGGCGGCCTACAGCGAGTACTGGTTCACGCCGTTGAACTGGCCTGACTTCGGAAAAGAGCAGTACCTGAAGTCACTCAAAGATTACACCGCCCGCCTGCGCAAGTTTGGCAAGACCTCCGACCAGGTCCAGGGCCAGCCCCCGGCGCAAGCGGAATAATTGTTCCTTATAAACATAAAAAAGTCCCGGCTCACATTCTGCGCCGGGACTTTTTTATGCCGGTGGCGGTAATGATATCAACAGTCCGGCCAGCCCCAGTATCCCTACCAGCAAAGCTAACTCTAGCCGCCACCACCGTTCCGACTTCTTGATTACCGACCGCCACCCGGCCCAGGCTATCGCCGCCACTATTATTAACAGGCCTGATTTCACCAGCAGGGTTTGGCCGTAAAGCGTGTTCAGCCAGCCCCAGGGGGAAGGCCCCGCCAGCCGCAACCAGGCCATCAGAAGGCCGCTAATTATCAGCCAGCCCAGGGCTAACCCGGCCAACCGGCCAAAACGGCGCACCAGCCAGCTTCCAGTCACTTCGATTTCGGGTATCTTCCATAGGGCTATTAAAGAAACCAGGCCGCCCACCCACAGGCCCATTGCCGCTAAATGGACCGTATTGGCGGGCAATCCCAGCCAGACCGTATCGGAAATTACCGCGTGACTGGTCTGGCCGTCCACCAGCGCCAGGCCCATGTACAGCCCGGTCAGACCCCATTTTAGCCCGGCGCCCTCCCGGTCAACTCCCAGAAAGACCCACAGCAAAAGGGCCGCGCCCAGCCGTTCGGTCGTTACCTGTCCAAAACTGGAAGCCAGTATATCGGCGATTACGTCAGGGTTGAAAAGCTGCTCGCTACTGAGGCTGGCGCTCTGGCCCAGTAACCCGACCGGTTCGGCCACCAGCAGCAGGCCGAGGCCACCGTAAGACAGCCGCTTGAGGCGCGGGACGGCCGCCTTTTTAAGCTGGCTTGCCCCGGCAGGCAGGACCAGCCATTCAAAAAAGAAAGGCCCAAAGCCCAGGGCATACCCGGCGAAATGGATCAGCCGCCCCAGTACCTGCAGGACCAGGCCCAGTTGCGAAACCCCACCTACGTCCGAACCGGTCCAGGCGGCCCGCTGGACGGTCGTACTCGGCTGCCCGACACTGAAGGTGTAATTGCCGCGTACCGGGTGACTGTCCTGGGAAATGACCTGCCAGGTTACCTGGTAGGTGCCGGTTGCCGTAGCGTTAACCGCGATGCTGATTTCCTGGTCGTTGACGCTAATCGCGCCCTGCTCGACCGGTTTTCCGGCCGGGCCGGTTACGATAAGGCCGTGCCGGATGGGTTTGACCGGTTCCGTAAAGGTCAGTTTAACCCGGTCGGGGGCCTGTTCTAAAACTGTCCCAGTCCGGCAATCAACCGCAGAGGGTGACGCCGCCGGGGTCGCACAGCGGTCCGGCGGCCAGGTCTGGACCAGGCTGCCGTGAGCCAGGGCGGGTAAGGGCTGGACCAGCCAGACCACCATTACCCCGCCCAGGATGAGCGCGCTGTGGAGTAGGCGGCGCATTATTACAGCGGGGCCGGTTCAGTAGACCGGATTTCCGGGACGGCTTGTGGTGCCTCTATACCAGTCTCCTTGCCGGGCTGTTTGATGCGGGTTACCATTCCGGCTGCAACCAGGCAGAGCAGGCCCGCCGTCCAGAAGCTGGCGCTGTAGTCGCCCAGCCAGGTATAAAGCGCCCCGGCTCCAAAGGCGGCCGTGGCGGCTCCGAACTGGTGAGCGGCGAAAATCCAGCCAAACATGATACCGCCGCTGGCTTTACCAAAAATATCGGAAGTCAGCCTGACGGTAGGCGGGACCGTGGCGACCCAGTCCAGGCCGTAAAAAACGATAAAGATTAACAGCCCGGCAAAGGTGCTGTTCAGGGCATAGGGTAGAAATAACAGTGAGAGGCCACGCAAGCCGTAGTACCAGGTGAGTAGCTTGCGGTTATCAAAGCGGTCCGAGAGCCAGCCGGATATAGTCGTGCCGATCACATCGAAAATACCGATCAGCGCCACCAGTCCGGCAGCCGCTACTTCCGCGAAACCGTGATCCATAGCGGCCGGAATTAAATGAGTGCCGATTAAACCGTTGGTGGAGGCCCCGCAGACAAAAAAACTCCCGCTCAAAATCCAGAAATTCCTGGAGCGCAGTCCTTTGCCCAGGCCGCCCAGCGCGGCGGCTATCGGGTTGCCGGTGGCCGGAGGCGTTATCACGGTTTCGCCGGTTGCGCCATACGGCTTAAGGCCAATATCCGCCGGACGATTGCGCATTCCCAGGGCTACGATTGGTACTATCGCCAGGACGGCGATAGAGGTTGTCCATGAAGCGGCCTGCCAGCCAAAGCTTGTCACTAACCAGGCTAGCAAAGGCAGGAAAATCAGTTGGCCGGTCGCGCTGCTGGCTGAAAGCAACCCGACGACCAGGCCACGCCGCTTGATAAACCAGCGGTTGGCGACCGTAGCCGACAGCACTATCGCGGTTGCGCCGGTTCCCGTCCCGATCACAACACCCCATAAGAGGTCCAGGTGCCAGGGGGCAGTCATCTGGCTGGTCATCGCGGCGGCAATGCCTACGGTTGTCAGGGCGATCAACATTACCCGGCGCATCCCGTAGCGTTCCATCAGGGCCGCCGCGAATGGTCCGAATAACCCGAACAGGATCAGGTTTATTGACACGGCCAGTGAAATATCGGCCCTGGTCCAGCCGAATTCATTTTGCAGGGGTACGATCAGTACGCTTGGGGTAGACCTGACGCCAGCCGAAACTATTAAAGTCAAAGCAGTGATTCCGGCGACTATCCAGGCATAGTGAAAGGCACGTTGGGGTACTTTCTGGACCATTAATAGGGAACCTTTCGCTCAAATGGCAATATGATATTAGCTGCCAGGCCAATATTGCCATATAATACATTCATCGAATAACAGGGTTATTCTTTATAAAAACCGGTATATAATACCAAAAGTTTGCGCGGCACAAAAACTAAGCGATAGTCGCTTCCAGGTCTGCCAGCAGGGTCTTAAGCATTTCGACCTGGGGCTGTCCTAGATTTTGCCTGATTTTAGCCTGGGCCTGTTCCCATAACGGGTAAGCAACTTCAAGGGCAAGCCGGGCCTGGCTGGTCAGGTGGACGGTATGTTCTCGCTGGTCCTGGCCGGGACTGAAAGTTATTAAATTCTCGCGTTCCAGCACCCGCAAGTTGCGTCCCAGGGTGGTGCGGTCCAGCCCAAGATTTTCGGCCAGCCCGCTAATGCTGACCGGTTCCAGTTGTCTGATAGCTATCAGGGCGGAATACTGGGTCACTTTCAGGCCGCTTGGCTCAAGCACAGCATCATAAAAGCGGGTAATCGCCAGCGAAGCTTGCCGCAAGTTGATACAGATACAGGAGTGAGATTTATTCATAATACGAGTATATACACGCAATTTTTGGCTGTCAATCCGTAAAAATGCTTAAACGCAGACTTTCGCCGGGTTGTGTTATAATTATAGACAAAATACGACGTTAAACTTTGAACTTAGAACGTAAAATGTGGAACGTAACAATAAATAAGCAGCCTACAACGTAAAAGGTGGTCAGACGGAAAGTCCCGGCCAGTTAATAAAATTGGACATTAACCGGCGATATAAACTGGCTTACGTCCTCCGTTCTAGGTTCTACGAAAAGATTGGATTGGAAGTAATAACGCTTAATGAGCAGGCGAACAGAACAGGTAGCCGCGGCTATCAAAGAAGAGGTAAGTAAACTTATCCAAAGGGAGCTAAAAGACCCCCGGTTGGGTTTCGTGACAGTAACCCGGGTTGAGGCCAGCCCCGATTTAAAGTATGCCAAGATTTTCTTCAGCGTCATGGGCGATGAAACGGTCAAAGCCGAGACCCTGAAAGTGTTAAAGCGGGCCAGTGGTTTTATCCGGCATGAACTGTCGCATATACTGACCCTGCGCTACACTCCTCAACTGGTCTTTGAATTTGATGTGGCGATGGAACACGGCGATAAAATCCAGCGGCTTTTGATGCAACTGGAACAGGAAGAAAAAGAGCGCGAACAATTTGCCGGTAACTCTGGAGTAACGGATACGGCCGAAAAATCAGGAGATGCTTAGCGCATGCCAGAAGCCTTAGTTGGAATTATTGGTGGTAGCGGTCTTTATCAGGTTGAGGGTCTTTCGGAGGTAGAAGAATTTTATCCCGATACGCCCTGGGGCAAGCCCAGTGACGCCCTGATGGTCGGCAAACTTTCCGGGGTGCCGGTGGCTTTTTTGCCTCGTCACGGCCGGGGGCACCGCATTTCACCTACCGACCTGCCCGTCAGGGCCAACATTTACGCCTTTAAGATGCTGGGCGTACAGTCGCTCCTTTCCGTCAGCGCAGTTGGCTCGATGAAAGAAGAAATTGTGCCGCTGGATATGGTTGTGCCGGACCAGATTTTCGACCGGACCGTGTCCCGGACCCGGACTTTCTTTGGCGATAATTCCGGGGTGGTCGGGCATATCCCTTTCGCTGAACCGTTCTGCCAGACTTTACGCCCGCTTTTAAAAGAAGTTTCCGAAGCAAGCGGCGCGACAACCCATTACGGCGGCACTTATATCTGCATTGAAGGCCCGCAATTTTCTACCCGTGGTGAAAGCCTGATCTACCGGCAGTGGGGCGTGGATGTCATTGGTATGACCGCCATACCGGAAGCCAAACTGGCCCGTGAAGCTGAAATGCACTATGTATTGCTGGCCTGCGCCACCGATTACGACTGCTGGTACGAATCGCACGATAGTGTTACGGTTGAAATGGTCGTACACAACCTGCATAAAAATGTGGGCCGGGCCAAAGAAATCATCCGGCAATTTGTGCCGCTGGCCGCCGCGTTAAAAGACCGGTCCGTCCCATGCGGTTGCAGTGAGGCTCTGGCGACAGCGGTTATGACCGACCGCAAGCTGATACCCGCTGCCAGCGTTGAAAAGCTGGGTCTAATCGTTAAGAAATACTTATAAAGCAAGCTTTAAGGTTTGGTCCGGCCCCGCCGGTCAGCCTGAAATACACAAGTGGCAAAGAATAATCAAAAGCCTTTAGAGCCGGTCCAGGTAGTCGAAGTGGGACGCCGTTCCGAGGGACCGGATACGCCCGGTGTAAGCCGGGACAGCGACCGCCGGGGCGCCTGGGTGCTGGCCGGCGCCGCGTTTGGTTTACTGGTTCTGGCCGTGATTTTGCCCGGCACTTTCCTGGAGAAAATTACCTGGCTCAACTCGGGGATTTGCCCCCAGCGACCTGACCATACTTATTTCATTGAGGGGCGGCAAATGCCGCTGGAAGCTCGCATGGCGGGCATCTTTGCCGGGTTTCTGTTAACCTTCCTGGGACTGTGGCTGGTTGGCCGGGGCCGGGCGCTGCAATGGCCCAGCCGCCGGGTGGCGCTGCTGCTGGCGGGCCTGGTCGTAATAATGGTGCTGGACGGGCTTAACTCTACCGCGTATGACCTTGGTTGGCCGGTTTTCTACCAGCCTCAAAACTGGCTGCGGGTAGTTACCGGCGCGATTAGCGGGGTAGGTATGGCCGGGTTGTTGCTGCCGGTGGTCAATATGACTATCTGGCGGCGCGGCTACCTGACGCCCTCCTTCCGGCGGGACCGTGAGGTTATTTACGCCTTAATCCCGGCTTTGCTCTATGCCCTGGCAACAATCCTGGGCTGGGGACCGCTTTTCTGGCCGCTATCGCTCCTGGCGGTAGGCGGTGTTGTACTTATGCTGGTGATGTTCAACCTGCTTATCCTGGCGATACTCTTTCGCAAGGAGAACGCGGTTAGTTCATTCTATGGGTTGCTGGCTCCGGCGACCCTGGTGATTTTGTTTAGTTTAGGCCAGATGGCGCTTTTTGCCGTCCTGCGCTTCGCCCTGGGTGGCGCTCAAGCCCCCCTGTAATCTGCGGTTTAACGGCTGCTCAAGATTAAGAGTCATAATGAGTGAAGAAAACAATAATCAAGAACCGATGACCTTCCCCAGCAAACCGGCTTACCAGGCGACTGCCCGGCCGGTTCCGGCCAGCCCTTTGAACAGGCCGGACTTTGAAGATAACCTGGCGGGCTTCCGAAACGAATTCTTTGAGTTTGTAGCCGAAACCGACCCGGATTTTGACCTTGAACTCCTTCAAAATAACCCGGCTCCGCTCGCCCCACCCGCCCCTACCCACCCGGCCAGCGAAGAAGTATGGCATCCTACCCGCAAAGATGAACTGGCCGGTCCGCTGCGCTTGAGCGGGCCTAAAGTTATTTCCGGTGATGTCTTTGGCGATTATGTCCAACTGGTCAGCGAAGTGCGGGTCAGGGGAAACCTTTACGGCCGGAGCGAGGTCCAGATTGGGCCGGGCTGTGTCGTGGAAGGTCACGTAATTAGCGGCGGCTTTTTGAAGATCGAAGCGGGCAGCCGGATAGAAGGTGCGGTAGTTGGGACCGACATCAGTTTGACCGGCCCAATCTACGTGCAGGGCCCGGTTTTTAGCCGTCAATCGCTGGAAACCTGGGGCCAGTTGGAAGCCCAGGCCCTTTATGCCGGGACCAACCTTACCCTTAAAGGCGGCCCTTCCGACGAAGTCCGCGTTGAGGCCGGTTTGATACTGGCTAAAGCCGGTGACCTGGATGTTTCTACCCGTGTTACCCTGGCGAAACAAAAAGTAGATCCCCAGCAACAAATGTTTTACCTCGCGCAAGGCGAAGGCGGCAATATTATTCTGACGCCGGTTACGGACCTGTCGCAAATTGGCCCCGATGAAGTGGGCTATCGCACTACCGTCTTAACTACCCTCACCGATGCCGAACTGGAAAAGTTGTTAGCCGAATTGGAAACTTTGAAGAACTAAGTGGAGAAGTCATGCTACCTCCTGAATCCAGAGAAAAATCCGTTGACCACGCGGACCTGAAACCTGATAGCACCAATATACCGCTGAATGGTGACCGTCTGGCGGAACTTGGGCGGGTGGACGCGTCTTTCGAGTCTGAAGGGGCGCCTGCATTATTGGAGGACGAGGCCACCCTGCCGTTTGCGGCCGGTTTGCCGCTCAGTCCGGTTGCTTTGCAGCCCGCCACGGGAGGCAACGCGCCGGGGTTCCGGGTAAGCTTATCCGACCAGGTTCAACTTGAAGACGGCCTGCAGGACGCGGCCATCCTGGCCTATGAGTATGATAGGCGGCGGGTAGAATGGTGGCGGCTGCGCCGGTTGGGCCTGATTGGCTTACCTTCTATCACCCTGATATTCCTGGCGGTGGGGCTATTTACCGCCGTGCTTGGCCCTTCTTTTAAGAATCTTACTTCCTTTTTCCTGCCCCTGGGCCTGCTTTTTGTGGTAATCTCGGTTGTATTTGCGCTATATTGCTGGCTAACCCGGCCCCAGGTTGTTTCTTTTGGCCGGGCCTACCGCCGCCTGGTTTCGATTCCGCTTTCACAGGGGGGGATTACCTGGTGTGATGCCGCCGTACCGGCCCCGGACTTCCACGCTTTGCGCGATAGTTACTTCACGCTTTACCAGGAAAGTCACGATATGGGCGCCCACGCTACCCCGGTCGCCCAGTCCAGCGATATCGGCCATAAAAAGCAAACCCTGCAAGACCTTAAAACTTTACTCAAACCGGTCCTGCCCGACCAGGCCCAGGAAGTCCCCAGCCCGTTTATTCCCCGTGAGGAAGCGGCCCTGCTGGATAAACTGCGCCTGGAACCGCTGGGCTGGCCGGAGCTTTCCAACCTGAGCCAGCATTCCTTACCGCTTGAAATGCAGCATCTCAATACGCCTGTTGAACTGCAACGCCTGGCCCAGGAAATTGAAAGCTATAACGGAATGCGGGCTGAAACGTCCCAGCTTTTCAACGATACGGTGGACCATGTCGCGGTAGCCACGCCCCTGCACAGCCAGATTACTTCCCGCATGGCGGCCAACTTCACCTCAGTCGAGGCGGAAATTAAGCAATGGCGCGATCGAACCGGCCGTGAGAAGAATTTCTATGCCTCCGTAGTTGATAGCTACCAGTCCGCCGGGGACCAGGTTGGCCTGGGTTATGACCGGACCGCCCTCCGGCTTGAAGAAGAAGTTCAACCGGCCATCATTCAAATGGAGTCCGATGCGGATTTCTACCGCATGAATATCGAGGAACACTACCAGGAAATCCGCCAGGAGATCGAGAGCCAGCGCGATGGCGTCCTGGATGACCTGAACCGCGACCGCCGCGAGCTGGAAAGCATTATTGATGAGCGTTCGGACGAACACGCCCTTTTGCAGGCTGAGTTTAAGAGCTTTAAGGAGCAGCGCGCCCGGCTGGAAACCTCGACCGACCAGCGCTTTGACGCCCTGAAACAACACCTGGACGACCTGACCCGCCGCTCCTACTCGGTCCCGAACCCGCCGCATTTCCGTTCCGATTACGCCGTAGAGGCTTCGGCTGGTACGACGGAAGAATGTTTGCAGCAGTTAGCCGAACTCCGGGCCGAAACCCGCCTGGCTACCAGTGCCGCCAATAATGCCCTGACCCGCTTCGCCCGCTTGCAGTTTGAACCGCTGGACGAGTTAGCCCGCCTGGAAACTCAGATCCGGTCCAGCACCAAGTGGCAGTCCACGGCCTACCTGGGGCAGTTGATTAACTTCAAACAGAGCGGCCAGCTGCTGGCCCTGGCCGGTGAGGTCAGCGAAGCGGCCAGTGTCTACCTGGATACCGCCGCCGATTTCGAAAGGCTCAACCACCGCTGGTGCGCCCTGGAAGCCTCCATCCGCAGCCTGGGCCTGGCCGGTTATGCCAGCCGGTTGCAGGAAGCCCAGGAATATTTGCTCAGCCTTAGCCGGGTTACCGGTTCGCTGCACAGCAGCTTACTTTCCGGCGCGCACAGCCCGGAGATGGCGCGCCCGGCGACTTTCCAGACGATTTATGACCTGGCGGCTGGCCTGGAGCGCGAACTTGAGGAACTGACCTCGTTAGCCGGTTCGCTTTCTTTTACCGAGGAGCGGCTTTCGGACCTGGGCGAAGAACTGGCCCAGTTGAACGAACAGTATGACCGCAATACCGCCGAAATCGAACAGGTCCAGACCGATGCTTCGGTTAAGCTCTACCAGTTGTCCCAGAAGCAAAAGCAAATACTGGAAAAGCTGGATAGTCTTAAAGCCGAGCGGACCAGGCAAATTCGCGGCCATATTGACGAGTTGGCCGCTGAAAAGAAAGCTATTCTAAAGCTGCATAAGAATGGCGAGAATGAACTTTCGGAAATTGC
The DNA here is from genome assembly GCA_028287745.1 of Chloroflexota bacterium. Lineage (GTDB taxonomy): Bacteria > Chloroflexota > Chloroflexia > Chloroheliales > Chloroheliaceae > 54-19. The sequence continues at coordinate 40,823 of JAQBPB010000005.1, forward strand.
CTACGCCACCGACCGGCTGCTTGAAACCCATATTTCAAGCGCGGAAAGGCTGCTGGCGGAGGCTCGCCAGCTTCACAAGGGCCTGGAAACGTCTATTTCGGGTATTGTACGTGACTTTGAAGCCAGCATCTTGCCGGACCGCTACGTAAAGACCGGCAGCGAACTGCTGGTGCCGGTCTGGTATTTCCAGTTCAAGGAGCGGCCCACCTGGTCGCAGCGCGTGCTTGGTTTCGCCAGTTGTCACGTAACTATGGACCTGGAGCCAGGCGCGGGCCAGAACGGGCCAGACCGTTCTTCCCTCTGGAAATTCTTAAACTCGGCCAGACCGGCGACTTACTATCACCTGGTTGAAGAGCCGCAACTCACCACCCTGGTCGGCGCTCATAATCTGGATTACCCGGCCGGGCAGATTGAAGTTTCAACCGCGCAGATTGATAAACTGGTTGCCGAAGGCTGGCTGAACCGCTGGCTGGCAAAAACCTTAAAAGGGGCCCTCAAACGTCATAAATAAATGTGAGTAATTGAAACAATTTGCGGATATTTAAGCCAGATAGCAGTTTTATCTCTTTTATAACACGAATATTTTCGTTAAAAGAAAAGGCTGGCCTCCCAAGTAGCCTTATATTGTTTCTATTTGCCAACCTGCTGGTAATCTTTGCCCTTTATCAGACCCGGCCGGTCTATTTGATTGACGTGGGAACACCGGCAGACGCGGTGTACCTGGATAACTTTAACGCCCCCGAAACGAACGGGCTGGGTACTTACCGCTGGACCGGGGATGAGTCGGAGGTTATTCTACCGCCGGTTGGTTCCCCGTTTACGATAGAAGTCCAGGCGACTGTCTCGCGCCCCGTGCCGGTCCCGGTCCATTTCAGTTTGACCTGGGACAACCCCACTTACACCCGGAATTTCGATATTCCCGCCGATGAAGTCGCCCGGTCCGAGCTAAAGGGCTATGCCCTTGAAGTTAATAACCGGCCGCCACTTAATTTCGATACCAGGCGGCTTATTATCCAATCCGACTCTTTCAAACCAGGCCAGGGTGATGCCAGGACGCTGGGTATCCTGGTCCACCAGGTTTCGGTCCAGGCTCGCTCTAACAGTTTAGGCTTCGTCACACCGCCCCTGCTGACATGGTTGCTTTTGAGCCTGGCCCTGTTGAGCTTTCAAAGCTGCCTGGGCGTTTTGTTTATCCGGCAAAACCTGCTGGCTAAAAAGTGGCAGGGGATATTCTATACCGGTGCTTTACTGATGCCCCTGGCCCTGGCGGTCCTGTTCTTTGCCGCCACGCCTTTTTTCCTGGTCAATTCGCTGGCCTTAAGCCCCTACCTGCTGCTGTCTGGAGTGGTTATCCTGGTTACGCTGCTGACCGGCCTGCCGGTTTTCCGCTGGCTGGCCCTGGGCCTGCTGGGACTCACGCTGGCTAACCTGTATGGCTTTTTTGATGTAAGCTTCCTGCTGGTATTCGGTCTGACCCTGTTTGGACTGTGTTTCCTGTATAACCCGCGGTTGCAAAGTACCGGCCTGAACCTGTTGATTATCGCCACGCTGGGGGTGCTGGCAAGCTGGGGTATCTTACAAAAAATAAACTTCCGGACCGCTGACGCCGAGCGCCACCACTTTATGTGGTTAAACCAGCTGGATATATTGCTTCGCCAGGGTGAGTTTTACCCGCGCTGGGCCACCGACTTCGCCTTTGGACACGGAAGCACCGTCTTTAACTTTTATGCCCCGGTTTCGCGTTACCTGGGCGAAATTTTTGTCCTCGCCGGGCTACCGGCCGGGACCGCCTACCGGGGACTGCTTACCGTCCTTGGTATCCTGGGCGGCATTGGGCTTTATTTCGCGGCTCGGCAGTTCCTGGGGAAACCGAGTTCGGTAATAGTCGCCGCGGCCTACCTGTTCAACCCCTACCGGCTGGCAAACATCTACCAGCGGGGAAGTATCGCCGAGGCAGTTGCCTTTAGTTTTCTGCCTTTTTTATTACTGGCCTTTAGCCTGCTCTTAAACCTTGATTTCAGCCGCCGTAAGGCGGTGCTGCTGGGAGCAATCACCTATGCCCTGGTAGTATGCAGCCACCAGCTAACCGGCTTTTTTACCATCATCTTTTTTGCCGGGCCTTATATTCTGCTAAACCTGGCCTGGCTGGCCTGGCAGGAAAAGCAAGAAGGGTGGCCCCTGGCCTTCCGTAACCTGGGCCGCCGGGCGTTTTGGGTAGGGTTCACCCTGACTTTAGGGTTAGGGCTTTCAGCCTTTTACGTGTTACCCGCCTTTGCCGAATCGGGCAGTGTCTGGCTGGGGAATTATGTACGCTATAAGCCGGAAGCCAGTTTAATAGATTTAACCAACTATGCCCGGCTTGGGGATTGGGTTGCCCACATTGAAAAGTTAAAAACCCCTACGGCTTACCTGGAGAATTTATCCTGGATTGGTATCAGCCATTTGCTGTTAGCCGGTCTTGGCCTGGTGGTGTCGTTTATCCCGGTGGCCCGCAAGCACAGCTCGCAGTGGCTGCCCGGAATTGCCGGTCTGATGCTAATCCTGCTCCTGGGCATGCAGCTTAATTTCACCGCGCTCTTCTGGCAGCAGGTTCCCTTCATGCGCTATATCGAGTTCCCCTGGCGGCTTATGATTTTTGTAGGCTTGTTCGCCCCACTTTTAATCGGCTTCCTGTTTGAAAGGACCGTTCAATTTGCCAGCCACTTACTGCGCGTGCATACCGCCAGACCGCGCCCGGCCCTGGCCGTAGCGAGCGTGGCGCTTTCCCTGATAGGGCTGGTAGCCTGGACCGGCGAGGGGAATGTCGTCCTGCATTTCACTGACCCCACCTTAACCGGACGCTATACGCAGCAAGATGTCTATACCCAGGTGGGCGACTATTACTATTTGCCTATGACGGTGGCTAAAAACCAGGAAGCGACCCTGGAAGCAACTCTAAAGGATTCCGATAAGCCCTATATTGAGCGCGATAATCGCCAGGATGCCGACCCCATAACCATGCAGCGCCTGAGCCCTACGCGCTTTCAGGTAACCGCTACTCTTTCCCGGCCCGGAAAGGTGGTGCTGCCTGTTTTTTACTTCGCCGGTTGGAAGTTAACTTCCAATGGGCAAACCCTGCCTATTGGCTCCAGCCAGCCCCTGGGCCTGATTACGGCCCAACTACCCCCGGGTGCGCAGGTACTTGAACTCAAATTCGAAGACACCCCTATCCGGAGTGCCAGCGTACTTCTAACGGTAATTTGTGGTCTGGTTGTACTGGTAATGGTGGTGACCGGCTGGAAGAAACGCCTGGTAACTAAAAATAGAGCTGATTCAACGCCGCTGGTTGAGAAAGACTTGCCTGACCCGCAAATATTATCGAGTTAAGACAGCGGTGGGCCGCAAAACCTGGTTTTCTCTCCCTTTAAATTACGGCAATAAACGGGCTATTTTCTTCTTTCAGGCGTTTATGCGCCGGGCTATACCCCTCGATAGGCTTTTGGCGACTGGCCGATAATCGCCCGGAAAACGCGGCTGAAATATGCCGGGTCTTCCAGTCCCACCTCATTCGCGATTGATGTGATACTCAAATCGGTAGTTTTAAGTAAAAACCTGGCTTGTTTAACTCGAAAACGGTTAAGGTACTCCCAGGGAGAAATACCAGTCTCCTGGTGGAAAATCTCGCCCAGGTAGTTCTTGCTAATCCCCATTTCGTGCGCAATTTCTTTAAGGGTAAGCGGACTGGAATAATTTTGCTGTAAATAGGCAATAGTCCGTTTGACAAGCATGCTATTTGACTGGGTCAGCAATTTTGTATCTCCTGCCACCTGTTGTAAAAGGTTGGTTGCTTCCTCGGAATGCAAGATATCTTTGGTCTGATAGATAACCCGGCTGAAATCAAGATTTTGTATATCTTCCGGCGAAAGGACTTTGCCGCTGATAACCAGCACCGGCACATTCCGGGTTGCCAGGTTGGTCCGTAACCATTCGATTACCTCGAACCCATTAACTTCGGGCATTACCAGGTCAATAATCACCAGGCCAGGAATAAGCTGTTTGAGTATGGTTATAGCACTGGTGCCATTGTCTGCCAGGTTGATTGTATAGCCGGGTAGCGCTTCCTTAACCAATTGGTGGTACATATTAAGGGACTGAATATCATCGTCAACGATTAGAATTTCACCCAGACCTTCCTTCTGACATAAAATTTCGAGCATGCCTGTCAGCGTCTGGTAATTGAAGGGCTTGAGTAGAATATTGGTTAAAGAGGATTGCGCGCCTTCTGGTGAATTATCTTTATATAACATAAAAGGCAACTGGGCTAATTGCGGGGTGGTTCGTAAGTAATCCAATACCGTCCAATCGTTTTTTGTCGCGTTGTTACTGTCCCAAACAAGGATTGAGGGGTTTAATTCCAGTAATTGCTGGCGTACATCAGCCGGGCGAAGCTGGTAAATACAGAGATCTTCCCGCTGGCTTAATTGTTCCTTTTCAGGTGAGGCACCCTGGCGATTGGTAATCCATACTAAATTTTGCTTGCCCTGGTTAACTTCCGGTAGAGTCAGAAATTGACCGCTCAGGTTCGGTAGGGGTATATAAATGTGAAAAGTACTGCCAAGGTTGGGCCGACTTTCGACCTTGATAATCCCCTGGTGTAACATCACCAGGCGGCGGCTAATGCTCAAACCCAGGCCAATTCCCCTGGTGTGCCGGTTGGGCTGCTCACCTATCACGAAAGGTTCAAAGATAGAAGCTTGCTGGTCGGCGGAAATGCCTTGCCCGGTGTCTTTGACCCAGATATGCATATAGGGCGGCTGTACATCCGCGCCTAAAGTAATCTTGCCGTTCCTGGTGAATTTACTGGCATTACTTAACAGGTTTAACAAAACCTGGCGCAGCCGCATCGGGTCGGCTTGGAGTAAAGGCAGGTTCTGGGGCACTTCTAATTGCCATATATTTGTTTCCTGGCTAGAAGTGGCGCTGGCTATACTATTGAAAACATCTTCCAGAAATACCTGGAGATCCATAATTTCCGGTGAAATCTCAAGTTCGTCTATTTCAGCCAGGGAAAGGGCCAGCAGGTCATTAATCAATTGTAATAAATGTTCCCCACTCTGGTAAACATGGGAAAGATCCGAGGTAATTTCGGCCGCCAATTCGGCACTGAACGGGCTTAGCTCATTTAAGGCCGCTTTGGTATAACCCAGGATGATATTGAGCGGAGTCCTTAGTTCATGACTGACATTTGCCAGCAAGCGGGTTTTAAGGTTATCCGCTTTTTCGGCTGCTTTTCGGGCCGCTAAAGCCTCTGAATACAGTTCGGCGTTATGGATGGCAATCGCCAGTTGGTCCGCAAGCAGTTGCAAGCCCATCAATTGTTCCCGGTTCTGGGAGGTAGGGCAATCCCGGTGTAAATCCAGTACTCCCAGGACGGTTCCGCCAAAACGGACCGGCAAAATTATCCTTGAACGCAACTGGGGCCATTGAGGGTCGGCCCGGAAGCGCTGGTTGTAACGCATATCAGGCACAAAGATCAATTCCCCGGTCATCAGTACTTCACTCAATACGGCATCTTCTTGCAACATTACCTGGTGGGATTTGGTGGTACTATCCAGGTCATCCAGCATAAAAGCATGAGTTGCTTCGGACCATAGATAGAATTGCACCCGGTCAAAATTATAGTTGCTGCGAATCAGGTTGACGATAGTCTGCGTAAGTTCTTGGCGGTCTAAAATCGCGCCAATCTGGCGGTTGACAGCCAGGTTGGTTTCCAGTTGGGTCATCCGCTGCTGCTCACGGCGGCGATTGAATCCGACCAGACGGTTGGGCAGTTCAGCAATTGCAATAAGCTTCTGGGCCGTTACTTCAGCCGCATTCTCCCTGGTAATTAGCCGGGGTTTGTAGCTAAAATGCATGGTCAGGGGCTGTCCCAAAGCCGCCTTCAAAGCCAGTTCCACGGCTTGCTTGCCGAATTCAACAGTTGGCGTATCCACAGTAGCCGCCATTGTCCCGCTTGAAATAGCCGCCAGCGCTTCCGGGTCGCCATTTATTCCAACCACAATTGTTTCTGGCGTCAGCAAGCCGAGTTCTTCGGCTGCTTTGCGAGCGGTCAGGGCCAGGGAGTCCGACAAGCCAAAAATTACATTCGGTCGCGAACTTAATTTTTGCATTTCGGCCAGTATCTGGGGGTAGGCCTGGTCGTACCGCCAGAGAGAGGGGATATGCGAAACCTGGATGGAATTGTAGTTTTCAAATGTATTATAAATGGCCGCTAACCGGTTACGGCCGTCATCCCCATGATGGGTTGCCAGGCCGCCAATTACCAGGACTGTACCCTGTACATGCAGTTCTTTTATAAGGTGCTGGCTTAACATCTGGGCAATCCAGTACAGGCCGAAGGGACATACCATGCCAGGGTGATTGCATTTCTGCTCGTGGCAGCCTGGCTGTTCATTTAAAAGAATAACCGGGATATTCTGGTTGCGGATAAGTTTAATTAATGGCGCAGGCAAACTCTGGACAATAAAACCCTTTATTTCCTGGATCTGCAATTCTTCAACAATGCTTAAGTAATCCCCTTCCTGTAAATTGCCGTAGTCAATGTCAAAAGTGATTAAATCAATATCCAGGTGTCGCGCTTGTTGCTCAATAGCCATACCCACTTGAACCCAAAAGGCGTCACTGGACTCCAGTTGTAAACCAATACGGATAGTATTTTCCATATCTACCTCTCTGGTTCAGCAATGACCAGAATTTCATTATAACTATTGATTTTTATTACATTTTCCAGTTTTTATTTAAGATTGGCGTTAATACTTGCCGCCCGGACTCACTGAAATTAGCAGCTATACCATTCAAGGCAGCTACTTCACTTAATTCTTTTACCATCCGGTGCGGTCTGCAAAAAGGGTCCACACTCTTACACATCTCGGCTAATATTTAAAATGCCGTTGGTACTCAGCTACCACCGCTCTACCAACCTGGCGACAAAAGGGTAACAGGCGGGGCAGTCTGGGAGCCTGCACTTCTTTATATACACCAAAGTAAAATGCACCCGCTACGCTATTACACGTGCATTCTCCCCGTAATTCTGCCCGCCCGCGGCCCTGTTTAAAACCTGGTATCCATCTCGTTTTGTTGCTGGGTAGTCTGACGGGCGATTAGCTTTTCCGGCCCCTGCGGGCATTTCCACTTACTCCACCTGCTGTGCAGCAAGATGGAATGTGTCACACACTGATTATATTTTGATAGGTATGAGGAGAGCTAATCTGTAATTGCGTCTAAAGTCCAACGTCAAATTAATAAGGTGCTTAAAATGAAAATCTTAATAAGCATCTTTATATCTGACTTTAACAGTTAATTTTCATAATTGTAACATAAGGGAAGGGATTTGCAATTTTGTTAAATTAGCGGGTTATCATCCAAAAGTAGTGGGTAATTGTCCAAGACTTGCCTTTTAAACTTAGCTAGAATGGACTCACACAAATATACCAGTAAAGTTAAATAAATATGGAAAACTCGGCTCTAAAAATTTTATTACTTGACGACGATATACCAACCCTTGAACTTTACCAACGTGAGCTGAGTAGAACTTATTTAGTTTTCGCCTGTGCTACTGAGAGTGAGGCCTTTACTTTAATATACGGCCACCAGATGGAGGCCATTATTCTAGAGCCTGCTTTACGCAGTGGGCAAGGTTGGGCTTTTCTGGCGATGTTGAGAGGTCTGCCACAAACCCGTACTACTCCGGTTGTCCTGTGTAGTATTTTGGACGAGCGACGGCGGGGAAGGGAACTTGGTGCAACTATCTGTCTGGTCAAACCGGTATTACCGGCAGAGCTTCGTAATACCCTGGACCAGGTTGTTTATACCAAACACAAGGTTTCGTAGTTCTTTTCAAAAAATAAAATATTTATAACCAAAACGATTACAAATGCCTGAGAAGTAAATTTCTTCTACTTTAGTGATCTCTAAAATCAGGAGGTATTTTAGAGGATTTAAACAAACGAAGGTCGAATATCTACTAAGAATGAAGCTTATGCTTGGTTATAGCATAATCATTCAAATATCAAGGAGGATTATAATGAAGAAAACCGCAAGGGTGCGATACCTTTATGTTTCCATGGTTCTAACCATGCTGCTGTGTTTGGTAATGGCCTGTGGCGATTCCACCCCCACAACCGCTGGCACCGGCAGCACCAAGGCCGGGTCACCCGCCGCCGCTGCCGCAAATACCCCTAAACCTACCGCCACAACCCTTGCCCTGCAGGTCGGTAGTACTAGCGCCAAGGTTAACTTAACCTATATGACCTGGGGTGGTGATAGCGATAAAACCAGAAGGTTCAAAGAAAACCAGGCCGCTTATCCTGAATTTGCCGACTATAGTATGAGGTTATTAGCCCAGGGCGGTGATGCCGATGTGGCTAGCTTTTTGCGTTTAGCCCTTACTTCCGGCAAAGATATCCCGGATATCTTGCAGCTTAACCGCACGCAACTGGCCGAATTTGCCGAATCCGGTGAGTTGACCGACCTGACCTCGGTAATGGAACCTTTCAAGGCAGATTTGACCGCCGGTGCCCTCAATATTGCTACATACAATGGTAAGTTCTTTGCTTTCCCCAACCAGGTAAATAGCAAAATCTGGTATTACCGGGCGGACCTGTTTGAGCAGGCTGGGATTAATGTTAACAACATCAAGACGCTGGCTGACCTTATCAGCGCCGGTAAGACTCTGAACGCCAAGTTCCCCAAAAGCTATATCTTTAATATCAGCTCGCAACTCTGGGCCAGCTACCTGCCAATGTTCCTTTCGGCTTACCCTGACATTCGTATGGCTAACGACAATGGGGAATACCAGCTTACCAAGCATCCTGGCTTTGCCGAAGTTCTAAAGATGTTCAAAGACCTCAAAGACTCCGGTGTGGCGGCCCCGATTGATGACTGGTCCAACGACTGGCAGCAGGCATTCAAGGATGAAACCATTGTTTCTGCTTTTAGCGCCAGCTGGATGGCTACCTTTCTACCTACCTTTGCCCCTAACCAGAGCGGTAAATGGAAGGCTACCCTTTGGCCCAGCGGCTTAACCTCGGCTGACCAGCGGTATGGCGCGGAAGGTGGCGGTTCGGTAACAGTAGTGCCTAAACGGGCCCCGCATGCCAAGGAAGCTATCGCTTACCTGACCAAAAACTACCTGAACAAGCAAACCCCGGTTAAAGATTACCAGAACGGTGGTGTCACACCCTATCTTAAGAGCGCGCAGAGTGATGTATTGAACTTCATCAATGGCGCGACCAAACCGGCCGATTTAGCTGAAGAAAAGTGGTTACAGCGTCCCTATGTCTTCTTTGGGAAGGAATTCCAGCCCCTGGTCTTCCAGAGTTTCGACTACGTCAAGGCCTTTAATTACGATCCCGCCGCCGCAAAAGAGCTTGAAATCTTCAGTCAATGGGCCCGCAAGTATATAAACGGGCAGGTCCCTTTGAATGATGCTCTGGCCGGGGCGCAATCTGATATGCAAAGCCAGATCGGCAACCCTTATCAGAAATAGCTAAACCTGTCGAACCGTGGATAAAGGCTGACCGGATTACTAAAGTAGTTTATCTGCCCAGTATGAGTTCAGCCTTTCCTGATTTTCCCAGGCTAAGTTGCCCTTAATTTAACAGGCGAAGAGGTCTTTATGAAGGAAAATATATCACCTGTGCTTGAAACAGGTAAGGCACTGCCAAAAGTAAAATCAAAAGTGATTAGAAATGTCGCGTGGGTAGACCGGTTAGCCCCTTACCTGTTTATTTCACCGTTCATTCTTTTCTTTTTAGCTCTTTTCATCGGCCCCAGTATCTATTCTTTGGTCCTTAGCTTCTTCCGCTATAAAGGTTATGGCGATGCTACCTTCGTGGGTATAGCCAACTATGTTTCTATTTTGCAGTATCACGTCTTCTGGACTGAACTGGTAAATACTATCTTTTACTGGCTGGTCCATGTTATTCCTTTGATGGTAGGCGCTTTCCTGCTGGCGGTCCTGGTCAGGTCCAAGTTTATAAAAGGACAGCGTTTCTTCAAGCCGGTTCTGTTTGTGCCGAACATTGTCGCAACCGTTGCTGCCGCCCTGGTCTTTCAGAGCTTGTTTGGCACCCAGTATGGCGTCATAAACAAGCTTCTGGGTACGCAGATTGATTGGCTCCATGACCCCACCATAACCAAATTTGTAGTAGTGCTCCTGTTAATCTGGAAAGGGCTTGGCTGGTGGTTCATAATTTTCCTGGTTGGCCTGACCTCGATTAATCCTGAATTAGAGGAGGCCGCCACCGTAGATGGTGCGTCAGTCCGGCAGCGCCTGGTTTACATTGTTATTCCTCTCATGCGCAATATCTTCCTGTTTGCCTTCGTTATTGATGCTATAAATTCTTTACGTATGTTTACCGAGCCGAATGTGCTGGTAGGCAGGTCAGGCCAGTTAGCGGATCCTGAAGTAGCACCTTTACTAAACTTGCTTATCAGCAATTTGCGGGGGGCTTCCTTTGGTCAGGCTTCGGCCGTGGGTTGGATCTTATTTGTACTGACACTTGGTATTACCTTAATCCAATTCCGCATTTTACGCAGCAGTGATGAGGAGCGCTAACAATGGCTAGTAATGCTACTTTTGTATCGAAAAGCGGTGAAGGTCAGGCCAGGTTTTCCTCAAAGCGCCTCAAAAAGTTTTTTGGCTACCTGGTTTTGTGGATTTTATCCTTTCTCTCGCTGTACCCGTTAGCCGTGATGGTACTTAATTCCTTCAAAACCGATACCGAAATTAACGGCAACCCTTCCGGCATACCGGAAAACTTTACCCTGGAAAATTATACGCAGATCTTCGCGGTCCAGGGTGGGTTAATCGGGAACTTTATGAATGGGATAATTATTGCCCTCATAACAACGGTTGTTTCTGTTTTCCTGGCCGCCATGGCCGCTTTTGCCTTCTCCAAGTACAGTTTTAAGGGGCGTAACATTATTTTTGCCTTCCTGTTGTCTACGATGATGGTCCCTCATGAGATAACGATACCCCCGCTTTTTCTAATTTTCTCCAAGCTTGGTTGGGTTAATACTTTCCAGGGCATGATTGTACCGGGGCTGGTAAGTGTATTCGGTTTGTTCATGCTCAGGCAGTATATGCTGGGCGTGCCAAACGAAATCTTCGAAGCTGCCCGGATAGATGGTGCGGGGCATTGGCGGCTTTTCTGGTCAATAATGGTGCCGATTGCCAATCCGGCTATCGCTTCGCTGTCTATTCTTCAGTTCCTGGGCACCTGGAACAGCTACCTCTGGCCGATCATTATTGCACCGGACCCCAGTATTCAACCGATTATGGCCGTCCTGCCGACCATCCGGGACCAGCAAGGTTACGCACCTCTCTGGGCGACCATTATGACCGGCTGCGTACTTGCTACTTTGCCCGTTATCCTGGTGTTTGTCATCTTCCAGGACAAATTTATCTCTGGCGTTACGGTAGGCGCTGTTAAATAGTAATACTGCTGGAACCTGATAAAAATTCAGCAGGTTGCCGGAAATCCCGGCAACCTGCTGAGTAAATGGACCTGAGCGGGAAGAAAACCTGGCACTAATTCTTGAAACGGATGGAAACCGGTTAACAACTATGTCTATAACTTATCTGGCCGACAATAACGCCTGGCTGATCGAAACAACGAGTACTGCATATGTTTTTGGAGTTAGCGAAAATAACTCACTTTTTCATTATTACTGGGGCAGCCGCTTGCCCCACGCCAGCGACTACCCCGGCCTGGGGCCATTAAAAAACCAGCATATCTACGATAAAGGCGGGATAGCGGCCCTGGAATATGCGGGCTGGGGAGGGCTTAATTTCACTGAACCGGCCCTGAAAGTTACTTTCGCGGATAACGTGCGCGACCTGGTCCTGGTTTACCAGGACTACAAAATTGTCAACGGTAAGGACTTTACCGGGCTGGAAGTAACTGTTAAAGACACTTACTTTCCTCTCCAGGTAAAACTTTCTTACCGGGTCTTTGCAGACACGGATATTATCGAGCGGTGGGCTACGGTTATCAACCAGGGGGATACTCCGGTGAGAATCGAGCAAGCGATGGCCGGTACGCTTTTCCTACCCTCGCCTGGTGAGGGAAACTACCGCCTAACCCACCTGGCCGGCCGGTGGGGAGCCGAGTTCCTGCTAAACCAAATGCCCATTACCGACGGCAAAAAGACCCTGGAAAGCCGCCGGGGGCATACCTCTAACCAGGCTACTCCCTGGTTTGCCCTTGATTATGTCCAGCCGTCCGGTAGCGGTGCCGATGAAGACCAGGGCCAGGTCTGGTTCGGGGCGTTGGGCTGGAGTGGTAACTGGGTTATCTCTGTCGAGCAGACAACTTACCCGGTGGTAAAGAGCGTGCAGATTAGCGCCGGAATTAATCCTTTCGACTTTGGCTGGCATCTCAAACCTCTCCAGAGCTTTAAAACTCCCGTATTAAGCTTTGGTTACACCAATCAGGGCTTCGGTGAAGTTAGCCGCTTGCTGCACCGCTACCAGAACCGCCACATATTACCCGCAAAATTTTTAGATACACCGCGCCCGGTCCTGTATAACTCCTGGGAACCTATCAGGTTCGATGTGCGCGAGGAAAGTCAGATAAAACTGGCCGAAAGAGCGGCCCGGATGGGAGTGGAGCTTTTCGTGGTGGATGACGGCTGGTTTGGTGCGCGAGATAACGACCGCGCCGGGCTGGGAGATTGGACCGTCAGTCCTTCAAAGCTGCCGGAAGGTCTTGGCCCTCTAATCAACTATGTGCATTCGCTGGGCATGCAATTCGGGTTGTGGGTTGAGCCGGAGATGATAAATCCTGACAGCGACCTGTACCGGGAGCATCCCGACTGGGTCTACCATTTCCCCAACCGGGCCAGGACCGAAAGCCGCAACCAGCTTGTCTTAAATTTGTCCCGGCTGGATGTGCAGGAATACCTGTTTAACGTATTGGATAGCCTGCTGGAAAATAATGATATTGCCTATATTAAATGGGACTACAACCGCTCGGTCAGCGAACCGGGCTGGCCGGAGGCCGCCCCCGAAGAACAGCGTGAGGTCTGGGTCAGGAGCACACTTGGCTTTTACACTTTGCTTGACCGTTTAAGAGAGGCCCATCCCGGCGTATCCTGGGAATCATGCAGCAGCGGCGGGGGCCGGGTAGACCTGGGAGTGCTACGCCGGACCGACCAGGTCTGGACGAGTGATAATACCGACCCTTATGACCGGCTTTTTATCCAGGAGGGCTATACTTTAGGCTATACGCCCCGCGCAATGTACAGCTGGGTTGTAGATTCGCCGCACTGGCTGGGTAAGCGGGAAACTTCCCTGGCCTACCGGTTCCACTCCAGTATGATGGGCGGCCTGGGTATTGGCGGCCATATTCTAAACTGGCCGGAAGAAGAGATTGCGACTGCCCGCGAGATGGTGGGGCAGTACAAACAAATCCGCCACCTGGTCCAGGATGGCTTGCTCTACCGGCTGCTTTCACCTCGCCACGGTAGTTATACGGCCGTTTCTTACGTCAGGGAGGACCGGCAAGAAGCGGTGCTTTTTGTCCTGACGCTGGGCAGAAGGCTTGGTTTAGCGGTGCCGCGAATCCGGTTGAAAGGTTTAGAACCGGCTACTCTTTACCGGGTGGGGGGCCTGGGAACCAGTCAAATTACTTTAAGCGGGGCAGCCCTGATGGAACACGGCCTCAGCTTTGAACATCTCGCCTACGATTTCGCCAGCACCATGGTCCAAATAAAGGCCAGCGCCATGTCCTAGGCAAGCCGGGGAAATTTCCTGGCTACACCGCTGCCGTTGGTTTGCCTTGCCGGAAACCAGGCACTTGCTACGGCTTTGAGGTTTAACCGGCCAGCTATGAAAAGAGTTAAAGGTGGATCAGACAAATAATTTGGATGCAAACAATAAGGATTTAAGCAACTTTTCAGCCAAAACTCCCACAGTTTTTTACGGGGGCGATTACAATCCGGACCAGTGGCCGGAGGAAGTCTGGCTGGAAGATGTCCAACTGATGCGGGAGGCCCGAGTAAACCTGGTATCCCTGGGGATATTTTCCTGGGCGCGTCTGGAGCCGGTCCAGGGCCAGTACGATTTTGACTGGCTCGATAGGATAATGAATTTGCTTCACCGGAATGGGGTAATGGTAGACCTTGCGACCGCGACGGCTTCGCCACCAGCCTGGCTTGCCTTGCAGTATCCGGAAAGTTTACCGGTCACTAAAGACGGCACCACTTTATGGCCCGGTTCGCGCCAACAATACTGCCCGCATAGCAAAGCCTACCGCGAAGCGGCGGCGCTATTGGTGTCGCAAATTGCTACTCGCTATCGCAATCACCCGGCCCTGGTGATGTGGCATATCAACAACGAATATGCTTGCCACGTCAGTGAGTGCTTTTGCGATGCCAGTGCGGCCGCTTTCCGGGAATGGCTGCGGCAGCGCTATGGCAGCCTGGAAAGGCTTAATGATGCCTGGGGAACGAGCTTCTGGAGCCAGCACTATGCCGATTGGGCCGAAATAAATCCTCCCAGGACTACTCCAACTCAAATCAACCCTACCCAGCAGCTTGATTGGCAGCGGTTTTGTTCCGACTCTATTTTAGAATGTTTCCAGCTTGAGCGGGATATCCTGCGCGGGATTACCCCGGCTATTCCTGTTACCACAAACTTCATGGGGTTCTTTAAGCCGTTAGATTACTGGAAATGGGCGGGCCGAGAAGACATTGTTTCCGATGACGCCTATCCCGACCCGTCAGATTCCACTTCCCATGTTGATACGGCTATGCGGTTCGACCTGATGCGCTCGCTGGGCCAGGGTAAGTCCTGGATTTTAATGGAGCAGGTGACCAGCCAGGTTAACTGGCGGCCTCAGAACGTCCTGAAACGGCCCGGCCAGATGCGAATGTGGAGCTACCAGGCGGTGGCCCGGGGCGCTAACGGCATTATGTTCTTCCAGTGGCGGGCTTCCCGGTCCGGCGCTGAGAAATTCCACGGTGCACTGGTCCCTCACGTGGGCACCACCAATTCCCGAGTTTGGCGCGAAGTGAAACAACTGGGCCAGGAGTTGAGCCAGTTATCAGAAGTTCTCTACAGCCGGGTCACGGCAGAAGTAGCCATCCTTATGGATTGGGAAAGCTGGTGGGCGCTGGAAATACCTTCCAAGCCTTCTACCAGTATAAGTTTTATCAACCAGGTAAAAGCTTACTACGCGCCGTTGTTCGCTAAAAATATACCGGTTGATTTCGTATCACCGGAAAGTGACCTGTCAAAATACCGGGTAGTGCTACTGCCTAACCTGTACCTGGTCAAAGAAAGCACTGCCCAAAGGCTTAACCAGTTCGTGGCTGGAGGTGGCAAGCTGGTGATGTCCTTCTTCAGTGGGATTGTAAATGAAGAGGATCATATCTACCTGGGCTGCTACCCGGCCCCTTTCCGGGAAATGCTGGGCATAAGGGTGGAAGAATTTGACCCTTACGTACCCGGCCAGACCAATTCAATCAATCTGGCCGGGTACGGTGAATACAAGTGCGAACTCTGGAGTGATGTAATTGACCTGGAAGGCGCTGAAGCTCTTGCTACCTATGGGTCCGACTTTTACGCCGGAAAGCCTGCACTAACTCGTTATCATTATGGCAAAGGGGTCAGTTATTACCTGGGTACCCAACCGGAAGCGGCCGCGATGAGCCTGCTGCTGGCCCGGGTCTGTGCGGAAGCGGGGGTAAAACCTACCCTCGCCGTACCGGAAGGCGTTGAAGTGGTCCGGCGCGAGACCGGGGATAGTGCCTACCTGTTCCTGATAAATCATAACAACACCAACGTAGAAATAACCCTGGATCAACCTGCCAGTAACCTGCTGTCTCAAAAGAATGAGTCGGTGGAAGCTGCATCGTTGATCTCGCTTGAAGGCTATGGAGTGGCAATCTTAGCAAGCAAGATTTCTAATCCTGGAATAGATCAGCCTGTAATGGGCAATAAATAATACCTGGAGGATAATTATGACGACAGTCGAATATGACTTGATAAATTACCAGGAGAAGGAGCCGCACCGCAAGATAGAGGTGCAGGCTACCCCTGAACAATTGCAATCTTTCGCTGAAAATGGCTACCTGGTGCTGGAAAGGGTGCTTACGCCGGAGCACCTGGAAGAACTGCGCAACGGCTTGATGGAGGTTGTAGAGCGGGAGAACCCCCCTTCCAAGAAACAAAGTTATGGTAGAGAATACGGCGGAATTTATGCCCGCGGGTTGCTCGACAAGCATAAAGCTTTTCATTCCCTGATTAACTTCCCCCCGGTTACTACGGTGGCCCAGGCCATGCTCGGCCCGCGCATTCAAATCAGGTCTTTTAGCGGGCGGGTTACTTATCCGGACGCTCCCGCCGAGACCAAGTGGCATATTGATAACCGGAGTTGGATTGAGCCGATGCCGCCATTCTATATCTACCCCAGTTCCATCAATTGCATTTACTACCTGGATGACCTGACCCCGGAAACGGGCGGTTTAGGCGTCGTGCCCGGTACGCACAAGCACTCCACCCCGCCGCCGGACGATTTCAGAGAGATTCCCGAAGAAGTAGTCCTGTATGTACCGGCCGGTAGTGTGGTGATGAAGAATACGGGCATATGGCACCGGGGTAGAATTAATAAACCGGGCGGCGGCATTCGGCGCAACCTGCTGGTCGGCCATAGTCCTATCTGGATGAAACATGCCAACTTCGACGGTTTTTCCAATGTTGGCGGCGAGTTAACCCGGCCGCTTATTGAAAACGGTGACCCCTTTATGCGTGATTTATTGGGCGCTGAACACGGCTTAGGATGAGCCAATTCGCCTTTCCTGACCTCACAACAGTGACTTGAGTAAATTTGGAGGACAATGATGACCACAGTCGAATACGACCTGATAAATTACCAGGTGAAGGAGCCGCACCGCAAAATAGAGGTGCAGGCTACCCCTGAACAATTGCAATCTTTCGCTGAAAACGGCTACCTGGTGCTGGAAAGGGTGCTTACGCCGGAGCACCTGGAAGAACTGCGCAACGGCTTGATGGAGGTTGTAGAGCGGGAGAACCCCCCTTCCAAGAAACAAAGTTATGGTAGAGAATACGGTGGTATTTACACGCGGGGTCTTCTCGACAAGCATATAGCTTTTCATTCCCTGATCAATTTCCCGCCGGTAACCACTATCGCCCAGGCCATGCTCGGCCCGCGCATTCAAATAAATTCATTCACCGGCCGGGTTACTTATCCGGACGCTCCCGCCGAGACCAAGTGGCATATTGATAACCGGAGTTGGATTGAGCCGATGCCGCCTTTTTACAAATATCCAAACTCAATCAATTGCATTTATTACCTGGATGACCTGACCCCGGAAACGGGCGGTTTAGGCGTCGTGCCCGGTACGCACAAGCGCTCCACCCCGCCGCCGGATAACTTCGATGACATTCCCGAAGAGGTAATCTTGTATGTACCGGCTGGCACGGTTGTAATGAAAAACACCGGGGTCTGGCACCGGGGAAGGCCCAACAAACCGGGCGGCGGGGTAAGGCGCAACCTGCTGGTCGGCCATAGTCCTATCTGGATGAAGCAGACCCGGTTTGACGGTTTTGCGGAAACCGGCGGGGCCCTGACCAAGCCGCTCATAGATAGTGGCGACCCATTTCTGCGCGACATACTGGGCGCTGAGCACGGGTTAGGGTAGGTCTCCTGCCCGGTTAGCGTTAACCGGTTTGAAACAACGCCGCAGCAGTTAATCCCAGGAGCAAAGTCCTGGGAAGTTTTCAGGGGAGTAGACGGTTTACCTGCTCCCCTGCTGCTTTAAACATGCCTGTACTGGCAGCGGAACCATTTAACCAGGGCTTGTTTCAGGCTGCCCCCGGCTTCTGCTCTTATAGAAGTCAATTAAGGTTGCCAGCAACTTTCAGCTTTTCGAAAGGAGTATTTTAGTTGCGATTAGAAAATAATACCCTTATAAACCTGCTCACAGGGGAAATTGCCCCGGCTGATATTTCCGAAAATAAAGACGTTCCTTCGCTGCAGGTGGTCCTTCCCAGTGGCGAATTAAATAGAAATGTTTCAATAATTGTAATCCCAGGCGGCGGTTATACCTTCCTTGCTCCCCATGAAATGCAGCCGGTGGCGGACTGGCTGTCAAAAGCGGGGTATACCTGCTTTATCCTTCGCTACCGCCTGGCCCCGGCCTATGTTTACCCGGTGCCTTTTCAGGATGTGCAGAGGGCTATTCGCCAGGTGCGCTCTCTCATCCAGGACAACTCATTTAATTCCGCAAAATTGGGTGTCATAGGTTTTTCGGCGGGCGGCCACCTTGTGAGTACAGTCTCCACCCATTTTTCACCCCAGGAAACCGGCACAGGACCGGGGGAACCTGTAAATTTGCGGCCGGATTTTCAAATACTGGTTTATCCGTTAATATCCTTATTTAACAGACCGCCGGAAAGGCTCGTTAATATCCTGGGCGCCAATCCTTCTGCGGACGATATTGAGCTATTAAGTAATGATAAGCATGTCACGTCTCAAACCCCGCCCGCTTTCGTATTTCACTCTATCGGCGACCAGATGGTAGGCGTTTTGCACTCGGACCTGTATACCGCGAGCTTGAAAGAGGCGGGTGTCCCTTATGAATATGTCCGGGGAGATTATGGCGGGCACGGTATCGCGGTACATCCGTATTGGACAGATGCCTGCCTGGAATGGCTAGAAACGGTTTCGGCGACACCGGCTTCTGAGGTAGTCTACAAAAAGTAGTTGAAAAGAAGGATAGCAATTACCCATGGAACAATCAACTCCTACCTGGACCCGCCAGGGTCTTGTCTTACCTCGCAGTAAAGATAGCTACGGCTCCCACGTAATGGGCGACCCCTGCATCGTCTGGGATAGTGAAATTGACAACTGGCGGATGATTTTATTCTCCGACCCACCCGGTCACGGCCAGGCGGTCCACCTGGGTAACCCTGCTGAAGTAGGTCCGGGAACCTGGCAGTTTGAGGGGCCTTTAACATTTACCAATCCTGAAGCTTTTCCTTCCACCAGTACTCACAAACCCTGGATTATCCTGGACCCCTACCGGCCTAACCAGGCGGCTAAAATAAACGGCCGGTTCGGACTTGTCGTTGTAAGCTGGTTAAGCGAAACGCGCAGTAAAGTTATCCAGCAGGCCTGGTCCGATAAGCTGGCCGGACCCTGGACGCTCGAAGAAGGTATTACAATCCCCCTGGGCGAACCTGCTGACTTCGACGCCAGGCACGTTGATGCCGTATCGGCCTATTATTTCGAGGAGCGCCAGGAGTTGCTATACTTTTATATGGGCTATCCGCAGCAGGCTCAGGACCGGGCGGTCAGCCCTTACGGTTCGGCCCAGGCATTTGCTACCCGGAAGTCAGGCGAAACGACCGTTACAAAAGGCGGTGTTATCCTGGAACCCTGCCAGCAAAGCGGCCATTGGGCCAGCGGTTGGGTCGGCGGTCTGCAAATACTACCCGGCAAAGAACACCGCTGGATTGCAATCGCCAATGCCTCGCCTAGCGCCCCTGACCCAAGGGACAAAAGCATTGCGCGGGAGGAACCGGCTCCCAGCCTGGGCGGATTTGCTTATTGTGACGAGGAATGGCCGGTAAGTAACTGGCAGTGGTATTCTCAACCGGTTGAATGGATTGATATGATGCCCCAGGAGGCTATTGATGCCGGGGAAGGCGTAAATTTCTGGCGGCAGTATATCTTGCTGCTACCGGATGGAAAAGCTGCCCTTTTCTATAACAGCGGTTCCTACGGCAAAGAGCAGATGTACATGAAAATAACCGGCGACGCCTTAATGTAATCCTGGGCCAGCCGCCAGGTTCGGCTGCCCGCTCTCTAAGATTTTGGGGTTCATAAGCAGTTTATCACTGCCGGGCTTTCAGCCAGACAACCAGGCAGCCCAAATAATTTTAATCACAGTTGGATGGGGAAATTGTATCCGCATCCAATTTTCTTTTAAAAGTTTATCACAGTAAGCTACAGCCAGCCACCGGGTGGACTCAGGGTAAGTTGTAGCCGGTTATTTTACTTAAAATATTACTAAGAGGCTATTTTCTTTCTTATACCTGCCGGGTTATAATTAAAGTGTTGTAATACTCTCCTGATTAGCATTATCCGAGGGAAATCTAAATGACTCCACCCCCACCCGGAGTTTTATGGAAGGTTAAACTTTCCCGGTACCTGCTATGGGTTTGTTTTTTAATCCTGGCGCTCTTTACCAGCTTTGTGTTGTTTAGCGATACTCGCCTCAAACAACTCCAGGGGTTGGCAATAGATAACCGGGATATTTTTATATTACCGATAGTGGCTACGCGTGTATTGCCAAATATGATAGCCAGCGCAAAGCCCTATTAAGCTGGGGTGGTAAGGGCAGCGGGGACGGGCAATTCGCGGAACGCCTGGGCCTGGGCGAGCTGGCAATCAGCCCGGAAAACGAGCTTTACGTCCTGGATAGAGGAAACTACCGGGTTCAAAAGTTTGACCTGGACGGCAAATTTTTAAGCGGCTGGGGCAGCCAGGGCACCGGGCCAGGCGACTTTGTAACGCCGGAAAAGATTGCGGTTGCAGGCCGGGGCCAGGTCTATATCTGGAACAGGGCGCTTAAATACTTTGATGCAATGGGAAATTACTAGAGGTTTTTGATAGCAATGGCCGTACTTTACGCCAGTTCTCCGTTGGCTGGCCGAAGTGGCTACAGAATAACTCATACTATTTCTTGCTAGCTTCTATCATTTTGCAGCTTATGCAGGTAATTACCGAAATCATAGCCAGGAAAACCTTCTCACCTGGCCGGGGATAGCCGCAAAAAGCTAAATAGGCCCGGTTTAAACCTTGCAACCGGTCAGTCTACCAGGCTTGTTATGTCAGTAACTTCAACCTGAAACGAAGGAGTATTTATGGCCGCAGGAAAATGGCGCTTTTCAACCCAGTTAGGCGACACCGGGAAAGCCGGTCTACTGGCGGAAGCCCACGCGATTGAGGAAGCCGGGTTTGAAACCGCCTGGACACCGGAGCTGTACCGCAGCACTTTTGTACCACTGGCGGCGGTTGCCACGCAGACCTCCCGGCTACAACTTGGCAGCGGTATCGCGCTGGCCTTTACCCGCAGCCCGCTTATCCTGGCTCTTAGCGCCCTGGACATGGACGAGTTCAGCGAGGGCCGCTTTGTGCTGGGCCTGGGTACGGGGGTAAAGCGCCTGAACGAGAACTGGCACAACGTACTCAATTATGGCCAGCCGGCCCCGCATATGCGCGAGACCGTCGAGGCGGTCCGACTTTTGATGTCGAAAGTCCATACCGGAGAGCCGATTTCTTACAAGGGCGAGTATATAAACCTGGATATCAAAGGCTTTCAAAGGCCCTTCCCGCCATTCCGGCCCAAAATTCCCATCTACATGGCCGGTATCCAGGAAAAGATGGTCGAAGTGGCCGGGCAGGTGGCTGACGGCTTGCTGGGGCACCCAATCTGTACTCCGCGCTGGATTAAAGAGGTGATTTTGCCGCACCTGGCGGCGGGCCTGGAGAAATCCGGCCGCTCACGTAGTGACTTTATGTATTCTCCCTCGGTAACGGTCGCGCTTGCCGCCAGCGACAGCCCGGCGGATATAGCCGAGGCCCGGCGCGCCGCCCGCACGACTATCGCCTTTTATGGTACTGTCAAGACCTATGACCCGATCTGGGAAATGCACGGCTTCCAGGCACCAATCAACCAGGTGCGCCGGGCCTTTATCCGTAATGACCACACCGCCATGCTTGATGCCGTAACCGACGAAATGGTTGACGTTTTCACGATTGCCGGGACCAAAGATACCGTAATCAAACGGCTGGCCGAACTCCAGGGCCTGTGTGAGGTTATCTGGACCGGCGGTCCGACTTACTATCTTCCGCTGGAACAGGTTGCGACCTATCGCCAGCGTTTATTTGAGCTGGTGGCTGGTTTGACCGGGAAAAAGGTTTTATAGCTCCGGCCTTTGCGATAAGCCGTTTAAATTTACCCGGGAATAACAATATTTTGAATGCTTATAACCAGACAAACGAATTACCGGCTGACTCACTGAGTGGCATCCGGCGCTACGCGGAGGTTGCCCGGCGCTTGCTGAGGACCAGCGCCCGGGTCCAGGCCGGGGAACGCGTAACCATCCTGGGCCGGGCCGACAGCCTGGATTTTTGCGAAGCCCTGGAACTGGAATGCCGCCGGGTGGGCGCTTTGCCCTTTGTGGTAGTCGGGAGCGACGCCGCCCTGCTGGTGGCCCTGACCGACGAATCAATACCGGAGGCCGCCCTGGCCCAGCCCAGCCCGCAATTGCTGGCGGCCCTGGAAGCTTCCGACCTGGTTATCACGACTTTTTTTGAAAGGGCCGAACCGGGCCGCTTTAGCCGGTTATCTCAGGCCCGCCAGCGTGCCCTTAAGCAAAGCGAAGAAGCGCCCAGCAATATTATCTATGATGGCAAGCGGCGCTGGATTGGCACCGAAGTACCGACGCCCGGCCAGGCCCTGGCGCTTGGCCTTGATTGGCCTTCTTTACAGGCGATGTTCTGGCAGGCCATGCAGGTGGACTATGTTGCCTTAGAAGACCAGGCCCGGCGGCTGGCCGACCGGTTGGCCGGGGCGGGCCGTTTGCGCCTGCGCGATGCCGGGGGCAAGACCGACCTCTGGCTGCCCCAGGCGGTGGGCGGCCGCCCCCTGGAACGCGATGACGGGATAATTTCGGCTGAGGATATTGCTGCGGGCGCAGTCTACCTGAATTTGCCCTCCGGCGAGGTTTGTTTTGCCCCACCTGAACAAAGCGCCCAGGGGAAGGCTTATATCGAGGTGGCCTACTGGCAGGGCCAGCCTATCCGAGGCCTGGAACTGGAATTCGACTGTGGCGTGGTCAGGCCGCTGCGGGCTGAAAGCGGTTTTGAGCTTTTCTGTGAGGTGGTCCGGGACTCCGGCGGCGACTCGATGCGGCTGGGCGAGTTTGGCATTGGCCTCAACCCGGCTGTAACAAAAGTGACCGGCCTGACCCTGCTGGATGAAAAGATGATCGGCACCTGTCACCTGGCCCTGGGCGAAAACCGGGCGCTGGGCGGCCTGAACGATAGTGCCCTGCACTGGGATTTAGTGGTCCAGGCAGCTATTTTAGAGGTTGACGGCCAGGTCTTGCTAGAAAACGGAAAACTTTACATCTGAATTTACGGCAGAGTGGTAAAAAGACCCGCCCCGGTAACTCGCTGCCTCTGCCTGCTTAGTCATAGGTATACTGCATTATTATTTCAAGCAGTTGCTCCAGCGCGAAAGGTTTCTCAATAAAAGCTGTGTATTCGCAGCCATTATTTGGTTTGTCCGGCTTTGCCGCGCTCATCAAGATTAGTTTAATATGTCTATAAGCCGGATGGTCCTGTAAATAGTTGCATAACTGCCAGCCATCCATATAAGGCATCATAATATCTGAGAGAATTAAATCTATTGGTTGATTAGGCAGTCGGTCCAAAGCCTCTTGCCCGTTGCGGGCAGCCACCACCTCAAAACCTTCCGTTTCCAGCAGGTTTTGAATCAGTTCGGCAATGGTCTGCTCATCTTCCACTACCAGCACTCTTTTTAACATTTTCACTTCTACAACCTGCTCTTGTTTTATTGTCCGGTTTTGGTTTCTTTAGTTTCAGCCTCTGTTTCAGAGTCAGGAGGCTTAGAAGCCGCTTCTTTAACGGCGGATGCCTCGTTTGAAAGTACGCCACCACTCAGGCTGTTTAACAGGCCTTCACCTGCACCAAAGACGTCTCCAACCCTGATACCCTGACTGGTAATGAAAAATTCATGTACTCGTCGGTCATGATCGCTGTCACGCTCCTTCATAACCGAAATCAAATATTTTAGTTCGGAACGTAGTTCACTGAGGCGCAGCAAAATAACATTTTCAGTAATAGCCGAAATTCCATGAATCGGTAGCTCTATATTTCCGCCAAATACTCCTGGTAACTCAAAGGAAAAGACCGTGGTTATATTTAAAGACCGGAGTTCATTAGTTATGGCAGCCCAATAGCGTGACAGGCGATCAGTATAGATAGCAGCCTGGTAAAAGGCGTCTAGGCCGTCAATGAAAAGCCGTTTTACTTTATATTGCTGCACGATGTTGAGCAGCCTATCGGCTAACCAATCGAGGTCAAATTCCAGGGGCGGCTGCCACTGTATTTGGAGTAAACCGGACTCTTGATACTCTGCGAGGTTTATACCTATTTGCGCTGCTTTGTCTATTAGCCGGGCCGGGGATTCGTAAAAGTTGAAAAGCAAGCAGGACTGCCCGGCTGCCAGGCCATTTGCCAGGAATTGTAAGCCCAGTGATGTTTTACCACTGCCGGTAGGCCCGTAAAGGGTTGTACAGGTACTCGCCGGTAGCCCACCGCCAAGCATTTCATCCAGTCTGGTAATCCCAAACTGCAGGCGTTCGGGTGATACTGCTGGAATGTGTGAATTGGTGTATTGCACCTCACTGCGCGGATGTATCACAATACCGTTCGAAGTAATCTCTAAACTATGCCGTCCTTGTAGAAAAGCGCTGCCCCGGAACTTTAGTACATGCAATTTGCGCTGGTTACGCAGTTCCACTAACTCGTCGGTTAGCTCGATAATACCATCTACCATAGTGTATTCTGTTTGCAAATAGTTCCCACCTCCGCGATGGGTTAATAGAAGGGTTGTGCATCCATGGACCTCACTGTAAGCATCTAAACCTCTAATAAACCTTTTGAAAGCTACCCCGGAAGGAGCAAGATCTTCCGCAGTAGCCAGTCCATCAAGGATGAATAAAGTTGCCCGCCTTTCCTTGATAATGTTGCGGCACAAGGTCAAAAGTCCGTCCAGGCCATCATTTTCCAGGGTGCTATAGCCGCTAACATAGTACATGGCGCTGCTTACCACGTCCATATTAAAAAAAGACAAGGCGCGTAGGTGGCTAATCATCCGGTTATGAGTTTCCGTCATAACTGTGAGAAAGACTACTTTTCCTCCGGCCGCAATATGATTGAAAGCAATCTGATTAGCCATTATAGTCTTGCCCATCCCCGGTGCTCCCATTATGATATAAGAATCGCCTTTCATAAAGCCGCCTTGTAGGACTATATCCAACCCTTTAATGCCGGTAGGCAGCCGTATAGGTTTGGACGGTGGGGCTGAAACAGCTACTTCAGTTTGATTGTCACTCATGATTAGTCCTCTTCCACATTCCTTTACTTCTTTACTTAACGAGGCCCGCGGTAGCCGGATTATTTATACTTTTTCAATACTTCCTTTCGTTACTCTTTAGCTTTTTCCCTTCTCCAGACAAGCATCCATCCCAGCATCAGGGCGCTTTCAAAGACAGCGTCCAGCAAATAAACCCTTGAGATACGTTTCTTTGCCACATAATAGAGATCAATTCCGGCCAGGCTGGCCCCACTACTGATTGCCAGCAGCCGTGTTTCAAGGCTGCTCTTATCCCTCCTGCTGCAGGCTATCCCGATGACAGCCCCTATTACCGCAACCAGAAGCCCAACAGTTTTTACCAGCCATACGTCCACTTTAGGGCCGGTGATTTTCTGAAAACTGTCGCTACTAAAGATCGGCCATAATCCGGTAATAATGTAGATAATCGCTTGACCGTACCCGAGGTACTTGAATAAATTTGAGGATTTTTTCTCGATTAACATAAAACAAATTCCCTTACTATAAATTTTGTCTCAGGTTAAATTTATCTATTCGCAAATTGTTTGCCATCAATAAGCCGGATTTAAGAATAAAAGTATCGGGAATAAAGTTGCAAAAACCAACCGCTCTGGTAATCTATAAAGTAACCTGGATTTTATGCTGAGTGAAACCTTGACCACCTTGGAAAAGAGAGGGGAAATTAGATGAGTGAAGAAAAAGCCAGGACAGGTGTAAGAATAATTAAACCGAGTATGTTTGATAGTAGTACCGCGCAGACTCCCGGGATGCAGCGGGCAGCGGCGGTTTCCAGACAGTTAGCCGGTTCGGAAGGCTTGTGGGCGGGCGTTACCGTGGTCCAACCGAATGTTGCCAGCGGCGTGCATCATCACGGCGAACAGGAGACGGTCATTTATGTAGTTTCAGGCAAAGGAATGATGCGCTGGGGTGACAACATGGAGTTTGAAGGTGAGGTTGAGCCGGGCGATTTTATTTTTGTGCCGCCCTTTGTACCTCACCAGGAAATTAACCCTTCGCCGGATACTCCCTCGCAATGGGTAATCGTCCGTAACTCCCAGGAACCGATTGTGGTAAACCTTGAGCCGCTAACTGCCACAGTACAGGCGGCTAACGATGCTACGCACCGGGTTTAGGCTGCTTTTGCCCGGCGGCGGCTGAAACGGACCCGGTATATAATCATACTGGCGACAATGAAGCCGCCGCCCGCAATCTGCCAGGGCACGATGGTTTCGTTCAGGATCAGGGCGGCAGCAAAGACCCCTACAAACGGTTGCAAGTAGGCGTAAAAGGCCGTCCGGGGTGCCCCCAGTTCCTTGACGCCGGTAAACCACAGCAAATTGGTGATGACGACCGCACCGAGGGTCGAATAAACCAGGGCCAGCCAGATACCTGGTGGCATCAGGTTGATGCGGCTCCAATCGAACTGGGTCCAACCGAACGGAAGCAGGGCCGCCGCCCCAATCAGCGAAACATAGGCGCTAATCAGGCTGGCCGAATAATATTTTAATAGCGGCCGGATTAGTACCGTATATGCCGCCCATGAAGCCGCGGTCGCCAGAGCCAGGCTGTCTCCCAGCAGGTTCCCACCCAGGCTTGCTCCCGGCGCGGTTAGAATAATCAGTCCCACCCCGGCGATTGCCAGCGGCAGGCTCAGCCAGTAGTTCAGCTTGATCTTTTCCTGCCCGAGTAGCCAGGCAAACAAAGTCGCAAAAGATGGTGTCGCCGCCATTAAGAGGGAAACTTCGGCCGACTTGGTGTTGCTGAGGGCGTAAACAAACAAAATCTGGTTCAAAAAGATGCCCATTAGACTTGCCCCAATTAGCATCAGCAGGTGCCTGGGAGCGACCTTAAGGGTACCTTCTTTTAGCTTTACATAAATCGCGAATATTGCCCCGGCTATCCCGAACCGGATCAGTGAAGTTTCAAGGGGTTGCATGTATTCCATGATGGCTTTGATCAAGGGGACATTAAAAGCCCACATAGTCACGCAAGCCAGCACCATCAGGTCAGCCCGTTGAAAAGTTTTAAGACCGGGCGGTGATTCCGCCGGTTCGGTGGTGGGAAAAGCCTCGCTACCGGTGGTGGTAGCCACTACTGCCAGGGTATCATCTACTTCCGGGCCGATTTTTTTCAATTCCAAATTCACTTCACGGTCGGAAGTTTGCAACCCTTTTATCTCCTTCAATATCACCCAAAGAGCTTTCTCACCAGGACAGGTAAAATGCCTGAGTTTGTAATTATCCGTTAAGCGCAGGTCGCATTAGTTAAATAATGACCATGCAAGTTGAGACAGTAAATACTATATAATCCCGTTTTTGTTACCAGGCAACTCGCCGGGCAGCCCGCAGCTTTACGTCCAACGTTTTCGTTTAACGTATAACAGTGATTAATAGTTATACCTTATCGGGAAACAAAAGGTTGTAAATCGGCCAAATGGCCTATTTATTAGAGTCAGACTAAGCTTTACTCGTACTCGGGCGCTGCCCCGCTTTGCAGGACCCATTCCAGGGTAAAGATTACCCCGCTAAGGTTGGCGATTTCCTCGGCTAACTCCTCCATAGCCTGGGTATCTTTATTCTTTTCGGCCTTTTTCTCCTCGGCCATGAGTTCCCGGCGAGCTACCACCGCTTCTCGCAGTCTTTGCTGGCATTCAGCTTCGCTTCGCATTGGTTCTCCTTTCAAAAGGTTGCAGTACCTGGTTAATCTTAGCGCCCGATATGACCGATTGGGTTTTAACTACCTTTTAAGGTTATCACAGGTAAAGGCAATTCGTCTACCAGGCTTGAGTGTGAAGTAGCCCCAATTGTGCTATTATTTTAATTGCTTGAAGGTCTGCGAGCTTGAAATCCGGGGTAAGTTATCCGCTTAATACAAAAGTTACTATGCAGGGGGAAAGATAAAAATGGCTAAAGAAATCGTCCTTTCAATTGACTCCAACCCAAAAAGCCCTAAATATTTTGTCTGGCAAATGGATCAGGAAGAGGCCGAGCAGGTCAAGGAAGCCATTGGCGATATGGACTTACAATTTCCGTTGTTGACCACTCTTTCGGATTATCATGAAGATTTTATGTGTGAAGGCGACCGGTTGCTGGGACTCTGCCAGGAAACGGTTGACCTGGAAATTACCCTTGAAGAGCATCACCGCGAGACCAAGACCCTGGTGAAGTTGTTGACCATGATTGGCGGCCTGGCGGCCCTGGGACACGACCATAAACTGGGAGTTTACGCTTATGGCGAATAACTTCCTACCGGCGGCTGGCCGGGTTAAAGGAGTGCGGGCCTGATGTCGTCCTACCAGCCTGTGTCGGTAGTAATGACCGTATTTAATGAAGCCGATAATATAGAAACGGTTATCCGCTCCCTTTTGAGCCAGACCCGCCCCCCGGATGAAATTATTATAGTTGACGGTGGTTCGACTGATGGCACTTCCCGGCTAATTGAAAGCCTGGCCGCCAACCGGATTTTAACCGGCAGCACCTGTATTCGCTGCCTGGTCCGGCCCGGGGCCAATATCTCGCAGGGCCGCAATACCGCGATTGAAGCGGCCAGCCATGAGCTTATCGCTGTGACGGATGCCGGGGTCCGGCTGTTGCCTCAATGGTTGGAAAATCTGGTCAGACCGTTCGACCAACCGGGTATTGCCGTGGTGGCCGGATTCTTCCTGGCCGACCCCGACCCGGCTTCGCCTTTTCAAATTGCGATGGGCGCCACGGTTTTGCCAATCCAGTCGGAAATCAGGCCCGAGAAGTTCTTGCCTTCCAGCCGGTCGGTCGCTTTTACCAGGGCAGCCTGGCGGGCGGCGGGCGGCTACCCGGAATGGCTGGATTATTGTGAAGACCTTATTTTTGACCTGAACTTAAAAAAAGAGGGCTATACTTTCGCCTGGGAGCCCACCGCTCTCGCTCTTTTTGCGCCTCGCCGGTCGCTTAAAGCTTTCTGGCAGCAGTACTACCGCTATGCCCGGGGCGACGGTAAAGCCAGCCTTTTTCTCAAACGCCACCTGTTGCGCTATGCCACGTATGGCCTGGCGGCCCCGGCTGGGTTGCTGTGGGCCTGGCGCAAGCCCTGGTCGGGCATGGTTTTAGGAGCCGCCGGGCTGGCTTACCTGCGCCAGCCTTACCGGCGTTTATTTTCTCAGGCCGACTTTAAGGCATTGTCGCCTGACCGGAAAGTAGCCGCCGCTTTGTGGGTGCCGCTCATCCGGGCAACCGGCGACCTGGCAAAAATGGCCGGTTATCCGGCCGGTCTGGTCTGGCGTAAACGGCACCGGTCCTAAATAAGAATTTAATTAACGCCATAAAGTACTAGTAAATTTGCAAAGCAAGGGGTTTTCAGGGGCGGCCCGATAGTGGTATAATTTTAGAAGAGTGTTATGTATACCACCGGTTTGGTTTTTCGTATCCAATAATACCCGTCCCAACCTAATTACAGGGTAAATTCTCAAGGCAAGAGGCAAGGGCAGAATAAGCTATGGCCGAGGTTAATCAGGGTTTTGAGGCCGCAATGCGGCGGGGCCGCGAATTTGGTGCCGCTGGAAATTGGTCAAAGGCTCTTACCGAATACATCCGGGCGGCGCAACTTATTCCAACCGATATTTCCGCCCGCTACGGTTTGGCTATGTCCCTCTTTAAAATCGGCCAGCTTGAGCAGGCCCAGCAGCAATTCCAGGGAATTGTCCGGATTCAACCTCAGAATAGCGATGCCTGGCAGCGGCTGGCCGAGATTTATCATCAGGCCGGGCGCACCGAACAGGCCGTCCAGACTTACCAGCAAATCAAAGACCTTCACCACAAAAATAACCGTACCCGCGAAGTTGGCGACATCTTGCGTGAGATTATTCGGGTTGACCCCGGCCAGGCACCCGCTTATCGCGAGTTGATGGACCGCGCCAAAGCCAGGGGCGACCGCAAGACCGCTGCTGCCCTGGTGTTAGATTTAGGGCGGCATTACCAGTCCCAGGGACGGCTGGAAGACGCGCTTTCCTGCGCTAATGAAGCCCTTATCCTGATGCCTGCCCTGCCGGAAGCTGAAAACCTTAAAGAAGAACTCAACCAGGCTAACAAACCACTCAAAGTTGACGACCTGGTAGAAGGGCCGGCTACGGGCGATGACCGCAACACGGCTAGCGACAACCAGGCGGCGGAAGCGGCGGCGGCTAAAGAAGCGACTATTCAGCAGCTCATTACTTTTGCCGAAGAAGCTTTAGCCAGGGGCGACACCGGCCCGGCTCTCCGCAATTACGAGATGGCCGTGGATTTCGGCTCGGAGCGGGCCGATATCTTCTATAGCATCGGCAAGCTCTACGCGGACCAGGGCCAGATCGACCGGGCGGTGGAGTATTTGCGCCGCTCTACCACTGACCCCGACTACACGGTTTCGGCCTTCTTCAGTATCGGACAGGCTTATGCCGCCGAAGAACGCTTAGGGGAAGCCGCCAGCGCTTTCTGGGACGCGCTTAACCAGATCGACTTGCAGACAATCGGTAAGGATGATGTAGACGACCTGATTGATATGTACGATGAACTGGGCGAGGTCTTGCTCAAGCAATCCAAGGATAAGGAAGCCGCCGACCTCTACAACCGCCTGGTTAACTTTATCAACAGCCGTAATTTCCGTACCGATAAGACTGCCCTGACTATTATCCGGGCGCGTGAGCTTAACGAGAAACTCAACCCTCCGGGGGACATGGCACATGTCTCTGACGAAAAAGCGGCTGAAATCCCCAGTACTTCCATTCGCTTTGGTGCTGAGGGTGAGGTAAGCCCGGATGAGGAAAGCCAGAAAACCGGTGAGGCCCGGATTAAGCCGGGCAATCTGCCGCCGGTGGGTTCTTTTGCCAACTCGGCTGGAACGGTCCGGGCCCCGGTAACGACCCAGGTTATTCCTTCGGTCTTTCCGACCAGGCTGATTGAAATGGATCCCTCACCGGTGGCCGGGCCTTATTTACGGGCGGCGGAAGAGTTTATGCGGCAGCGTAAGTACTATGCCGCCGTCGATGCCTCACAGGAAATGATCCGCTATTACCCGCATTATCTTCCGGCCCAGGTTATCCTGGCCGAAATCTTTGTGGCCCTGGAACACCTGGAGCAGGCCCGCGTAAAATACCAGTTCGTGGTAGATGTCTACCAGCTTCGGCAGGACCCAATAAAGTCCCTGGAATGTTATAAACGCCTGGGTGCGCTCAGCGCCGACAATATCGCCTTGCGGACCAAACTGGCTAATTTGCTGCTCCAGCATAACCAGCAAGAAGACGCGGCGGACGTTTTGCTGGTGACCATCAGCAGTTACATCAGTAGCGGCCAACTTGATCGCGCCCTGGAAGAGTGCCGCCGGTTGCGGTCCCTGGCGCCCCAGAGTGTGCCTGTCCGTATTCAGTATGCAGAACTTTTGAACCAGTTGGAGCGTTATACAGAAGCGCTACCGGAATTACGGCGCGCTCTGGAGCTTGAGCCGTCTAACCTGAAGGCCCTGTGCCTGTTGAATATCACCGCCTTTTTGCTGGACGAGCCGGAATTGCGCTGGAAGAGTTTCCATACTTTAATCGCCAGGAGCCGCCAGGAGGCGGCAAACCTGAAGCTTATCCTGGAAACCTACCGGCAGGCCGCAATTTCTTACGGACAGCCGTCCCTGCAGTATGCCCTGGGTTGTCTGTATCTTGAAAGCCAGCAGCCCCGCCAGGCGGAACGGGTTTTTGAACAGGGCGTTAGTGCCCTTGAGGCCGGACCGGGCCAGGGCCAGTCGCTGTACGGGCCGCTAATTCACTGGGAACTGGGCCAGCTCTACCTGGAAGCAAAGCCCGCCGAAGCCCTGGAACAGTTTGAAAAGGCTGCCAGCCAGGCCGAGCATTCCGACCCGGCCCAATACGCCGCGACCGGTGCGGACTATGGTGAGTTACCTTCACGGGTCCTGTTACAAAGAAAGCTGGCCCAGACCTACCAGTTGCAGGGTCGCCCGGAGGAAGCTATCCGGGCTTTCAGGCAGGTTAAGAAGCTTTTGCCTTTTAATCGCCAGGTGCATTCCGAGCTGGCCGACCTGTACTTTAACCAGGGCCAGCTAAACGAAGCCCTGGGCGAACTGGCCGAACTGGTTTCGCACTTTGAGGAAACCGGCCAGGTGGAGACTTCCATAGAGGTCTTGCGCGAAATGGTTGACCTGGCGCCCAATAATATTATGGTGCGCGATAAACTGAGTCAGGTCTACCTGAAGCGTGGTATGATAGATGAGGGGCTAAAAGAACTCGACGAGCTGGCAGAATTGCAGCGAAAAAATGGACGCTTAAAAGACGCTGTGCGTACTCTCCAACGGGCGGCGGAAGTCTATTGGATGATGGGGAAGATGGAACCGGCCTACGAATTGTATGACCGGATTGTAAGGATATCTCCGGGTGACGTAGAGGCACGCCAGCAATTGGTTAACCGCCACTTGATGGCCGGGCACGTGAAGGACGCTGTTGAAGAGCAGTGGACGATTGCCCAGATTTGCTTGCAGTCGAACAACACCCAGGAAGCGATTGCCGCTTTACACCAGGTAATCGGCCTGGCACCCGAAGACACCAGGGCTTACTTCCAGCTGGCGAGTGTCCTTTCCAGCGTAAACGAGCAGGGCCAGGCTTTCCGGCTCTACCAGCGGGTTCTCCGCCTGGAACCGGGAAACCAGAAGGCTAAAAGTTTACTGGAGCAAGCCCAGAAAAAAGCGGTTGAAGCCGGTCAGCTTAAGCTTGAACCGACCTAACCATTAATCAATAGTTTGGCTGGCTGTACCTGGCGGTTTGAACCAAAAGTTGAAGTGCAATCTTGATTGCTTCCCCCAATCAAGGCTGACCATGGTTTATTAACCCTTGAGTATTGGCTACCGGCTACTGATTAGTCTTAATTAAAATGAATCAATTGATTGAGCAGATCGGGCGAATCTTCCAGCAATTAGATTTCCTGGCTGCCTTTGTAGATATTTTAATATTAGTTCTTCTAATCTACGGGCTGTTGTCTATCCTGAGAGGCACGCGGGCTGAAGTTTTGGTGCGTGGCCTCATTATCCTGTTTGGCCTGGCTTTTTTCGTGGTCAACATCGTTCAACTGCCTGTATTAAAGTGGGTTGTTACTAACTCTCTCCAGTTTATAATTTTCGCCATTATTGTAATTTTTGCGCCCGAATTGCGGCGAACTCTTGAACAAATCGGCCACACCGGCGACTTTATCAACCGGCCGCTGGCCCACCGTTCCAATGATGTCTTGCGTTCCAGTATTGAAGAAGTTGTCGCGACCGCTTTCTACCTCTCCAACCAGCGCTGGGGCGGCTTGATTGTAATTGAACGCGAAACCGGCCTGCAAGACCTGGCAAACCGGGGCGTACCGATTAACGGCCAGGTTAGCGCCCAGTTATTGAGTAATATTTTTGTGCCCAATACCCCCTTACACGATGGCGCGGTGATTATCCGGGGCGACCAGATTGTGGCGGCTAAAGTAATCCTGCCTCTCAGCGATAAAATCTCTCCCACCGAGCAACACGGCACGCGCCACAAAGCCGCGCTGGGCATCAGTGAGCAAAGTGATGCCATTATTGTGGTTGTCAGTGAAGAGACGGGCAATGTTTCGCTGGCCCACGGCGGTAAGTTAAACACCAAACTGGACCGCGAGCGCCTGCGCTATAACCTGCGGACTTTACTGGAACCGGCCCCCGGCCTGGGCGGCCTGGGACGGCGCAACGGGCGGCGCAAGCCTTTGACTTCTTCCGCTAAAGCGATTAAAGAAATTAAAGAAGAAACCGTTCCTAAAAATGGAAAAGCGTTAAAGGACGAAGCAGTTCAAAAGGACCCGAAACCCTTAAAGGACGAGATAGTCAAGAAAGAAATCAAGTCTACCAGGGATGAATTAACCACCACCGAGGTTAAATCTACCCAGGACGATACAGCATCAGTTGCACGGTCGGATAAAAGATGAGAAGTACGGCAAATTTTATTCCTCAATTTATTAAAAATATGAGCCTGGGCAGGTTCATTGTTTCGATTTGCCTGGCTTTTATTGTCTGGGGCTATGTTATTGTTTCACAGTATCCCGAACGGACCTTACCCCCGGTGGAAGTATCCCTGGGTGAAACAATCCCGCCGCCGCCCGAACTCGAAGTCGTACCCAGCGAAACCCCCGTAAATTCGGTGCGGGCTATCCTGAGCGGTCCGGCCGAAACGGTCACTACCGTTACCTTCAGTCAGATAAAGCCCTATTTAGACCTTTCACAATGCCGCACTCCCGGCACCTGTTATGTAAAAGTCCAGCTTAAACAGGCCCTGCCGCAATATGTAACTGCCAAACTAGAACCTGAAACTATCCCGGTGGTCCTGGAAAGCCGCACCACTAAAACGCTGCCGATAGAGATAGTCAAGCAAGGCGAAGTTAACCCCGATTATACGCTGGAAGGCGACCTGGCCCCCAGTCCGACCCAGGTGACCATCACCGGGCGCCAGAGCCTGGTAGACCGTGTAGCCAAGGCTCAGGTGCCCGTAAACCTGTTCGGGCGGGTCGGTTCCTTGCGGCTTACCCAGGCGGTTAGCCTGGTGGACTCCCGCAACCAGGCTATCCAGGATAACAGCCTGACCATATCGCCGCCTACTATTAATGTCACCGGTAACATTATTTACAAACTGACGACCCGCACAGTACCCATCCGGGTCGTGACCAGTGGAGAACCGGCCCCCGGCTATATCGCCGGGAACGCCCAGGCTACCCCGCTCCTGGCTACAGTGGTCAGCGGCAACCAGGAGGCTCTCAACAAGCTTGAATTTGTCTCTACTGAACCGATTTTTATCGGCGGGGTTTCCAGCGAAGTATCGACTACCGTCCGCTTGCAGCCCATTCTTGATATTACTTTTACCGGCAGCGACTCGGTCCGGGTCAGTATCGGTATTGTGCCTTTTCAGACCAGCAAGACTATTTCTGTCCGGCTGGAATTGCTGAACCAGGCCAGTAACCTGCGCTATTCCTATGAACCAACCAATGTTAACCTGACTATCAGTGGGCCGTACCAGGCGTTCCAGCCGGAATTGCCTCTGGATAAAATAAAGGCCACAGTCAATGTGCAGGACCGGGGGGCCGGTAACTATACCGTACCGGTCCAGGTAGAATTACCTTTTAACCTGGTAGTTACAAATAATCCGACGGTCAAGGTTTCGATTACCCTGCCGCCGGTTCCTACGCCCACGGCACCGCCGACCCTGGCCCCGTTACCCACGCCCACCCGGACTTTCACGCCGCCGACTCCTACACCGGGTAGTACAACCGCGCCTACGGCGTTGCCGGGTACAAATGCCCCGGCCGGTACCGCTCCAGTGGCGACGCCCCCGGCAACGCCCCGGCCGGTCCAGACTGCCGCTTCTACAGTAGCCGCGGTCCCTGAGAAATTGGGGGCATCACCGCCCCATTCAGCAGCGCAGTCCCCTGAGGCTTCTCCGGAGGCTAAATCTTCGCCGCAGACGACGGAGGCGGCCTCTCAGACCCAGACCCCACCTCCCAGTATGGGAGTTATCAGTTGGCAAAGCTCGCTGGTTCTCTCTGAACATAGCGCGGCCTTTTTATACCTGGCTTACCGCGACCTCTTTCAAGACTTTGTAGACGACTGGTCAGGCCCGAGCCCTAATTTGTTGTGAGTCGTTTCTCCATGAAGTTTTTCCATAAACGTTGGGCCGCCCTCCTGGTAGGTTTCTTTTTCGTAGCCGCTCTTTTTGCTTTAAGACTTTTGCCCGCCGGTCAGGAACGCTTCGCGGTTGACGAAGCCCACCATGCCGGGTGGGCCAGGCTGATTGCGCACGGCGACCCTTTCATGCGCACGATTGCCGCCGATAAACCGCCCCAGTTGTATTACCTGGTCGCCGCTTCCTTCAAGTTATTCGGGGATAGTGAAGCGGCCGCCCGCCTGCCAAACGCCCTGCTGGGAGCCCTGTTAATCTTGCCGTTGTGGGGCCTGGCCCGGCGGCTGTACCCGGCCCAACCGGCGGTGGCCCTGCTGGCCTGCGGCCTCTTTGCCCTTTCCCCACTGGCCCAGGTCTATGCACCGACCGTCTTTACCGACCCGGTGATGGCTTTCTGGCTGGTAGTCTGCGCCTGGCTGGTGTCGAAGCGCCGCTGGACCCTGGCCGGGGTAGCCATGGGGCTGGCAGTCTGCGGCAAGCAACAGGCCCTTTTTTTCCTGCCTTTCCCGGTATTCCTGGCTCTCCTGATGGTAAGCTGGGATAATGCTTTCAAACTTAAAAGCGGCCTGGTTGCCTTGCTAAAGGCCGCCCTGCGCGTGCTGGCCGGAAGCGCTATCCCGGTCCTGGTAGTGGTGGCCTTTGACAAATGGCGCGGCCAGACCAGTTCGCTAACTTATGGGGCGGCCATTAACGGCGATAAACTGGGGTTAGCCAGTTTCCAGAGCTGGCCGCAGCGCTTGGCTAACTGGTGGGAAAGGGTTTTACAATATTTCTTTATCCCGAACCCGCTGGGATTGTTATTACTGGCCCTTTTCCTGGTTTATACCGGTTGGCTGGTCTGGCGGTTATGGCTGGCGGGTTTCTATGTTTCAGATGCGGCGCGTCAGAAGTCGCCCGGCCAGGGCTTTTCTAAATGGGCCGACCTATCTTTAATTGTGGCTATGCTGGTAGTGCTGGCCTGGCATACTGCTTTAACTTTTCCGGTCTGGGACCGTTATCTCTTGCCGATGGTGCCTTTTACCGCCCTGGTGATGGCCCGGGCGCTGGTCTGGCTGGCCGACCGGCTTTTACCGGACTTTCCCCGGCTCAACCTGAAAATTTCCGGGATTGCCCTGGTGGTGCTGGCTTTAATGGTCGTGCCGGTGGCCCAGGCTGCCAGTGCGAAACTGCCGATAGGCGGGGATTACCTGGCCTTTAGCGGTAGAGGACCGGGAGCCCACCAGGCTTATAACGGTATTGAATTACTTTCGACCTTCTTTAAGAATAATGCGCCGCCCGGTTCAGTGGTCTTTCATGAAGAAATGGACTGGCATTTCAGCTATTATCTTTTTGGGCTGCCTATCGAAATTCCCTCAAACCGCAGCCGTCCGCTGGACCCGGCCCTGGTTGCCCGTACGGCGGTCAAATCTCCGACTTATGTCATTTTTGCCGACTGGCAGAAAGCTTCTTTTTTACGCCTTTCGGAAGGGCTGGACGCTTCCGGGCTGTGGCTGGAAGAAGCATATGATATTTATCCTGATAACGATGAGCGCCTTTCTTTCGCTGTTTACCGGGTAGCTGGTAAATAACCACCTGTTAATATTTTGTCTAATGGTGGCAAGGATATTGCATCAAAACTCTTTGACTAATTATTAATACCTTGCTACCTAAAATGGCTGTTATAAAGTGGCAAGGGTTCAATAGTAGAGAACGACTATCAGGAGGTTTTATGCCGGAATACAATATTCGCCGCGGAATGACCGTTTATTCTATGGATAATCAGAGCCTGGGAACAGTAGACGATGTGTCTGGAAACTACTTTATGGTTGGCGGGCAGCGGTATCCTATGAATAGCGGTTACCGGGTCGAAAATAACAATATTTATATGACTGGCGCTCAGAATTACGCCGGTTCAAATCAAACCGGCAACGAAATGCACGTACCGGTAATGGAAGAACAACTGAACGTTGAGAAACGTCAATCTCAAATGGGTGAAGTCCAGATCCACAAAACAGTTAGCCAGGAACAGGTTAATGTACCGGTTGAATTGCGCCGGGAAGAAGTGAATGTGCAGCAGCGCGAAGTTAATGACCGGCCCCTTGCGCCGGGTGAAGCTACCACCGCCTTCCAGGAAGGCACTATCCGGGTGCCGGTCCGCGGTGAGGAAGCTGTCGTAAATAAGCAAGCGGTTGTTACCGGTGAGGTGGCAATCAACAAGACTGTGACCTCCCAGCAGCAAACGGTTTCCGATACTGTGCGGCGGGAACAGGTCCAGGTGGATGAAAATTCCCTGCGCAACAGGACAGGCCGGACCGAGGGTTATGATACCGGTTATGCCACCCAGGCGGGCGGCTACCAGACTGGCGCCACTCAACCGGGCTATCAGACCGGCGCTACCCAATCGGGCGGCTACCAGACCGGTGGCGCAACCAATTCGTCCGCTAATCTCCGTGAAGGACAGGACGTAGTCGGTAACGATGGCGAGTATGTTGGCCGGATTAAAGAAGTCGGCAGCAACGAGTTCCGGGTGGACCGCCGCCAGAAACCTGACATTAACGTAACCTACTCGGCCATTCAGAACATTAATGGCGACCAGGTTGTGTTGAACGCCCCGGCCGGTGATTTTACGGACATGATTTAAGTCTTTCTAAGACTGAAGCGTTACCTTTTACCTAACGGATTACAGCCCAGGTAGTGGCTACTACCTGGGTTGTGTTTATTCCAAAATAGAAGCTGGCTCAAAAGTTGCTATAGGAAATAGTAGCCTGCCCTTAATCACGCAGGCGTGAGGAGATTGGTGATGCAACCACATGATTTGCAGATCAAGCCGGGGGCGGTCGTTCTAGCCAGGGATGGTTACGTAGGGACAGTGGACGAAGTGCTTCCCAACCCCGGTTCCGGCCAACCGGAGTATATTGTTACCGCGCCTAATCAGACCGGGGCGCGCTTGATGATCCCGGTCAGGCTGCTTGATACGAATTCGCCGCCGGGCGAACTTTACCTACGGGATGTTTTCCAGTCAGTCTTACAGCAGTCTCAGACCGTTCCATCCGGGGTTGACCCGCGAATGTTGCTCTCACAGGCGGCACACCCGACGGATTACCAGGCGAACAATTCCAGCCTGGGATCCAACAGCCGGTTAGTCGTGCCTATCATCGAGGAAAGGCTGATTGTTAATAAACGGACGGTCGAACTCGGGGCGGTGGAGCTTCGCAAAACGGTTGAGAATTTTCAGGACACCAGGCAGGTGCCGTTGACTTTCGACCAGTTGGATGTTGAGCGGGTTTCGGTTAACCGACCGCTTGAGGCTCCCGTGGAACCGCGCTATGAGGGAGATGTCCTGATTATTCCAATAATGGAAGAAGTGCTGGTTATTGAAAAGCGGTTGATGCTGACTGAAGAAGTCCG
Source organism: Chloroflexota bacterium (assembly GCA_028287745.1). GTDB lineage: Bacteria > Chloroflexota > Chloroflexia > Chloroheliales > Chloroheliaceae > 54-19. Next base: position 80,109 of record JAQBPB010000005.1, read on the forward strand.
TATTCACAAGCGCCAGGTCGTCCAGGAGCAGGAAGTAAACGAAACCTTACGGCGCGAGCACGTGGAGGTGGTAATCCCGGACAATGGCCTGGTAACCGTTAACGACTTAAAGACACCGGCAGTAGTGGTGCCAGGACCGCATATCCCTTCAACCACGTCACCAGCGGCGGATATGCCGGTCTATGCGCAGCCTACCATGCCCAATCCTATACCAACCTTCAAGCCCGACCGGGCCAATACGCTCGACCCTTCGAACAATGTTACCCGGATTAATCCGGATGGATTGTAAATAATAAAAAGGCCCGCCTTTCGGAACTTGAAAGGCGGGCCTTTTTATTTAATGCTAACTAGCGTTTGCCGAATTTACCCTGTCCGGTGAACCTGGCATTGACCAGCTTTTCAACCTGGTCGACCGCCGCCTGGTAGCGGGTATCGGCCTGGGCCTGGGTCAGCTTGCCGTCCTTGACGCGGGTATCCAGGTCGGCCTTGATAGACGCCAGGACAGCGTCTTTAACGGTTTTGATGTCTACCTTCTTGTCAGTGGCGACATCGGCAATTGACTTACCGGCTTTGAGCTGAGTCTGAAGCTCGGCTGTGGTCAGGTTCAAAGCTTTAGCGGCAGCCTCAAAGGCTCCTTTTTCCCCTAAGCTGTACCCATAAGCTCCGGACCGCCCGTCTTTGCCCGGGTGAGCGCCGCGGTTGCCTTTTATGTCCTTTCCAAAGAAACCGCCAGTGTAACCACTTTTCGCGTTCTCTTTGATTTTGTCGGCCTGGGCCTGGGTCAGTTTGCCGTCTTTAACGGCCTGGTCAACCGTGGCATTGACTGCGTTGGTGTAGGCCGAGTCTAACCTGGCTTCGTCAACACCCAGTTGGCCCGCGAAGTTCTTTTTGAACTCCTGGGCTAGTTGACTCTGGTCAGCCTTACTGGTTTTTGGGGCCGGTGTGGTGCCTGGCGCTGGCGTGGTAGTGCTATCGGCTGCTTTAACCACCGGCTGGCCGAAATTCACTACCGCGAAACTGGCAACCAGGGCGACTGCGACAATAGCTAATACTATTTTAGAAATAAGCTGCTTTGTGAGCTTCAATTCCAGTACTTCCTTTCTCACATACCTTCATTCTTGCTGGGTTATACGTGGTGCAAAAGGTAAAAAAACCCCTATTACAACCTTTTGTTATATTAGCATTTATTTGTAAGGTTTTAGTTACATAAACAAAGAGATTCTTAAAGGTTTGTTAAAGAAAATTCCCAAATGTAAAATAAATGTAAAGCGGTCTGGGTTTGACGGCCTTTTAGGGGTTGTGTATAGTTCAAGCATGTTAGACACTGCTTAACCATATTTGTTTTGAAATATTAAGATCCAAGGATCATTGATCCTAAATCATAAGGAAGGACAGCCGTAATGACGGAGAAATCTCCACCTGCTCTTGATTTTTCTCAGTATTTGACCTATGAGAAAATGACTGACGCTCTGAAACAACTGGCCGAAACTTACCCGAACCTGGCCCGTCTCGACTCCATCGGCAAAAGCCACGAAGGCCGCGACCTCTGGTTGATGACGATAACCAATTTCCAGACCGGCAAAGACACCGACAAACCGGCCTACTGGATTGATGGCAATATTCACGCCGCTGAAATCACCGGCTCGGCTACCGCGCTTTACACCATCCAGTATTTGCTGGAAAACTACGGGCGCAATGACGAGGCCACTTCAGACCCGAACCTGGCAATGGTTAATACCCTGCTGGATACCCGGACCTTTTACATCATGCCACGCCATACTCCCGACGGTGCGGAGCGCGTTCTGACCACGCCTCACCGCTTGCGCAGCAGCACCCGCCCTTATCCGCTGGACGAAGACCGTGATGGCCTGACGCCCCAGGACCTGGACAATGACGGGGTTATCCGCCAGATGCGCATTAAAGACTCCGGCGGCGACTGGAAGATTAGCCAGATTGACCCGCGCGTGTTGATCAAACGCCAGCCTGAAGATTTAACCGGGACTTTCTACCGGGTCTACACCGAAGGAACCGTCCGTAACTATGACGGCTTTATCCTGAAAATCCCGCCTATCAAGGAAGGTCTGGACTTAAACCGTAACTACCCTTATGACTGGACCCCTGACAACGAGCAGCCCGGTGCTGGACCTTACCCGCTGTCCGAGCCGGAAACTCGCGCAATCGTGGCTTTCTGGGCCGAACACCGCAACATCACCGGTTCTCAGAGCTATCATACTTTTAGCGGGGTAATCTTGCGGCCGTACAGCGGCAAGCCTGACGATGCTTTCTCCCTGCACGACCTGGAATTCTACAAGTTGATGGGCCGGCGCGGCCTGGAATATACCGGCTACCCGGACGCCAGCATCTATCACAATTTCCGCTACAGCCCTAAATCCGTCTTGCACGGCGCTTTCCTGGACTGGGCCTACGAACAACAGGGCGTCTTTAGCATCAGCACCGAACTGTGGGATGTAATTAAGCTGGCCGGTATCGAAAGCCGCGACTTCATTGAATTCCTGATGAAAAAGCGCAGTGAAGAGGATGAACTAAAAGTCTTCCACTGGATGATAGAAAATCTCCCCGGCAGTTTCAAGGATTGGGAAGAGATTGAGCATCCTCAGCTTGGTAAGGTCGAGGTTGGCGGTTGGAATTACGTCTATAGCTGGCAGAACCCGCCGCCCGGTTCGCAGTTCTTAAAGGATGTAATGCACTCCAACATGCTGTTCTCGCTGGCCTGCTGCAGCATGTCACCGCTGCTGACTATGCCGGTTCTAAACCTGGAAAAAGTTGGCGAAAACATCTACAAAGTTATTGTCGTGGTTGAGAACACCGGGTTCTTGCCGACCTACGTCAGCCAGAAAGCCCTTGAGCGCAAGATGTTGAAGCCGCTGACGGTTAGCCTGCTGACCATGGAAGGGGTTGAAATAATCTCGGGCGAGAAGAAGGTCGAATTACCGCACCTGGAAGGCCGTTCAAACAAGCAAAGTATGAACCTTTTCAGCAGTGGGTACCCCAGTGATGATCGGGCTAAAGTAGAATGGATTGTCCAGGCTCATCCCGGTTCCCGGATCGTGGTTGAAGCCAGCGTCGAACGTGGCGGGGTGGTCCGCCGCGAGGAACCGGTCAAGTAATTAGCCTCGGATTGTGTTACCGGGCCGGGCGGCTATAATAACCGCCCGGCCTTTTTATCCCCCTTTAAATGTTATCCACAATTGCCTGTCGCCCCGGCCATACCCTATTTAGTATATATACCAATCAGGTGGCACAATCTTTGCATTAGATTTTGCAGATTATTAGTGTTCAGTTAAACACTGGGATGGTAGAGAATAAAAAAAGAGGTTTTCCGGTATAACCCCTTTTAAAATAAAGGTTAGGAGCGTTGGCAGTATGAAGACAATTTTGGGACTCCTGGGAATAGTTGCGGTGGCTTTTTTGGCGGTACTGGCCTGGAACTGGTGGGCCGGTAACAATACCCAGCTCAGCGTAATTTACCCGGCAGAAAACGCGGAATTAGCCGGGAATACGGTCCCGGTGCGTCTGTCGGCCAGCCCGGGCCTGCGTGATAAATTAACTTCATCGAACAGCCAAGTTGAGATTGTTACCTACCTGGATGGTAAAGAAGTAGCACGGGGTAAGAACCTGGAATACAATTTGACCTCTGTTCCGCCCGGCGAACACCGGCTGGAAATCGCCCTTTCCGACAAGACAAGTACCAACGGGGTCAGCTTGAGTGTCGTGCCTAAACCGGTTTCGTTTACCCTGGGCGGCGGTTCCGGGGCAGCAAACCCATTGCCCCCGGCTTCCAATAGCCTCAACGGGGTCTACGGCAACCAACCTACCGCGCCTGATTCAAATATTGCCGCGCCGGTCGCCACGGCTGCCCCTGACACCAACCCCGTCCCGGCGGCCCCCGTGGCGACTCAGGCTCCGGTCCAGGTTCCGGCCTCCGGCAATGGCGGTGGGGCCAGGGTTGGTGCCATTGCTCAACCGGCCGGAGAGTCCCTGGCTGCCAGTAATGCGGCAGTCCATCCCGGCGCAGCCAGCGAACCAGCTCGGCAAGCCGCCCTGGCCGGTAATCAGACCAGCCTGCCCGTAGCATCCACTCAGCCCAATTCACAGGCGGTGATTTCGGCCGAAACCAGCAAGCCGGTCAACCCCGAAAGCCCGATGTCGGGCGTCTTCCGGGGCATCTTTGCCTTTTACATAGCGGGTTTCATTGTGGGCCTGGCGGTTATCCTGTTTCTCAAACACCGTCAGGGAAACGTGCTTTAACCTGAAAACTTACGCCGCCGGTCTATCTCTAGAAAGAGGTAGACCGGCTTTTTATTGAACCCACCGGACAAGTTACTACCGGGTATACCGCAACGAGGTAAGTACACGAATAGGGTTAAAACCTGGGCAAGAGGCGCTACTCAAAAAGAACATAACAAAGTACTGCTCTCTGTCACATTCTTTTTGAATATCTATAAGACACTATTAACTCAAATTAACCGTAAGAGGGTTTTCCAAAACCGGAAGATGCCTACTAATTTCTATCTGTAATAAGCTTCTTGATAAAGTAATCCCCGGCCAGTTCAACACTGGAAGAAGTGATGTAATAGAGGGCCAGGCCGCTATGCGCGCGTTTCCGGCTTACCAGGGCCAACAGGAAGCCTGCCAGGGGCGCCCAGGCCACCCAGGTTTCCATCCGGCGCGCCCAGGTTGGGGATGACTCTTTCAGATAGTATATATCTAGTGGTATGAGCTTTTGTTTTAAGATTAAAAGGACCATTTGAACGGCCGGTAGTACAAAATAACGGTCAGGCCTGGTCAAGTCTTTGAACCAAAGCATTCCGCCATCACTAAAGCGCTCATCATCCTTAATGGAAATTACGGCGGTGTTAACCAGTAGACCACTTAATAGCGGTAGGGTTGAAGCCAGGCAGCCGCTATTAAATGATATGCCTGATTCCTGGTACAGTCGTTTTATCTCATTTCCCTTCTGGATTACCTGGTCCTGGGCCTGTTTTTGGCGGGGTTCCAGCCGGTATTTTTCATCGATTGCTTTTATAGCGGGAACCAGTTCTTCCAACTTTTTGGCATTAATTTTGATCTGGCGGCTGCCTATTATTTTCAGGGGAAGGAAAATCAGGTTCTGCAGGACTGCAATTAAAACAATTGCCAGAGCGGGCTTGCCAAAAGTAACGCGACTTATTCCAAGAATTGTCGTATTGACCGGATAGACTATCTTTTCCCAGTTCTTCCGCATAAAACACCTCATTTCTAAAACCCACTATTGTGCCCGAGAAAAATCCTTATACAAACTGTAAAATAACTACTTCCGGCCGGGCATTAAAGCGTAACTTCATCCCGCTCATACCCAACCCTTTTCCGACATACAACCGGATGCCGTTATAGGTGTACCAGCCCAGGGGGAACTCGCTGTGGTGATGCCCTTCCTTGAAAGTAATCCAGTTTAGCTTGCGGTGCAGGGGCGGCAGGGCCGGGTTGATCTGGCCGCCGTGAGTATGGCCGCTCAACATTACATGCGCAAAATTGGGTGGCAGGGCTTTGACTGTCTGCGGGTTATGGGTTAATACCAACAGCGGGCGCTCCCCGGAGGGTAGCTGGCCGGTTACACCCTGGATGTCCGGCTCGCCTTTGACCCAATCATCTATCCCGGCCAGCCAGTATTGCCCGCCTTTATAATCAAAAGGTTCGGCCTGGTTTATCAGCCATTTTACCCCGGCTTCTTCCAGCGCCCGCATTATACGAAGATATTCGCCGCGCCGTCCAAAATAGTCGTGGTTACCCAGGACACCAAAAATGGGTATACCCGCTCCCTTGATTACCCGGGCGATATCGGCCATTGCCGGGTTATAGCGGCCGTGGTCGAACATATCGCCGCCCAGCATTACCATGTCAGGTTTCTCGAGTAAGGTCCTTTCGACCGCGTGCCAGATAGTGTCGCTGGCGGGCCCCCGGTCCGGCAGGTGCAGGTCGCTAAAAAAGGCTACTTTAAAGCCTTTGAGGTGGTCGGATATTCCGGTCAATTCTTCTACGTGGACAACCGGGTGGCTTACTTCCAACCAGAAGGGTTCCACGAACCGGGCATAGGCCAGGGCCGGTAAGCCCAGAGTGGCCCCGGCTAAAGCCAGGTTTCGCCCCATCATACGTAAGTTGCTTGGTTTCTTGTTAGTTTGCGGTGTTTCCAAAGTTACATCTTTTCTGCTAATTCAGGCGTTGTTGATAAGGCAGTAACGGTTTTTACTTTAACATTAAAAACCCGGTCAATTATTATAACCTCAACCGGCCCCAGGAAGTTTCCTTACTAATCAGGCCCTAATCATACGCAAAAACCGGCTCTTCCACAAATCAGGTTTAAGGTTGGGCCGCTACAACTTTATCCAAAAATTTCAAGAAAGTTATCCGGTCCGGGATTGACAATGGTAAGAAAGCTGCTACAATTCCAGTAAGTAAGCTGTTTTTACGCAACAACCAAAATAAGCTTCTGGCGGGCAAGCAAATTGCTCGCGGCAAAGTTTGCCAAACCAAGTCGTACGAAAAGCGGCCCCGACCGGCGTTTGAATAAATTCAGCGCAGGTCCCCCGTCGTTACCCGGCTGTAAAGCTGGCGCGGCGGGTCGCCGAAGAGTTCTGTTTTTGCCCGGCTGATGCGCAACTTTGTTACTGCCTATTCTCCTCACAGTGAATTCCCGGTAGAGCAAAGCAAAGGTATCAGACTGGCCTATGTTCAGTCCGAGATAACCCTACCTGACTTTGAGGTAAGGTCTATTGCTTTATGGTTTCGAGGGAGAAATCGGCTGGTCAGGAGAAAATAAAGTGGCTGGAGTAACTCTAGAACATATTACTAAACGCTTTGGTGACCTCGTCACCGTTAAAGATTTGAACCTTGACATCAAGGACCAGGAATTCCTGGTGCTGGTTGGCCCTTCCGGTTGTGGTAAATCCACCACCTTGCGCATGATCGCCGGTCTGGAAGATATTTCCAGCGGTAACCTGTTAATCGCCGGCCGCCGGGTTAACGATGTCGCCCCGAAAGACCGCGACATCGCCATGGTCTTCCAGTCTTACGCGCTTTATCCCCACATGTCAGTCTATGATAATATGGCCTTTGGTCTGAAGCTGCGCCACACCCCGAAAGAGCAAATCAAGAAACGCGTCCAGGAAGCCGCCCAGATGCTGGAAATCGGCCACCTGTTGGACCGCAAGCCCAAACAACTCTCCGGTGGACAGCGCCAGCGCGTTGCCCTCGGTCGAGCCATTGTCCGCGAGCCCAAAGTCTTCTTGATGGACGAACCGCTCTCCAACCTGGATGCCAAGCTTCGCGTACAGACCCGCACCCAGATTTCCAAATTGCATCAGCGCCTGCAGACCACCGTTATCTATGTAACCCACGACCAGACCGAAGCCATGACCATGGCCGACCGCATCGTGGTACTCAAGGACGGTATCCTGCAGCAGGAGCCCAGCAGCCCGCAAGAGCTGTATGACCACCCGGATAACATGTTCGTAGCCGGGTTTATCGGTTCCCCGCCGATGAACTTCTTTGACGCCACTATTACCGGCACCGGTGAGAACCTGACATTGGACGCCGGAACTGTCAAAGTCAGCGTACCTCCAATGTACAACCGTGACCTGGCCGCTTATGTTGGCAAAGAAGTTGTCTTTGGTATCCGGCCGGAGCATATCAGTGATGCTCGCTTTACCCCTTCCCACATCAATGCCAGTAACAAAGTTACCGTAAATATTGAAGTGGTTGAGCCGATGGGTAGTGAAGTGTACATCTACCTTTCCAGCGGTAATCACTCCTTCCAGTGCCGGGTCGACTCCCGGACCCGCGTCCGCCCGAACGACCAGCTTGAAGTGGTCTTCGACACCGATCACCTGCACATCTTTGACAAGCAGACTCAGGTATCGGCCCTGAAGCGGACCAATATCGAACGGCCAAACCGCGCCTAATTCCTAACAATCTCTTCTCTTAAAAAATAGCACCTACCGGCTTAGCCGGTAGGTGCTTCTTTATGCTTCCGCATTTATTCTGATGTTTCCATATTTATTCTGGTTTCTGGCCGGTTGGTCTTAAGACTTATCCCGGCATTCGGTAACCGGTGGTTTGCCTGACACATCCGGTTTATCACTTCTTTTATCATTTCAAAAGAATACTACGGTTTAATTATCAATGTTTTTGGAGCCGTGATTGACCGGGTAAGAAGTAATAATCGTACCGTCGTTACCGACTACCGTAAAGACATCCTTGTTCCGGCCCGGTATCTGGTAGCTGTAGGAAAGGCGGTCATTGCCTGTCTTATCCGGCTTTGGGTCACCCAGGCTTTTCTCGATCAGGTTCACGACTTCATGGGGAGTTTTAGTACCGGCGTCCTGCGGGAAAGTGGAGATGGTTCCGCCATCGTACCAGATTCCTTTAACGTGTTTGCCGTAAATGTGGGCCCAGCCGTAATCGCCGCCGCGCCCGTTTCCCCGGCCGTAGACCAGCTTAATTTTGCGGCCCGACAGGTCGGTAAAGCTGCGAATCAAGGTCTTTTCCGGATACTCGGCGGTCAGGCTCGGTTCGCTTACGGATACCGCGGTGGTAGCTGCGACAACAGCAGTCGCGGTCCGGCGAGGGCCTTCGATAGTGGTCCGGGCCGCTTCGTTGGGACCGGTTGCAGTCAGGTCGCCACAGGCCCCTAATAGACCCGCCAGCATTAGCATTAAGCTGAAAACCAGGGCCAACCCACCCGTTTTTAAGTTTTTCAAGACTGGTTAAACCCTTCTAATTTTGTGCGCCCATAATAGTTCATTTATCTTAACACTTTTAAAAAAGGGGTGCAAGAGAAGCCTTTCCCGGCTGAAATTATTTATCCTTTCCTCCTGGAAAGGACTCTTTGCAGCAGGCGGGGAGCGTTGCGGCCGAGCTTCATTTGCTGCTCGAATTGGCGGGGCGTCAGTTTTCTTTGGGACTGTATTTTCCGGCGCTGTTTTAAAGTAACCGGCAGCAGCCTGATTAAATCGAGCTTGCCCATTATGGCCGCCTCTAACTGGCCTGGCCTGGCAAACAGGACTAGCTGATAGAGCTGGCCGAGCAACAACCAGGGCAGCATTTTAATAAGCACGCGGCCCGGCACGTTTTTGATTACCGCGAGCAAGCCGTTGCGGCTGGCCAGCCGGGTGGCCCTGGCCCTAATGGCGCGGGTTGTGGCCGACCCCCGGTGACTGACCCGGGCACCTGGAACGTAGACACAGCGGTAGCCCGCCAGTTGGGCCCGGAAGTTAAAATCTACATCCTCACTGTACAGGAAAAAGGTTTCGTCCAGCAGTCCGATTTCATTAAAGATTTCTCTTCGGTACAGGGCGGCTACCCCGGCCGGTCCAAAAATTTCAAGCTGGCTATCAAAGCCGGGGCCATCCGGTTGTTGAAATCCCCGGTCGCGGCCTATGCCGTCCGGCCCCACGAACAGCCCGGCCGAATTAATCAGGCCGGGGTTGCTGTGAAAGGTGACCCGGGCGGCTGCCATGCCATATCCCTGGTCTTGCCGTCCGGCCAGTCCTTCCAGCAGGTTTTTAAGAAAATCCGGTTCCGCCTCGGCATCGTTATTGAACCAGCAGACATATCCCGCACCACCGGCCTGCACACCGGCATTGATGCCGCCTGTAAAGCCGGTATTTTCAGGCAGCGTTACCAGCTTTACCCGGGGGTAGCTGGTCCGGATAAACTCGGCTGAACCATCGGTCGAACCGTTATCGACCACTATTATTTCGAAATCCTGAAAACTTTGATTGTAGAGGGAATCCAGGCAGTTTCCTAACCATTCCCGCCCGTTCCAATTCGGGATAATAACGTCAATTAGAGGCATATTTGAATTAACTTCCGGCGGGTAATTTCCCAGCATAATTTCGGGTCATGGCCGGTTACAGGGCAGGCCGTTATTTTGCAGGATTGCGTAGGGCGGGTTTCCTGGGGCGGCTTAGACCAGGCGCCGCCCCAGGATAGATACCACCAGTATCACGGCCAGGATAGCCAGGCTGGCGGCTGCCCCGGTCCAGTCGCGTCCTTTCAGGCGGCCTGGCAACCGGCCTTCTATCCAATTGACCAGCCAGGCCAGCGGTCCGGCCCCGGCAACCGCCAGCCAGGGCGTAACCAGCGACAGGCGGGCCGGGTGTACCGGGCCGGTAAAGTTTAAGACCCCAAAATAGAGCAAAGGCACCGCCAGCAGCGGCCATAGCCTGGGCCATTCGCCCCGGCGTAAGGCCAGGGCGGCCAGGCTGACAAACAGGACCGCCATCAGCCCCAGGTCGTAACTGAAAAACTGTTTGAAATAACCGTTAAGGGCTTCGGCCGGGGCAGGTTTAACGGCTATCACACCTTCAACGAAGCGGTTCAGACTGAGCAGCCAGCCGGGACAGGCCGCTGTCCAACCAAGGAGCCACCCGGCCAGGGCCAACCCGGCGGCCTGTCCCCGGAACCCTTTTCCCGCCCTGGACAATCCAATACCGAGCAGAGGGACGAGGACGAGCATCGCCCCGTAAGCGGCCCCGGTTGCCAGTCCGGCCAGCAGCCCGGCCCAGAAGAGCGGCCACCATACTTTCCCGCCTGTGAATGTCATCAAATAAAAGCTAGCGGCTGCCAGGGCTGCCGCCAGCAGTTGCGGGGCTGGACCGGGTGTTACCTGGTAGGCCAGCCAGGATAGTCCGAGCAGACCGGCCGCCAGCGCCCCGGCTGTCCGCGATTGCCACCAGCGGCCCGCTGCGGCATAGACCAGGATAATAGTAATCAATCCCAGCAAAAGGTTTACATAGCTTAGATAATCCAGGATTGTCTGGTTGGTTACTTCTTCCGGCGTGGCGATTTTACCGGCGCTGGCCTGCTGGAAAAAGTTCAGCTCGACCAGGACCGAACCTAAAAATAAATAAAGTGGCGGTTGCACGTAGCTTTTAGGCTGCCAGTTGCTGGTATTGATGATGGTCCGGGCTTCCGAGGCGAAAGCCTGGGCCGTTGGGTCGGGTGCTCCGGGATTTGTCTGGAGAGTCTGGTAGCGCAACAACCCGCCGACCAATAGCGCCAGCAGCAGGATAAGCACCGGCCAGTTTGTCCTCAGCCATCTTTTAGTCCCCAGGAGGCTTACCCGCTGGCGCTGGGCCAGCTTCAGGCCAATTCCGCCCACCAGCAAGATTAAAGCGGCGGCCAGCCAGAGCGGACTTTTTACCGGCAGGAAATAGTCGCCGGTCAGGATAAGCAGGTAGACCAGGACCGCCAGCCCCACCAGGCCGGTGTCCAACCGGTTAATTTTTTTTGGTTTAGCCTCTCCCGGCTCCGGTTCGGTGCTTCTGAAAATCATCTATTTGCTCACCTTGATCTGGCCCAGCGTAATCGTATTGGTCCCACCGGTTAAAGGCAGCGGCGTGAACTTGCCATCCGGCAGGTATAGGCCCATTACAAGGTTATAGTCGCCCGGCGGCAGGTCGGCTGGCAGGGCCAGGTTGGGCGTATCGGTCACAATTTCGCCCGGTTTCCAGCGCCCGGTCGGGTAATTTCCCTGTAAAGGCTGAGTATCGCGGCTTGCCATTTTCTGGTCCGGCTTGCCCACAGGGTGCAGGTGAATAAAGACCACGTAATCCGCGCCGGGCGAGTTAAGCACCTGCCAGTACACGCTCAGGCCGACAACTTCGCCCGGTTTGAACACCGGCCAGGGCTGATTCTGGTTGATGGGTCCGGCGGGCGGTAGGTACACCGGGCTGTCGCCCAGTTTCCCGGCGTTCAGGCCCAAAAGCCGCAGTTTGTCGCCAAAATCGGCCGTCATCGGGTGCTGCAATTTCAAGGTCTGTTCGGTCACGCCTGTTTTAACCACCGTATAGGCCGGGCCGGGCCGCTCGACCCGCTTGGTTTCGAATTCCTGGACAATGTTGGACGGTTGCAGCAATTCGGGATAGCTGCCCGACGAGCCGGTGCCGTTAACCCGGTCCCGGTTGAGGGCCAGGTACTGGATGCCGCGCTCCCGGTAATATTCGAGCGGGAAATCATTCACGCCCTGTTCGGCCACGCGAGTTAGCAGGTTGGGATAACCGCCCCACTGCTGGGGCCGCATTTCGACCATCTTTAACGGGCCCGGCCCGGCCTGGGTCTTGAGCCAATCTTCTACCCGGCTGTAGCTGAAAGGCTGGTCGTTAAACTGGTTGCCGTACATTATCGCGCCAAACGGCCCATTCATGGTCAGCACCAGGAAGACCAGCGGCAGGACCGGCGCGGCCAGGCGGCGGAGGGACGGTCTGATACTAAGGCGGCCCAGGCGCGGCGCGACCAGTTTATCCCAGGCCCACACGCTGAACAGGGCCGCAAACACTGCTCCATAAAGGGTCAGCGGCAAGACATTACGGCGGTAGATCAAGCGGTAGGAGTTAATGCTTAAAAGATAGAGTAAAGGGAAGCTCAGGGCCAGCAGGTCGGCGCGCCGGTGCCGGAAGGCCAGCAATAAGGCACCGCCCCCTGCCAGCAGGCAAAGCCAGATACTGTCGTCCCAGATGGCCTGTAAATTACCCAGCCAGGGATAGTCGGTGGCGTATTCGACGGTTGACAGGCGGTACTTGGTAATATTGGTCCCAAAGGCATCACTATAGCCTTTGACCCGGGCGAGAATATAGGGCGTGGTTGCTACAAAGGCCAGCCCGGCGCTCAGCAGGGCCAGCCCCAGGGCAGGTGAAAAATAGCGTTTCAGGCGGTCAGCCCGGTAATCTTCCCCCGTCTGAAGGACCCGTAGCAGGTGGGCCACCAGCGGCAGAATCAGGACGGTTACCCCGTTCCATTTTGTACTCAGGGCTAACCCGGCCAGCGCCCCGGTCCACAGGTAATCCCGCAACCGGCCTTTCCGGACGATGTTCCAGGCGGGCCAGAGGGCCGCCAGGGTCAGGGTCGCCATTGGCATATCAACCGCTACATAATGAGAATGTTCGGTTGCCAGGGCCGAAAAGGCGATAAACCCGGCAGCCAGCAGCCCGGCGCGGCGGTCCTGCCAGATTTTCTTGACCAGCAGATAGGCCAGCGGAATGGCGGCGGTTCCCCACAGCGCGGTATAGGTGCGCTCCCACAGGTAGAACTGGGGAGCGGTAGTGATGGCAAAGGTCCGGTCGGGCAAATCATTTAACCCGCTGTAAAGGCCGGTATAGCTGCCCCATAGAAAGTGCAGGGCCGCCACGATGACTTCCTGGTAGATGTAAAAGCTGGGGTAGTAGTACATTTGCGGGTCGAAATCGCCGGTCTTGAGGATCCGCGTACCGATATCGACAATAAGGTTTTCATCGGAGGGAATAATATAAGGCAGGCCGTTTTTCTGGCCCCAGACGCGCAGCCACAGCCCCAGCAATGTCAGGGAAGCAACCGCCAGCCCATAGGGTGACAGGCGGCGGTACAGGCGCCCCAGCTTAGCCGCCAATTGCTGGCGGGCGCGGGCCGGGTTTTCCAGGAAGGGACGCCCGAGGGTAACCAGCAGGGTGGCGAAGAAAAGCCCCCAGACCCCGGCCGGTCCGACCATCCACAACTTTCCCCGGCCCAGCTGGACCGCCAGGGCCACCAGGAATAAAACTACCAGCCCAAAATTTAAAAAGACCGGCCAGCGCGGTGGTGCAGGCTTTTCCAGCGGTGCCAACGGCGGCTCTGGCGCTTCCTGGTCCTTAATAAATAATTTCATTTACCTGAAGATACCCAACCCATACTCTTATACCTGATCTACCAGCAGTGGAACGAGGGTAGTATCTCACAATTGGCCCGATTCTTCCAACCGGGAGCAGGTTAAATTTGGCCGGGTTAGCTCTGGGGCGGCTGGCGCGAGGGCCAGTGGGCGATCAACATGGCTACAAAAAGTAGGGCCAGGAACACCACCGAGGCAGTCAGGGTAGTTTTAGCGTCTACCCACCCTTTCACAAACCCAAAACTGAGCGACATCGCCACTACAAGTATAAAAACCAGGGTTGAAATAAGCCAGGCATTATGGCCGTTGCGGTTCATGCGCGTGATAAAACCCCAGCGCCTGACCGGCTGCTCTTCCGGCTCCGGGGAAGTGGTTTTAGTCAGGACCAGGGGCGGCATATTCGCGAAATTGGGGTTAGGTTTTCCACTCATACTGGCCAGTAAAGACCGGGTAGAGACAACTGAATTATTATAGCGGACTGCAGCAGAATTGCTGGTATGGTCGAGGGCCTGACCGGATATATCAAACGGGCCCCGCTCCATCTCATTAGACATAGCGTTCGTCTCCAGCAAAACCGGTTTCAGGCTTTCACCTGAATTAACCGGGGTACAACGTTTTAACTTTTAAGCTAAAAGGGTTAAACAATAAATATTATTGGAGAGCTACCTCTCTCCCGCTAATTGACCATCAAAGCCGGTATTTCACGGTATGAAAGCAGCTTAGCGGTATAAAGTAAAAAAGTGGTTAAGATAAGATTAGGGAATGGTAAAAATTTTGTATTTGAATATATAGCAAGTTGATTGGGGTTATTCTTTCCCGGCTTCCGGATGGGCTGTTTTATTTTCCTTACAACTCTCAAGGGTTAGTCCAACCAATAATTATATTGGCCGGAGAATTCAGTCACTTTCCAGGCGGGTAATTTTGCCTGAAAGGTTCCCGGCCTGTCCCTCCCGTTTGAAAGGGGTATTCAGGCCGTCCGGATAACCTCTAAAGGGTTCCGGCGAACTTTCCCCGGCGGGCAGCATTTGCGGCGGTTCTAAAGAAGTTGGAGCAAGTAAAGCCCGGTCAAAGTCCTGGAAAAACCGGCTTTGCCCGGCCAGGCCCTCTAAAGTTTGCAGCAGGACCGGCGGCAGGTTTAATTTCAGGGAAACTTTAAACGCCTCCTGGGCCGGAATTTCCAGCCCCATTTTCGCCGCGAAAAGGCCCCACCAGAAATAAGCCCATGGTTCTTCCGGCTGCAGTTCTACCGCATCGTCCAGTTGGGCCAGGCTTTGGACCGGGGTCTGGCCCAGGCCGGATAAAATACCGGACGCGATATTGGCCTGGTACGATTTAGGGCCCTGCCGGGTCAAGTTTACCAGTTCACGGCGTATTTCCGCCCGGTTCCCCTTAAAATCCAGGAGTATCTTTAGCCAGCAAAGCATCAGGTTGTTTTGCAGGTTCTCCGGGTCAGCTTGCCGGTAGGCGGTAAAGTCAGCCAGGGCTTTTTCAGGCTGGTTCAGCCACAGATATGCATATCCGCGCCTTTCGTAGACCCACCGGGCCCCGGTATCGAGTTTTAGCACCTGGCCGTAATCCGCTACCGCCTGGTTAAAATCTTTAAGGCTCTTGTAGACTTCGGCCCGGTTGCCGTAGGCCCAGGCGTAAGCGGGGTCAAGTTCCAGGGCCAGTTCGAAATCTTCAAGTGCCCGGTCATACTCTTTAACCTGGCGGTAGACCGTCCCCCGGCGGGCATAGATCGCGGCCTCGGTCGGGTCCAGGTCAATCGAGCGATCAAAGTCTTCCAGGGCTTCGTGATACTGTTTAAGTTGGCGGCAAGCTTCCCCGCGCAAGTAGTAGCCGCTGGCCGTATAGGGTTCCAGTTCAATCACCCGGTCGAAATCTTCCAGGGCCTGGGCAAATTTGCGCGCTTCCAGGTAAAGTTCGCCCCTGGCCCGGAAACCCTCGGCCTTTTGGGGTTCCTGTTGAATTACCCGGTTCAAATCCTCGATAGCGGCCGCCTTTTCACCCAGCAGCCGGTAGACCCCGGCTCGGCCCAGGGCGGCTTTCAGGTGGTCAGGTTTCCGCCGCAGGACTTCAGTGTAGTCAGCTGCCGCCGCTGTAAGGTCGCCCAGCTGCCGCCAGGTTTCCGCCCGGTCCAGGTAGGCCGGGGTGGCGTCCGGTTCCAGCCGGATAACCTCGTTAAAGTCTTCCAGGGCCGCCGGGTAATCTTTAAGCATGTACCAGGCTTTGCCCCGGTTGTGTAGAGCAAAGCCCTGGACGGGGTTTTGCTGCAAGACCCGGTTATAGTCCTCAATAGCCTGCTGGTACTGTCCCAGTTTGCGGTAGGCTTCGGCGCGGTTGGCATACACCGAGAAATAGACCGGGTCCAGTTCTAAGGCCCGGTTGTAAGCTTCGATAGCCTGGGAATAGTCCTGTAAAGACTGGTAAACCCGGCCCCGCCGCTCAAAGAGCCAGGGATCTTCCGGGTTAAGCTCGCTGGCCTCCGTGAAATCAAGCAGGGCCTGGTCGGCCTGGTCAAGCAGCCGGAAGACCTCACCGCGCCGCCCTAACGTCCACGAATTATCCGGGTCCTCATCCAGCGACCGGCTGAAATCAACCAGGGCCTGTTCATTGCGGTGCAACTGCAAGAAGGCTTCACCGCGCCCGGCATAAGCGTGGGCCAGGTTCGCCCCGGCCTCGATTGCCACCGTATAATCGCGGATGGCCTGGGCGTAGTCACCCAGGCTGCGCAGCAGGTCGGCCCGTTCCAGGTACGAGAGTATGCGGCTGGGGTCAAGTTCAATCGCCCGCGAGTAGTCCTGTAAAGCCTGTTCGTGCATATTTAACTGGCTGTGGGCCCTGGCCCGCCGGGCATAGGCCCAGGCCGACTCCGGGTCAAGCTCAATCGCCCGGTCGTAATCCTCGATAGAAAGTTTGTAGCCGTGTAACTGGCGTAAAGTCGCGTTGCGCAGGACGTAGGTCCAGGCGTTGTCCGGGTTTTGTTCGATGACCCGGTCGTAATCGTCCAGGGCCAGTTGAAATTCGCCCTGGAGCCGGTAGACATCGCCCCGCTGGATGTAGCCCCAGGTTGAGCCGGGGTCGAGTTCGATGACCTTGCTATAGTCGGTTACCGCTTTCGGGTAATTACGCAAGTTGAGGTGCGCTTCCGCCCGGCTACCGTAGGCCCAGACCATGGTCGGGTCGAGTTCGATGGCCCGGTCCAGGTCTTTGATGGCTTCTTCGAAATTCTTCAAGAGGCGTTTAACCTCGCCCAGTTGGGTATAGGCCCAGGCATCCCCCGGCCTCAGTTTAATAGCCAGCTCGAAGTTGCGGGCCGCCTGCCGGTAATCGCCCAGCTTTAGAAAAGCTTTGCCGCGTTGAATAATTACTTCAACCATCCCCGGGTCAAGTTTAAGGGCCTGGTCGAAATCGGCAAGGGCCTGCTGGTATTCTTTAAGGCTGTAGAGGGTCTGGCCGCGTGAGAAATGGCCCCAGGTGGTCGGCTCCCGGCTGATATAGCGGTCGAAATCCTCCAGGGCCAGCCGGTATTCACCGCGCAGCCGGTAAGCCTCACCCCGGGTATAGCAGGCCATCGCGTAATCAGGCAGGAGCTCGATGGCCTGGTCCAGGTTCGCCTGGGCTTTCAAGTAGTCTTTTTGCTGCAGGTAAATGCTGCCCCGGCTGAAATAAGGCTGGCCCATCGCAGGGTCAAGTTCGACTGCCTTATCCAGGTCCGCCAGCGCCCGGGCAAAATCCCCCAGCGAGCGGTAAGCTTCGCCGCGTTGGGCGTAGGCCCAGGCAAAATCCGGCTGCAAGCGCAGAATTTCGTTCAGGTCCCCAATAGCTTTGGCATATTCTTGCAGGGCGAAATAGGCATAGACCCGGTTGGAGTAGCTCCAAATTACCCCCGGTAAAAGCTGGATTACCTCGGTGAATTTAGCAATTGCTTCGTTATAACGCTGCTGCCGGAGCAAGTTCTCGCCTCGCTCGCGCTGCTGCCGCATCAGTTCGCCGGTGGTCTGGGTTGGGGTATTCGGGCGGTCAGTCTGGGGCAGCCGCTCATCCCGGGTAGTTTTTTCCACAGGCAGGGATTGGTTAAGGGCGTTAGAAGCCTGGGAATTGTCCGTATCCTCATCAGCCACGGGCCAGGTTTGCAGCCAGGCCGGGGCCGGTAGACCGGACCAGGCGGTATCGTCAAGGTTCTCCGGGGAGTTGCGGGTATAAGAAAGGCTGTCCGGGGCAGACCCGGCCTCATTTTCACTCTCTTTATTCGACCTTTCCGTAATTGTGCCCTCAGTGCGAAGTAACAGCAATAAAATATTTTAATACATCTAATTTACCACATGTTTTATCTAAAGCAAACTAGAAATTTGACTACTAATAAATTTATAATCAAGAATAGTTGTTTATCTTGTATGTGCAAACAGCTATTAGTGACTATTTTCTGCTTATATTTTTATTACCTTCTTAGCAAAATTGTAATTTCTTGTAAGAGCTATGGCGGGTTATGTTCGATAACTTCAACTATCCAATCTTCTTTGCCGAGTTTTTCTTGCGTTTGGCCCGCTGCTGCCGTGGTGTTTTATGTTCGGGTTCATCAGGCATGTGCTTCTTCTTTCTGCTTAACTAAAAAGACCAGGGCAGAAGCTGCAACTTCTACCCTGCTATTAAAACCGGCTGGTCGTTAAGCGTGTTCAGCCGGTCTTCTTTTCCCCTCGGCCTTGGCCCAGGAACCCAATTCCCTCCCGGCTTATCCTCGAATACTTCTGGCGGAACTTCCTTTTGAGTTTGTTCTCAGCATAGTAGCGAAGCGCCCGACGAATTAAATTACTATCATTCGTTTGATCTTCTTCAGCCATTTCTGCTAAGAAATCAGCCTCGTCCATTCTTACCCGCATGTTTATGAGCTTGCGGGCTAGCTTTTCCTCATGTGTCAATCATAGGCCTTCCTTTCTCCGTTGTGAACCATCTTTACATTTCATATTTGCCAATTGACAAGAAATGTAAAGACACATCAAATTACCGAGTACCCACTCGTAAAAAGCCGAAAGGCGACTGGACCACCACCAACATCACTACCACCGGTAATAGCAGTAGCAATAACAGTAACAGCAGTAACAGCCTCCAGGTGCAGCTTCGCCAGGCCCAGCAGGCGTTAGAAGCGGCAAAGACTGAGAATTACAACTCCGGGGTCGAGGCGGCCGCCCAGCTTATCGAGGGGAACGAGCAGTGGTTTGAGGGTGCAAGGGATCATATTCGGTTTGCGGAAGAGATTCGGGATTTGAAAGAATAGATTTATTTAAGAGCAAAACTACTGTTATTCCTGCGAAACACCATCTTAATTATTAAACACTAAACTAAGTTCATTTTACACAACCAACCTGAAACCCCGATTACGTCTACCGGCGTTA
>JAQBPB010000040.1 GCA_028287745.1 Chloroflexota bacterium
ATTACCATAACAGTATTACGAAGAACATTACGAAACTTAGCCATACGGTAAATTCATGCTCGGACTTAAATAAATGCTGCCAGGTAGGCCTGGAAACCATAACTTTTACCTTCTACCTGCCTTGTTACCCAAATTTCCCCACACCTCTACTTATTAGAGAGGGGTAGCCACTTTGCATTGCATCCTGAACCGCAGTGAAAGCACCCGGGGGTACCCGCGCCCGGTGGGCTACCGTAAATGCGAAAACCTTCCCAAATTCCACCCACCCTCGAACCCAATTCAGGTCGTGTGATATTCGCCAACGGCACCCAGGGGTACCCGGATACCTCGACTATGCTCGGAATGACAATGCAAAATGGCAACCTCTTAATATTAGGCAGAGGTGTGTCAAATCTTGCTTAACACAGCACACAGGATGACATGGCTGGGAAGTTGCCTTTCCGGGCAAACGGATACAGTGGCAAGTATTATTTAAAGCAGTAATCAGTGCTGCTTTATCAAAATTTGCAGAACTTCTGATTTATTAAAATGGGCGGTATTAATCCAAAAAAAATAGAGGCGAACCTGTCACCTCAGGCTCGCCTCTATCCTTATTCTTAATTTCACTCCTTAAAAAGGTGAAAGCTTACTCCTATACATACAACCCCGGTACCGGCAAAAACTTCTAGCCGGGCTGGGCGTGCCGGGCGGCCCGGGCTACGCGTGAGGCTTTCCTGGCCTGCAGGGCTTCGCGCAAAGGTACGGCCTTGCGGCTCACCAGGCGCGAAAACATATGTCGCTTTAGCGTCCTGAGCAGGTCGCCGGAAGTAAGTTCGGCTTCCTCATCTCGCCGGGCGGCATTGGTCACCGCGTCAAGAGCCCGCCGGTAGCTTCGCCGCTCGATATGCGGCAAAACCTTAAGCGCTTTCCGGTAACCCCGGTTGCCGCTGGAAATTAACCTTACCTGGTGTTTGTAGTCAAGTTGTTTTTTGCGGTAAGGGGACAGCTTGCGTTCAGGGAGCGTTGGCTCGTTTGTTTCTTCCACTGACTCATCGTAAAGGTCTTCATATTCCATAAGAGCCTCCTTGGTTTAGTGAATGTAAGGGACCCGGGTGGTCCGCGTAATGATGGTCTTATCCTACTATTTTTTTGATTTTATGACAAGTACCATTCGGGCTATTTTTAGTCGGAAAGAGGGGCTAATTTATTTTCGAAAAAATTTGCCATGAAGCCATTGGCGAGGTAAGCTATAAGAGTCTACTTGGGAAGCCGGAGTTCCTTGCATCTAACGGCTTTCCCGTTCTAATTTTCGAAAAGATCTATTGGCTGGGGAGGTAAGACCTGATGGCAGTAAAACGGACCAGTATTGAAGTATTTGTGGAAATTCCGCGTGGTTCCCGTAATAAATATGAGTTCGATAAGGAACGCGGCATTTTCAAACTGGACCGCGTTCTTTACAGTTCGGTGCATTATCCCAGCGACTATGGTTTTATCCAGGATACTCTTAGCCTGGATGGCGATCCCCTGGATGCGCTGGTGATTATGGATAACCCGACTTTTCCCGGCTGTATCGTGGATGCCAGACCTATCGGCATCCTGGACATGTCGGACGAGCAGGGCCATGATGAGAAAATTCTGTGTGTTCCAACTAAAGACCCTCGCTACCGCCATATCGTCCGGCTGGAGGATATCGGACCGCACTGGTTGCGCGAGATCGAAAACTTCTTTTCGACTTATAAAGCGTTGGAAGACAAATGGACTGAACTGGTCGGTTGGAAGAACCAGGAAGAAGCCTGGCGAGTCATAAGCGAGTCTGAAACACGCTGGAAAGACTATCTCGAAATGAAGGCTACCCGCGCTAAAGCCGCCCCGGAGCCGCCCACCCGCGATAAATTCCAGGTGGCTAAAAGTGACCTGGAACTCCTGGAACACTCCGGTGATAAACCACCCACCGGCACCGCCTAGGAGCATTCCCTGCACCACAAACCGCGTTTGTCTGTCTCCGTATTTTTATAAGCCATGTGAGTACCGGCATATGCCGCCGGTACTCACCGGTTACTTCAACGGGTTGTCCTTCAAATTTTGCGCTTAGAGCCTGACCAGAACATCTCTTTGTCTGAGGTATTCTTTGGCTTGCTTAATCGAGTAGTCGCCAAAGTGGAAAATACTGGCGGCCAGCACCGCGTCAGCCTTACCCTCGGTAACGCCTTCGTAAAGGTGTTCCAGGTTGCCCACGCCGCCGCTGGCAATTACCGGCACGCTGACCGCTTCGGAAATGGCCCTGGTCAGTTCGAGGTCATACCCATCGCGGGTGCCGTCTTTATCCATGCTGGTCAATAGGATTTCGCCCGCGCCGAGGTCTGTCGCCTGCCTGGCCCATTCTACAGCATCTATGCCGGTAGGGGTGCGCCCGCCATGCAGATAGACTTCCCAGCCGCCGTTCTCCCGCTGCTTGGCGTCAATCGCCACAACTATACACTGGCGGCCGAAGTAACTGGCCCCTTCTTTAATTAAACCGGGATTTTGCACCGCTGCTGTATTGATCGAAACTTTATCCGCTCCGGCTGAAAGCATGCGCTGCATATCGGCCAGGGTCCGAATGCCGCCGCCAATCGTGAACGGAATAAAAATCTGCTCGGCGGTGCGTGTGACCATGTCCAGGACGGTTTCGCGTTTGTCGCTGCTGGCCGTTATATCCAGGAAGATAAGTTCGTCCGCGCCCTGGGCGTCATAAAAGGCGGCCAGTTCTACCGCGTCCCCGGCGTCCCGCAAGTCCAGAAATTGAGTCCCTTTTACTACCCGCCCGGCGGTCACGTCCAAACAGGGTATAATTCTCTTAGTCAGCATTTTTTTTCAGTTCTATATTTACAAAACAACTCACAAAGTAGCTTAAGGCGAATAAAACAAACCGGCCGGGTTACCCACACCTGTCCCCATAATGTTGATATAGAACAAAGGTTTTGCACAATATTTGGCATAATGTTGACAACAATGTGTATAAGTTTATTTACAATCAGACAGCCGGTTTTAATAGTTATTTCTTTGGCCGTCATTGGCCGGCTTGAATAAAATTAAGCAGGTTACTTCAAATTATTATACCAAACCTGACCGCCCTGACAAATTCGCGGGACAGGCTTCTACTTGACAAGGTTCAGGTCAGGATGATACGCTAAAATGGTTAATTTTAGCACTCAAACTAAAGGAGTGCTAAAATTTGCTGAAAGCAACCTTGAATAATGAAACTAGACTATCATCGTTTGCGTAAATAGTAGTGAGTCGTTTTAGTAACGCCAAAATTAACGCTCTCAAATCTAATAACTCAGGTATAATATAACAATGCATTGCCGATATGTAGCGGCACCTGGAGTTGGGAGCAAGTTTTATAGCAGGTAAACGTATGACAATCGGTGAATTTGAGGGAAATGAAACCGGCCAACCGGCTAAAAGAAAAGCCGGCCGGCCCCGCAAAAATATTGAAACGTCCGTGCAGTCTGGTACCTCGGTCGCTTCTAATAGCGATGCCGGGAAATTAAGCGACCGGCAGCGCGCGATCTTGCGAATTATTATCCAGGAGTTTACCGCTACGGCCGCCCCGGTAAGTTCGGAAGCCATCGTCAATAAATACCGCCTGCCGTATAGTTCGGCAACCGTTCGGAACGAAATGGCCGAACTGGAGCAGGGCGGTTATATTTCGCATCCCCATACTTCGGCGGGCCGGGTGCCTAGCGACCTGGGCTACCGCTATTTTGTGGAACACCTGATGGAGCGCAGCGGGGGCCTTTCGTCGATAGAGCAGACCACCATCCAGCACCAGTTTTACCAGATTCAGTTGGAGCTAACCGAATGGCTGCGCCTGGCCGCCTCGGTAACTGCCCGTACTTCGCATAACGCCGCGCTGGTTTCAACACCCCGCGTCTATGATAACCGCCTGAAACACGTCCAGCTGGTCGGTGTGCAGGAGCGCGTGGCTTTGCTGGTTGTCGTTACCCAGGATGGTACGATCAAAGAGCAAATGCTGACCCTGGATGAACCGGTTACCCAGAATGAACTGACCCAGGTAACCAACCGGTTAAACACGCTGCTTTCAAACCTCAACTGGGTTAAAATGGAAGCCCGGATTAAAGACTGGCCGGACGATTTTAACAAGATGATCGCCAACCGGATGCTTGAAACATTTAAGTCGCTGGACCGCTATAAGGATGCTCAAATCTACCGGGACGGCCTGGTTAATATTTTGGACCAGCCTGAATTTACCGATATTGGCCGGGTGCGCCAGGTAGTGCAGGTTATCGAGAACGGCCAGGTAATTACCAATATTATCCCGGAAATCCTTTCCAGTGACGGTAACGCGGTCCAGGTTATTATCGGCGGCGATAACCGCTTTGATGACTTGCGGCTGCTGAGTGTGGTTTTGGCTCGGTATGGGATTGACGGCCAGATGGCCGGAGTGGTAGGAATTGTCGGCCCGACCAGGATGGAATATAACCGTTCTATTTCCACAGTACAATATATTGCCAACCTTTTAAGCGGGTTGGTAAGCGAACGTCGCGGCTAAAACCAGGGCAGCTGTCCGGTTTTTGGGGCCTTATACCGGCTTGTGTCTGGCCAGGGCCTAAAACATATACAAATCTAACAAAGGTTTTATAGCTTTAAGACCTAAAGCGCAATATAATTAACGAGATAATTTATTTTATAATGAGGTGAATGCTAAAGTGAGTGCTGAGACTAATGTAAATCCGGGGAACCAAAATCCCGATGGTAACGCTACTGCCGAAACCCCCGAAACTCCTGTTACTCAGGAAGAGGTCGTATCGGTTGATGAGTTAAAGCAGCAATTAGCTGAAGAACAGAAAAAAGCGGCTACCAGCTACGATAATTTTGTCCGGGCCAGGGCTGATTATGAAAATCTTAAACGCCGGACTGAAGCCGAGCGGTTAAAGTTAAACGCCGAAATCCGGGAGCGCGTCCTGGTAAAAATCCTGCCCGTGGTAGACGACTTCGAGCGCGCTTTACAGAGCTTGCCCGAAAACTTGAAGAACGAAGCCTGGATTAACGGGGTGAACATGATTGAAAAGAAGCTCAAGACTTTCCTTGAACAGGAAAACGTCAGTGAGATCCCGGCGGAAGGCCAGGAATTCGATCCCCGTTTCCACGATGCTGTCCACAGGGACGAGGAAAGCTCTGGCGACAAGGATGTAGTCCAGGCGGTTTATCAAAAAGGCTACAAACTTGGTGACAAAGTAATTCGCCCGGCAGTGGTTAAAGTCGGCCGGCAATAAAAAGGCAGAAGTAAGATAGATGAGCAAGCGTGATTACTACGAGGTACTAGGGGTTTCAAAAACTGCTACAGACGATGAATTAAAGTCGTCTTACCGGCGGTTAGCTAAGAAATACCACCCTGACGTCAATAATGAAGCCGACGCCGAAGAAAAGTTTAAAGAGGTTACAGAAGCTTATAACGTGCTGACCGATAAACAAAAACGGGCGGCTTACGACCGCTTTGGTCATGCCGGAATGAGCGGTGCGGGCGCCAATCCTTTTGAAGGATTTAGTGGCGTTGGCGGCTTCAGCGACATTTTCGAACAGTTCTTTGGCGGCATGAGCGGCGCGGGCCAGCAGCAACGCCGGGTTCAAAAAGGGGCCGACCTGAAAACTACCCTGGTCCTTACCTTTGAAGAAGCCGTCTTCGGAGTCGAAAAGGAAGTAGTGGTCAGCCGCTTCGATACCTGCGGCCGCTGTAAGGGCAACCGCAGCGAACCGGGCACCGAAACCGCTAAATGCGATACCTGTAGAGGTACCGGCGAAATTCGCCGGACCCAGAACAGCATCTTCGGCCAGTTTGTTAACGTTACCAGTTGCGACCGCTGCCGGGGCGAGGGCCGGGTTATCGTGACCCCCTGTAAAGAGTGCCGGGGTGACGGCCGGGTCCGCGTTTCAAAACCGCTAATGGTTAAAATCCCGGCCGGGATTGACGCCAACCGCCAGATCCGGATTACCGGTGAGGGCGAAGCCGGGCCGCGCGGCGCTATGCCGGGCAACCTGTATGTAAGCATTGTGGTCAAAGAGCACCCGGTGTTCCAGCGCAAGGAAAACGATATTCTGCTGGAATTGCCGCTAAACCTCTGGCAGGCCGCCCTGGGCGACCGGGTGGAAGTTCCGACTGTGGACGGCCCGATGGAACTGGATATTAAGCCCGGTTCTCAAAACGGCGATACCATCAAGCTCCGAGAGAAAGGGGTACCTTTTCTCCAGGGAAGCGGCCGGGGTGACCAACTGGTGAACCTGCATGTGGTGGTGCCCAGGAAGCTGAACGACGAGCAGCGCCGGTTGTTGCAGGAGCTGGCTAAAACCATGCCTCGCGAGCAAATCGGGAAAACAACGGCCGATAAGGATCACGAGGATAAGGGCTTTTTCAGCCGTATTAAAGATGTTCTCGGCTCTAACTAGCCTTTAATAGCATTAGACCGCCGTAATCGTTCCCGGCTTGCGGGGAACGATTACGGCTTCAAACAGGCATAATTCTTGTGCCAGGTGCTATAATTAAATAGAGTTGTTACCCGGAAGCTCCAACTCAGTTGGAGCTTTCTTTTTTAACAAATAGTAGTCAGTTTAGAAATAAACTTTAAGGTTTTGCTATGCTCCAGGAAAACCAGCCGAAAATAGTGGCTCTGTCCGGCCACGACCACGACCACGATGCTGCGGAACATTCGCACGTCACTCTTGAACATGCACCCGGCGCGGCCGTCCACGGGCATAATCATGCCGCGCCAGCCCGGTTAAATGACCGGTCGGCCCTGATTTTACGGGTTAGCCTGGTCCTGACCGGCCTGTTTGTAATAGCCGAGTTCGCGGCGGGCCTCTGGGCCAACAGCCTGGCTCTTATTTCCGATGCCGGGCATAACCTGACCGATGCCCTGGCCCTGGCCTTTAGCTGGTGGGCCCTGGTGCTGGCGCGGCGTTCGCCCGATACTCGCAAGACCTACGGCTATCACCGGGCCGGAATCCTGGCGGCCAGCTTTAACGCGGCCACTCTGGTTTTGATTGCTTTCTACATCTTCTACGAAGGCGTGCAGAGGCTGATTCACCCGGAGCCGGTAAACGGCGCCATTATTGCCCTGGTCGCGACTGTTGCGCTGCTTTTGAAAACCGGTATCGCGCTGGCCCTGTTCAAGGGTTCGAAAACCGACCGGAACATGCGCGGCGCTTTTGTCCATATCCTGGGTGACGCCTTTTCCTCGATAGGGGTAATCTTTGCCGGTCTGTTGATTTTATTTACCGGCTGGGCAGCCTTTGACCCGGCTATCTCAATTTTGATCGGGGTATTTATCCTGTGGTCGAGCTGGCGCATTATCAGAGAAGCCACCAACGTGCTGCTGGAAGGAATCCCGGCTGGATTGGATATGGTCAGCCTGATGCGCGACTTTATGGTTATCGATGGGGTTAAAAGCGTCCACGACTTGCATGTCTGGACCCTGGGCGGTAATAACCTGGTCCTCTCTTGCCATATACTGACCAATAACATCAGTATTCAAGAGGCTAACACAACCGTCCAGCAAATCAAGAATATGCTTGTCCACAAGTACCAGGTTCACCATACCACTATCGAACTGGAATGTGAGAACTGTACGTTGCCGGAAGACTTGTACTGTACGATTGTTACCTCTACCAATTAAGTGGTAACGGCGGTCAGGCTACCGGGGTAGCCCGCTGCCGGAAACGCTGCATCCGAAATTTCCCCAGCAAAAAAGCCACGGCGCTGTCACGGGTCGTGGCTTTTTTGCAGCAAATTTATTGCTGATTGAAGGAGATTATTAGAAGCCCCTTAAGGCTAAATGGTAGAGGTCGGTTTGCCTCGCCGCCCCAGCATAATCAGGGCGCCTAATGCCCCAAAGACCAGGCCCCACCGAAAGCCCTGGGCAAAATAATCCTGGCTGGGCGGTTTTTTATTGTATACTCGCATCTGGGAAAACTCCTTTCAGTGGGGTTAATTATGGGCGATTGCCTCTGAAAAGAGCTTTAATTGCGCCGCGAATACCAGCCAGAATAGCCGCAATCTTGACCAGCGGCGAAACGACACCTTCACCCACATACGCCACAGTCGCTTTGGCGCTGTCGGCTGTTTCGGTAAGGCGGTCCATCAGCGGCGATACTTTTTTATCGGTCAGGTTGGTTATGACGCTGACTAGCACCAGGATAGCCGCTACCAGTGCGATACTGACAATTAACAAACCACATGCAAAGAACGATAATACTACCGTTGAAAGGTAACTGGCGGTACGCAGGGCCTGTTCAGGCACCCAGATAAAAATTGCGATAGGCACAAGTAGTATTACGAGGGCAACGACTATACCGCCAATTATGGCTAAAGTTTTGCTCATTGAGCTAATCTCCTTCTTGATGACCTAGACCTGCCGGGGTAATCCCCCAATGCGAGCTTAAAGCGCAAAAAATAGAGTTCTAATTATGCCTTAGTGTTAAGCAATACCCTGAAGCAAGATAAACTATCCTAGTGGGGTACGTTAGTACCAGCCAGCATTGTCTGAACAGGGATAGCCGCGACCAAAACTCCCTTGTCTGTTTGCTACCCTTACAACAGGAATTGGTGCAGTCGGCTGTACCTGACTGAGCTGATTCTTTAGTGCCTTACATCACAATTCGGACCAGCAAACCCGAATACCGCCAGGAGACCATGATTTTAATTAAAATTAATCCAGCAAGCTTAGTATAGCATAAGCCTGCCAGCCTTCAAACCATTTTTAAGGTTTTTAGCTGCCCTTTTCGCTTGGAAGTTTGGCCTGAACCCATCCCAGTGTGCCGCCCTGGACATTGTATACGCGGTTCAAACCGCTTTGCAGGGCGACCATGCAGGCCTGGGCGCTGCGCCCACCCGACCGGCAGATGATCAATACGTCTTTATCCTGGGGCACTTCAGCCAGGCGCTGCGCGAAAGAACCCAGCGGGATTAATCTGGCGTTTTTGGCATGAACTTCCTGGTATTCGTCCGGCTCCCGGACATCTATCAGGACTGCCTCGCCCTGGTCGAGCATTTCCTGGGCTTTTTGAGGAGTAACTTCCTTAAGGCCGCCGCCCTGGCCCGGTCGATTGTTCCACATAACGCTCTCTCACTTTCTTTTTATTCATGCTTAATATGGTTAAGGTTATTCGGAGAATGATTGTAACTAACCTTTTCCTTTACTGCAACAATCCCGGCTGCTAAATTGTTTAACCTAAGGCGTTTAGTTGAGTTTGCCGCCAGGAGGGCCAAATGCTATAATCTGGCCTAAAGGCAGCCCGGCCTTGACTTTCCGAGCGCTTCCCCAGTGTCAAACCGGTGACACTCCGGCATTAAATTAGCGGTAGACCTGCGTCTCCTGAATGACTTGAAATAAGTGTGATTAGCGACCAGCGTACGTCTGTTTCTAAAGCTAATACTGCAAATGGCCTCTCGCGCCATTTCTCCCGGCGGCAGTCCCTGTTAGCCGCCCTGGTCTCTTTGCTAATCCTGGTGGTCTGCCTGGCCGGACTTTCCCTGACCGCTTTCGCCGACCTGGTTTTTAATTATGGCGTTTCCTACGGCCCGCAACTGGATAAAGTTCAGAATGTGACCGCCGGGCAGCTTGGCGCGACCCCGGTCGGGGTTAATGTGCTGCTTAACCACGAAAAAGACCCCAACAGTCAGGTAATTGACCGGACGCTGGATATGGTCAAAGACGGGGGCTTCGGGTTTATCCGCCAGATTCTGCCCTGGGAAGAGGTTGAAGCAGCCAGGGGCCAGTATAAGTGGGAACGCTTCGATATCCTGGTAGACAAAGCCCGCGCTCGCGGCCTGCAAATTTTGCTGCGGTTGGACCGGCCGCCCACCTGGAGCCGCTTGCAGTCCATGGAAGGCTTGAGCGCGGAGGAAAAAATCAATAAGACCGGCCCGCCCGATAATTATGCCGATTACTATAGTTTCGTGGGCCAGGTGGCGGCGCGCTACAAAGGCAAGGTCCAGTATTACCAGGTGTTAAACGAACCAAACCTGGAAAGTGAGTGGAACGGCCGTCCGGTTGACCCGGCCCGTTACGTGGAGTTGCTAAAAGGGGCCTACCAGCAGATTAAGGCGGCAGACCCGGCGGCTAAAGTGCTTTCCGCGCCGCTGGCGCCTACCAACGACCAGACCCCGAATATGAATGACCTGGAATACTTAGGCCGGATGTATGCGGCCGGGGCGAAAGATTATTTCGATATCCTGTCCATTCAGCTTTACGGTCTGGGCTATGCGCCCGATTTCCGCTATATCCAACCGGACCCCCAGTTTAAGGAAAATCCGGGCTCTAAAGAAAAGACCCTGATTGACCTTAAAAGGGTCAACCTCAACCGCCCCGCCTCTATCCATGAAGTAATGATCAAGAATGGCGACGGTACAAAACCGGCCTGGGCCGCCGAATATGGCTGGGTTTCGGTCCCGGCGGACTGGCCCGAAGCGCAAAAGCAAACCAACTGGGGTAAAAGTGTCAGCGAGGCGGAACAGGCCAGATACCTTAAAGAAGGTATTGAGCGAGTCCGGCGCGAATGGCCCTGGGTAGGCGTCATCAACGTCTGGTTCTTGCGGGCTGACCCGTACCTGGAAGAAAAACCGCAGGACCCCACCAACTATTTTTCGCTGGTGCAGCCGGATTTCACGCCGCGCCCGGCCTATAACGTATTAAAAGAGTACAATACCACCCGGGCCAATATCGCTTATACCGGCTGGCACCCGGCCAGTGGCGACCCGGCTTTGCAGGATAACGGCACCACTCTCAGGCTGACCTTCCAGGGCGAACGGGCCGAAATGGTCATGAAAGATGCCACCGCCCCCGGCAACCCGACTTTTGATATTAAAGTAAAAATTGACGGTCAGAACGAGCGGCGGTTGGACTACAATACCGGTCCGGCCCGCCTGGTGCTGGGCGAAGGTTTAAGCGATACGACCCATGTAGCCGAAATAACCGGCCTGGATGCCGGGCGGATAGAAGGCTTTTTCATCAGCCGGGACAATCATTTCGCCTGGCTAATCGTGCTGGGCCTGGTAGTTTGCGGGCTGGGGGCGCTGGTCAGCGGGGCCTTTTTGTTTGCGGGCATCGGTCACAGTGTGGCCGGGCTGGTGCCGGTGGCAGGCCGGAAAGCGGTCAAAGGAGCTATGTTTACCCGTAAGAATTTCTGGTCCGGCCGCGAGAAGTGGGCTCCCTGGGCCATGATAGGCGCTTTGCTGGTCTTCTACTATGCACCACCGGTGCCGCTGGCCCTGTTGGGAGCCCTGGTATTTTTCCTACTGTGCTTTATCCGGCCGGACTGGGCGCTCGGTCTGGCCCTGTTTACCGCGCCGATTTACCTGCACCCGCGCAACTTGCGGCCGGGCGGTACCTTAGAATTCTCCTTATCGGAAGTAATAATCGTCGCGCTGGCGGCGGCCTGGCTGTTGCGCCTGGCCTGGCAGGCTTTCCGGCAGCGCCAGGCGGAGCGCCGGTTCAGCCTCGACTTAAACCCGGCCCGGGCCTGGTATCTGGTCCGGCGGCAGGGACCGTTCTTTTTACCGCTGGGGTTGCTGTTTGTCCTGGCGACCGTTTCGCTGCTGGCGCCTCTTCCGGCCCATCTTAAAGAAGCCCTGCGCGAGTACCGCCTGGTAATCGTCGAGCCGTTAGTCCTGTTTTTGCTGGCCCTGTCCATTCTTGGTAAAAAAGGCGCACCCGCCGTCATGCGGCTGGTTGATTTCCTGGTAGCCGGTGGGGTTATGGTGGCCCTGTTTGGCATATTCCAGTTACTTTTCCCGCTGCGGCCCGCCAGCACTACGGAATTGATTACGGCCAGCCAGACCGGTTGCGCTATCGCGACCGAAGGAGTAACCCGGATTTGCTCGGTCTACAGCCATCCCGACAACCTGGGCTTATTTCTGGGCCGGGTAATTCCGCTGGCGGCCTGCCTGCCCTTATTCTATAGCCAGGCGGGCTGGCGCATCTGGAAGAATCCTTCCTGGCGGTTCCGGCTCTATAGCCTGAGCCTGGTGCCCATGCTGATTTGCCTGGTATTCTCTTTTTCAAGAGGAGCCTGGTTGGGTGTCGGCGCGGCCTTTTTAGGGATGTTTGTCGCGGTAGGTTCCCGGCGCTGGCTGTTCGCTTACGGCGGGCTGCTTCTGGTGGGCCTGGCCGCGCTACCTTTTATCAAAGTCGAGCGAATTACCAACCTGTTCGTTTTTGGCGGCAGTAGCAGCACCCGGTTGTATGTCTGGCAGTCTTCAGTTGACATAATCAAAGACCATCCCCTGGCCGGTATCGGCCTGGACCAGTTCTTATACGTCTACAACCCCCAATACGTCAATCCGCTGGCCTGGACCGAACGTTTTACGTCTCATCCGCATAACCTGGTGTTGGATTTCTGGCTGAGATTAGGTATACTAGGACCGTTACTGATTGGCTGGCTGCTTTTTATCTTTTTTAAGACAGCGCTCACCCGGCACTGGCGCAAGCCGGTAATTTCTGGCAAGCCGGACAGTCAATTCATTCTTCGCAGGGCACTGGCTCTAGGGCTTTTCGGAAGTATGCTGGATTTTCTGGTCCATGGTTTAGTAGATAATTCTTTCTTTGTAGTGGACCTTTCGATTATTTTTTGTTTAAGTTTCGCAATGCTGGAAATACTCAGACGCGAGGTCACCAAGCCCGTGAGTACAGCCGAAGACCGATCTAAGGAGAACGCTGCGTGAGAATCCTTATAAGTGGCGGGGCCGGGTTCGTTGGTTCCCACCTCAGTGAGACTCTGTTGGCCGAAGGCCATCATGTTATTGTCCTGGATAACTTTATTACAGGCCGTCCAGGCAATATTGAAGACTTTGCCAATCATCCTGAATTTGAGTTTCACGAACATGATATTGTTCAACCTTTTAATGGACTGACCCAGCCGGTAGACGCTATCTTTCACCTGGCTAGCCCGGCTAGCCCGGTCGGGTACACCCGCCACCCGATTGAAACGCACCTGGTTAATTCGGTTGGCACCCATAATATGTTGAAACTGGCCCTGGAATTTGGCGCAAAGTTCCTGGTAACATCCACTTCCGAAACTTATGGCGACCCACTTCAGCACCCCCAGCGGGAGGATTACTGGGGTAACGTTAACCCGATTGGGCCGCGCAGTTGTTACGATGAAAGCAAGCGCTTCTCGGAAAGCCTGACCATGGAATACGTCCGGCAGTTTAGCCTGGATGCCCGGATAGTACGCCTGTTCAATACTTATGGGCCGCGCAACGATCCCCAGGACGGCCGGGTGGTGCCTAACTTCCTGAACCAGGCTCTGGAAGGCCGGCCGATTACTATCTACGGCAACGGCAGCCAGACCCGCTCTTTCTGTTATGTTTCCGACCTTATCCGGGGTCTTAAAGCGGCCATGTTCACCGAGGGCACCAAAGGTGAAGTCTTTAACCTGGGTAACCCGGACGAGCGCACCATCCTGGATTTCGCGCAGACCGTCCGCCGGATTTGCAACCCGGACGTGCCGCTGGTGTTCCAGCCGGGCCGGGTGGACGATCCCAATCAGCGCTGCCCGGATATTACCAAGGCTCGTGCAAGGTTGGGCTGGGAACCGACCATTTCCCTGGAAGAGGGGCTTTTAAAGACGCTTGAATATTTCAAGAGCCAGGCCGGGCAGCGCCAGCTCAATGAAAAAACAAGCTAATTCTTTTGGATTTGAAACCAGTACGGTAAAGTTTATTTGAGATTTTGATTTGACGGGTAGAGTACCGAGCGTAGTAGTAAATTCTTTTAGTTGGAAAAGCCTCCCGGCAATTTTAGGGGTGTTGGTGTTGGGTTATCTTTTGCTGACCCAATCTCCTTTTGTTGTTATCGGCCTGATCGTCGGCCTGGCTGCTTTCCTGCTAGTTTTGCGCCATCCCCAATTTGGGTTGTACCTGCTGGTGCTTTCGGTACCCGGCCAGGCTTATACCAGCCTTAGCCTGGGAAGTACCAAAGTTACCCTGACCCAGTTGGCCCTGGTCCTGGCCCTGAGCGGCTGGTTTTGCAACCGGGTTATCTACCGGCAGCCTTTTATACCCCGGCCTTTACCGCTTCTTTTACCTTTCTACGGGCTGTACCTGCTGGTAATGTTTACGTCCCTTACCGTGGCTCAGAGTACCGGCGACGGACTCAATGAAATCTCGCGCTGGCTGATCGCGACTTTTGCCTATTTGTTAGCCGTCACGGTAATCCGGACTCGCCCGCAGTTCTGGGGCCTGGTTTTCTGCCTGTGCGTTGGGCCGGTCTTCCAGGGGCTGCTGGGTTGGGCGCAGGTCAAGTATCCGGCCATTGTGCAGGAAAAGTTTATTAACTGCCCGGATTTCCGGCGGGCCTGCGGGACTTTTGAAATGCCCAATTCCTACGGCGGTTATCTTGAAATGGGCCTGCCGCTGCTGGGAGCTTTACTTTTCCTGGCCTTTATCCGGCGAAACGATGCCGCCAGGGTCTGGGCCAGCCGGTTTGGCCCGGTGGCCGCCCGGTCGTTATTCAAATATTTCAGCCTTTTTCTGATAATAGCCCTGGGTACGGTGTTCTGCCTGTTAGGCACGCAGGCGGCGGCTTCCCGGGGCGCGCAACTTGGCCTGGCGTTCGCGCTGGTCGCAATGGTGTTGGTCCGGGGTAAAAAAGCCCTGCCGATAATTTTCCTGGGTGCCGGTATCCTTTTGCTGGTAGTAGCCGGTCTACAGACCGGGGTTGTGCCGGTCAGCACTTTTGGCCGCCTGGCCCAGATTGAGTCTTTGACGCCTTTTGATGTCCGGGAGGTAACTCTCACACCGGATAATTTCGCGGAAGTGGAGCGCATGGCGATGTGGCAGGCCGGGGGCAATATGTTCCTCTCGGACCCCTTGTTGGGGGTGGGTATTGGCAATTATAACGCCCGCTACAACGACTTTAACGCGCCTTTCTGGATTGTCTCGCGGGGCCATGCCCATAATTACTATATCCATGCCGCCGCCGAAACCGGCACCCTGGGCCTTTTAGCCTATTTTCTATTACTGGGTGGCGGGTTGGTCCAGGGTTTACGCTCAACGATCCTGACCAGAGATACAAACTTACGCTATGTCGCGTGGGGCGCTTTTGGGATTATTGTGGCCGTGGCAGTCCACAACATTTTCGAGGATTTGCACGTTTTAAACATGGGCATCCAATGGAGCTCTTTGCTTGCTTTGTTTTATATTATTAATCAGTTGGAGCGGTGCTCTACAGGTGAAACTAAAGCCGCTGTCCGGCCTGGTAGGTCCGGCCCGGCGGAGTAAGAACGGAGTTTGAACCGATTTGAAAATATTGCTGACTGGCGCAGCCGGTTTTATAGGCAGCAACCTGGCCGAGTCACTGCTTGCCCGTGGTGATGAAGTTTGCGCGGTAGATAACTTCAACGATTTTTATAGTCCTCTCCGCAAAGAGAAAAATATTCTGGCTGCTTCAGAGCACCCAAACTACCGGGCTTACCGGGCGGATATTCGCGATTTCGCCGCCCTTAAAGAGATTTTTGAGCGGGAACAGCCGGACAAAATCTGTCACCTGGCGGGTATGGCTAACGTGCGCTACTCAATCGAACACCCGCTGCTGTTTGAAGAAGTAAACGTCCGGGGAACTTTGAACCTGCTGGAACTGTCTCGTTTATACAAAACCGAGCATTTTGTCTTTGCCAGTTCTTCTTCGGTCTACGGCGGGCGGCCGGATAACGGCGTGCCTTTCAGCGAGGAAGACCGGGTTGACGCCCCTATTTCCCTTTACGGCGCGACCAAACGGACCGCCGAGTTGCTGGCCCATACCTATCATCACCTTCACGGCCTGAAAGTTTCGGCTTTGCGCTTTTTTACCGTCTTTGGGCCGCGCAACCGGCCGGATATGGCGGTTTACCTGTTTACCAGGGCGATTGACCGGGGCGAGCCCCTCAAGCTCTTTGGTGACGGCAGCGCCCGGCGCGACTGGACTTTTGTCGGCGATACCGTGCGCGGCATCATGGCCGCCCTGGACAATCCGTTTGCGTGGGAAATCATTAACCTGGGTAACGGCCACCCACAAACTGAAATGGACCTTATCCGGGCGGCGGAAACAGCCCTGGGTAAAAAGGCCAATATCCATTACCTGGAACGCCCGGCAACCGAACCGGCCATCACTTTTGCCGATACAACCAAGGCACGCCTTTTGCTCAATTTTGAACCGTTGATTCCTTTCAGTCAGGGTTATCAGCAGTTTTTTGAGTGGTATGCTCGTGAGGGGCGGCAGTAATGGGTTTTAAGCGCAACAGGGACAACGAACCAGAGGTCACAATTACGGAAGGTGAATTATTAGACAAAAAACCAATTGGTAATTTGAAACCGGTCCCCACCAAAAAGCCTGACAACACCGAATTGGAAGCTTTGGAAGAACAAGAGTCCGAAGCGGAAAGTTATGTACCTCGCATATCTCTCAAAGACCGCCTGTTCGATATCAAAACCCTGGCCGGGTTTGCGGTAAGTTTTGCTATCCTGGTCTTTTTTGTCCTGACCGTAAAAATAGATCTTGGGGTAATCTGGAATAACATCAGCCGCGTCCAGCCGTTGTGGCTCATTGCGGCGTTTGGGGTCTACTACGCCGGGTTTATCGTGCGGGGTTACCGCTGGAAGCTGCTTCTAAACAGCGCCGGTTTTCAAAAAGAACGGGATGTGCGCCTGCCGGGCTTGCCGGTCCTTATCGAGATCATTTTCCTGTCCTGGTTTGTAAACTGCCTGGTCCCGGCTAAATTAGGTGACGCCTACCGGGGCTACCTGCTCAAGAAAAATGCCAACGCCAGTTTTAGCCGAACCCTCGGAACCATCTTTGCCGAGCGCATTGCCGATGTCCTGGTCCTTTTCGGTCTGCTCTGCCTGGGCGGGCTGGTCGCTTTCTCCAGTATGCAAAGCAAAATGGGCGACATATCGCTGGTCTTTGTCTTTGGCCTGCTGCTGGTAGCGCTTATTATTTCCGGTCTGATTATGTTACGCTTTGGCAGCCACTTTATCGAGCGGTTTATTCCGGTGCGCTTTCGGACTATGTTTCACCGCTTTCAACAGGGTACGGTTAGCTCTTTTCACCGCAACACCCAGCTAAAGCTTTACGGCTTTACAATGATTATCTGGATTTGCGAGGGTGCCCGGCTTTATTGTGTGTTACAGGGCTTAAATATTCACCTGGGCCTGTCGGTCATTGTCTTTATCGCCCTGGCAAGCTCGCTGCTGACGACGATTCCGTTTACCCCGGCCGGACTGGGCGCGGTAGAAGGCACCATGGTCTTTGTCCTGACCACTTTTGCCGTAGAGAAAAATTTGGCCGGGTCGGTCGCTATCCTGGACCGTGTAATCAGCTATTGGAGCATAATTCTCTTCGGGGCAATTCTCTACATCTTCAGTAAGAAAAAGTAGGCCGCTTAGGGCGTTAAATTAATATCGTTGGAACTTGAAAAGGTTCTGAAAAGGACGGCCTGCCAGGAGAGCAATCTCCGGCGGGCCGTCCTTTTTAATGCAATAACTTGAATAACAAAGTTTATTATTTTCGAGCGTTTGGGTAAAGGCTCTGGGAGGTAATCAGGCTGGGAAGCGGGTTTACCGGTTTTCCTTACCGGTTATTGTTTTCAGTCTGGTAGGGCCTCCGGCCTGGGTTTCCAGCCACCTATCGCCATCTTTTAAACCGGCGTGTTTCTCACGGGTTTTATAGAGTTCATCAAATTCTTTTTGAAATTGTTTAATTTCTGCATCAGACATGTTTTCCAGGTTTACCAGGCTGTTTCGCGCCCCGGCCTTGGCCCGAATAAGTTCGTCCAGTTTAAGGTGGAGTGCTTTGGCGTCGCGGTTCTGGGTATTTTGAATTAAAAAGACCATCAAGAAAGTAATAATAGTCGTTCCGGTATTTATTACAAGTTGCCATGTATCGGAAAAACCGAAGATGGGGCCGGTGATTGCCCACAGCAGGATAATATTAAAAGCACCCATAAAAGACCAGGGAGAGCCAACTAATTCAGATGTTTTGTTGGAAAATTTGCGGAAAAATTCTTTCATTTTTACGTTAACTCTTTTCCTTTGCATAAGTACCTGTAGCCAGGCCTTTACATCCTATCTTCAGGTAAACGAGTGGTTTTGAGTTTTAATAAATTATAAATACTATATGCAAATATAAAAGCAAAAGATATGCCAGAATAAAGGTACAAAGGGCCTAAGTAGTGTCCTGATAAGGGCCTAATTATAATGTTGGGCTGGGGAATTAGTAATTAAGCGGCCAATTAAAAACCCGTTGCAGGATTAAGCGCAACGGGTTCCGGTTCCAACAACTTAAAAATTTGTTTAGTGTTCTTCGCTTTTAATATCCCTGTGGGCCAGGTGTTTGGAATAATTTTCAACAAATTGCATCAGGCGGGTTTCGGCTGCCCGGAATTCGCGGGACTGCATCGCGGTGTTGGCCGTGGCGTAATCTTCGCTCTCCCCCAGGGCGATAATCTGCGCGCCTTCTCCGGCTACTTTTAGCCAGCCATCGGTGACCGTAATGCCGACCCGTGCCATTGAAGGCAGATAATCATTAAAGATAAAATCCATGTACTCTTTATCTTTCTGGGGCTTAATATCCCAGTAAAAGAATATAGTACTCATAACTTGGCTCCCTTTCTGCGGACAGGCACCAGTGGCTAAATGCCTGATAGATAAATCGAAATCAATTAACGCATTTCGGTAGTAGCAAAGTTGTTTTGTGATTTTGCTGGGCCGAAACCTGCTAACCCTCAGCGGGTCTAGCAGTTGGTTGCACCTGCCTGTATAGTATAGCAAGCTTGAGGAAATAGCCATCGATTGAGTCTAATTATAAACGGCCCGGTTTAGAACGCAAGTACTTTGTGTGATAATTTGTTTAAGATACCGTTTTCCATTTTATTGTACGATTAAATTGGCTGCCAGCCGCAGGGTATAATGTAACTGGGACCGCATCTGGTTAGCCAGGACTTGCACATTGACAATCTGGCGGAGCGGCGGTACAGGCGTGGGTGTGGCGGTCGCCAGCGGCGGCAGGGTCGGTTGCGGTGTCGGCGCGATGACCAGCGTTGGGGTCGGTTGCGCTGTTGGAGTGGGTACGGGTGTCGCGGTGGCTACCGGCCCCTGCGCTGCTCCCGGTATCGCCAGCGAGCCGAGCCTGACCGATTGCAGGGGTATCTGGGCCTGCCCGCTCAACAGAGTGAAACCGTAATCCATCAATTGGTCCACATCCCTGGAAATCTCAAGGGTGCTTTTCATGACCACTACCAGGACGTTGCGGCCGTTGTTGCGGGCGGTTGCCACCAGTACCCGCCCCGCGTCATCGGTCCAGCCCGGTTTCAAGCCGGTGGCCCCTGGGTAGCGGAAAAGAAAACTGTTGGCATTGTAAAAATCGTGACCGTCCACGCTGGTAACTTTGGTCTGGGCGAGCTGCATTAAAAGCGGATTTTGCAAAGCGTGCCAGCCGCTTAGCGCCAGGTCATAAGCACTGCTATAATGGCCCGGTTGGTCGAGGCCGTGTGGATTCAAGAAATGGCTTTCGTACATCCCGATTGAGGCGGCGTAAGCGTTCATAGCCGCCACGAATTTATCTACCGGGTTACCCGGGCCGGGTAGATTTTGACCGGCATACCGGGCCAGGGCCATGCCCGCTTCGTTGGCACTGTTGGTCATCAAGCCCAGCAGCAGGGTGGAAAGCCTGACCCGTTCTCCGGCCCGCAAATTCATGTTGGCTTCGCCTACCAGGTCGTCCTGGACCACGGTTGTGGTGGCCTGTAATGCTTGCCAGGTCGGGTAGAGCTTTAAGATAGTCAGTGCGGTTATAATTTTAGTGGTGCTGGCCTGAGCATGCGAAACATGCGAATCTTTGGTATAAAGAATGCGGCCTGTATCGGCATCAACTACTATTGCGGTTAAACCTCGAATGGTGGGAGGTTGAGTAACTATTTTCGGCCCCGGTGTTGGTGTGACAGTCGGTGTAAGTTTGATTGTAGGGGCTGCCAGGGTCGCCGTTGGAGTCCGGGCGGGCGCAACCACCGGGCTGATGGGTGTCGGGGTAGGTGTTGTGGCCCCGGCGGGTAACGATTTTTGTGTTGGTTGGGTCGTCCGGGTAAAACGGCCGGGCGTGTCGGTGGGCAGCGGGACCGACTGGGCCGCTGCCGGGCCGGGCCAGATTACCAGGTACATACACAGGGTTATAACCACTGCCAGGCTGGCAAAGGTTGGCAGTAATCGGGAGAATTTAGTCCGAAAAATCACGTTAATAGAACGCCTTTTAGATATAGAGCTATGACGGGGAACGTAGTACGAATAAAGTAGCAGGGTAATGCAAGACAATAACAAAATATAATTGAGGTTTTAGCACTAACTTGTTACTACTTAAAATATTTCGGTCTTACGTTACACGTTATGCAAGGGCCAGGCGGAATCCTGAAAATATTTTACTGTACACCAGGCCGGGTTAATGGGTATTTCCAGTTAAATCTATCACAGCCAATTTTATTTGTCTACAGTGGCTGATTTTGTTTAAGGGTTCAGTGAAATGAGGTTAATGTTATGTTAATAATTCTAGCACGTCATGCCGACCGGGAAACCCGCAAAGATCGTAGAGATATAGAGCAGGAACTAACGGCTAAAGGAGCCGAACAGGCGGTACACCTGGGACAAGCCTTATCCCGGCGACTGAATGTGCAGGGTAAAGTTATTTCGCTGGTGTTGACCAGTCCCTACCAGCGTACCATTCAAACAGCGCAGCTTATGGCGCAGGAACTGGGCTTGCCACCGGAGAGGGTCCAGATCCTGGACGCGCTGGCCCCGGATATAGAGGGTTCGGTGGATGCCACCATGCAGGTATTGAGCACCTTGCCGGATGAAGGGGTAATCCTGGTCGGTCATGGGCCGGACCTGGCCTCTATGGCCCGCAAGCTCTGCGGCCAGGCTGTTGAGTTAAACAAAGCCCACTCGATGGGTGTTGAGAAAAACACCGAGAACGGCGAAAGCCGCCTGCTCTGGTTGGTCAGCCATAACGACTATTAATTTACCTGCGATTGTCCGACTATGTTAAAATAATTACAAAATAGTAGCTTTGAAACATTCGTTACAATGTTTAGAAGTTTATAAGGAGAATTTCGACATGATAGTAGTCCAAAACCGTATAACTGCCCCGGCCGCTGCCGCCGAGCGCATTGAACACGGCTTTAACCAGAACAGTAATTTGAAAGACCAGCCTGGTTTTGTCAGCTTTAAACTGCTCAAAGCGACCCAGGTTTCCGGCCTGGGCCAGGATGAGGTACTCTATGTCGCCAGCACCCAATGGGAAAGTATGGAAGCCTTTGAAACCTGGCGCAGCAGCGACGCCTTTGGACGGGCACACGGCAGCGGGCAGGGCGGTCCGATGCGGGCCACACTCGAAGTTTTCGAAGTAAAGGTAGAAC
This sequence comes from Chloroflexota bacterium, assembly GCA_028287745.1. Classification (GTDB taxonomy): domain Bacteria; phylum Chloroflexota; class Chloroflexia; order Chloroheliales; family Chloroheliaceae; genus 54-19. Next base: position 21,412 of record JAQBPB010000040.1, read on the forward strand.
GGTAGATTTAGAGCGGTAACAGGGCAGCTATGGCCCTTTTTCACTACGAACCGGATTTAGATTATAAGGTTCAATTATTATAAAATATTTTATTAAGAGGTTGCTTTTAGATGACATTGGAAAAAAGGAGTTTGGCGTCACCGGCGGAGGCTGTCGTTTTAACTGCTGATAACGAAGCTAAATATGGAACTATATCGGTATTCGAAATAAATAAACTGCCGGGTAGCTGGCCGGAAACCCTGAACAAGTTACCTCTATCTTTTCACAGGGTTAGACAGGAGGAAGCTGACCGGTTGCAGGAGGTTATGGAAAAGTCCGGCGTGTACCCGCCGGGGGATGCCGCCCGGCGCTTGGCCGCCCAGCGGGAAGCTTATGTAGGGGAAGTGGACACTCCCCAGGGGCCGTTAATGGTTACTTATGGTTGGATTGCTCTGACCGCCGAGCCGCTGGGAAACTCCGGCTGCTCGTTCGACCCGCCCCCGGGCGACGCTTACCTGTATGATTTCGCGACCGTACCGGAATACCGGGGTCATGGTTTCTACCCGGCCCTTTTGCGGTTCATCCTCGGCGACCTGGCGAACCAGGGTATCCGGCGGGCCTGGATTGGCACCGCGCCGGGTAATATTGCTTCCGTAAAGAGTATTAGCCGGGCGGGGTTCAGTAAGGTAGCCGATACGCGCTATATCCCGGCGCAGTCTGGCCTGCCAGCCTACTTTGAGATGGTGGAGGACGACCGGTTCAGCCTGAAATTGCGCGAGCTTGCCAGTCACTCCTATGTTTCGACCGGGCAGTAACTAACTTTCGAATTGCTGTTCCAGGTGCAGGGGCGCGCTCGGGCCTGACCTGGGCAGACCTTCCGCCAGGCTAACAATTTCAAGCAGTCTTTTACGCAGAGCTGGCCGGTCGAAATACCGGGCCAGTTCTTCCAGTTCTTGCAGGTAAATTTCAAGCTGGGCGTGGGTTATCGGTTCGCCGGGCGGTGCGACGAAAATCTTCTGGTGGCGGGTATGGCCGAGGGTTTCTTTTTGGGTCAGCAGTTCCTCAAACATTTTCTCGCCGGGCCGTAACCCGCTAAATTCGATTTCAATATCCTCGCCCACCTCAAACCCGCTCAGGCGGATCAGGTCTTTTGCCAGGTCCACAATTTTAACCGGCTCGCCCATATCCAATACAAAGATTTCGCCGCCTTCGCCCATCGCCCCGGCCTGGATTACCAGCGAGGCCGCTTCAGGAATGGTCATAAAATAGCGGGTGATATCGGGATGGGTAATTGTTACCGGGCCGCCCTGGGCAATCTGTTCTTTCAGAAGCGGCACGACACTGCCCCGGCTGCCCAGGACGTTGCCAAAGCGGACCGCCACAAAAGTAGTTTCGCCACCTGACCGGGCCAGGTCCTGGATGATTATCTCGGCTAAACGCTTGGAAGCGCCCATAACGTTGACCGGGTTGACCGCTTTATCGGTCGAAATCGCAACAAACCGTTTCACGCCGTGCCGGACCGCTGCTTCGGCCAGGTTTTTGGTCCCCAGGATATTGACGTTAACGACTTCTTCCGCGTTCTGCTCCATGAGCGGCACGTGCTTGTGGGCGGCGGCATGGAAAATCACATCGGGCCGGTACTGCCCGATGACCCAATTTATTTTCAGGCTGTCGCGAATGTCGCCGATAACCGGCACCAGGGGAATATGCGGGAAAAGCCGCTTTAGTTCGTGTTCGATGTGAAAGATACTGTTCTCGCCGCGCCCCAGCAAGACCATGCGGGCCGGGTTAAAGACGGCGATTTTCCGGCAAAGTTCGCTGCCGATAGAGCCGCCCGCCCCGGTAATCATTACGGTGGCGTGGTTCAAAAAGCTGGAAATGGCGGCCGTATCCTGGGCCACCGGCAGGCGGCGCAACAGGTCGGTAATCTCGACATCCCGCACCTCTTTGAGCGAAACGCGCCCTTCGATTAGCTCATTTACGCCCGGAACGGTCTTGGTAGGGATACCCGCCGTCTTGCACATTTCCAGGACGCGCCGTAGGACCGTACCGGGAGCGTTGGGGATGGCAATAATAACCTCGTCCACCCGGAATTGCCGGATGACTTCGGGTAAGTCGCCATGGATCCCTAGCACCGGGTGGCTCTGGATGCGCTGGCCTTTCTTGCGTTCGTCGTAATCTACAAAACCCACCAGGTCGTACTTGTGGCGCTTGCGGAGAATTTCCCGGGCTACCAGCGTCCCGGCGTCCCCGGCCCCTACGATAACTACGCGTTTGCGGCCCCCGGTAGGCGGGTGGGCCGGGTGCCAATCGGTTTCGGTGCGCTCAAAGACCACCCGCACCATCACGCGCGACCCGCCAATGAAAATCAGGCTGAGCAGCCCATCCAGTATAAAGTAACTGCGTGGAAACCAGTTTGAGGCGTATGTCGGGACGGTATTATTTATTAGAAGGGTCAATAAGGCGACCGCGAAGGAAGCGACAATCACCGCGTAAAAAAGCGGGAAAAGGTCCGACAGGCTCAGGTAATACCAGGCCCGGCGGTAAAACCCAAACAGGGTAAAGACCAGTAACTTGAGAAAGACAATCGGTACAATCAGGGGCAGGAAATCGTTCCAGGCCTGGGGTAAGATATCCGGCCGGTCCAGGCGCAAGAATAGCACCAGCGGGAAGATCAGCAAGCAGATCGCGGTGTCCAGTATGAAAAGATAACGATTTCGATACCACATAATTATAAAGCAGCTTTACCGGATTAATGTGTTAAAATCACAGATACATCTATAAGTTAAAGTAGATAGTTTGTCAATCAGAAACCAGGATAAAATATTTAATGGCGAAGAAACTCAGGGAAAAACCGGTACCGGAAATTGTTAATAACCTGCGTCTGCAGGAAATGGCTTATGGCGGGGAAGTTGTCGCCCGTTTGCCGGAAACGGCCCCGGCAGCCAGCCCGGCCGGTACGCTAACTGCCGGTCCCGACACGCGGCAAGAAGGCCAGGAAGAAGGCGATTTTCAGCCGGGCCACGAGCCGGTGGAAACCGAACTGGTCCCCCCGGTCACGGTTCCCGGTTCCCAGGTAGTGTTTGTAACCGGCGGCTTGCCCGGCGAATTGGTTGAAGTCCAGCTTTACCGGCGCAAGAAAAGTTTTATTAAAGCTAACGTCCGCAGAGTAGATGAGGCTTCCCCGGACCGGGCGGCCGCGCCCTGCCCTTATTTCGGGGTGGATAAATGGCCCAACTGCGGCGGCTGCCAGTGGCAGCATGCCAACTACGAGGCCCAGCTCAATTACAAACACAATATTTTACGTGACCAGCTAATCCGGCTGGGCGGCTTTGTTGACCAGGAACCGCCTTTGCTGCCGCCCCTGGCCGCTGTTAGCCCCTGGGGCTACCGTAACAATGTTGAGTTCCAGGTGGACGAGAACGAAGGGCGGCCCTGCTTTCACCGCCAGAACAGTATCAGGTTGGTGCCGGTCCAGTCCTGCCATATCGCTCATCCTCTGATTACGCTGGTAATTGACCCATTGACAGCCGCGCTGCAAAAGCATCTGCCGAAACGGGTCCACCAGGTCACTATCCGGGTTGGCGCGGTTTCCGGGGATGCCCCTATCTCGGCTGAAGAAATTACCGCCCTCGCCAGTTATAGCGATAACCCGGCCGCGAAACTGGCCGCCCTGGACCGCTTCCTGGCGGTTACGCCCCTGGAAATGTCCCTGCAAAAGCCCCGGCCCACCATGCTGCTGGTCCTGCGTATGCTGCGCGAGTGGCAAAAGTCCGACTTGCAGCCGTTCCTGGAAGAATTACAGGCAACTATGGACCGCTATGTTGAGCTAACCGTAATCGGTGAAGGCCGCAAGCGGCGGCTGGAAGACCTGGGCGGGCCACCTTACCTGACCGAAGTACTGGACGGGGTAACCTACCGTATTCCGCCGCTGGCCTTTTTTCAGTCCAATTCACCGATGGCGGTTGAACTGATCCGGGAAGCCATGGGCGCATTCGATGAAGCCGGTCTGAATTTGCGCGGTAAGAAACTGCTGGATATTTATTGCGGCGTAGGAACGTTTGCCCTGCAAATGGCCCGCCGTGGTGCTACGGTACTGGGTATCGAGGAATACGCCGGGGCGGTCGAAGGGGCCGGGGAGAACGCCCGGCTAAATGGGCTGGAGGACCGCTGCCGGTTTGTAGCCGCCAAAGCCGAAGAACATATCCTGGAACTGGAAGCCGCCGGTGACCGCTATGACGGAGCCCTGGTGGACCCGCCCCGGCGCGGCTGCGACCCGGCCTTGCTCCAGAGTTTGTTAAAGACCCGGCCGCCGGTGCTGGTCTATGTTTCGTGCGACCCCAGCACCCTGGCCCGTGACCTGAAGATTCTTTCGGAAGGTTACGAACTGGTGCGCTGCCGGGCGGTGGACATGTTCCCGCAGACCTATCATATGGAAAGCGTGTCGCTGCTGCGGGCCAAATAGGCCCGGCCCCACTTTATTGGCAGGGCCGGGGCAATCGCTAACCGGAAATGACTTTCAACGGTCTGGAAACTAGGTATACAAGCCGTTGAGGGTCGCCCGGAAAGCCTCCATATCAATCGTGCGGTTAGACAGGCGGGCTTCTTCCGCCGCGAAAGCCAGTAAGTGACTTTCAAGCGACTGGCGAGCGGTGGTCGAATGTTCGTCCGGTTGGCCGTTAAGGGTGTTGATAAAACTGCGCATGATGCCGCTATCGCCGCCGCCGTGCCCGCTGGCATCCCCGGTATCTACCTCAATGTGTTCCACTTTACCCGTAAGATGGTCGTGAATACTTAGTTCGCTGGTGCCGTGCACCGCGAACTTGCCGTGCAGGGTGGCCCGGGTGCCGTCATAGCGCATGGTCCGGCACTCTTCGTCACCGTGCCCGTTCATAACCAGGGTGACGGTCGTGCCGTCCTCCAGGGCCATGCTGACCGTCTGGTGGTCCACCACGTTATTGTCGGTATGATAAACACAGCGGCCGTATGGCCCGGTTTCCAGGGCTTCCAGCCGGGCCGGGATGCTGGGTTCGGGTGAGGCCACGTCATAGGGCCAGCCGGTCTTATCGGTAGCGTACAGCCGGGGAGCATAGAAAGGACACTCGTCCGCCGCCGGGCAGCCGTCGGTGCAGCGGGCCGGTGCCCCCGGTGGGGCATTTTCGGCCCGGAAAAGGATCAGGCTGCCGGACGAACTGAGCCACTTCACCCGCTGGCCTAAAATCCAGTAAAGAATATCAAGGTCGTGACAGCATTTCGCTAAAATCATTGGCGCGGCCACTTCGGTATTGCGCCAGTTTCCCCTCACGAAGCTGTGGGCCATGTGCCAGTAAACCAGGTTCTCGGAGTGGGTTACATTTATAACCCGGCCCAGCCGCCCGCTCCTGACCACTTCGCGGACTGCCCCGAAGAAGGTAGTATAACGCAGGACATGGCAAATCTGGAGCAGCCGCCCGGTTGCTTCGGCGGTTTCGACCAGCCGGATATTTTCTTCCAAATTGGGGGCCATTGGTTTTTCCAGCAGCACATTGTAACCCAGGCCCAGGGCGGCCAGGGTGGGCTCGGTGTGGAGCATATCGGTAGTGCAAATCAGGGCCGCTTCGCCCAGCTTGCCTTTACCGAACAGTTCTTGCCAGCTGCTGAAGCAGTTTTCTTCAGGGATATTGTTTAGCTGCGCGTAAGCCGCCCGGCGGGCTGGGACAGGTTCAGCCAGCGCGACAATCCTGACCTGGTCCGGGTTAGCCCGGCAGTACCGGGCGTAAACTTTGGCGCGCTCTCCGGCTCCGATAACCACAATGTTAATCATATAGCCTCAAAATTTAAAGCGGTTTTTACTTAAAGCGACATTATTACGGTGTTTGTCAGATAGGGGTTTACGAATGTGGTTTTCTCACCACTTTGTTTGCCTGGCACCGGGAATAGCCGGGCCGATAAAGGTTTGTGGTAACGCGCCGAAAGCGCGGCCACATCATAAAGCAGGTTTTCCAACTGCCAGACCGCCAGGTCCCCCGGTAAGGGTATCACATCCAGCCCGGTCCCGCAGACTGCTGAAAAAGCCAGGATTTTGCTGACATCCACCAGGCCTTGCTCGACTCTTTCTCCCAGCACCCGGTCTTCCAGGACCGGCAGCATCAGGCCGTTATAGCCGGAAGATTTCAGGGTTGCCCCGGCCAGTTGCAGGCCGCGCGTGATTGCGGCGGCAAAGGCCAGGGTCCCGGCTTCGCCAAACCGCAGCGTCCCGGCCGCTTCAAAGGCCGCCACCACCGAGTCTTCACCCATAGGGGCCAGCGAAAGGTCAATCCCACCATACTGCAAGCCATTTTCCCGGCAGAATGTCTCGGCCAGTTCTTGCAGGGGGCCAAGGTCTTTAACCAGCCGCGCTGCGAGCGCTTCACTGATGACCGAAGGCCCGTTGGCCCGGATTTCAGCGGCCAGGCCGCTAATGACCGCGTGGGCCAGGTCCGGCATTTGGAGCCCCAGCGTCAGCGAAGGCGGTTCTCCGGCCCGGCCGGACTGGTAGCTGGCCGGGAAGAATGGGATACCGGGCGGGCAGTGTGCAATCGCGGCGTAGCGGAAATTTTGCAGCCCGTCCGGGGTGGCCTGGGCCAGCGAAAGAATAGTCGCGGCAGCCTGTTTAACCCCGGCCGGTAGCACCTGGCCGTTCTGGCCGATTATGGTCGTCAGGTTAAATGCCGGGTGCGCTGCAATCGCGGTTAAAATTTCCTGGTCGGTTAATTCACCGCCGAGATAAGCTCCCAGCGAGACAAATTCTATCCGGGTCGACTGGCAAGCGATGGCAAAACTTTCGAGCCAGTTAGTCCGTCCGGCCGGGTCAAGTTCCTTTAAGACCGGGGCCAGGCTCAGTCGGGTAGTCTGGACCTCCCAGCCCGCTTCATTGAAAAACCGGCTGGCCGCGCCTAATGCCTGGCTGGCTTTAATCAGCTCTTTTTGGGCCGCTGCCGGGGCGGTTAGCAAACCGGAAATGCCGTAAGTAATAGTCCTTATTTTCATCCTGGATACCCTTATAATGTTTTTTTTGGCGGTGGACAACCGGTTAATTCATTGTGTACAACCGGTGGGAATTTTATTATAGCACTAATTAATGGTTTGTATGGATCTTTTTTTTTGTGTACAAACTATTGCAAAAGAGGGAACCTTATGCTATTTTATGTTTAGACGATTTTTACTTTACACCATATTTAGCAGCGGTGTGGATAACTGAGTACAATATGTGGATAACTACACCTAATATTGACTTAAAAAGGCCCATGCACTGTATATATATTGTGGTAGTAATCGTACACAAATAAACTATTAAAGAACCTTTCGATTTTTGAAAGGTGGCAAAGAGGTTGGCGGCGCGGGGAGGCGCAACCACTTTGACCGGAAACGGCAATAACTCGCAAAACAATTCTTTTTCCAAAAAAGAACATCCGGTGGATGATCGCTCTATTATTGACCCTGACTTGCTGGAACTCCAGCAAATTTTATTTGAGGGAACTTCACTTTCCTTCTCTCGGCCGAAATTAAACGATTTATCGGTAGATGAGCTGGAAGAATTACTGGCCAGGAAAAAAGCCGAACTGGCCCAAAAGCAGCCTCTGCCGGTCCTGACAGCCCCGGCGGCCCGCCCGGTTGAGCCGAAAACCGGTATTGCTGGGCCGGGTTCACGGGCGCTGGCGGTCCGGTTCCAGCCGGAGTCGCCACTTTACCAGGCCGAACCCGCCGTGGGTGAAAGCGGTTTTAATAACGGTTTTATTGAAGATGTTCCGACCGCTCGCTTTGCTCCGGCCAGCCTGATTGCTGCCGCGCCGGAAAAAGTGGGGGTTGCGGCAAAGACCGGCCCTCTGCAACGTGTCCGTAACCTGGTGGGCTATACCCTGGAAACGCTGGTGGTAATCGCGGCCATCGCCTTATCCGGCAACTGGCTTTTGCAGCAGGCGGGTGTAAACCTGTATTTCTTTGGTCCGGCCCAGGTAGCCGATTTTTCCGTTGCGGCTTCACGGCCGGAAGGACTTTACCTGAGCGCTAACGCCGGGGGCGTTATAAGTCTGCCGCCCACCGCAGTTCCCGCTACGGCCACCCCGGTCCAGCCCACACCAACCGCCCTGCCGGACCTATCGCCGGTCGTTATTTTGCCGTCGCCCACCCCTGACCAACCACCGACACCCGCGCTGGCTGTCGCGGTGGCGCCGACGCCCACTCCCGCGATTGTACCGCCGGTCAGGCAAAGCACCGCCCAGGGCGCGGCTACCCCGGCGCCGCCGCCCGGCCCGGCCCGCCGCCTGGTTATTCCTAAAATCGGGTTGGATACACCGGTCAAGGAAGTTACCGTAAACCTTGGCAACTGGCAGGTCGCGGACTTTGTCGCCGGGCACCACCACGGGACCGCCATGCCGGGCCAACCGGGCAATATGGTCCTGGCCGGGCATCGCGACATCCGGGGCAGCATCTTTTTGCGCTTGAATGAGCTTCAAAAAGGGGACGAGTTTAGAGTTATTACCGATAGCGCCAGTTACCGCTATGTTGTTACCGAGGCCAAAGAAGTCGCACCGAACGAAATTTCGGTCATGAACCCGACCATTGACGCAACCGCAACCCTGATTACCTGTACCCCGGTCGGCCTGGCTACCCGTCGTTTGATTTTGAAGGCCGTCCTGGTGCAGTAAGTTTTAAACGAGTAAAGATACATTCAGTCAGAAGACCCAAGCACGTAACGGTCAATTTTAAGGAGCCAGGCAACGGCCCTGGCCTGAATCGAGGAATAAAAGATGACAACACGTAACCCGTCAAACAACCCAACTCAACCGGTGAAATGGACCTGGTTTGAATTAATGGGTCTAATACTGGCCTTTGGCCTAATAGCCTGGCCGGTGTTGAACTTTACGCTGGCTGCTATCTTCCCTCCCAACGCCCAGGGCCAGACTACGGCTGCCTTCTCGGTGACAAAAACCGCCTCTGTCTCCAACGCTTCGCCGGGCGAACAGTTTAACTACATTATTACGGTAAAAGCTAACCGGACCGCTACGCTGGGGACCGTAACCGATGTCCTACCGGCGCAATTGAACTATATCAACTCGTTCTGCGTCCCGCCGAACTGCAACCGGGTCAATAATTCCGAATACGCTGTTGACCAGCGGACCTTGCGCTATACCGGTACTTCGACCGCTTTTGCCGCCGGGGACAGCGTGACCCTGGTCCTGGTCGTACAGTTTGCAAGCAATGCAACCGGCTCGGTCAACAATACCGTGCGGGTTTGCGATACCAACCAGTCTTGCGTAAATTCGGGAAGCATTACGGTTACGGTCGGCAGCGCCACGGCTACCCCGGTCCGGCCGACCGCCACGCCGGTGCCGCCTACCGCGACCCCATTACCGACTGCTACCCCGGTGCCACCTACGGCTACTGCGGTGCCACCTACGGCTACTGCGGTGCCACCTACGGCTACTGCGGTCCCGCCGACTGCTACACCGGCAGTCCCACCGACCGCTACGCCTATCTCGGCTCCTACGCCGACCCCGGTCCCGCCGACCGCTACGCCCAAACAGGCGACTCCCACCAGCGGCATTGGTAAAAGTGCCCTGACACCGGGTACGGTCGTGGCTACCCCGACCAACAAGGCTTCGAGTGAACCGGTTCAAAATCAGAACCCGACCGCTACCCCTGGCGCGGGCAGTTCGTCTGTGACCCCTAACCCGCAAACCTCGGCAGCGCCCACTGCGACCGGCACCCCGGCCACTGCAGGTGTGATCGGCGGCAGCTTCACCAGCAGCGGCGGAGCCGGGTCTCTGACCGGCAACCGGGTAGACCTGGTGCTGCGCGGCGGCGGTACCGAAAAGGTCGTGGCAAGTAGCCTGGTGGATAGCACCGGCCGGTATTCCTTCCTGGGTATCAGGCCGAGCGAAACCGGCGAAGTTTACTACGTCCACTACATCAATACTACCGGCGGCAAAACCTTGCGCAGTTGGAATACCAGTTCGTTTACCTTCAATGGCGGGCGGTTGGATGCGCCTGCCGCTGACCTGAGCGATATCGCGGTCGGCCAGCCTGGCAGCGCCGGGACCGCCTTCGTCCTGCCTCTGACTCTTAACTGGACCAGCCGGTCCGCCGGAGATAACTATTCGGTGGTGGTCTTCAAGTCCAACGGCAGCGGTGTAGCCCTTGCCAGCGGCAACCTTGGGAATGCTAAAACATTTACCATTAAGAGCGGGACCCTGCCGGATGGCGGTTATGTTGCCGATATCAATGTCAGCAATAGCGCCGGGGCCGGGGTATCTCAGGGCCAGTTCATCTTCCGGGTGGGCGCTGTCCAGCCCGCTACAACGAGCGCGGCTGTCGTAACTACCGCTGCCGCCGGTAACGGCAACGGTAACAAGGCGGCCGCTACACCGGTTCCGGCTGTCTCAAAACCGGATATTGCGCCGATAGCCGGTGTGATCGGTATAGGGGTAGCCGAATTCCTCAAGAACCTTGGCGGCGCAACCGCTTTACCGCCGGGAGCCAGCAGCCTGCCCGCCAGCGGCGGCGAACTGCCCCTGGCCGGGTTACTCCTGGCGGCCGGAACCCTGGGCTGGCGCCGTATCCGCCTGGTCAGCCAGCGGCGCGGTGCGTAACTAATTTGATTTTTAGCCGGAACGGGATTAAATTTGCCTGGGAGTTACCGGGCGAGTTTAATCCCGTTCCTGTAATTTCGAATAGTTAGCCGGAAAGAAATTTAGACTTTTAAAACCTGTAAAGGAGCATACCCAATGAACGCCAGGCGGTGCGAACTATCGGTGCCGGGCAGCAACTTGAAAATGATTGGCAAAGCGGCCGGTCTAACCGTGGATGAGGTCTTGCTTGACCTTGAAGACTCGGTCGCCCCGGAAGGCCGTCCGGACGCTCGCCGGACCATTATCAGTGCCGCCCGTGAGTTTGATTGGAGCGGTAAGCGGCTGGCCTGGCGGATTAACCCCGTGTCCAGCCCGTACTTCTACCAGGACCTGATCGAAGTGGCCGAAGCGGCTGGCGATAAATTAGGCGCGGTGATAGTGCCGAAAGTCAACCGCCCGGAGGAAGTTTACACGGTCGCAGCCCTGTTAACGGCTATTGAAACGGCTAAAGGTTTCAGCCAGCAAATTGCCATAGAGGCTCAGATTGAGTCGGCTGAGGGCATGCTGAATGTCGAAAAGATTGCCGCTGTCGCGCCGGGCCGCCTGGAAGCCCTTATCTTTGGACCAGGGGACTACGCTGCTTCAATCGGGGTACCCGGCCTGACCATAGGCGGCAAGGTCGAAGGCTACCTCGGCCACCTGTGGCATTACGCTTTGAGCCGGATTATCGTAGCCGCCCGGGCCCACGGCCTGGAAGTAATTGATGGGCCTTACGGCGCTTTCAAAGACATTGTGGCCCTTGAAGAGTCGGCTCTCCAGGCGAAACTTTTAGGTTGTGACGGCAAGTGGGCGATTCATCCGAGCCAGATTGAGCCTATCCAGCAGATTTTCTCACCGGCCCAGGCTGAAGTGGACCGGGCCAGGCGGTTGGTCGAGGCTTATGCTGCATCGCTAACCCAGCGTCAGGGCGCTATCCGGTTTGAGGGTGAGATGATTGACGCGGCCAGCGTGAAGATGGCCGAAAGGACCTTGCGCCGGTCAGGAGCGGTTTAAAACCGGAAAAGAAACTAAAAAGCTCTCAACGAATACTAAAATCGTTGAGAGCTTTTTAGTTACAAACTTTTAGGACTGGTTGAGAAGGCTTTGCCGGGCCAGTTCCAGGCGCTGGACGGTTTCGTCCCGGCCCAGGGCAATAATCATTGCCATCAGGTCGGGCGACTTGGTACGGCCGGATAGGGCCACGCGGGGCGGCCAGAACATCATGCCCCGGTTGGTCAGCTTCAACTTATTTTCCGAGATGTCGCTCAAACCGCTGAGCAGGGCTTCCCGGTCGTTGTAAACTTCGTCCGGCACTTCTTTGAGGAAGTTTATAGCTGCTTCCAGCACTCCGGCAGCGGCGGCCGGGCTTTCGTTCTTGCCCACCAGGTCTTTGGCCGGGTATTCCAGGGCGGCGGCTGGTTTGAAAATAAAATCAATCTCCTGGGGAACCTCGGACAGGACTTTGACCTTGTCTTTTACCAGGGCGCAAGCCGCCCGGATAAAGGGCCATTTATCACCCGGGTCCTGGGCTTCTTCCGGGCTGATAACCCCGGCTTCGGCCAGGAAGGGCAGGCAGCGCCGGGCAAAATCTTCGACATCCAGGACGTGATTGATATAATGCGCGTTAATCCAGTCCAGTTTTTCAATATTGAACTTGGCCGGGGTCGGCTGAATCCGGCTGACCTCGAATTTTTCTACCAGGTCCTGCTTGGTGAAAAACTCGGTGTGGTCGTCGTAACTCCAGCCTAACAGCACCAGGAAGTTCAGGAGGGCTTCCGGCAAATAGCCAAGCTCACGGTACTGCGAAACTGATACGGCGTTGTCGCGCTTGCTCAATTTACCTTTCTGGCCGGGCGGGTTCAGGATGACCGGCACGTGGATCAGCACCGGTATTTCCCAGCCGAGCGCCTGGTAAATCATCACGTGGAGCGGCGCGCTGGGCAGCCATTCCTGGCCCCGGATGACGTGCGTAACCTGCATATCATGGTCATCTACAAGGTGGGCCAGGTGATAGGTCGGGTAGCCGTCCGACTTCAGGATTACGGCGTCCTGGATAGTCGAGTTCTCGACCGTCAGGGGCTTTACGATCAAATCGTTGACAGTCGTGCTGCCCTCCAGCGGCACTTTAAACCGGACAGTCGGCTTGATGCCTTCGGCCAGGGCGGCCTGTTTTTCTTCTTCGCTCAGGTTTCGGCAGTGCCGGTCGTAACCGGGGGCTTGCTTGGCGGCCTGTTTGGCTTTGTTGACCGCGTCCAGGCGTTCGGGGGTACAGTAACAATAATAAGCTTTACCTTCTTCGATCACCTGCCGGGCGACCGCCTGGAAACGGTCTAACCGCTCCGACTGTACATACGGCCCGAAAGGCCCGCCTTTGTCCGGCCCTTCGTCCCAGTCCAAACCCAACCAACTCAGAGATTCCTTGATATTGTCCAGCGAGCCTTCTACCAGGCGCTTGCGGTCAGTATCCTCAATGCGCAAAATGAATTGGCCGCCGGTATGTTTGGCCCACAGGTAGGCAAAAATAGCTGTGCGAATATTGCCGATATGGGGGTTTCCGGTAGGGCTAGGGGCGTAACGGGTACGGGCCGGTGTACTGGTGCTGGTCGCTTTATTAGCTTCTTCTGTCACAGGTAAATTCCCTTCTCTCCTGATTGCCGGTTTCACTACCGGCAGATCTTTAATTGTTAAATTATTATACGATTTTACGCCCCGGTTATCAAATATGCTTTACATAACTAATTTATTGCGCACCTATCAGATAATAAAATAACCTTAATACACGTTATTCAAAAAAACTATCGACCCCCTATCTACACTGGTTTATATATAATCTTTTAATGAAATAGGTGGATAAACCCCTTGCCATAAGGGCTTAAAAAAAGGTACAATATAGGGTCTAATATAACTTTGCAGGAGCTACATTAGATTGCTCAAAGCTTTGCTGGTCCGACTACAGCATTTCTTTATCCAGTAAAGCCCCTTCTCGATTAGGAGGCCCTAAAACAGGTTAAGGCTTCCGGTACAGGTCGCAAAGGCGAGAGTATTATAGTTAAAAGGTTAGAATCGAATAGTGTGGTGCGCGGCAGAGACGACGAGCGCTTCTTGGTAGTCTAATAAAAGAAGCTTTTACGATCTCTGCTTCTTGATTTATGCGATATTTAAGGAGTGCCCGGCCCGGCACCACCAGGTTTGATGGTTTACGAGTTTTCTGCCAGTACACGAACCGTGATTAGAGTTCAACCGGACTTATCCGGTTAAACAGGGGCAAATATTTGATGAACGGCTACGTGCCGAACTACATTGAAGAGATTAAGCGCCGGGTGACCATTGTAGATGTAATCGGCCAGCGGGTTAGTCTCAAAAAGTCGGGGCGGAACTTTAAGGGTTTATGTCCCTTCCATGCCGAAAAGAGCGGGTCCTTTTACGTCTGGCCGGATTCTGAAAGCTACTTCTGCTTTGGCTGCAAGGAAAGCGGCGACATTTTCAACTTCCTCATGAAGACCGAGGGGCTGGCCTTTGGTGAAGCCCTCGAACAGTTAGCCGGGCGTGCTGGAGTCCAACTCCCCGAGCGCCAGACCAGCGAAGACTTCGAAACCGCCCGCCGCCGCCAGGAACACGAACGCCTGAGTGAAACCCTCACGGCGGCGGCTACCTACTACCAGCATCTACTTCTCAATAGTCAGGAAGGTGCTGCTGCCCGCGAGTATCTACAGGAGCGCGGGGTTAGTGCCGCCTCGATTGAGAGTTTTGGATTGGGTTATGCCCTGGATGGCTGGGACCACCTGATCAAATACCTGACTTCCCGCGGTTACAAAATTGAAGAATTACTGGCGGCGGGACTGGTCGGCGAGCGTGAGAACTCGGGCGGCTACTTTGACCGCTTCCGGGGCCGGGTGATTTTCCCCATTCGCGACCGGCAGGGCCGGGTGATCGCTTTTGGCGGCCGGGTCCTGGCCGGTGCCCCCAAAGATACCCCTAAATATCTTAATTCTCCCCAGACCGTCCTGTTCGATAAAGGTGCGACCCTTTACGGCATGGACCTGGCAAAAGAGGGTATCCGCCGGGCCGACCGGGTGGTAATCGTGGAAGGCTACCTGGATGTAATTATGAGCCACCAGTACGGCCACACCAACGTTGTGGCTCCGCTGGGTACGGCCCTGGGTGAGAAACATATCGGCCTCATCAAGAAGCTGACCAAACGCATTATCCTGGCCCTGGATGCCGATACGGCCGGACAGATGGCGACCCTTAAAGGCATCGAAGTCCTGAAGCAGGGTTTTGATACGCTGAGCGTGCCGGTGCCGACCGCCCGTGGGTTGATCCGCTTCGAGCAGCAGCTTGACGCCGATGTGCGGATAGCCACTCTCCCGGCCGGAAAAGACCCGGACGACGTGGTGCGCGAAGGCGGCGCTAAATGGCGCGAACTGATTGAACGGGCTTTGCCGGTAGTGGATTACTACTTCGCCAGCGTCGCGGCCAGTGTTGATTTAAATTCGGCCCGTGGCAAGAGCGAGGCGGTAGAAAAACTCATCCCGGCGGTCCTGGAAGTCCACGACCGTATTCAGCGAGAACACTACCTGCAAAAGCTGGCCCGGCTGGCAAAAGTCGATCCCAATATGCTGCGGGGCGAACTGGCCCGGGCCGCTAAAGCCGAAGCCCAGAACCGCCTACACGCTCAACCGGCCCGTCCGGCGACTCCGGAGCCTGAACCGGTTTTTAAAGATGAGGAACCCGAAGACAACCAGCCTCTAAAGAAACCGGTCCCGGTTAAACCGGCCCAACCGCTGGAGCTGGAGGATATGCTGCTGGCTTTCCTGCTGCGCTACCATACCGATGCGCTGCCGGTCCAGGCGGCTGACGGCGAACCGGTCGGGGCTTCCGACTTTATTCGCAGCGAGAACCGGCTAGTCTTTGAAGTACTCAAGCAGGTGGACGGCCGGCAGGCCAACCCGGACGACCTGGAAGAGGGGCTGAACCCCGAACTGGCCGCCCACGTGGAGCGGCTGCGGGCTTATATCCAGGCAGAACCGGAAATTACCGATTTGATCGCGGTCCAGGAAACCACCCGGTTCCAGTTAAACCGCTTAAGAGAGGTAAATCTCCGGCGGCTGTATGACCAGGGGACGCAGGCTCTGGAAGAAAGTGAAGTTGTTTCACCTGAAAACGGCGACTCTGAATTATCCGACAACGATCATCTCTGGATAACTATCAGCACAGTCTCAAACCAGCTAAAACTGTATTACCCGCCTAAAAGCATGGTATTCAGAGATAGCCGGGACCGTTGAGAAGAGGCTCTAGAATTAAACGTTAAAGTTTGTGGCACTTTATGTGCTGCTAACAAATTTGGGGGTTAAAAATAAACCGAAACTTTTCCGGCAAAAAAGACGTATTACTAGGTTAAGGGTTTATTGATTTTTTACAAACTAATACTTTGTTACGAAGTTAACAATCTAGAAATTTTGTACTGAATTCGGACCGGGTTAATATAACACTAAAAAATTAGTAATGCAAATGCCGGGTAAGGTTCGTCAAAAGTTCCAGTTGGAGCTATTAAATACCTGAAAAGGTAGCTGTTAAAAATGAGTGATGAAGGTCGTAGGGAGTGTGATACGAATGGCGAATCCTAAGCGCAAACGCACTTATGAAGAGGATAACAACCTTATCCTGGCGGTAGGGCCTGCCGGAATACCTGAGGAAGACAAAGATGCCTCCCTGGAGCATGAACCGGATACCGGGGTAGACAAACTGGCCGAAATGGACCTTGAACCGGATCTCAATCTGGATGATGAGGAACCTGGCCCCTTTGCTTTCGAACCGGATGCCGCTGCTCTTTCGGGTGTAATTGTGGTCCCGCCCTTTACGTCGGTAGCTGACCTACTTACCAGGGGGAAAAAGCAAGGGTACGTCACCCACGACCAGATTTTGCAAGTCGTGCCCGAGCCGGAAGCCAATATACAGCAAATTGAAGAGGTCTACGCCGAATTACTGGAACAGGGAATCGAGGTTCTAGAAGAGTCGCGTGAGTTTGTCCAGGCCGGGCCGGGCAAAGATAATGACGACGATACCGACCTGGATGCCGTGCTTGATTTTGAAGGCATGAGCATTGATGACCCGGTCCGGATGTACTTGCGCGAGATTGGCCGGGTACCTTTGCTGTCGGCACCCCAGGAAGTTAACCTGGCCCAGCGAATGGAGCAGGGCGACGAAGAAGCCCGCCGCCACCTGACCGAAGCGAACCTTCGTCTGGTAGTAAGTGTTGCCAAGAAATATATCGGGCGCGGTATGTCCTTGCTTGACCTTATCCAGGAAGGCAACATCGGCCTTATCCGGGCGGTCGAGAAGTTTGACTACCGTAAGGGCTATAAGTTCTCGACCTATGCCACCTGGTGGATCCGGCAGGCTATTACTCGCGCTATTGCCGACCAGGCCCGGACTATTCGTATTCCGGTCCACATGGTTGAAACTATCAACCGCCTGATTCGGACCAGCCGCCGGTTAGTCCAGGAACTCGGCCGGGACCCGACCTCGGACGAAATTGCCCGCGAAATGGGCCTGCCGCCCGAAAAGGTCCGTGAGATTCAAAAGATTTCACAGGAGCCGGTTTCGCTGGAAACGCCAATTGGTGAAGAGGAAGACAGCCACCTGGGCGACTTTATCGAAGATCAAAAGGCCCTGGCCCCGGCCGATGCGGCCAGCCACCAGTTGCTTAAAGAACAGGTTGAGGATGTGCTGGACAGCCTGACCCAGCGCGAACGCCGGGTCTTGCAATTGCGCTTCGGACTCGATGATGGGCGCAGCCGGACCCTGGAAGAGGTTGGCCGCGAGTTTGGAGTTACGCGAGAGCGTATCCGCCAGATTGAGGCTAAAGCCCTGCGAAAACTGCGGCATCCCAGTCGGTCCAAGAAACTCAAGGATTACCTGGAATAAAATCCGCTGTTAAAAGAGCCTGTCCCGGCCACTCCGGCAGGCTCTTTTAGCAAATTAAATTCGGATTATTTATCTTTTTAAGAAATTTTTTACTAAGCGAAATCTTTTGCATTTATACAGAGAGCATATTTTGTTTTCTAGGAGGTTCTTCTAATCATGGCTCTGAAAGACCGATTTGTAGAGCAAGGTCTCACTTTTGACGATGTGTTGCTGTTACCTTCCGAATCTTCGGTTATGCCCGCCGAGGTAGACCTTAGCACGGAACTAGCGGCTGGCATCCGGTTGAATATACCGTTGCTATCCTCACCGATGGATACCGTTACGGAAGCTCGCCTGGCGATTGCTATCGCCCAGGAAGGCGGGTTGGGAATTATTCACCGCAACCTGACCGTTGCTCGTCAGGCCGAAGAAGTGGACAAAGTTAAACGCTCTGAATCCGGTATGATTCTTGACCCGATTACCCTGAGGCCGGACAGCCGCTTGCAAGAAGCTTTGCGCCTCATGCAAAAGTATCATATCAGCGGTATCCCGGTGACCCAGGATGGTCTTCCCGGCGGCAAGTTGGTCGGTATTCTGACCAACCGCGATATCCGGTTTGAAGACGATGAAACCCGCTTCGTCTATGAATTGATGACCGGCGAGGGATTGGTTACGGTAGCGATGGGCACGACTTTCGAGGAAGCCCGCAAAATACTGCACAAGCACCGCATCGAGAAGCTGCCTATTGTTGATGATGAAGGCAATTTGAAGGGCTTAATCACGGTTAAAGACATTCAAAAGCGCATTAAATACCCTAACGCCGCCAAAGATCAGCTTGGCCGCTTGCGGGTCGGCGCGGCCATTGGTGTTTCGAAAGATATGATGGAACGGGTCGCCGAACTGGTCCGCCACAATGTGGACGTGCTGGTTATGGACAGCTCTCACGGCCATGCCATTGCGGTCCAACGGGCTGTTTCTGACCTGAAAGAGAAGTTCCCCCAGATTTGCCTGGTTGCCGGAAACGTGGCGACCGGCGCGGGCGCGGAAGCTCTCATCAAGGCCGGGGCGGATGCCGTCCGGGTGGGTGTCGGGCCGGGTTCAATCTGTACCACTCGCGTGGTGACCGGTATCGGGGTGCCGCAGCTTACCGCGATTATGGAAGCGGCCGAAGCGGGCGCGAAATATAACATCCCGATTATCGCCGATGGTGGTATCAAATATAGCGGTGATATTACCAAAGCCCTGGCAGCCGGAGCCAATACCGTTATGATCGGTTCGCTCTTTGCCGGTGTAGAGGAAAGCCCGGGTGAAGTAATCCTGTTCAAGGGTGAGAACTTCAAGGAATACCGGGGTATGGGTTCTATGGGAGCTATGCGGGCCGGTGAAGGCGCTCGCGAACGCTACCACCAGGATGACGTTAAGGACAGCGTCAAGCTGGTCCCCGAAGGAATCGAAGGCCGGGTGCCTTACAAAGGTTCCTTGCGGAACCTGGTATTCCAGATGGTCGGCGGTCTGCGTAGCGGTATGGGTTATGTGGGTGCCAAAAACATCCAGGAACTCCAGAAAGCCAAGTTCATGCAGATTACCAGCGCCAGCCTGCGGGAGAGCCATCCGCACGATATTCAGATTACCAAAGAAGCGCCCAACTACGAAATCCGCAACCGGGATTAAGTAGTAGCAGGTACTCCTTGATTCTGAAACTTTGTCATTCCGGACGAGGCCTTAGTCAAGGTTTGCGACTTTACCCGTCTGCCTGGAAGGACAACTTTCCAGCCTTGTCATCCTGAGCGAAGTCGAAGGCTCCTGGTACCCCCTGGGTAACTTCGCCTCGGCTCAGGATGACATTCCAGGATGGTTAACTTATACTCCTCTTTTCACTCAGAATGACAGGAGTTCAACCGGATTTGGAATATTAAAAAAGCCCTTCGCAATTCATCTGAACTGCGAAGGGCTTTTAATTATTATAATCTCAGGCGTTAGGTTCGGCGGTTGCCTCGTTTACTACCCGGGCAATCCGGTCCAGCAGGCGGTCGAAACCCCGGTCCCCGGCCTGGAAATGGCGCATTTTTCCGTTGCTATCAAATACATAGAAAGCGGGCATAAATTCATTCCCAAAGGCGTCAATGATTTTAAATTCATTGTCGGCGGCGACCGGCTGGTCCATGCCCATTTTCTGCAGATCTCTTTCAATTTTCGCCAGGTCCAGGTCGGCGGCCGACTTGGCCTGGTGGACTGAAATAAATTTTACCCCTTTAGGCTCCCACTCTTTTTTCCAGGCTTGCACCTGGCCGGCTATTTCGTGGCAGGTGTGGCAGCTTACCGACCAGAAATGTACTACTGTCGGTGAGCCTTTCAATTCTTCGCTGGAAAATGCCTGGCGGCCTTCTTCGACGTTAAACCACCTGGTCGCACCTTCCAGTGAAGGTAAAGGGGAATTCATGTGCAATCCCATTTTGACCTCTTTCTGTATTGTGGCTGGCTAACCCTTAAATAAGCGAGGTAGGAGCTAATCAAACAACCCTGCCCCTTTTTTTATTTAAAGCACTCACTCTCTTTATTAAGAGGAATGCGGGTTTACCGCTTACAGGTTACCCTGGCCGGGCCGCCAGTTTGCGCCACAGCGTCCGCCGGTCTGCAGGGCCTGAATTACGCGCAGCGTTTCATCAACGTTACGGCCAACGTTCAGGTTGTGGATAACCTGGTACTGCAAGATGCCGTCCGGGTCGATAATGAACAGGCCGCGCAAGGCCACGCCTTCTTCTTCAATCAAAACGTCATAATCCCGGCTTACTTTCAGGGTCTGGTCGGCAGCGAGAGGGTAGCCGATGCCGCCGAGGCCGTTTTTCTCGACCGGGGTTTCAATCCAGGCTTTGTGGCTGAACTTGCTGTCGGTGCTGACGCCCAGTACTTCGGCGTCAATTTCCTTGAAGTCATTAATCCGGTCGCTGAACGCAATAATCTCGGTGGGGCAGACAAAAGTGAAGTCCATCGGGTAAAAGAAAAGCACTAACCATTTGCCCTTGTAATCGGCCAGGCTTACATTGTCCTTCAGGGTTTCGAGGTTCCTGGTGCTCTGTATCTTAAAATCCGGGGCCGGGTTTCCAACTAATGGCATAACAATTATCCCTTCATCTTAGTGAATAGGTTCAAAGGACTTATTCAGTTAGTATTTGTCGAATTAAAGAGGTTTTAAATGTTTCCCCTCTTAAAATTTTGCCCTTATGGGCTGGTGTAGCAATATTTTAATATTACTATTTTTATGATTATTTGTCAATACTCTTTATTATTTAAAATTTTCTATTTGATAAGTTTTGTTTGTAGTTAAATATTGTTCATTGTTTGTTATAATTATCTTTTACATTATGGCACATATATTGCCTTGTAAACTAGTAAGAAAGAGGCACGCCAACATTTGACCTTTTTCACATAACCACAGAAGCGATGCGTGGATTAGCTCTACTTGAAAGGCAAGTAGAAGCGGTCCCGAAAAGGTTGCCATTCCGCTGGTAGGCCAGCACCGGCAGTCGAGAAAGGAGAGCTTCAAGAAATGTCACAAGCTTATGATAGGACCGGCCATACGGTCGTAGGTATATTTGAAAATCCGACGGACGCCGAAGAAACAATAAATGGATTAAAGGTTGCCGGTTTTACGCCCGATTCTATATCGGTAGTCGCAAAAGACCGGACAGTGCAGCATGACCTTGACGAAGCCACTGGTAACGAAGCCGGTCAGGGAGCCCTGGTTGGCTCACTTGGTGGCGGTACCCTGGGGGCGGTCCTGGGCTGGATGCTGGCGGGCGGTACGGCCCTGATACCAGGCGTTGGCCCGGTTATCGCGGCGGGGGTCTTTGGTGCCACGGTTGGCGGCGCTTTAATTGGTGGCACCCTGGGCGGCATCACTGGCGCTCTGGCCGGGTCGGGTATTCCCGAAGATGAAGCAACCGAATACAGCGAGCATGTAAAGAGCGGTAATTCCCTGGTAACGGCTCACGCCGCGAACGGCCAGTTACTGGAATCGGCCATGGATGTCTTTGAACGCAATCACGCGGTCAGCACCCGCTATTATGACCTTTCCCGGCCCGGTCCCGGCCAGGTCTACAACCGCAACGAGGCTACCGGCGGCTTTGTCCGGGACGAAGATACGGATGATACATTTACTCCTACCGGCTCGGCCGGTGGCGGGTACGGCAATACCGGCTCAACTGCCACTACCTCGCTCAGTGGGGATTACAACCCGCCCCGCAATGCCACGGTCGCGACCGACGATGGCGAAGCGGTAGGCAGGCCGATTACCCCGACTCTAGAGGACCAGCCTTACCGGGAACAGCCTTATCGAGATTTTGGTCTTGAAGCCGGGCTGGGTAACGATACCTATTCCGACCGGGCCACCGACAAAGACGGTCTACCGCCGCGCACCGTGTAACGGGCGGTGGGCGTTAATCAAGCGGGCTTGAATTAAGTCCTGAATAATCAAAAAGCAAAGCCTAGAAATTCCGGGCTTTGCTTTTTGATTCATATTCTTTGGGACTTTCGCCCGGCTCAGCCGGACAGACCCTTAGTTAATAACCCGGCCTCTTAAACTATGGCTTTGCTTTAGAGGCCGGTAGTCAAAACCGGCTAGCGCAAACTAGTATTTCTCGGAAGCAATCGCCCCGGCATATTTAACCGTGCTGGTGCCGCTGTCCGAGCCGAGCATGCCTTCCGGCACACTGAAACTGTCTTTCGACCACATCCAGATCCGGTGTAAGCGGCGAGCGTCGCCCGGATAAGGGTCGCGCCCGTGCATTACGCGGTAATTATCAATGAAAAGAGCATCGCCCGGCTGCAACATGAACCGGTCAACTTCTTGTGAGGCTTTAATTACCGATTTTCGCCAGCGGCCTAACATGGCCTTCTGGTACTCGTAGTCGGGGGAATCTTCTACGGCTCGCTGGTAACGGTGATGGCGGATGCAAACGCGGCCCTTGTCGGTCATCCGGACGGCCCGGCTGAAGTCGCTGCGCATTCCGGGGTCGGACTGGTCAATCTCAACCGTCCGCAGGAAATTTGAGAGGTCGGCCATTTTCGGGTCATTGTCCATCTGTTCCAGCAGCCGGTAACCATCGAGTATGAAAGAAGCGCCACCCCCGGTGGATTGGATGAT
Source organism: Chloroflexota bacterium (assembly GCA_028287745.1). Classification (GTDB taxonomy): domain Bacteria; phylum Chloroflexota; class Chloroflexia; order Chloroheliales; family Chloroheliaceae; genus 54-19. The sequence continues at coordinate 44,068 of JAQBPB010000040.1, forward strand.
ACAGTGCAGCATGATCATATCGGGTGTGTCATAACCGTAGGAAAAACCATCGGTATGCCCGTAAGAAATATCGGTTGTCGGTAAGGACTTGTCGTTATTGCCTTCGGCAACAATCAGCACCGGCTCGCCCATCGCAGGCAGGTCGTGACCTAATACGGCCCTGACCGCGTCTTTGGTGCCTTCAAAGGTCAGTTCAGGGGCTACGAAGATGACTGCGCCATCTTGATGTAGCAGTTCCAGGGCGATTGCCGGGTCGGCTGTTCTTTTGGGTACAATACTGAGATTACTCATAGATAACTTTGTCTCCTGAAGTCTAAATTGACTGTCTTAAAGTTAAATAAAAAGCCTAGGCCATGGTTAATACGCTGCTGCCAGCATAGGAACCCAGGATGCCGTCCGGCAGGCCAAAACTATCACCAGACCACATCCAGCAGCGGTGTAATAAGCGCACCGTATCTGTAAAAGGGTCGCGGCCGTGCATTACCCGGTAATTGTCGATGTAGACGGCATCACCCGGTTGCAGGCGAAAGCGGAAGGCTTTAGCCGACTCGGCCTTGACGAGCGCCCGCCACCGGTCAATCATCAACTGGTGTTGGGCGGCCTCCGGCGAAGTAGCGAGCGGCCTCATAAAAGTATGGTAGCGAATATTAGTCCGGCCCTGCGGGGTCCGGCGCATAATCGGGCCGGTATCGGGCCGCATGCCCGGTTCCGAGTGGTCAATTTCCACGTTGCGCAAAAATTCGGCTAAGTCAGCCTGTTCGGGGTCACTATCCAGCAGGTCCAACATCTTATGGGTATCCAGGAGAAAGGAATCGCCGCCATCGCTGGCTGCGTGGGTACAGTGCAAAACGATATAGTCCGGGGCTACCAGGCCGAAAGAATAGCCGTCAACGTGCGCGACCAGCGGTTGGGAAGGCGCCAGACCGGTAGGGCGCCTGGGGTCCGGGAAAGAAGTAACCTGGATAGTTTCCCCGATTCCCAGCAGGTGTTCACCCATAACCGCCCTGGAAGCGTTTGAGGTACCTTCCAGGCTGAGGTCCGGCGCTTCCAAAATTGCCGCCCCGTCTTTCTGTAATAAATCCCATACTTCCGATGGGTCGGTCACTCGTTCAGGGGTAATACTTGTACTCAAATCCATTTATCTAATCCCTTCCATTAATCAACTTGACCGGCGTTTATTCAACTTGACCGGCGTTTCTATTCCAGGGAATAGCCCACCGTTCTATCCATCCCACTAGCTGAAACAGCAAGGTTGTAAAAAGCGAAGTTACCGCAATAGTGGCCCAGAGCAGCTCTATTTTGAACTCAAAAGTACTGACTACCACCAGGTAGCCCAGGCCCCGGTCGGAACCGATCCATTCCGCCACCAGGGCGCCGATAACACAGGCCGCCGTGGAAATTTTCAAAGCAGCAAAGATATAGGGCAGCGCGGCGGGCCAGCGTAACTTGGTGAAAATCTGCCACCGGGAGGCGGCCAGGGTGTACATCATTTCCAGGTTGGATTTATCAACCGAATTAAAACCTCTAACGGCATTTACCAGTGTCGGGAAGAAGGCGCTGAGGGCGGCAATTATTACCTTGGGGGTAATGCCGGTGCCAAACCACAGCAGAAACAGCGGTGCCAGCGCCACAATGGGCATTGACCGGATGGTTATCGCTACCGGGAAAAGGGCCCGTTCCATGGAAGGCGAGTGGACGAAAAGAATTGCGATAAGAATGGCGACGCTGTTACCTAGCATAAAACCCAGTCCGGCTTCCAGGGCGGTTACCCCGAAGTTGCGCAGTAACAGGTCGAAGTTTTTGACCATTGTCTCGCCGATGACACTGGGCCGGGGGAGGACGTAGGTAGGCACCGCCATGATGATTTCAAAAACTTCCCAGACCACTAGAATCCCGACAATGACACTCATACTCAGCATGTAGCCGCGCAGGTGCTTAAGCCAGTTTCTTCGCCTGGGAGGAGAAGTTTCCCCTTCATTGACTTTATCTTCGACCGCAAAGTAAGTAACTTTGACTTCGGCGGCCTGCTCAATTACCAGCGTGTTTTCTTTAAGCATAAAGGGCTTCCCTTACTTTAAGGCTATAGGGAAATATCTGCCGCGCTCGTTCGGCCATATCGGTGGCCCGGGGGCGCGGCAAATCTACCTCAATAATCGCTTTTATCCGGCCCGGCCGGTGCGTCATAACCACTACCCGGTCGGATAAAAAAACGGCCTCTTCTATTGAATGGGTTACAAAAAGGACCGCTGCCGTCGTTTCTTCCCAGATGCGCAAAAGCTCCAGGTTCATCCGGCCCTTGGTAATTTCATCAAGGGCGCTAAATGGTTCATCCATCAGCAACAGGGGCGGGTTCAGGGTCAGCGCCCGGGCGATTGCCGCGCGCTGGCGCATGCCGCCGGAAAGCTGGTTTGGCTGGCGCTTTTCAAAGCCCTGCAAGTGGACCAGTTCCAGCAGTTTTTGAGCCTTTTCCTGCCGGACTTTTTTAGCCGATTTAGCAATTTCCAGCGGCAGTTCCACGTTGTTTAGCACATTCCGCCAGGGAAACATGCCAGGGTCCTGGAACATAAAACTGAAATTTCGCTGCTTGCGGGCTTGCCTGGGAGTCTGGCCCCGCACCAGGATTGTGCCGCTGCCGGGTGGGAAAATATCGGCTACCAGCCGCAGAATGGTTGATTTGCCGCACCCGCTGGGACCAATCAGGGTTACAAATTCACCTTTACGGACTTTTAGGTTGATATCCTGAAGCGCGTTAACCGCCTGGCCGCCCGCGTTGTAGGTCATGCCGACATCAGTCAGTTCCAGGGCGTACTCGGTGGTGTCCGGGGCTTCGCTTAAGGCGCTAGGCTTTCTTTCCATGCAGTTTCTCCAAAACACTAAAGTTCATGGCCTTGTTAAGGTCTAACTTAGCGGTGATAATCCCGGAGTCTATGGCGGTCTGGTTAGTCATATCCCAGACTTCTTTATTCATCCAGAACATGCCTTTTTCTTTGCTTAAATCGCTGTACATCAGTTCCAATCCGGCTTTGGTCTGGGCTTTCTGCTGGCCCAGCGATAAGCCTTCGCCATATTTATTGACGACCAGTTCGGCCACTTCATCGGGGTTCCTGGCGGTGTATTCCCAGCCCTTCATGGTCGCGCGCATGAAGCCCTCAAGCAGTTCCGGCCGTTTAGCCAGGGTGTCTTCGGTAGTAAAAATGACATCGGCTTCTTGCTTAAAGCCAAGGTCGTAATATAGAAAGACTTTTGGTTCGATGCCTTTGTCCTTCAGGGTCAGCGGTTGGTTGGTCGAGAAAGAGGTCAGCAGGTCAATCTGGCCGGTAATAAGGGGCGTCGGGTCCGAGGTGACCGTAACCAGGGTAACTTTATCCATCGGGATTTTCTGGAGCTTAAGAATGGTTTCTATCGAAATACGGGCGGTGTTCTGGATGCCGATCTTCTTACCAATAAAATCCTGGGGACTGTTTATCCCGCTGGAGGCTTTTGTCACCAGCGCTCCGGGGGACTTCTGAAAGGTTGAGCCAATTGCTACCAGGGGCGTACCTTTGGACCGTGAGGCCAGCAGGGTAGTTGCCGCCGAGACAATCCCGATCTGGGCGGAGCCGCTGACTACTACCGTTGTCGAGTCAATCTGGCCGCCGCCGGGCAGCAGCGATAAGTCAATGCCCTCGTCTTTGTAGTAACCTTTGTCTACAGCCAGGAATATTCCGGCGAACTCGCAGTTTTTAATCCAGTTTAGTTGCAGTGTGGCGGCTTGCTGGATTTTGGCAGACGTAGTCGCCCCGGCCGAACCGGGGGTAGCAGTTGAGTCTCCGCAGGCGGCTAACGCCTGTAACAGGGCGGTCCCGCTCAGGGCCACCCCGGCCAGACCGGCGGAATTTCGTAAAAAGGATCGACGGTTAGTCAGGTTGCCGGTAATTACCAATTTCTCATTAGATGACATTTACATTCCCTTCTTGATTAAGACTTAACTACTTACACAAATCAGGTGGCCTGAAATCCTCAACCCTTACTTATTAAGTCCGGGTTTGCACCAGAAATTTTAGAAATTCCTGGCGCATTCCCCCCTATGCAATTGCTACCGGAAAAGTTAAAGGGCATACCAAATAGAGTAGAGATATACCGGTCACTCTACTTAAGCCGGGTTATTAAACCCTTGATGTTCAATCAATTTTCAGAAAAAGTAAATTAGACGTGGGAACTCCACCCACATTTTAAAGTTGGAACCGTTTAATTCCGGACCAGGTTGTTGACCGCCGGTTTGCCTGGGACATTACTTAAGCAGTAAATCCATACACTTAAATTGACTGGTTAAATCGAGCCTGAAGAATGTTAGGTTTTGTCCTTTAAGTGCCTGTTTAATAACTATAAAGTATCAAACGTTATTAGATTTAGCTATAGGCAAGCTGTACACAATTTCCCGGCCGGTTTAGTGCAGCCGCTCTTTTTAGACTAAAATTTCAGGCTTTGAGATGCTTTTTTAACGATTTTAGGTCTGTTCAGGGGTTTGTAGGAGAAATGGCTGTTCTAAAAATGCTATTACCCGTTGCTTAGCGTAAATTAAAGGGTAAAATAAACAAAGTACATTAGTAACAATTTCAGAAGGCTAAAAATCTTTTTTGCAAAGCTTAAGACTACTATTACAGCGTCCCGGACGGACCGCCCTGGCAATAACCGGGTTGGGGCTTATCTTGCGCCTGTTCGGGCTGGGCGCCCGGCCGCTCTGGTTTGATGAAGTAATAAGCGCGGTCTATGCCCGGCAGGACTGGCCGGACCTGCTTCGACTGAACACCGGGGATAATCACCCGCCCGGCTATTACCTGGCTCTTAAAGCCTGGCTGACTTTGTTCGGGCGAGAGGACTGGGTAATACGGCTGTTTTCGGTTGGGCCGGGCGTGGCGGCAATCTGGCTGACCTGGCTGATAGGCCGCCGGATTTTCCCTGAACGGGCAGAGATTGCCCTGACCGCCGCTGCTTTAATGGCGGTTTCCCCCTTCCAGGTCTACTTTTCACAGGAAGCCCGGAACTATTCCAGCCTGGCCTTCCTGGTGTTGCTGGCAACCTTTTTCTGGCTGCGCGCCCTGGAAACCAACCGCTGGCGGGACTGGTTGGGCATGGGCCTGGCCGGGGTTGCCGGTTTATTCGTCAACTTTACGACCGCCTTTTACCTGCTGGCGCTTGGCCTGTTCCCTTTTATCCTCTGGAAAGAATACGGCCGCAAAGGCGTCCTGCCCCGTATAGTCCTGACTGGGGCGGCTACCGGCCTGACCAGCGGCTTGCTGCTCTGGCCCAAGCTGTCTAACCGGCTGGATACCATTAAAGATAATTTCTGGATTCCCCAACCGGACCTTTTAATTATCCTGCGGACCTTTTACAGCTTTATTTTCGGCGTACTTGACCCGGCCAGCTTTTTAGCGGCTTTTGGCCTGGTGGTAATAATCCTGCTGGTGGCCGGGTGGCAGGTGAGCCGGGGGCTGTTCGGCCCGGAAAGACCGGCCCTGGCTTTGACCGGCTGGCTGCTGCTCGGGCCCCTGCTTTTGCTGGTGCTGATCTCGCTGGTGTTCCAGCCGCTCTACCTGGACAAAGCTTTGATTGCCTGCGCCCCTTATTTCTACCTGGTGTTGGGTTGGACGGTCTTCCGGCCGCGCAAGCGCCCGGGCGGCTGGGTGCTGGCGGGTGTCCCGCTGGTAGTAGCGGTCCTGCTGGGCCTGTGGCTGCTGCCTGATATGTACAGCGGGCGGCTAAACCCGGTCTATATTGCTCGCTACGATGCCCCGGCTGTCAACCGCTATCTACACCAACAGGCCCAACCGGGTGATATGGTCGTGAACGTCACCGATATTGGCTGGTTACCGCTGGTCTATTACAACGAAAACCTTTCCCCGGCCAAATTCCTCCTGAAAGAATACCCTTTCCCTAACGTCTTTCCGGCCCTGTTGCAGCAATTAAACACCCGCTGGGTCAGTCAAGGCGAGTTAACCGGGCGGACCTGGCTGGTCTTTGAGTTAAACTTGCCGCCTGACGCTATAAGCCCGGAAGCCCGGCCCTATACCCTAACCCGTGACATCCCCTGGATGCATAGCCCTGATTTTCAGTCACAGACCCTTGGAAAATTCCAATCACGTTACAAGGTTACCTCAGCGGTGGTGGTGGACCGGCTTCTTTTGGTTGAGTTTAACCTTTCGTAATAGGCTAAACTCTTTAAAAACTTACCAAATACTAATTAAATTCAATGCTTAGAATGACGTTAGAATGCCAGTCATGGCATTAAAATTGTTGTAATACCAGGTGAGAATTATGATACAATACTCATGAAAGGCACGGATAAATTCAAAAAAGGCGGCGTTGAGGCTGTCCTGATTTTGCAACTTATCCAGGGAAACCCGGAATTAACCGGAATAAATTCTTGTTTCTTGGCTGGTGCTTTTCAACCCCTTCAACGATGTTGTTGGTAGGGTGGGCGCGGAACGTGGCATTTTCAATATTTCGTGGAAGAGCCGCCGCTAAATCGAAGCAAAGGAGCTAAAAATGGCTATGACTCTTACCCTGCGAGCTGATCGCGAATTGTGGAAATACATATATATTAATTTCCCCTTCGCCAGTAGTTTTCATCTATCTGTCTTACCCGACTATAACCAGGTTTGGGCCGAACAATTGTATCGCGAAGATCCAATTATGCGACCTGAACTCTTAACACCCAGGCATCAGCGGATTATTAAAGCGATTGAGCGGCAGGCAAGAACGATGGGATTTTCTTACAATTCTCCACTTAAGTCAAAGACGACTAAGCTGGTAGAAGCGGTGAACAGGTAAAATCTTAAATACGAAGGGCCCGGTTTTCAATAAACCGGGCCTTTTTGATTTCCGGCCTTAATTCGCCCGCTCACTTGACTTAACATAAAAATAATTGTATAGTTTTTTTATATTCTAATCTTGAATATTCACAAGCTTGTTAATCTATAATTTTCATGGGTAGGTGTATGATTTCTGACGCTATGCCGACCGAATACGCCTTACTGGGTTTGCTCCTGGATGGGCCAAAACATGGCTACGAACTGGCCCGGCGCTTTTCGCCAGAAACCGCCCTGGGTGAAATCTGCCATCTTGAAATGAGTATGTTATATGCACTGTTAAAGAAGCAAGAGAAAGCCGGGCATATTGAAGCCGAACTGGAAAGCCAGGGAGCCAGGCCGCCCAAGCGGATTTTTCATCTAACCGCCCTGGGCCGGGCCGCTTTTATGGAATGGGCCAGAACCCCGGTCGGCCGCTCTCGTGACATCCGGCTGGACTTCCTGGTCAAGCTATATTTCGCCCGCCAGCTTGGGGTAGATGACGTGCTGGCCCTGATTGACCGTCAGCTTGAAATTTGCCTGGCCCTTCTGGACCGCTTGCAGCGCGGTATCAGCTTGAACGAAGATATTGATGATGTTATGAGTATCAGCGCCGGGAACTACAGCGGGTTCGATTACAATGAAGAAGAAGATTTAAGTATGCGGTCCACCGGCAAGCGCAGCCATCCCCGGCCCAGCGAGCAGGAACGCAACCGCGACCGGACGGTTGAAGAAGACCAGTTCGCCCAACTGGTCCAGCAGTTACGTATAAAACAAAATGAAGCCACCATTGAGTGGCTCCGCGCCAGCCGCCGCCAGTTGGGCAGTTATTAGCCGGTTTTATGACACAATATTGGTTTGAGGCAGAACCGGAGTGCCCGAAAGGGCCTGCCAGTGGTAGGGTAAAGTGATTGCCATATGGCGGTCGGCGGTGGCCCAGTTATGCCGCCCGTCCGGGATGACCAGAGGTACCCGGTTGGCTGCGCCTTTTTCCTCAAGCAGTCCTGCTACATAGCGTCCCCGGTAGAAGTTTGCATCACTGGGTTCGGCTGCTTCCGGTCCGGTCTGGACCATCCAGAAGACCCTGGACAGCGCTTCCGGCGAACTGTTCAAAATAAGATTGGCCGGGTTGTGCCGGGCCGCGAACGTAAAGTCGCGGGGCCGCCCAAAGACCGGGTCGAATAATCCGGCCCGGAAGAGCGCGTCTGCCTGGCTGACCTCGGCCCCGGTCGGGTCCGCGTAGAAAAAAGTGCCATCATAGGCCCCGGCGCTTACAAACATCCCGGGATACTGGGCGGCAATCTTAATTGCCTGGAAGCCGCCCAGCGAAAATCCATCTACCGCCCGGTGTGCCGCACCCGCTGTCCGGTAATTGCGGTCCACATAAGGTATCAACTCACTGATAAAGAAGTCCTGAAATTGCCCGGTGCCAACTCCCCGCGAGCCTTTGGCCAGTTCCGGCTGCTTGAAATTTACCAGCAACCCGGGGACGCGCTGGTCGTCGCTGGTAATACCCGGACAGACCAAAATCATAGGGCCTACTTGTCCCTGCTCCAGCGCTTGCAGGTAGACATCCACAATACTGCGGCCTTCCCGCGATTTATCTTCATGCAAATTGACCCACTCGCGCTCGTGACCCCGGAACAGGTAGAGGACCGGGTATTTTAGCACCTGGTTTTGCGGCTCATTGTAGCCGGGCGGCAGGTAAATATAAAAAGACTTTAGTACCCCTAAAATCTTGCTCTTGAAACTTAATCTGGTTATACGAGGATCGATCTGGATAAACAGCCGCCTTTTAGTTAAATAAAATTCCGGACAAATGCCATACATGCCGGTTATAAAACCGGTACTTTGTCAGCCAGTGCCAGCCTGGCCCAAACCAGGAAGGTATAATTTCAGATTATACCTTATTTCAGGGGGCTTTTTTATTTATAGGGAAAATTCTTTTCTCTTAACTTCTAAAGAGCCCCGGCCGGAAAATAAGGCCAGATTAATTATTAACTTGACATTACCTCATGCTGAACGTATATTTTAATTACGCACAATTCAGCCAGTGATAATTTAAATTACTCTGGTAGGTTATTATAATCAGCATTGATTTAAGCAATCCGGGTTTATCGTTAGCTTTTATACATCTTATAGTTGAGTTAAGTCCGCCCGCCTTATCGAAAAAGTTAAATAATCTTCGTGAAAGTTCTGTATTTAGCGCTAATCAAAGGAGATGCACTATGAATGAGGGGAGATTTTCGCCCAGGTTCAGTTTTTTAGTGTTCCTGTCCTTAGTTTCGATGACTCTACTGGCGGCCTGCGGCGATAACACCGCCACCACCGCGATTACGGCTGCTGGAAGTGCTGCTACGGCCGGAAGCGCTGCCACCACCGCCGCCGGAAGCGCCGCTACCACTGCTGCGGCCGGTAGTGCCACAACCGCTGCCGCTGCCGGTAATTTGAGCGGTGAAATCAAGGTTGGCGCCCTGGTAACTTTGACCGGCAACAATTCGCCGTTTGGGATTGCGATTAAGAACGGCTATGACCTGGCCGTAAGTGAAATAAACGAAAGTAAGTTCCTGGGCGGGGCGACAATTAAACTGGTGGCCCTGGATGACAAAGGCGACAAGCAAGAAGGCATCAGTGTTATGAGCAAGTTGCTTGACCAGGAAAAAGTGGTCAGTGTGCTTGGCCCTACTCTTAGCAGCACCGCCCTGGCAGCCGACCCGCTGGCCCAGAAGGCCGGCGTGCCGGTCCTGGCAACCAGCAACACCGCTAACGGCATTACCCAGATGGGTGACTTCATTTTCCGCAACAGTTTACCGGAGGCCGGGGTTATTCCGGGGACGATTGCGGCGGTAAAGGCCAAGCTTAATCCTAAAAAAGCGGCCATAATGTTTGAATCCACCAACGAATTTACCAAGAGCGCGGCTGACGTATTCAAGGCCGAACTGGAAAAGAACAGTATCCAGATTACCGGGACCGAGGCTTACAGCAAAGGCGATGCCGATTTCCGGACCCAGTTAAACAAGCTTAAAGCCGCCAGCCCCGATATTCTGATTGTGAGCGGCCTGATCGGGGAAGCGGTGCCCATCGTGCAGCAAGCCCGTGAAGTCGGCTTCACCCAGCCAATTATCGGCGGCAACGGCTTTAATACCCCAACCATTTACAAGGATGGTAAAGAAGCGGCCGAGGGAATTATCGTAGGAAGCGCCTGGTTCCTGGGCAGCACTAACCCCAAAAGCCAGGCTTTCGTGGCTGCCTTCAAAAAGAAATTTAACACTGACCCGGACCAGTTTGCCGCCCAGGCTTATGACGGGGCTTACCTGATGGCGACCGCTATCAAGAACGCCGGTGCCGCCAACTCGAAAGCTATCCGGGATGCCCTGGCCCAGATTAAGAATTACGAAGGCGTCCTGGGTACTTTCTCCTTTGATGCTAACCGCGACCCGGTCCACCAGCCGGTTACGGTTATTGTCAAAGGCGGCAAGTTTGAACTTTTCCAATAGATTATGGTTGACGCAAGCCTTCTGACCAACCCGGTCTATTTCCTCCAGAACCTGGTGGACGGCCTGGCGCGCGGAGCGGTGTATGCCGTCTTCGCGCTGGGCTTCACCCTGATCTTCGGGGTGCTTGATATCGTAAACCTGGCGCACGCCGCGACATATATGTGGTGTGCTTTTGCCGGGTGGGTCGTAATGGCCGTTTTAAATATGCCACTGGTGGTCGGGCTGCTGGCTGCGATGCTTTTTGGCGGCCTGATTGCCGTAATACTGGAATTTATTGCCTTCCGGCCCCTGCGCCAGGAAGGCGCCGAACGGCTGGCCCCCATGATAAGCAGTATCGGGGTTTCGATTATTATGGTGAGCCTGGCCGAGGCCCAGTTCAGTTCGCAGACTAAAAAGTTTCCCAGCGAGGTGCTGGACCCTAAACCGTTGTACCTGGGCGGTACGGATGGGGTTAGAGTCTCCTGGGCCCAGCTTTTAATTGTGGTTGTCTCGATTGTCCTGATGGTCGCCCTGGGTTATCTTATTCGCCGCACCAGGACCGGCAAGGCCATCCGGGCGGTGGCCTACAGCCAGCGGGCCGCCCGGCTGCTCGGAATTAACGTAAACCGGGTGGTCGTGGTGACTTTCTTTATTGGGGGCGTATTGGCCGGGGCGGCCGGTATCCTGGTTGGGCTGCTGACCAACAATATTAACCCGAATATCGGGGCCGATATTGAGCTGCGCGGTCTGGCCGTAGTTATCCTGGGCGGCCTGGGAAATATCGAAGGGGCGGTAGTCGGTGGGTTGTGCCTGGGCCTGGTAGAAACCTTTTCGATTGCCTACTTCGACCGGGGCAGCGACTACAAAGACGCGATTGCCTTTTTAATCCTGTTCCTGATTCTACTCATCCGGCCTAACGGCCTGTTTGGACGCCAGGAAGCAAACCGGGCATGAGTACAAAAGCTAAAATTGGCCGGTATGTACGCTATATCCTCTACGGAATCCTGTTTATTTCGGTGGGCGGTTATGGCATTTACTTCGTGCAGCATCCCAACATTAACGACCTCAACCGCTTCCTGATTAACGCCATTTTAGGTCTGAGCATTTTTATCACGCTCAATACCGGGCTGCTGTCGCTGGCGAACGCCGGGTTTATGGCGCTGGGAGCTTACACATCGGCTATCCTGGTAGCTAAAATGGGCCTGCCCCTTTTCCTTAGCCTGCCGTTAGCCATGCTGCTGTGCGGGCTGCTCGGCCTGCTTATCGGCCTGCCGGTTTTGCGCCTGACCGATGTCTATCTAGCCATCAGCACGCTCGGTTTTGGCGAAGTGGTGCGGGTCTTAATCGTGACTACACCCGACCTGACTGGGGGCGCGACCGGCGCGAACCTTTCGACCGGCTTTCCCTTTGAAAAAATGCGCCAGACCGAAACCTGGATGCTGGTGCTGTTTCTCCTGGTCCTGATTTATCTTTTCTACTGGCTGGACCGCTCAAAGACCGGCCGGGCCTTGCGGGCCATCCGGCAGAACAGTTCGGCCGCCGCCAATATGGGTATCAATGTGGTGTACTACCGCAACCTGGCCTTTGTAATGAGCGCGGCGATAGCCGGTGGGGCCGGAGTTTTCTATGCTCACCAGGTCGGTTCGCTGGAAAACGGCGATTTCCGGTTCAGCCGGGCGGTTGATATCCTGAGCTATGGGGTGCTGGGCGGTACGACGCACTGGTTTGGTCCCATCCTGGGGGCCGGGTTACTGACCGTCCTGCCAATCTTTTTACGCGAAGTGGTCGGTACTTCCCTGGATGTCATCCGGAATTTTGCCCAGTTACCGCTGATTATCAACGGGGTGGCCCTGCTGCTGGTGGTGATTTTCCTGCCGGGCGGCCTGTTCGCGCCCTCTCGTTTCAAACGGACGCCCCCGGCCATTAACGAAGCTGAGTTGAAAGACCTGGAACCGCCCATAGTGGCAGTAGATAGCAACCCGCCGCCAGGCGAAAGCGGCGAACCGCCGCCCCTGCTGGAATTGCGGGAAGTTACCCAGGTCTTTGGCGGCATTACCGCCGTAGATAACATCAGTTTCAAGATTCCGCCCGGGATTATTTGCGGCCTGATCGGGCCGAACGGTTCGGGCAAGACCACTTTGATAAACCTGATAACAGGCATCTACCGCCCGGTAAAGGGCCGTATCTTTTTGCGCGGCCAGGATATCACCGGCCAGAAATCCTATATCATTGCCCGGATGGGTATTGCCCGGACTTTCCAGAATATCCGGCTGTTCAACGACATGACCGTACTGGAAAACGTAATTGTCGGCCACCACGCCCGGATTAAGACCAATCTGTTGACTACCTGGCTGCGCCTGCCCCGGGAACGGCAGGAAGAGCAATTGGCCCGGCGGCAGGCTTTAAGCTTGCTCAAGCGGCTGGGACTGCTATCGTTTGCCTATCAACCGGCCAGCAAGCTTTCTTACGGCGACCAGCGCCGGGTCGAAATCGCCCGCGCCCTGGCCCTCAACCCGGCCTTACTCTTATTGGACGAACCGGCTGCGGGGATGAACGAAGTTGAGTCGGCGCTCCTGGCCGAATTTATCCTGGCCCTCAAGCGGCAGGGCTATACCGTGCTGGTCATCGAGCATCATATTGACCTGATAATGCAGGTCAGCAACGAGATTATTGTCTTGAATTTTGGTAAGAAGATTGCCCAGGATGTGCCGGTCGGGGTTCAGCAAAATCCGCAGGTTGTTGAAGCCTATTTTGGACAGGAATAACCCATGTTAGAGGTTAAAAATCTTTCGGTAAATTACGGCAGTATCGAAGCGGTCCGCGACATCAGCTTCCAGGTGCCTGAAGGGAAAATCGTTGCCCTGATCGGGGCTAACGGGGCCGGAAAGACGACCACCTTATCGAGTATTAGCGGGTTACTCCGGGCCGCCCGGGGTACGGTTATCTTCCAGGGCAAGGAGATTACCCGCTGGCCGACCGACCAGATTGTGCGGGCCGGTCTGGCCCAGGTGGCCGAGGGGCGGGCGATTCTGAGCCCTTTAACCGTTGCTGAAAATCTTGAGCTGGGTGCTTTTATCCGGCATGACCGGGCCGCTATCCGGCAGGACCTGGAAAAAATCTACACTGAATTTCCGCGCCTGGCCGAACGCCGCAGCCAGCTTGCCGGTAGCCTGAGCGGTGGCGAGCAGCAAATGCTGGCGATTGGCCGGGCCTTGATGGCGCAGCCAAAAATGCTCTTGATGGACGAGCCGAGTATGGGTCTGGCCCCGATTATCATTAACCAGGTCTTTGAAATCATCAAGCGCATTAACCTGGGCGGTACGACCGTGCTGCTGGTGGAGCAGAATGCCAACAAAGCCCTTAAAATTTCAGACTATGCCTATGTCATGGAACACGGGGAAATTACATTCCATGGGCCAGGTGAGGTGGTCCGAAATTCGGCCCATGTTGTGGAAGCCTTCCTGGGTAAAGGTTAAGCTATCGGAACAGACCTTCAAGTTAAATCAAAAGTGCCAGGGAAACTTTACATTTCCCTGGCACTTTTGATTCAATCTGGTCTGACTTTATCAGAATTAAGCTAGTTGGAGGCCAGTTTATCTTTAATTAGTTCCCAACCTTTGGGCTTCGTCACATCGGATTCTTTCAGACCCAGGGCCGTAATAGCTTTCAAGGCGGTCGCACGGTCTACCCCACCCTGGTTCTGCAAACCTTCCCAGATCTTTTTGGCATGTTTCTCCCGGGCCTTACCCTTGTTTTCTTTGGTCTTGGAGCGGATAAGTTTGTAAAGGAATATGCCAATTCCAATCGCGCCGCCTACCGCACCCAGGGCCAGAATGGCCCAGCCGACCGGGTTAGAGGCCAGCACCCCAAATAGTCCCAGGATACCCAGGACACCCGCAGTGGTTGAGGCTGCCCCACCGAAGAGGCTTAAACCTTTCCGGCTGGCTTTCTTCTTTTTCTGGGCAACCGCGTATTCCAGGGCCTCGATTATCTCGGGTTCTGCGTTGTTGCTCTTTGCTTCTTTTGCCAGTTGGTCGAGCTTGCTGGACTTGCGGAGCGAGCTGATCAAAGAGCGAAGATCCAGGGCCGAACTAATCGCACCAAAGACCGCCGAGAACCAGGGGCTTACCCTGGCGAAGTTTGCGGCGGCTTGCAGCGAAGCGTTGGAAACACTCGCACCCACCTTGGACAGGTTTGAAGCTGCAGTGACCCCCTGTCCGGCTATACCGTAGCCGGTCTTAGCCCCGGCAAAAGAAGTTGCCACCGGTTTTTTCTTAAAGGTTGCCACTCCGGCCTTTACCCCACCGGCAATTGCACTACCGGCCGATTTGGCGCCGCTGACAATGCCGTTACCAATATACTTGGCGCCGCTGACGATTCCATTGCCGATATATTTAGCGCCACTGACCACGCCGTTACCGGCGGTTTTAGCCCCACTGACAATGGCGCTGCCCACGGCTTTGGCCCCCCGGCCAATAGCGCTACCCACGGCTTTCAAGCCTTTGGCGATTTTCTTCATCAGCCAGGAACCACCACTGGCGATGGCGTTGAGTATTGTGCCGCCTACCCCCAGGATGGCATTAACCGCCGTTGAAATAGCTTCAGCGGTCCAGTTCAAGCCCCTGGAAAGATAACTGCCAATACCTTGCCGCTGGGCAGCCTGTTGGATTTGCTGGTTCAAGGGGTTAGCGGCTGCCTGGCCTACCTCGGCTGCCGGGTCCCGGACGCCTTCGGCCTGGAGTTGGGCCTGGGCGACCGCCGGGTTTGCGTGGACCCCCAGGTTTTCAGCTTCGCGGCCAACCGCATCAGGACGGTCAACATCCCCGGCCAGGTTTCCCATACCGGCACCAGCCGCCGCTTCATCTATCTGGTCTTCGGCCTGTTCTTCTTCCGCGACCTGTTCGCGCAACTGGGCGGCTATCTGGGCCGGTCCCATTGGGGGCGGTGCTTCCTCAGCCTCGGCTTCGGCTTCGGCTTCCGCCTCGCCCTCTTCATTTTCCGGGACCTGGCCGGGCAAATTCATGTCCGGCTCCTCGTCCTCATTCTCCTCTGTGTCCCCGAGTTCTCTCATTATAGCGGCATCCGAGCTTGCTTCAGCCGCTTCCGGCTCATGAAAGTCCGCTTCAGTTTCGTCCGGGAAGCGCTGGACATTTAGCGCCGGGCTGTCGAGTGCCGGAGTTTCCGTTGCGGCGGAAAGGGGTTCCTGCTCTGAATTTTGCGCCTTATTGGCCCCGGTCCGGTTGCGCTCACGCTGGATCAGCCGCTGGACAGCCTGGTTACCCAGGGTCCGCTGGAGGGCCAGGATATTACCGGGGTTTAAAGGTGTTCCGGTCGGTCTTCTACCGGCTGCGGTGCCCGTTGAAAATAAGGGGCCGCTTGCTACACTTTCCCCGGTTGGCACTGCCTCTAAGGACTCCGACTCAGGTCTGGTAGTGGCCGCCTGTTCACTTGTTTGACTCAACTTTGGCATAGATAAGCTTCTTTTAGGAAAATATTAAAACTGCTGTTTTGATTTTAACTTACACAAATAGTAAGCAGGGAAACTTATTGGATTGGTTATATATCATAACAATGATATAAAGTTTTGCGGCTAGAGAATAAATTGTATTACTACAATTCCCAAACTAAGGAGTATATCGGGAGAATATATATTTCTCCTGGTATATCGATATTATACCTTAAAAATAATTTACTACAATAATTTTAATAAAATTATTATGGATTTTCCAATCGTTAATATATTACTTATTTCCCAGGACCTTTGACTGGGTGGTTTGTGCTGCAGATTCAAGGGGGTCAGGGCCTGGTTTGCCTGTTTACAAAGACTTGCCTGGCGGTCTGCTTGTATATTAAATTTGGTCCGGAGAAAATCGTTTTGTGGTCTGGTTAGGGGTCGGAGGATTTTTGGAATGCCCTGTGTTAACGGGCCAATATTTCTCGCAACTGAAATAAACTGCTGGTCAGGCTCTGCCGGACGGCCCGGGCAGATAGGCCGGTAGCCTGGGCGATTTCCTGGTGGTTCAAGCCCTTGAAAAAGGCCAGTTCCAGGATATGGCGGTATTCCTGCGACAGGCCGGACATAGCCTGTTGGGCCTGGTCCTGGAGGACTGTTAATCCGGGCTCATTTTGGGCCGGAGTGTGAAAATCTTTTGCTGGAACTGTGTTTATTAAACTTTTAAGTTTTGCCTGCCTGGGAAGCCGGGCGCTGGATTTCAGCCGTTCCAGGCAGTTGCAATGAACTTCCCGCAGCAGCCAGTTGATAAAAGGTCTGGCCTGCCCGGTGTAAAGAGCGGGCTGCTGCCAGTATTGCAAAAATACCTCCTGTACGGCTTCCTCGGCCAGCAGGTTATTTTCCAGCACATGCAAAGCCAACCCATAAGCTTGCTGTCCGTAGGACTTGTACAATTCTTCCAGGCTTTTGAAGTTTTCGTGAGAGGTTTGCGGGGTAAGATTTGAACCTAACTTTTCCATTACAGATGGCACCTTCTTTGCCAGCCAACCTTTGCATAGAGCTGTGGCGGTTTTTGAGAAATGTATAAGTTTTATTTAACAAATTAAATATACTTCAAAAGAAAGGCTAATAATACATTATAAAGTTTAGACAATATGTATACTGTGTGAACAAACAACACTTCTATTGGTTCTCACTTCAGACCAATTTCCTACTCCTGAAATAAGGCTGTTTTCCCTATTGTTTAGCCAAAGACGACAATACGCGATTTCCGGCAAGAAAGGACTGGCTTTAATTCGTCCCCGAAATTGATGCTATACGCCAACAGCGCGGCGATTCCTTGCTTCGGCCGGAAATGACGTGACAAGGGGTACGTAGTTTGTCTAACAATTACCCAGGACTGCCCAGAGAAGTAAGGCAGTGCAAGCCGGGGTATATTTTATTTTCCAGGTGAGAAGGCTAATTCAAGGGAGTAAAACGGTTCAGGGGATAAGACAGAAAAGGAGGCCCGGCAGATTTTGCCGGGCCTCCTCGTTTCAAAGGTTATTTTGATTTCCGAAAGTGCAGGTATTTTTACAACTAGGGCCTGATGTACAAGGCACGGGAACGATTAGATAATATTGCTCACCCGGAACTCAAAGTCCAGACCGATATCCAGGGCCGGGGCGGAGTGGGTCAGCGCTCCCGAGGATATCAGGTCAACTCCACTCTCGGCGATTGCCTTGATTGAGTCCAGGTTGATACCGCCGGAAGCCTCGGTCATGGCGCGCCCGTCTATCATTTCGACGGCCCTGCGCATGAGTTCCGGAGACATATTATCCAGCAGGATAACATCGGCCCCACCTTCCAGGGCGGCCGGTATCTGGTCCAGGCGGTCAACTTCCACCTCGATTTTGATCAGGTGCGGAAGGCGTTCTTTGCCCAGGCGCAAGGCTTCTTCCAGGGGAATTCCGGCCGAGGCCAGGGCGGATAAATGGTTATCTTTCAGCAGCACTCCATCACTGAGGTTACGCCGGTGGTTGAAACCGCCGCCGCACCGGATAGCATATTTTTCCAGGTCGCGCATAAGCGGGGTAGTTTTGCGAGTATCGACAATCCGTGCCTTTGTGCCCGCCGCCGCCGCGACAAACCGGGCGGTCATGGTGGCGATACCGCTCAGGTGCTGGAGATAATTCAAGGCTACCCGTTCGCCCCTTAACAGGCTCCGGGCCGACCCTTGCACGATAGCCAGGGTTTGACCGGCTTCTAACTGGGAGCCGTCAAGCGTCATTGGGACGAAGCGTAACTGGGAATCCGCCGCCTGATAGACCGCCCGGGCCACATCTAGCCCGGCTACCACTCCACTGCTTCGCGCTACGAAACGAGCTTCGGCGGATACTTTGGATGGTATAAAGTAGTCGGTCGATACATCGCCCCAACCGAGGTCTTCCTCAAGGGCCGCTTCGGCTATGCGCCGCAGTTGGCCTTCGGTCATTTCCAGCCGCGCGGTACTATAATCGTTTAAAGTTTTTGCATTTACCAAAGCGCACTTCCTTTCCTCGGAACTTCAATGAGTTATTGTCAAAGTAACCTTTACTCACATTATACCATAGCTTTGCAAGAATGAAAGAGGGAATCGTGAAATAAGTAACGGATTTTAAAAATTGGTTGGATGGGAAAGGCAAGTGCCGGGGATGGCCGGGCGGAAAAATCAGCAAAAAAATTGGCCGCCCCGAGGCAGCCATAATTTTCACAAATTTTACTTTTTAGAATATTCAGGCAGAAACTCTACCAAACTGACTGGCTGCCCGTTGAATAATTTGTTTTATTACATTCAACTGGGCTTCTTCGCCGGTTTCTTTCCAGGGGATATAATAATCCGCGCCATTCTTGTACGCCTCAACAATAGTTTTAAGGCTCTCATCCTGACCTAGCATAACCACCGGTATCTTTGACTGGCAGTACAGCTTTATCAGGTTGCAAAATTCCAAACTGTTGCTGTTTGGCTGAATGGCATCCAGTAAAACCAGGCTGTAATTATTATAATCGACTTCGCCAATGTGTTCGAGAGCCTGAACATCCAGCTCAAAGTTAACGTTCAACTTGCCCAACAAGGCATTAAGACGGGCTGTGCGAGATTGCGTAGCGCTAAAAAGTAAAATTTTCCCTAAAGCTGCCATAAAGGAACTTTCTGATTGATAACCAACCCTGCGATTTGGCTAGGCAGCCGAAACCTGATCCGCGATTGGAATTAAATCGTTCCTATCGGGTTCAATAAAGGACTGGGTCGTAAGCATTTTGCCAGGGATAAACTGTGGCTGGTAAAATGCGGTTTCCTCAATTTGCTCCAGGACTGCTGCCATTGCTTCGTAAAACTGCTGGATGGTACCGGCCGGTACTGAAGTAACCAGGCGGCGCTCTTCATCGTTCAGCAGGATTGGGCTTTCCCCAAACCGTCGAGCGTAACCGCGATTGTAGGCTTCAATAGCTTCCAGGCGGTTGATCATAAATTCTCCACGCAACTGACCATCTAATGCAATAGCAACGGTCAACTGGTCTATCGTAGATTGAGAAATCATTTGCCTGCCTCTATTAACATGACTATTCAAAGATTACCAGGGAACAATCGGTCCTTCCAAAAGTGAGGTGCTGTGAACTACTAACAAATTGCCTTCTTCAGTACGAGCTTCCACGCCTTCTTCAGTGCTGACGAACCCGATAATGTTTGCGTTCATTTTAAACTCCCTGTATTTTTCATCTTCCTACAAAGCTCTGAGCAGCCGGTAGGTTAATCACTTTTTGTCCATTTATATCCACTTAGCTGTCACCCACCTGAGTGAAAATCCGGTGTACAAAAGGAGTATAGCAAGTGATTCTCACACAAAAATCACCACAAAAAAGTTAGGGAGAAGTAAATTTTAAGCTAATTTTAGGAGTAAGGAACGCGTTTCCATGGATGGTTGAAGGTCGAGTTCTTCCAGTGCTTTCAGGCATTGGGTATACTGGCGCATGGCTTCGGGTTTGTTATTCAGGGCGAGCAGGCAGGTTATTTCCGCCCGGTAAGCTTCTTCGTTGTAGGGGTCTCGAAACAGAATCTGTTTCCAAAGGGGGATTGCTTGCGAGTAGTCGGCGGCGGCCTGGTAATATTCGGCCAGCCTCTTTAAACCTTTCAGGTATAGTTCCAAAAGGTAGCGTTGTCGTTCAATTACCCAGTTTGAGTATAACTGGTCCAGGAAATCCCGCCGGTAGAGTTGTAAGGCAGCGGCTAACCGCTCGGGCTGTAACTCCCGGCTGGCAAGCGCGGCTGTTACTTCGGTCGTAAATTGGCGGGTGTCGTACCAGACTTCTCCTTGCAGACTGTAACGGTGCGCCTGTAATTTTAATTCGACCGGAGCAATTGCTTTCCGCAACAAAAAGAGCACATTATGCAATGCGTGGGTTGCATTAATGTCTTCATCATCGTCAAATAGGGCATCTATCAGTTGGTCCCGGCTGCACGAAGGATTTTCTAATAAATAGAACAAGGCTTCGCGGGACTTGGTGTTGCGCCAGTGTTTTATTTCCTCACCACCACGCCAGACGCGGCCTCCATCAAGTGCGTAATTGGTCAATCCGCCAGTCGAAATCTTTTGGGCAGCCTCCGGCGAGGGCGGGCCGGTAGTCGGGACCGCCGCGATTGAACGCTGTTCCAGGTAATTGCCCAGCTTTATCTGGGGCGGCAGAGTTAGATGGGACAGGTGGCCGTGGCGACGCAGGAAGCTTTCGACAACCGGGTTTATTTTCTTGGTAGCCACAAAATCCATCAAGCCGTTGGCCCATTTTAATTCAAACGGCAGGAAAGGCTCGTAGCCAAGGTCATCGGCCAGTTCCAGGGCGCGGGTGAAGGTATTCAAGGCTTTACGCGGTTCGGCCAGGGCCAACCAGTTAGCCGCCTGGATTAAAAGGATGCTGGCTTCTTCCTGGGTCGAATTGGTAGTTTCAAAAATGGTCAGGGCTTTCTCACTGGCCCCGATCGAGCGCCGGTAGGCTTTATGCCCGAACTCCAGCCAGGCCAGGTTCCGGTAACTGTAACCGGTCTGGCCTGGCATGTTATAGTCGATTGCCAGTTCCAGGGTATATTGAATCAGGCTGGTGGCTTCTTCGTAGCGGGACTGTAGAAGCATGTGCGTCGTCTGGTCGTGCAGGATAATCAGCTCCATTTTTCGGACCTGACCCTGGCGCGCCAGCCTCAATGCTTCTTCGTAGTGGTGCATCGCTTTGGTATAACGGGCGGTATCCCGGTAGATATTTGCCAGGATGTTTTGCAGGAACAAATTCAGGTACTGGTCCTTGAGGTCCGTGCTGAAAGACAGCGCTTCCTGGAGCATTTCTTCGGCGGGCTGGTAGCGGCGCTGTAGATAATAATTGTTCGCCAGGTTGGTCCGGGTGTAAGCTTCCCGGCTGCGGTTGCCGCTCTTAATAAACTGCTGGAGCGACCGTTCGTGATAAATAGTAGACTTCATCAGGCGGCCCTGGTTGTGGTAGAGGCGCCCGAAGAAGGTATCAATTATAGCCAGCCTGAAATGGTCGCCTAACTCGCGGTAGATTTCCGATGCCTCCCGCAAGTGTTTTTCCGCGTCCACTCCCCGGTGATGTTCAATTGCCACCGCCCCGGCTACCAACCGGGCTGACCCGATGGCGTGGCGGCCCTGCTCGGTCAGCATAAGCTGGTTCGCATTGGCTAATACCCGGTGAGCTTCGGCCTGGGCATCCCAGAATTGGCCGGTCCGCAAGAGTAACTGGGCTTTATCGCCGATGGCCCGGGCGGCCAGGTCAAAAACCCCGGCCTGTTCGTAGCCTTCAATCGCTTTACTGTATTTTTGCATGGCGGCCTGGTTTTCGCCCTTTTCAAGCAAAAGCCTGGCCTGTACATTGAGTAAATGAGGGTATTCGTCCTGTTCGCCCTGCGGCAATTTGTCCAGCAGTTCGGCTAATAAATCGGTTTGACCTGCCGCGTAAAGGGATTGGGCAATTTCGTTAAGCAAACCGGCCGCAGCAGCCCTCTCCCCGGCTTCCCCCAGGTGGCGGACCGCGTCGATTAGATTTCCGGCCTGTTTTTCGACCACGGCCGCCCGGTAATGAATATTGCGGTAGCTTTCCGGGTCGTTTTTCAGTTGCGATTGTAAGAAGCGCCCGAATAGATTGTGGTACTGGTAGGTAACCAGACCGTCGTCCGACTGGTGGCGAGTGATGAAAAGGTTAAGGCTGGTCAGGTGTTGCAGCCATTGCAGGCAGCGTTCGATGCTGACCGGGTTGCCCGGCTCGTTTAATAATTCGGCGCATTTCTCCGGTGTGAGCCAGGCCAGCGATGAGCTTTTAACCAGGAAATCCTGTAAATCAGGTTCAAGGTTGTGAAACACTTCCAGGGCGAGGTAGTCGAATAAAACCTCAAACCCCAGGTCGGTCGGGTTCAGGTTAGGCTGGTTCTTTTTAAACCAGGAGGGGCGCGAGGTGCCGCGGGCGTTTAAGAGCAGGATAATGGCTGTAATCCAGCCTTCCGAGTACCCGGCCAGGATAGACGCCAGTTTCTCGGGCTGCTCTATATTATAAAACTGCTCTAAAAGCTCTTCAATTTCAGATTGAGTAAACGCCAGGTCGGGCGGTCCCAGGAAGCTGACCTTTTGTTTAGCCAGCAGCCGGACCAGCATTAGATTTTTGGGCTGGGTCCGGGAAGCGATAATCAGGTGGACGAAAGACGGCAAGATACCAATCAACCGCTGCAAGAACCAGCTTACGCGCTGGCTTTCGGCGTATTGAAAATCGTCCAGGACCAGTAGCGTTTGAATATCGGTCGTGTCGGTCTGGGTCTGGAGCAGCTCCAATTCGTGGGCGAATTCGTCAGCCATCCGGCGCAGCATTGGCTCGGACTGCAACTCGCTGAGGTTTTGATTTAACAGGGTTTCAAAGCCCTGGCCGAAGCCCGGAAATGAGCGCCGGACCGCCTCAAGCAAGTAGCGGCAGAAGACCGTAGGGTCGCGGTCGGGTTCCTCCAGGGTGAACCAGGCCAGCCGGAACCGGGTGGAGCGCGCAAAATCCAGCAGCAAACTGGTTTTACCGTAACCGGTCGGCGCTGAGATAATCAATAGATTCTGAGTATGCACTAAATCCAGAAGTTCCTGCAGCCGGGGCCGGTGCAGTAAAAGCTGGGACTGGGGTGGTGTTATTTTACTTATTAGAACGGAAGTATCCATCGCTTAATCAGCTGCAACCCAGATTTCCCCACCTGTATAGGGAAAATAAATTTTTATCCACACAAAATCAACTGCAAATTATAACTAATACATCTTAAACAAATATTCGTCAGGACACAATAACTAATACCTGTATTTTTAAACGAATAGTCAAAATACAGCTTGAGCAGAAAAAGAGCCGGTGTATTCCCACCCGGCTATCACCTTAATTGACAGCCTGTAAGGGCTGCCGCCGGATTGCTAGCGCCGTAATATCGTCGGAAGGCTCGGCCTTAGCCACGTGCCGGGCCACTTCACTTTGAATCAAGTCCAATATATCTTTAGCCGGACGGCCTGTTTGCCCTTCAAGCAGTGCCATTAACCTTTTTTCGGTAAAGAAATCTCCGGTAGTATTGCGAGCTTCCGGGATACCATCGGTATAGGCGAACAGGAGGTCACCCGGGGCTAAATAAACCTGGCGCAATTTGTAAGAAACCCCGGGCATAAGTCCTACCGCCGGGCCGGTCAGTTTCAGGCGTTCTTTAAGCCCTTCGCCATTCAGGATGGCCGGGGCATCGTGCCCGGCATTGATATAGCTGACCATGCCGGAGGCCGGGTCGAGTACACCAAAGAAAAGGGTGGCAAACATGTTGGTACGGCTGTGGTTGGCCGAAATATAATCATTTGCCAGGGTTATGGCATTCAGCACTTCCGCCGTTGCAGCCGCCAAGACCAGCCGGGGCGGGCCGGGTATCTCCAGTAGCAACCGGGACCCTGTACTTATACCGGCCGAAACCAGCCGGGAAGTGGCCTGCTGGGCCAGCACCCGCACCAGGCTCCGGGTCAGCGCCATGAAAAGGGCCGCCCCTACCCCTTTATCACAGACATCCGCGACCACAAAACCTAGCTGGCCGTCCGGTAATTCAAAGACATCATAAAAGTCGCCCGAGACTTCCCGGGCCGGTTTAAAGCAGACGGCCAGTTCCCAACCCTCAGCCTGTGGCAGTGCTTCCGGCAGGAAATCGGCCTGAATCTGCCGCCCGATTTGCAACTCCCGGCGTATTACCTGCATTTCGGCTTCAAGCTGGCGGTTTAGCTCGGCAATCCGGGCGTTCGCGGCGGCGACTTCCTCCAGGGCCTGGGCCAGTTCGACGTTTTTAAGCCGGAAAATCTCACGCTCGCGTTCGGCTTTCTCCACGTTGAAGCGGATTTGCATCCCGGCAACTGCTTTTTTGTTATCTTTATTAAAGACTTCGCTTTTTATTTCGGCAAAAAGCTTGTAGTGGCGCAAGGCCCGGGTAAAATCGCCCTGGGCTTCGTAGACCTGGGCGAAGGCTTCATGGACCTGGTAGGTCAGGTTGCGCGCCCGGATTTTCTCGGCAAGTTTCAAGGCTTTTTTATAATTTGCCAGGGCTTCCGGGTAAGTGCCTTCCCTGGCGTAAATCCGGCCCAACCTTAGCAGCGTTTCGGCCACGCCGCCCCGGTTTCCCAGGTTTTCCAGCAGGGCCAGCGCTTCTTTGAAATAAGCGGCCGCTTCCCCGGCAGCTCCGAGGGTTTCATATAGCAGCCCGGCGTTCAGAAAAATGTGGCCCTTATCGTAAAGGCTTTCCAGGGCGCTTGCCCCGGCCAGGGCCTGGTTCTGGTATTCCAGGGCTTTTTCCGGTTGGCCCAGTTTTAAATAGAGCGCCCCGGTGCTGGAATAAGAGCAGCTTAGTTGGGCCTGGTGGCCCAATTCCCGTTCCAGTTCCATGCCCTTTAGCTGGTATTCCAGGGCGGTTTCGGTCTGCCCGCACTCGTCATAAATTACCGCGATATTACTGTAGGACTGGGCGCTGCCGGACCTATCACCCAGTTCTTCGGCCAGGCTCAGCGCTTTTAACTGGTAATCCAGGGCCGCTTCGTACTCGCTTAGGCTGCCGTAAATAGCGGCAAAGATGGTCAGTACCGTCCGCTGTCCGGCTTTATCGTCCAGTTCCCGCAAGAGATTGAGGGCTTTTTGGGCGCAGGAGAGGGCCAGGGCGTTGCTGCCCAGCAGCCAGTAAGCCGCTGCCGCGTTGCGCCAGCCATAACCCAGACCTCCGCTAAACCCGCCTTTTTCAGCCAGTTCCACGGCGTGTAAGGCCAGTTCAAGGGCCTGTTCCGGTGCGGAATTGAAAATCAACCAGGCCTGGTTGTTCAATTCCGTAGTTTGCTCTAAAGTCGGTTGAAGGGAAGGGCTCGCCTGGACAGCGGTTCCCAGCGGTTTCCGGACGATAAAAATGTTGCGGTTATAACCTTCGACCCGCTCATACTTAAACTCGTCTACACTCTCCAGGGCCAGTTGGACGCCCCAACCGCCCGGCTGGCGCTCGTCCAGGGAAAGATTAGGGCTGGACCGGCCGGCTTTGCGCGGGTCGAAAGGCGGGGCGCTATCCTCAACAGTCACTACCAGTTCTTTATCCAGGGTCTCGCCGGTAACCCGCAATAACCCGGTCTGCCCGTTTTCGCCATAGCCGTGCACTACAATGTTAGTTACTATTTCGTCCACGGCCAGCCGCAGCCCGTAGACGGCTTTTTTTCCTAAACCTTCCAGGGTCGCTAAATTGGTTACGTATGCAGCAACCGGTTGCAAAGCGTCCATGGTTGCGGGAAGGATTAGAGGTTGCATGGGAAATGCCGCCTTTAACTTAAGAAGTTGACCGCTTCACTTTGAGTTTCAAAAATAGTAAAAAGATCCAGGAACCCGGTTATAGCCATGGTATCTTTGATTTGCTCTGGTAAGCTCGTCAGGACCAGGTTGCCGCCGTATGGCATCTGGCGGCGCAGTGATAGGAGAAACCGCAGCCCTGCACTTGACATAAAACCAACCCGGCTCAAATCCAGGACTAACCGGCAATCTTCTTTAACCAGCGGTAGTATTTTTTCCTGGGCCTGGGAGGCGGTTTTGCCATCTATCTCCCCACTCAATTCCACCAGGGTTATTTTACCGCTTTCTCTAAAGTTAATCTCCATAATAACTTAATGTCCAACGTACTACTTCCGCGCAGACCTTGAATTCAGATTATGGTTTGTCACGGATAAAACAAAAAAAGTAGGTGTTAAAAGCTGCCAATAATCATAAAGTATAATGTAATCCTTCTCAGCGTGCAATCCTGATAATTTTGTAGTTAAAGCCCTTAAAAATCTTAAAGTCCAGGCCGTTTTAGGACCGCCCGGTATTTTAAAAAGCTATTGCGTGGCTATGTTGGCTATGTAATAATAACTGCAACCAACCAATTCATTCAAAAGTTAATTGTTCCTGACCACTTGTTTTATGTTACCGGCGGTCCTACTTTCCCGGGTAAGCCCAAGCAAAATGATAACATCCGGTGAAAAGTGTGTTCTAGCTTACAGATTGTCGCTTGTAGATCTTGTAAGATAGGTCAGTAAAAAAATTTAAACTTTGCTTTTGTTCCTGACCATTTAACTTTACTGATCGGTACCTGATTCTCCCGGCTAAAGTTTTACCGTTGAATAATAAACTTAGCTTTCTAAAGGCTAACCAGTCTTTCTCCCCGGCCGGTTTTTGTTAGAGAAATGAGCAGATAAAGGACTTTTATGTCACAACGCATCTTTCGCCAGGCCGCCCTGGACAAACTGGCTACCCCGGAAGAACTTGATAAAATGATCCAGGTGACCAACTTGCGCGGTTGGATTGCCCTGGGGGGTATTACCCTGGTTGTGGTTGCCGGGCTGGTATGGAGTATCCTGGGAAGTATCCCGACGGTAGTCAAGGCTAACGGCGTGCTGGTAAGGCAGGATGGTGTCCAGGAAATCCAACTCTCCGAAGCCGGTCAAATCAGCGAATTTAGCCTTAAACCGGGCGACGCGGTCAAAGAGGGCCAGGTGCTTGGCAAGTTCAGGGCCGAAAGCGGCGCGGAAAAGCCCCTGACCAGCCCCTTTACCGGGACGGTCCTGGAAGTGCTGGTTTCCAACAATACCCCGGTTAAGGCCCAGAGCCCCCTGGCCCGGGTTGAGCAGGACGGCAAACCCCTCAAAACTATCCTGCTGATGTCCCTTGCCGATGGTAAACAAATCAAGCCCGGCACAAAAGTTCAGCTATCCCCGACTACCGTCCGGCCCGAGGAGCACGGCTTGCTGCTGGGTACTGTTTCCTATGTTTCGCAGTTACCCGTCTCGGCCGAAAGCCTGGCGAACCAGCTTAAAAGTCCTGAACTGGCGGCCGCGCTGACCGGCGGGGGTCCGGCGATTCAGGTAGATGTGACCCTGGAGCCGGATGCCCGGTCGGCTAGCGGCCTGAAGTGGACCACCCAGGGCGGGCCGCCTTTTAAACTTAGCAACGGTACGCTCTGCCAGGCCAACCTGGTGGTGGGCGAACAGCGTCCGATAGATTTGATTTTACCGGTGTTTAAAGGGCAAGGTTAGGCATGTCTATAGATATAGCCGGTCAAAATACAAAAAAACCACCTTCTGCCAGAGTGAAATACAAACGCGTCAAGACGCCTACGGTGCTGCAAATGGAAGGGGCCGAATGCGGGGCGGCTTCCCTGGCAATCGTACTGGGTTATTACGGCCGCTTTGTACCCCTGGAAGAATTGCGGGTCGCTTGCGGCGTTTCCCGTGACGGTAGTAAAGCCAGTAATATCTTAAAAGCGGCCCGGCAGTATGGCTTGACCGCCAAAGGTTTTCGTAAAGAGCCGGAAGCTTTGCGCTCGATGGCCCTGCCTTTGATCGTCCACTGGCAGTTCAATCACTTCCTGGTAGTCGAAGGGTTTGGGAAGAACAAAGTTTATCTCAACAACCCGGCCAGCGGCCCCTATACCGTAACCGACCAGGAGTTTGACGACTCGTTTACCGGGGTGGTATTGACCCTGGAGAAAACACCTGAATTTATCACCGGCGGGGCTAAATTTGATACTATCGCCTCCCTGCGGAAACGGCTGGCCGGTTCCAGCCGGGCTTTGCTGTACGTGGTGCTGGCCGGGCTGAGCCTGGTCATTCCGGGCCTGATTGTGCCCAGCTTTATCCGTATCTTCGTAGATTTTTACCTCGTCCGGGAGCTGCATAACTGGTTTTTGCCCCTGATAATCGGCATGGCTATGACGGCAGTCTTGCGCGGTATCCTGACCTATTTGCGCGAGTATTACCTGCTGCGGCTGGAAACCAAACTTTCGGCCAGTATGTCCGGCAAGTTCTTCTGGCACGTCCTGCGCCTGCCGATGGAATATTATTACCAGCGTTTCGCGGGCGAGTTAGGCGGGCGGGTCGCCATCAACGACCAGGTGGCCGCGCTCCTTTCCGACCGGTTGGCCGCTACTATCCTGGACATTTTTACTATCTTCTTTTACGCGATACTGATGTTCCTGTACGACCCGCTCCTGACGGTGGTCGGGATTTTCTTCGCCCTGCTGAACATTGCCGCCCTGCGCTATGTTTCGCGCAAGCGGGTGGATATAAACCAGCGCTTGCAGCAGGAAGCGGGCAAGCTGGCCGGGGTTTCGATGTCCGGCCTGTTTATGATTGAAACCCTAAAAGCGGTCGGCCGCGAGTCGGACTTTTTCGCTCGCTGGGCCGGGCACCAGGCTAAAATCAACCGCGCCGAGCAGGAAATCGGGCTTTACACCCAGTTTCTTTCGGCTGTCCCGCCCTTGCTGACCGCCCTTAACACGGCAGTTATCCTGACCCTGGGCAGTTTCCGGGTAATCGAGGGCGAGCTGACCATCGGGCTGCTGGTGGCTTTTCAAACTCTAATGGCGAGTTTCCTGGAGCCGGTCAATAAGCTGGTGGACCTGGGCGCGACCCTGCAAGAGATGGAAGGCGGCCTTAAACGGCTGGATGACGTATTGAGCAACCGCCAGGACCCCCTGCTGCAAACCGAAGAAGAAACCAGCGAAGTTTCGCGCCGGTTGCCGAAGTTAAGCGGCGTCCTGGAATTAAAGAATGTCAGTTTCGGCTACAGCCGCCTGGCTCCGCCCCTGATTGAAAATTTCAACCTGACTCTCAAGCCGGGCAGCCGGGTGGCCCTGGTCGGCGGCAGCGGCAGCGGCAAGTCTACTATTGCCAAGCTGGTTTCTGGTCTTTTCGACCCCTGGGAAGGCGAGATTTTGTTTGATGGCAAGCCCCGCACCGCCCTGCCCCGCACCACCCTGACTAATTCGTTGGCTGTGGTGGACCAGGATATTTTCCTCTTTGAGGGGACCGTCCGGGAGAACCTGACAATGTGGGACCCGACAATCCCCGAACACCAGGTCATCCAGGCTGCCCGTGATGCTGTAATTCATGACGAAGTGGCTACCCGTAACGGCGGTTACAACGGCCGGATTGCCGAAGAAGGCGCTAACTTCAGCGGCGGGCAGCGCCAGCGGCTTGAAATCGCCCGGGCGCTGGCCGGAAACCCGGCTTTACTGGTCTTAGACGAGGCGACCAGCGCCCTGGACCCGATTACCGAAAAATTGATTGACGAAAACCTGCGGCGGCGTGGCTGTACCTGCCTGATAATTGCCCACCGCTTGAGCACTATCCGCGACTGCGATGAGATTATCGTGATGGAAAGCGGCAAGATTGTCCAGCGCGGCACTCACCTGGAACTCCGCGATGAAGAAGGGGTCTACGACCAGTTGATGGCGACCAGCTAAAGAAAGACTATGGCAACTACCACTATTCCCGGCGGCGGCAGCACACCTTCCACCGTCCTGCAGCCACATTTACATATCCTTAACGGCCGGTCCCGCCAGGCCCACGTGCCGCTTGATTTTGGCCGCCTGCAAGCTCGCCCACTGGTCCTGGGGCGGCATCACCAGGAAGCGGATGTTGTTTTAAGCAGCCCGGGCAACCAGGTCTCGCGCCGCCATGCCTTTATCAGCTACCGGCTCGACGATGAACTGGCTATCCTGTCCGATGCCGGGTCGGCTAACGGCACCCGCCTGAACGGGCAATTTATCGCAGGCCCGACTCCGCTGCTGCCGGGGGATATAATCGCTTGCGGTGATGTAGAGTTAATTTTCGTGGTGCCGTTTGTCACCAGCGTGCCGCTTTTCCGGCCGCCCGGCTTGCCCCGCCGCCAGTACCCCGAAGACCTGGAACCCGGCATGGCGCGGCTGGAAGTTATTGCCAGCCATACGCCCTCCATGCGTCCGGGCTCTTTCTGCCGCCTGACCCACCGCCACCCGTTCTTGATCGGCCGCCAGTCCGGCAACGACTTCCGGTTACTGGAAGAAGGCGAAGCAGCCCGCCAGATTAGCCGGAAGCAGGCCGAGATTCGCTGGGACGGCACCGGCTACCTGCTGCGCGACCCCGGCGCGTCTAACCCCACCTGGCTCAACGGGAAAGCCCTTGTAGCGCCCAGCTTGCTAAAAGAAGGCGACCAGTTCCAGATAGGCTCGACTGTCTTGCGGTTCCGGGCACCCCGGACGCCGCTGGCCGGTGAGCCGGGTAAATTCCGGCCGGTTGTGACCGGTCCGGCCCCGGTCCTGCGTTTCGCGGCCCGCTGGGCCTTGCATCTTGGACCACGCTGCGTCCAACTGCCCCTGGACCGCCCGGTAGCAATCGGCCGTTCCAAAGATACCGACTTCAGGTTGCAGGACCCTTCGGTATCTCGCCAGCATGCCCTGTTACGGTTCGATGCCGCCACCCGCCGGTTCATCATTTCCGACCGGGGTTCGGCCAACGGGACCCTGGTCAACGGAATTGCCGCTTCGGAAAACCACCCTTTGGCGCCAGGCGACCGCCTGACCCTGGGTGAGTTCGAATTTATTTTTGATGAGTTAACCCAGGCTGCGGTAGCCGCCGAGGTAGTCGTGCCGCTGACCCAGCCGGTAACCCTGCAGCTTGAAATTGCCCCTGACGGCAACCTGGTCCCGGCCGGGTCGCCGGATAAACTACCGGCCGGTTCCACGTTGTCGGGGTCGCCGCCCCTGGTCGCCAGCCGGGCCGTGCAGCCGCTGGCCCGCCCCGGACCGGGTGAACTGGATGACCGGGATATTGACCCATCCGAAATCGTGGACAAAAGCCTGACCGAACTGATGGTGACCCGGGGTATTTCTCTAATGGTCGGGGGTAACCAGCCTTTCTTGCTGGACGACCCGGCCAGTGTATGGTTGGTCCGCTCCGGTAGGGTCGAAACCTTTGCGGTCCAGGTAAAAGCCGGTCAACCGGCTGCGGCTCGTCACCACGTATGCAGCTTCGGGCCGGGTCAGGTCCTGTTCGGATTGGACTCGAACCGTTACGGCGAAGGGCTGGGCATGCTGGCGGTAGCGCTGGTGAATACCGAACTGGTCAAAGTGCCGCTGTCCCGGCTGCGCCACCTGTCGCGCCACGTTGCCTTTAAAACAGAAATAACCGGCCTGATTGCCCAGTGGTTGGAAGCCTTATCCAAAGACATCACCAAAGAAACTATTTCCAACCGCACTGAAGTCTTGCTTGACCCTAACGCCGAAGTGGCCCTGGAAACCCAGCAGACTGCCAGCCCGCGCAAAGATGGCGTCTGGCTCAAGCCGGTCGAAGGCGAATGCCTTTTCCTGGGTGAAGAAGACATGGCGTCGCCCTACGATGACGCGCTCTTTCCGCTCTACGGGTTTACCTGGCTCCAGGCCCTGAGCGGCTCCCGGTTAGTAACCTATGGGGCGTTGGAAGCCCTGGACCAGCCGGGTTTCTGGAATGGCCTCGACCTGTTTTATGAGCTTTTCTTCCGGGTAAAATTCACGAATATCCGGCTGGCGACTTACGATGAAATAAACCGGCTGCGTAAGCGGGCCGAATTTGACCTGGCCGCCGGGCGCAATGCCCTGCAAGAACTGGTCTCGATTCTTGAGCCCGATTCGGCGGTGCCTGGTCTGGCCGGACCGGACCAGGCCGACCTGCTATTGGAAGCTTGCAAGCTGGTTGGTACCTACCAGGGCATAATGGTCCAGCGGTCGGCGGCGGTTTCGGAGGAGCAGGATACCAGGCGCAATCCCCTGGAAGACATTGCCAATAATTCCCGGATGCGCACCAGAGAAATCACCCTGACGCCGCGCTGGTGGCGCACCGATGCCGGGCCAATACTTGCTTCGGTCGAGAGCGGCAGCGAACGCTACCCGGTTGCTTTGTTGCCGACTTCGCCTAAATCCTATGAAATGGTCAACCCTGCCGACGGCACTCGCCAGCCGGTTACTCCTGCCCTCGCGGCGACCTTATCTTCCAAAGCTTTTGTCTTCTACCGCTCCTTCCCGGACAAGGCCATCAAGGTCCGCGACCTGGTTAAATTTGGCTTCCGGGGCACACGCAAAGATTTAATAGTAACGCTGTTGTTGGGTATGGCCGGTGGCTTGCTCAACCTGGCAATACCGATTATGACCGGCTTTGCTTTTGATACGGTTATTCCTTCGGCAAACTCAAGCTATCTCATTCAGGTGCTGGCCGGTTTAGTGGTAGTCGCCATTTCGCTTGCCTCCTTCCAGGTTATTCGCGGGGTTGCCATTTTGCGCCTGGAAAGCAAGCTGGATATTTCAATCCAGGCGGGCCTCTGGAACCGCTTGCTCAGCTTACCCACCACTTTCTTTCGCCAGTATTCGGTGGGTGACCTGGCAAACCGGGCCAACGGCATTGACCAAATCCGCACTTTAATTAGCGGCACGGTTATTACGACTATTCTGGGAACCATTTTCTCCAGTTTTAGTTTGATCTTGCTCTTTACCTACGATGCGGGGTTAGCCGGGGTCGCGGTCGGACTGGTCGTGCTAATCCTGGCGATAATCATTGGAATTGAATTGTGGCAATTGCGCTACCAGCGCCGCCTGGCCGAATACCAGGGCAAAATATCCGGCCTGGTGCTGCAACTACTGACCGGGATTGCCAAACTCAGGGTAGCCGGGGCCGAAATCCGGGCCTTTGCGGTCTGGGCCAGGGAATTTGCCGCCCAACGCAAGCTGGCTTTCAAAGCCCGCACGATTGGCAACTTGCTAACGGTCTTTAACGCCATCCTGCCTATCCTGGTCTATATGGTAATTTTCTGGGCCCTGGACGTATTTAAAAACCGGACCTTAAGTATTGGCGCTTTCCTGGCCTTTATCGCCGCCTTCGGGCAGTTCCTGGGCGCAATGATTAGCATGGCAAGCTCCTTTACCACCATTTTCCAGGCGGTCCCGATTTTCGAAAGAGCCAAACCTATCCTGGAAACCCTGCCCGAAGTTAACCTGAACAAGTCCGATCCCGGCGAACTGAGCGGGGCAATAGAGGTAAATCACATTTCCTTCCGCTATGCTCCTGACTCGCCGCTGGTACTGGATGATGTTTCCTTGAAGATCGAACCGGGTAAATTCGTGGCAATTGTCGGGCCGTCCGGGGCCGGTAAATCCTCGATCTTCCGGCTGCTATTGGGGTTTGAAAAGCCGGAGGCCGGGTCGATCTACTACGACAACCAGGACATTTCGGGCCTGGACATCCAGGCGGTCCGGCGGCAAATGGGTGTGGTAATTCAGAGTGGCAAGCTTATGCCGGGTGATATTTTCAATAACATCGTTGGCAACGCTCCCTTTACTATTGAAGATGCCTGGGAAGCGGCCCGGCTAGCCGGGATGGAAAAAGATCTCAAAGAGATGCCAATGGGCATGTATACCCTGATTTCCGAAGGCGGCAGCACTCTTTCGGGTGGGCAGAAGCAGCGCCTCATGATTGCCCGGGCCATTATCTCCCGGCCCCGGATTTTACTCTTTGACGAAGCCACCAGCGCCCTGGACAACCACACCCAGGCGATAGTCAGCCGCAGCCTGGAAAGCTTGCAGGCGACCCGGGTAGTGATCGCCCACCGGCTCAGCACTATAATCAACGCGGACCGGATTTATGTATTGCAGGGCGGTAAAGTGGCCCAATCCGGCACTTACCAGGAGTTGATCGGACAGGAGGGGCCGTTTAAACAATTGGCCTTACGCCAGCTCGGCTAATGTTTGCTCCTTTATCTTTTCCGGTTCCACCGGGTGATGCATTTAGCCCCGGCCATAAACAGTGGCACAGCTTGTGCATTACTAGTATCCAGAACAGGAAAAAAGTTTCCCAGCTAGGAAAAGCGGGAAACTGAAAAGGATAAAAACTAAACTTTAGGATGAAGGAGAATTCACAAATGAGTATTATTGCTTGGTTGATTTTAGGTTTATTGGCCGGTTGGATTGCTAACATGATTATGAGCAGCGGCCGGGGCGGCCTCGTAGCTGATTTGCTGCTTGGTATTGTCGGGGCTTTTGTAGGCGGTTTCATTGGTTCAGCCATATTCGGCGCTGATGTATCCGGTATTAACCTGACCAGTATCGTTTTGGCAGTTCTTGGTGCCATAATTGTGGTTGGCATTTACCGTGCAGTCACTCGCCAGGCTATTCGGCAATAATTTACTCCCGTAAATAGATAAAAAACCTGCCGTATGGCAGGTTTTTTGTTACCTGTTTATTCGGTCCTGGCGCCGGTTAAACCTGGCCTTATTCCAGACTGACCCGGTCAGGCTATCCATTAATTTTCAGGCCCTACCCGGTTGCGCTGGAATTTCCTGCTAATGCGGGAGTATGTCTGACTTACCCGTCCCCAACCAGCGCCCAACCCCGAACACTGCCTCCCGATTAGGCTGTGCCAACTTCAACAGGCGCAGGAGGAACTGTCAGCCTAGGGATCGCCGGGTGCCCTTTTGGGCTCCGGTGGGCCTACCGAAAAAGCGAAGACCTGACCTTATCTAAGGCAGGAAAGAACGGAACTTGACCTGTTCTACACTAGTTGCATTTCGCCACAGGCACCCAGTGGGTACCAGGACTCCTCACGGTGGCGCAGAATGACAGGGAAAAGGGGTATAATATTTTCTTAAAGCCCCATAATTTCAGGCGCAATAAAGGCCGGGTTTCGCCATTGAAAGCCCGGCCTTTATTGTATTAAGTGATTAGGCGCTCTGAATAGCCTTGTAGTTATTAATCAGGCCCTTTCCGAGCTTTGCGCCATACACCGGGTCATCGTCCACCAGCGAAATCGCGTTGTTAAGGATGCGATTGCTTACAAAATCAGCCGTATTACCGGGTCTCCTGGACCAGACCTGGGCAGCCAGGCCCGCCACCTGGGGTGCCGCAAAACTGGTCCCATCG
The DNA here is from genome assembly GCA_028287745.1 of Chloroflexota bacterium. Taxonomy (GTDB): domain Bacteria; phylum Chloroflexota; class Chloroflexia; order Chloroheliales; family Chloroheliaceae; genus 54-19. The sequence goes on from JAQBPB010000040.1 coordinate 79,081, forward strand.
CCGTAAGCATAGCCCCCGGTATAGTAAGCGCTGTAGATTTTTACGCCAGGCGCGCTGACCCGGGCGTTATCGCCATAATTCGAGAAAGAGGCTTTGTGATTCTGGCTGTCGGTGGCGGCAACCCCGATAACCCCCGGAAAGGCTGCCGGGAAGCGGTTTTCGGCGGTGGAGGAATTACCGGCTGAAGCTATCAGCAGGTTTCCCCGGTCCTGGGCGTATTTCACGGTCAACTCTAGCAGCTTTGACCGGTTGTACAGACCAAAACTCATGTTTATTACCCGGGCGTTATGATTAGAGGCCCAGTAAAGACCTTCGGCGGCGAATGCGATGGTCCCTTCGCCCCGGCTGTTCATAACTTTAACCGGCATGATCGAGGCATCCGGCGCTACCTGGGCGAGTACCCCTGCCACAAAAGTGCCGTGCCCGCTATCATCGCTTGTATCGCTGCTCATCGTAATGGCGTTATAGCCAGCAATAAGCTGGTTATTGAATGAAGCGTGATTATTTGCCCCGGTATCCAGGGTGGCTACAATGATGCCATTCCCCTTACCATAGCGCTGCGACTTGTAAAGGTCTATCCGTTCCCAGGCCCACTGCTTCCGGGCAATGTTGACTGCTTCCGGGCTGCTGGTGCCGTTCTCCAGGCTGGAACCCTGGTCATAATAAATAAAGGCTTGCTGGGCTTCGGTTGCAAACATTTTGAAATTAGGCTCGGCAAAAGTAACGGCCGGGTTAGTTTGTAAGTTTGAAACCAGGTCAGCGGCTGTCGTGCCCGGTGGTACGGCTAACAGGAAGGTCCGGTCCAGGCTTAAAGGGCGTACCAGGGTTGTACCCAGCAGCATGTTTATATTATATATATCGCTACCGGGTTCCAACTGTACAATAACTTCGTTTTCTGACCCGCCCGAAGCATGGGCTTTACTGGCGAATAACCCTGACCCGCTGCTGAAAAGCAGCCCAAAAAGCATTAAAAATCCAAAAAAATGCAAACTTTTGATTTTTAATGCTTTAGCAATTCCCCGAAGGCTATAACGTTGCTGCATGAATTTCGTACTTCCTATTTTTAGGGATAATTGTTTCAGACAAGCATATTTTGTTTTGTTTAGCCAAGAATCTCTCATATACTCCTATAAAGAGGAGTGAGCCGGCATAAAAAATACATATCGGACTCAATATTAGCAAAATTCGAACCACAAATTGTAAATAATTAACGGTTGTAATGACGAAGTACGAATAAAGTCCAGAATTAATAAATATTTTAACTAAATAGCGGTTTAATGACTATAGTACTTTATGACTGTAAATTACCTACATCAGGTAAAATACCTGCAAATAGTTTAACAAACAAAAACGGCTTAACAAGCCGTTTTGCACTAAAAATTATCCCCGGTTATTGTTGGCCTTCGTTACCGAACGCCCGCTTGACCTCATCTTTGGTAACCCGGTGAGTCATGTAATGCCATACCTGGTCGGCGGTTTCCCGGTCCCAGCCAAACATTTCGGCTCGCATATTAAAGCCTTTGCGATCATTTTCGGCTACCTGGTTTTCCACTTCATTCATCTGGGTGGTGGACAGGTTATTTAAAATGTCAGGACGTTGGTTTGTCATACTTTGTCCTCCAGAGGTGGGCGCCTCGGTTGCTCCAAAATTGGATTTATTTAACTGCTGGCTAGTATCCGGGCCGGGTCGGACATTAATTTTTCGTTGGAGAGTTTGTTGCAGGCTAGGTAGGGTCAGTCGTAGTACGCCATCTTCCAGGGTGGCATCGACCTGGTCCGGGTTTACCGGTTCAGGCAGGCGGATTGATCTTTGATAGGAACCAACATGACGTTCTCGATAAAGGTAATTGCCCTGCCGGTGTTCTTCTTCCTGTTGCGTCTGGCCGCGCACCGTCAGCAGGTCGCGGTCGATATTAATTTCGACATTTTCGGGTTTAACCCCGGGCATGGCGGCGGTCAGCTCATAGCCTTTTTCGGTCACATGCAAGTCAACCGCCAGGCTTAAACTTTGATTGGTCTGGGCAAACCCGGCATTATTAAGACCCCGGTCTTCAAGCCAGCGGTCCATGGCATGCCGCATATTTTCCAGCTCGCGAAAAGGATTCCAGCGTTCCATACTCATAATAAACCTCCATTATGAAATAAGGTCTAGCTTTGCCTTTTTTATAGTACCTCAGAATTGCCGGTTTGGACCTGTACTTGCGGCTATAGCAAAAGTCTTTGTTTTGAGCAGGCAAATTTAAAGATCATTGCCAATAGCCGCCGTATTTGTTCTTAATCCGGCACGTTCTGGCGCAGTTCTTCCAGCCAGACTGTGGCTTCCGAGTCACTGGGCGCTCGCCAATCTCCGCGTGGTGACAGTGACCCGCCCGACCCGACCTTTGGCCCGTTGGGCATGGCCGAGCGCTTGAACTGGCTAATCTTGAAGAAGCGGAAGACAAAGACCTCCAGCCACTTCTTGATTATTGCCAGGTCGTATTGGTGGCGGCGTTCCTGCGGCAATCCCTCCGGCCAAAGGCCCCCATTCGTGTTGTGCCAGGCATGGTGACTCAGGAAAGCGACTTTGCTGGGCCGGAAGCCGTAGCGCGTGATGTAATACAGGTTAAAGTCCTGCAATTCGTACGGGCCGATTTTTGCTTCGGTACTCTGGGACGGTTTATCGCTATCCGGACCGGTAGACGGCACCAGTTCCGGCGAAATCTCGGTATCCAGGATTGATTGCAGAATAGCGTTGGTCGACTCGTCAAATTGCCCGGTGCCAATCACCCAGCGAATAAGATATTGAATCAGGGTCTTGGGTACGGAAGTGTTGACGTTATAGTGCGACATATGGTCACCGACCCCGTAGGTCGCCCAGCCGAGGGCCTGTTCGGACAGGTCGCCGGTACCCAGCACCAGGCCGTTGTGGTAGTTCGCCAGCCGGAAAAGGTGCGAGGTCCGTTCGCCCGCCTGGACGTTTTCGAAAGTTACGTCATAGACCGGCTGGCCTTCTGCAAAAGGATGCCGCATGTCGCGCAGCATTTGCATGCAGGAAGGCTTAATATCAATTTCTTCGGCGGTTACCCCGATAGATTTCATCAGGGCATGGGCGTTGTTCAGGGTTATGCTGCTGGTGGCAAAGCCGGGCATGGTATAGGCCAGGATATTGGTGCGGGGCAGTCCCAGGCGGTCCATTGTTTTGGCCGCGACAATCAGGGCCTGAGTCGAGTCCAGGCCGCCGGATACCCCGATAACTATTCTGTTTATGCCTGTGCTGACCATGCGTTTCATCAGGCCGTGGACCTGGATGTTATAAGCTTCGTAACAGCGTTCGTCCCGCTCGCGGGTGTCGTGGGGCACGTAGGGGAAGCGTTCCACACCGCGTTCGAGCGGGATTTCGCCCTGGGGCACCTGGAAGTCGAAGTCCACCCGCCGGATCGCCCTGACACGTTCCAGGTTGTCGCCGATGGCATCGTTAAAGCTGGTCAGGCGCATGCGGTCCTGCACCAGCCGTTCCAGGTCAATATCGGCCATGATAATCTGTTCTTTGCTGGCAAACCGCTCCGCTTCGGCCAGGTGTTCATTGTTCTCATAAATCAGGGCATGCCCATCCCAGGCCAGGTCGGTGGTCGACTCACCCGGCCCGGCGGCCGAGTATAAATAGGCGGCAATGCAGCGGCCCGACTGCGAGGAACACAGGTCACGCCGGTATTCGGCTTTGCCTATCGTGATATTGCTGGCCGATAGGTTAGCCAGAACGGTCGCCCCAGCCAGGGCGGCATAGGTGCTGGGCGGGATTGGCGTCCAGACGTCTTCACAAATTTCGGTGTGCAGGACGAAGTTATCCAGGGTCGTGGCGTTGAAGATAATATCGTTGCCAAAAGGCACCCGCTGGCCCAAAAAGTTTACTTCGCGGCTGACCGCGCTGCGCCCGGAGGTAAACTGGCGCTTTTCATAAAACTCCCGGTAATTCGGCAGGTAAGTCTTGGGTACAATGCCCAGCACCTGGCCCCGGTAAATCACAACCGCGCAGTTGAACAGTTTATTTTCAAAACGCAGCGGCGCCCCGACCAGCAGGACCGGGTTTAGCTGGCGGCTTTCCTCGACCACTATCGCCAGGCTGGCGATAGTCGCATCCAGCAGGGCGTCTTGCTGGAACAAGTCTTCGTTGGTATAGGCCGAGATACCCAGTTCCGGAAATAGCGCCAGCGCTGCCCTGCGGTCGGAAGCCTGCCGGGCCAGAGCCAGGGTTTGCCGGGTATTGTAAACGGGGTCGGCCACTTTCAAGAAGGGAATACAGACCGCCACCCGCGCAAAGCCGTGCGAATAGATTGAGTTGAAAGGCTGACGCATTTCGTTGCAAACCTCCCTTTGTCACTTTAATTATTAGTTCTGCTTAAGCCTAAAAGATTGTTGAAAATTAGTCAAATAAACTAAACCCGGCAGACGGCACCGGGGATGTAAATGACCCCTTTTAGCGGAAGTGGTACAATAACTTCCCGGCTTTGCCGCTTTGTTAAACCGAAAAGACAGGACAAGATAGGAATTATGACAAGGCTTTTAACCATTGAAGAGGTAGCCCATTTTCCCCGGCCTGGCACGGAAGGCCCGCGCCGGTTTGAATTTACGCCCGACAGCGCCCGACTGTTGTACCTGGCAAGCGCGCCCGGTTCGCTGGTCCAGCAGCTCTGGTCGTACAGCCTGGCTTCCGGCGACCGGCACCAGTTGAGCGATATGGGCGGGTCGAGTCCGGCCCAGCTTTCCCGCGAAGAAGAACTGCTGCGAGAGCGCACCCGGACCCGGGAACTCGGCATCACCGATTTTCAGGTTGCTCCAAAAGCTTCACCCCTGGCTATCCTGGTATCGCTGGGCGGCTGGCTTTATTTCAAACAGGGCGACCAGGCATTCCGCCGGTTGGAAGGCACCCAGGGTGCTTTGAATGCCCGGCTTAGCCCGGATGGGCAGCGGGTGGCTTTCGTCCGCCAGAATAACCTTTACCTGTTGGAACTGGCCGGGCCGGGCGACCCGCTGGCGCTGACCGCCGATACCGGCGAGGGCCTGACCAACGGCCTGGCCGAATATATCGCCCAGGAAGAAATGCACCGCCTGGACGGTTTCTGGTGGAGTCCTGACAGCCGCCGGATAGCTTTCGAACGAGTCGACAGCCGCGAAATCCCGGTTTTCACAATTTTACACCAGGGCCAATCGGCCGGGCGGGGCGAGCTTGAACAGCACCGCTATCCTTTTGCCGGTGAAGCAAACGATAAAGTTGAACTGGGTATTATCGGCCTGCCGGTGAATGGCACTCCTTCGCCTGTCCGCTGGCTGGACCTTAACCTGTCCGGCGAAGCGGCCTCAACCCGGCCTGCCCCCCTGGCAGACGGGTACCTGGCCCGGGTGGCCTGGCGTTCGGCTGACAGCCTGGCGGTCCAGCTTGAGACTCGCGACCAGCGCAACCTGCGCCTGGCCCTGTATGATGCCGGGGACAGCCGGTCCCAGGTGCTATTGGAAGAACAGGGCGACCCCTGGCTGAACCTGCATGACCTGACTCACTTCCTGAAAAATGGCGAAATCCTGCTGGGTAGCGAGCGGACAGGCTACCGGCATCTTTACCTTTATGACGCGCAGGGCCGCGAAGTGCGCCAGCTTACGGCGGGCGACTGGCTGGTGACTGAGGTCAACCGCCTGGACGAGCAGAACCGGACCGTCTACTTTACGGCCACTAAAGACAGCCCCCTGGAACGCCATCTTTACGTTGTTTCGCTGGACGGCGGAGAGCCGATCCGGTTGACAATCGAACCCGGCTGGCATACCGCAGAGGTATCTCCGGATGGGCAGTGGGTAGTTGACCGCTGGAGCAACCTGGAAACTCCTGTCCGAGTTACCCTGGGCCGGATTGCCCCCGGACAGCCGCTTCAACTTGTAACCACGCTCTACGATGACCCGGCGATTAGCCTTTCTTCCCTGGACTTGCGGCAGCCGGTACTGGTACAGTTCCCGGCCGAAGACGGCACAATTTTGCACGGCGCGATCTATCATCCATATCAGAATGATAGTGAAACATCCCAGGGGCCTTTCCCTTTGATTATGTCGGTCTATGGCGGCCCTGGAGCGCAGCGAGTCCAGAACACCTGGGATGTGACCGTTGATATGCGGGCGCAGTACCTGGCCCAGCAGGGGTTTGTGGTTTTTAGAGTTGATAACCGGGGCAGCGCCAACCGGGGACTGGCTTTTGAAGGTGTCCTGGCGGGCCGCTTCGGAGAACCCGAATTGCGCGACCAACTGGCCGGGGTCGAATTCTTAACCGCCAAAGGTCTGGCCGACCCTGACCGGGTCGGTATTTACGGTTGGAGCTACGGTGGTTACATGACCTGTATCGCCCTTCTGAAAGCGCCGGAAGTCTTTAAGGTGGGCGTGGCGGGTGCCCCGGTCACTTTCTTTGAGGGTTACGACACCCATTACACCGAACGCTACTTGCGGACCCCCCAGGACAACCCGGACGGTTACCGCGCCACTTCGGTGCTGCCGCTGGTTGGTAATTTACAGGGCAACCTGCTGCTCATTCACGGCCTGGTGGACGAAAATGTCCATTTCCGGCATTCGGCGGCTTTAATCGAGCGCCTGACCGAAGAGCAAAAGAAATTCGACCTGATGATTTTGCCGGAAGAGCGCCATATGCCCCGTCAGGCGGCTACCCTGGGCTACCTGGAAAAACGGGTTACCGAATACTTTAAAGAAAACCTTTAGTAAAAAGTGTAAGGACTTTAATAATGACCATTAGCGCAGAAAGGCGCGGACGGGCTTTCAGTGAGGCCCAGACTTTCGCCGAATTTATTGAATCAATGCAGGTTAACCAGGCCGATTTCCGGGCCAACTTTGCGTCTTACAGCTTGACCGAGGCTGAAAAGGCTTTCTTTGCCGGGCTGCCAGGGCCGCTCGATGTGCTGGTACTGGCCCATGACTGGTGCGGCGATGTACTGGCAAACCTGCCGCTATTCGGCCGGATAGAGGCCGATACCGGCAAGCTGCGGCTGCATATTATTCCCCGCGACCCGCATAATACCGATATTGCGGCGGCTTACCCCTATCCACTGGACGGCAGCACCCGAATTCCGGCTTACGTCTTCTTCAACCAGGCAGGTGAAGAACTGGGTGTTTTCATTGAGCGGCCCGCTGTCATAACCGCTTTACAAAAGGGCTGGTCGGCCGATTTCTTTGCGGCAAACCCGGGCCTGGAAGGGAAAAACAAGCCACTGGGCGACTTACCCGAGGAAGTAAAGCAGCCTTTATTGAAATATCTAAAAGCGCGCCGCCGGGAAGCTCAAGCGGAAGAAAAGGCCGCTATTTTGCAGGAAATCCAGCCTATCTTGAACCGGACCTTAACCCTGGTTAATTAGGCATCCTTATAAAACCCGCCTGGCGAAGTCTAACCGGGCGGGTTTTGTTTGCCCGGCGTCCGGTCCTATTGCTTTACCCGGTCAAAACTTCTTTTGGTATATTTTTTGAGAAAAAAGGCCGGAAGTGACTAATACATAAGCCTGTTACGCCAAATAAAATACCCCACCCAGGCTATTCTCCGGGTGGGGTATTTTTATAAAGATATCCGGGACGGACTAGTTGCGCTTTTTGCCATCCAGGTTGCGGACCATGCGCCAGGCTGCTGGAGTAGCAACCCCGGCCACGATGGATTTAATAATTCCGCCAATGATGAAAATGAAGAAGCCATTATTAAGGGCGGCGCTCCACTCCATTCCGGTCGCGAGCTTCAACCAGGGCACTCCGATGCCAAAAATAACCAGTTGCCCGGCGGCAAAGGTTGCGATAGCCAGCAAAGGTTTGCGGTCGGCGCCACGTTCAGCCGCATAGCCCATCAACCAGGCTGCCAGCGGGAAAGCTACCAGGTAGCCCCCGGTCGCTCCAAATACGACATTCAAGCCATGCCCGCCATTCGAGAATACCGGCAGGAAAAGGCCCATCATGAGGTAAAGCACCTGGGAAGCAGCGCCTCGCTTGGCTCCCAGGGAAGCCCCGGCGATGACCACTGCAAGGGTCTGGCCGGTTACCGGGACCGGGGATGGCGGCACCGGAATTGAAATCTGCGCGCCCAACACCGTTATCAGCGCCCCGCCTATAATCAGGGCCGCATCTCGCAGGTGCGACCCTGGGATTACGTCCCCCAGGACTAGAGGCCGGTAAGGGCGGTTAGTAACAGTGGGAGAATACATTTATAAAGCTCCTTTCATCAGGAAAAACCCGAATCGTTTGTGTGTCCAATATATTTAAGTTTCTTGGTAAAAAGCTTAGCTTACTATACCCGGTAACTTACCGGAAACCGGGGCAATAGTCAAATGGGGACGGTAATAACCGGCAAGTTAGACGGGCCTTTCCGGGGTAAAATCCAGGCAAATCAGCACTTTTTTGCCCATGCTGCGCAACTTAACCCCTGCCGGTTCGTTATAAAAACTGAGGCTGGGACAGATTTTGCGCAACCTATGGCGACCGGCCGGAGCCGTCAGAATCTGGTCAAAAGCATTTGTAATGTGGTAGATAGTTGTATCTCACGCAATATATTGTATAATGACCTGGGTAATATGCTACGTTCATCTCTACATTTCCGACTCCATCTACCGGGACCACTGATTTTCTTAGCTCAATTTGTTTCCAGCAGAAAATAGTTAAAGGCTAAACTCACCTGTATAGCCTTGGCAAACCATTTACAGTGCATTCGAGCAACAGAATGGAAGGAATACGGCACGATGAAGAAAAAGTATACCTTTGCGGTACTTTGCGCAATGGCGCTCATGATTCCTATGATGACCATGGTGGCACTGGCCGCTGATCCCACGTTTGGCAACACCCTGATTAGAAACCGGTGGGTCGAACAGGACCGGTTGGTTGGTTCACCCGGTGTGACCCGCCCTTACACCTGGGGCCCATCGGTCCCGGAAGCGCCAGCCGCCCGGCAGGAGCCCTATAACAGCTCTCCCAATGGTTCGCGTCAGGTCCAATACTTCGATAAGGCTCGCATGGAAATCAATGATCCCGGCAAGGGCATTGTAACCTCCGGTCTGGCAGTTAAGGAGCTGGTAAGCGGTCTGCGCCAGGATGGCGACACCACTTTTACCCCGCTTCAGCCTTCCAGGACCCAGGTAGCCGGTGACGCCGTTTCGGTTAACCCGAATGCCCCGGTTTATGCTTCATTCAGCAGCGTAGTTACGCTTGGCGGAGTTGACTCTCGCTCCAAACCTAACGCAGTTGGCTCTACCATCAACGCTTTCATAGACAAAGCCGGTAACGTCAGCACCATCGTGACCCCGGAAAATATTACGGTCGGCGCTTTTGAAGCCAATACCGGCCATAATATCGCCAAACCTTTCTTTGACTTCATGAACCAGACCGGCCCGATCACTGACCCGATCAGCGGAAGCCGCCTGGAGAACCGCAAAGTTTACACCGACGACCCGACGACCAATGTCTTTGGTCTGGCTATCAGCGAAGCTTACTGGGTAAACACCAAAGTGGGCGGCGTGGACCGCCTGGTCCTGGTGCAGTTGTTCGAGCGCCGCGTCCTGACCTACAACCCGGCCCTTACTTCCAGCAAAGTTGAAATGGGCAACCTCGGCCAGCACTACTACCAGTGGCGCTATGTGGAGAGCCAGGTGGTCACTCCTCCACCGACCACTAGCGCTCCCACTAACTTTACCCAGTTGCGGGCTTCTTTCCTGGGTGAAGGCAAGCCTGCCGGTAATACCGATGGCGCGGTCGGCAACGTAAAGACCTACCCGGCCGGTACTTCCAGCAACTCTTCCCCGGTCTATGATGCAGCGCAGAAGCTGGCTATCGTTGGCACCGCCGGTTCCGGCGTGGTCGCGGTTGACCTGAAGGACTTCAGCACTCCCGTCCAGAAATGGCAGTTCCCCAACCCCCTTAACGGCGTTAACTTCAATAGCAACGTTATCCTGAGCGAAGGCGTTGTCTATATTGGCGCTGGCGATAACAAGGTCTACGCTATCAACGAAACAACCGGCAAACTGGTCTGGGCGACCGCAGCAGCCGGTGGCCCCATCACCACCGATGTGATGGTGGATACCGATAGTGTTTACTACATCGCGGACGGCAAACTCTACAGCGTAGAACGCACCACAGGTAAGGCCAAATGGGGCCCGATTGTGGCGGCTGCGGGCGTTAACCTGACCACCAGCCCGGTTCAGGATAACAATGGCAACCTGTACGTGGCCGGTTCCGACAGCAAAGTTTATGCTTTCAAAAAGGACGGCCAGCCCGTCGCCGGTTTTAACTCAAGCGTTCTGGACGGTACAATTTCCGCCCGGCCCGCTTTTGGTAACGGCCACCTTTACCTGGTAACTTCGACCGGTAAATTGTATTCCATGAATACTGACGGCTCCATCCTGCCGCCCCACACCTTTACGGTTGGGAAAGGTATCTACACCTCTCCGGCCATTGTAACCGTCGCCGGTTCGGTCCGGGTGTATGTCGGGACCGATGATGGCACTGTCTACGGTTTAGACGCCAATAACGTCTCGGCCACTCCGCAGTTTGCTTTTGGGGTACCGGGTGCCCCGGCCATCCGCTCAAGCATTGCCGTAGTCGGTGACTTTATCTACTTCGGCGCGGAAGACAAAAAAATCTACCGGGTCGAGGCTAACAAATCGTCCAACTACCTGGTTCTTGCCACTGCCGATGAAACCTTTGGTACCATTTCGCCGGTAATTAACGGCGGTTATCTGGTAATCGCTTCGCAGGCCGGAACACTTTACTTCGTTAAATAAGATTCATTCCTGAATCTTAAAAGCCGTTCCCTTGACCGGGAGCGGCTTTTTTTGACCGGCATTTCGTCCGGTAGAATAGTAGAAATTACTTCAAATCAGGCGACAGCGACAGGCTGGAGAATGACTTTTGTCCAGCCTGAGTCACGCGCGTCAAAGTGCTTGTACGCGTCGGGGGCTTTGTCCAGGGTAATCTTGTGCGATACGATAAAGGAGGGTTTAACCCTGCCAGCGTGAATCATGTCGCGCAACTGGCGGTTGTAAGTTTTAACGTTGCACTGGCCGGTGCCCATACTCTGGCCTTTGTTCCAGAAGAGACCATAATCGAATGTAATTTCCCCTTTCTTGCCCAGCGGGTCCGGACTATTAGGGTCCTTCGGCACGAAAACGCCTACTACCCCGATTCTGCCGGTGAATTTGACCGATTTTACAAGGTCGTTCAAGGTCATGTTAGGGTGTTCATGGCCCTGCGGGTCATGGCTCTGGTAGCCAACACACTCGCAACCCCGGTCTGCACCTATTCCGTTCGTCAGGGCCATTACCTGTTCAACCGGGGAGCCTTTTGAGTCGTCAATCGGAATAGCCCCGAGCGATTCGACCAGTTTGAGCCGGTCAGGATGCCGGTCAACCACCATAACTTGCCTGGCTCCTTTAACCGTTGCGGAGAGCGCGGCCATCAGGCCGACCGGGCCTGCCCCGTAAATAACCACCGACTCCCCGGGCTGTACGCAGGCAAGTTCGGTGGCATGCCATCCGGTCGGGAAAATGTCGGAAAGCATCACATAATCGGCCTGTTTTTCCTGGGCATCTTCGGGCAGCCGCAGGCAATTAAAGTCGCCATAGGGAACACGCAGGTATTCCGCCTGACCACCAGGATATGGCCCCATGTCGGCAAAGCCAAAGGCAGCCCCGGCCATGCCCGGGTTCATAGTCAGGCAAAAAGCGGTTAGCTGGCGTTCGCAGTTCGCACAATGGCCACATGAAACATTGAATGGGATGGCGACCCAGTCGCCTACCTTAATCTTGTCAACAGCATTACCAACTTCGACCACCTGGCCGAGATTTTCGTGACCAAAAACCCTACCTTTTTCAAAGCTGGTCCGGCCCTCGTACATATGTAAATCCGAGCCGCAAATATTAGTACTGGTGATTTTTACCAGTACATCGGTGGGTCGTTCAATCTTCGCGTCCGGTACCTCTTTTACCATGACTTCGCGTGGGCCATTGTAGACTACTGCTTTCATGTATTGAACCTCTTTCTTTTCAGGGTGCCTGGGTTGCTTAAGAAACATGGCTGTTTTGCAAGTGACGCTACTTTATGCGGATGGTTGAACGGGAACTTTTTAAACTTGCGTGAATTTCCTGACCGGGCTCAAATATAAAAGTAGTAGTCTGGTCTTACCAGGGCGAAGCTTATACTGGTGGGTAAAGGTTTAAAGGTGTAAAAATATGATGGGAAATCGAACCGGGCGGTGCTTATAACTATAATAAAATCAAAAAGGTGATTACTGATCAATATCTAAAAGAACAGCCAACTTAAAAAATGTAACATGCCCGCCGGGCACATTCTACCGCCTTTCGGTTATACCTTCCGTTTAACCGGGCAAATAACTTTGAATTAAAAAAGGCCAAAGTTTTTGCTTTGGCCTCAGACATTCAAACCTTCTATTTCAACCAGCCGGAACACCTGGCAAACTCGCTGCCCAGTAGCCCGAGCATTGGTTTGGCTTTTGAATCCGTTGTATTTAGTTCCAACCGGCCAAAATCAAAGTATTGAACTTTAAGTTTGGTGCTTACATCAAACGCCTGGGTTTGAGGTGCCCCAAGTTTCAAAGTATCGGCGGTTGCGGCAAAGTCCGGGTCGGGCTTAATGGTCGGTAATGCCAGCGGCGTAATATTCGCCGGAAGGCGTATAACGCTGGTACAGGAGCTGTCGAGTAGGGTCCGGCTTACTTTGCCTATGGCTACCGGTTTACCCGCCCCTTCGGTAGTCAGCCAGCCTCGCTCGAAGAACTGGACATGGCCGTTACCGGCCCAATCAAACTCTTCCGAGATAGGAAAGCCGAACCGTCCCAGGCCGCCATTGGCATTGTAGAAGGCCAGGAAATCGCCGCCCAGGCTGTGACGGGTCGCCGCGAAGTAACGAATACCTCCCGGCTGTTCCGCATCGGCATCACCACCTTTGAGGGGGTAGAAAGCCAGCATATCGGTTGTAATCCGCATCGTAGTATCAAAGCCTTTGACTGGGTCGAAGTTCAGGTCAGGGCTGATAAAAGACTTCTGGGAAGGATTATCCGGAGAAAGGTTCTCGGCATACTTGCGATTCCCGGTGTCTTTGGGACGGACTACGATAATGTATTTTTGCTGGGGGTCCAGCCGGTTCAGCGTTGTTACGGGCAGCCGGAAGAACGTTGTTTCCTGGGTTAGCTCGCGGTAAGGGGAATTGACATCCCCGGCGGTCGCAAGGAAAACTACCACCTCGCTGGGCTTGACCCCTTCAATCCGTACTATGCCCTGGACGCCGGTAAGAGGCGGCGCGGTCGCGGTACGCGAAGCCTGTGGTGTCAGCGAGACGGTGCTGGTGGCGGCAGCGGAAGGACCGGAAGTGCCGGTGGGGGGATTCTGGCTGATTTTAGGCATTACAAGTTGCCACACGATTATCAGGGCCAGCACAACCACCCCAATTACCAGGCCCGGCAGGACCAAGTTTGCTAAAACACTGCCAAAACCTCCGTTTACGTCCGTACCGGGCGGTCGTCCGGGCCGGCGAGGCGGCGGCAGGTCTTTAGGCATGGTAGTACCGGCGGCCCGGCTTATTTCCCGGCGAGCGGCCTGCTGGATGTTATCGCCCTGCCAGTTGGCGTTAATGCGCGGCCCACCGCTGGTCAGCGCCGGTTTGATTGACCCGGAAATATCTGTTAGCGGTTTTGACCGGGTACTATCGCCCTGCTGGCCGATTGGTGGGTTTAAGTTATCTTCCGAATCGCGGTTCCAGGTTCCCGAGGCAATTAAAGCCGCCGACCGGGGTTGTACGGTCAGGGGGTTGCTGGGATTGGTTATGGTCGGCAAAGAGTCTATCGACGGAAGGTTAAAATTCCCTTCGGGGGCGCGCGTTTTACCCATAAAGATGCCGTCCTGCGGCAGTTCGGGTTTAGGCGGGATTAATGGCCCGCTGATCTTCTCGGCCCGGCGAGGTGTGAAAAGCGAGGCCGCGTTAGTAACGTTTGGGCTGGCGCTTTCTTTGGGTTCCGGTGCTGCGGGCGGTGTCACAGGGTTAGGGGTACGCGAAACATTGCCGTTATTGATCGGCGAAAACATGGGACGGGTGACCGTCTGAAGACTGTCCGGCAGGTCCAGCGGTGATGGCCCCCTGGCTCCCTGGTTCTTTTCCTTGATCAGCCGGTCAACTTCTTTTATCCGCTGTTGGGCGGCGGCCATGCCAAGTTGCTGGGCTTTTTGAAAATAGGGCCGGGCTTCTTCGTATTGCCTTTGTTCCAGCAGCCACTTGCCGTAGTCGTAACAAACCCTGGGTAAGGTCTGCTGCCAGGGGTTGGGCGAAAGCGAGTCGTTTAACTGGTCTACCAGGTAGATGTACTCGGAACCAACTTCCTTACGGCCGCCATCCCAGGCTTTTTGGGCGCGGGAAACCCGGTCCTTCAGCCGGTTAATCAGTTCCTGTTCCGGCTTAATATCTTTTTGCAAACGGTCGAGGGTCTTGAAGGGGCCGGAAGCACCACCGGGCGGTGTGGGAGTGCCGGTCGGGTCGGCTGGCGGCGTGGTCTGATTGCTGGGTGAGCGGCGTCCCGGCTCATTTTGACTGCCCGGTGAGCGACGTCCCAGGTCGTCTTTGATAGAACGGTGTTTATTGTTGGCAAGCGAAAGCAGGCGCGAGTCGGTCGGTTTCAGAGACATAATCATGCTGTACCAACCGCTTGCATCTTCCAGGGCGTGCGACTTGGCCGCTTCATCGCCCAGTTCCATGTAGATTTTTGCCAGGTCGTCCTGGATCTGGCCGTAATTTTCATCACGGGCATAGATCTTCTGGGCGACTGCCAGCCGTTCCGACAGGGAGGCGCGGGGCTTTTGCAGGGTAAGGTAGAGTTCGGCCATTTCGCTCAGGTTGCGGGCGCGGACATCATTCGGGCGCAAGCGCATGCAAAATTGGGCATAGGCTTTAGAGGCCGGGTAATGATGCGCGGTAGCGGCCCGGCGGCTTTCTTCGTTACAGTAGTCCGCCAGGACTTCTATATAACGGTTAATGTTATTCTTTTCGAGATGCTTTACCAGGTTTTCCGCTTGCTCGACCTGTCCTTCACCGATGGCGATGCCAATGTAGCGAATAAGAGAGTTGGAAAAACTCTCAAATAACCCGTGATAGCTGGCCTGGATTAACTCAATTTCGATGTAGTAATCAATGGCCTTATCCCAATCGCCCAGGGCGAAACTTTTCTGGGCCTTTGCAAGCAGCATTTCAGGGTTGAGGGACGGTAATTTGATGCTCGGCTGGTCTTCAATTTGAGGCACAACCTCGGAATTATCCGCTGGCGCAGCGGCCTGGCGCAGCGGTGGGGTAGTGCGCGGTTCAGGGCGCGGCGGCAAGCTAAAGACCGGCGCGGGTTTACTATTACTCTGAGAGAAATTGGAAGGGGTTTTGTGTTCCTCGTCTATCACAATCGGGCGGGTCCGTTCGGCAACTTCCTGGCCGGTCCGTTCCAGCATGGGTCCCAGGGCCGGAAACTCGGCCGGTTTGTCCACCTGGTCCACCCGGACAAGGGTCAAAGTGATATTATCGCGGCCCCCGGCTTCCATCGCGGCATCGACCAGTTTCTTGCTCAGGGCAGGCAAGTTAGTCCGGCCGTCTTTAGTAGCCTGGTCAAGCATTTCTTCCGGGATCAAATCCCACAAACCGTCGGAGCAAAGGACTATCAGGTCACCCGTTATCAAGTCGGCCGAATTAATGTCGGCTGGGATTTTATCCTGCAGGCCAAAAGCCCTGGTTATGGTATGGCGGCGGGAGTCTCTGAGCAATTCCTGGCTGGACATCAACCCTTGCTGGACCATGAGTTGGCCCATTTCGGCGACCCAGCTATGATCTATGGTAACGGGCATTAATCCTAAGCCCGGGCGTGAGAGATAAATCCGGCTGTCGCCCACGTGTGCGGTAATCAAACTCTGGCCGGAGACCAGGGCCGCGACACAGGTTGTTGCCATACCCTGGCGGGTCCGGGACAACTGGTATACCTCGGAGTTACCGGCCGCGAAAGCATCGGCCAACGCCTGGCTTAAATCGGTCTGGCCGGAGTCCAATTGGCGCTGGAAATCCTTTAGAATTACCTCTACGGCGGTCTTACTGGCTAAAGCACCGGCCTGGCCCATGCTTACCCCATCCGCGACCACAAAAAGGTAGCCGGCAGGCCGGTTAAGCGCCGGGTTGGCCGGTATATGCAAGTGGCCGTGAGCATCCTGCTGCTCCTTTTTCCGCTTGCCGATATTTTCTTCTTCCTGGAAACTAATCAGTAACCCACTGTCAGTTTCAAGTTTTTTGTTTAGATCAGGCAATTTCACTCTCACTACATGCACTCGCTCAGTGCTAAATTTGCCACAGGCTCACCACTCACCATCCGGTTTGTTGGCTTGCCTACCTGTTAAAGATTTCCCACCTTTTAAGGTAAATTGCAGGCGTAAATACTCAGCATCAAATCAGGAAAACGCCCCAGGGCATTTGCCATAAAAAGAGGCTGATAGACGGGTTATTCTTTTAATGAAAAAGAATTTCGATTCTTTTCGACCGGGTAGTCTGCAACGGCTAACCTGCTAGAGTTTTTTATTTTACACCATTTTACCGCATCCTGCACCCCGGGTAAATGGGTAAATCAGCTATATATTGGCAGGTTAAGAATTCACTTTCCACAAACCAAACTCGATCAGGCCGGTTTGTTCTCGCCAGGCGCACGGACAGGCTAAATTAGCGGCCGGTTTACCGGCCCGGTGGATTTTATTTTAGCATCTAGGTGGGAAAACCTGGTATAATCTAGCGGCCGGGCAATGCTGCCCCGGATTTAACTCTCAAGTGGCGAGTGTAAAGCAAATAATCGGTGGATAACTCCAGATGAACCAGATTAAAGCGGCGGCCCTCTATATTTTGGCCTTGATTGTCTTACTTGCCCCGGCAATTATCCTGGGTTGGATCGGCTTTTCTTTAATAGGCTGGTTTGGACTGGTAATCGGGGTGCTGGCCGGACTGGTAATTTTTGCGGTCAGTGTTAACAAGATTGCTGCCCAGGAAGATGCCGAGGACGAAACCGACTCCAACCACGAGACCCCCCAGGCTCAAACACCTGAAGAGCAGCGGCCGGTATAACCATTTATTTCAGACTGGATTTATGACTTCTTCTAACGAGCAAGACCCCAATAAAACCCACCTCAGTAGTTTTCCGGGCTTGCCCGTACTGGAAAAAGCCGCCGTTGCGCTGGCTTCCGCTTCTCCCCGGCGGCGCGAATTATTAGCCCGCCTGCTGCCGGACAGCAATTTCAAAATTATCGCGGCCGACCTGGACGAGTCTCGCCTGCCCGGTGAAAGCCCCACCGACTATGTACGGCGCCTGGCCCTCTCAAAAGCCCAGGCAGGCGGCAACCTCTGGTTCGAGATGGCCCCCGAACCCGGCTTTAAGCTGATAATCGCGGCTGATACTTCGGTTGTGCTGGGCGATACAATCTACGGCAAGCCGGGCCAGGACGACCGGGCCGCCAGCATGCTTGGTGAACTGGCCGGACAGACCCACCTGGTAATGACCGGGTTTGCCGCTCGCTTGCTTGACCCGCAGGGCCAACTGGTTAAAGAAGCCGCCGCTATCTGTACCACCGAGGTCGATATCCGTCCCTTGACCAGGGCAGAAATTGATTGGTATGTCGCCACGGGCGAACCGCTGGATAAAGCCGGTGCCTATGCCATCCAGGGTTTTGGCGGAAATCTGGTAAACGCCCTCCGGGGCGATTATTATAACGTTGTCGGGCTTCCACTGGTCCCCCTTATCGCTTTATTACAAGATTTTATCCTCTAACCGGCCAGATCTGGTCCGGCCAAACATATTCAAAAGATATAGACATTAGTCCTATATATTCTATTCGACTTCAAGTAGTTCTAATTTATAATATCGTGATTTATTAATAAATAATCTAAAGTTTAGACATTTAGCAGATGTGCGGATTTGGAATCCGAGGTATAGTGAAGATCTACTAAATAGCCTTTATGGAGTAACATCTCCTTACTACAAGTTTTACAAAAGACCCGCCTCTACCATCGCTCTGCGGGTCTTTTTATTTCATAGAATTTTTACCGGTTTAAGAAGTCAGACTGCTCGAACGGGGTAACCCTGACCCAGCGAGCGACTTCGGGCTGCACTCTTTCCAGTTCCTGCCACATTTGATAAGCGGCTTGCCGGTAAGCAAAGTGACCGTTGACGCCCGACCGGGTTTCGATCATGTAGGCCGCCTGTGCATCGTCCATCTTGAATAAAGCGCGCCGTTTGAATCCAAGCGGCAGCAAGTAGTGGGCGGCTTCGGCCTCCAGGCGGCTGACCACCTGGGCGGTTTCACGCATGGTCCGGTCGTAGCGTTCGACCTGCCCACCGTCCAGGGCGGAGGCGACCGTCTGGGCGGGTAAACCAAGTTCAAACCACTCTTTTCCACCTACAAAACCATGACGCGGCGTAATTTCCTGGCGCACCTGGACGCAGCGACGGTGCCGGAAGAAATCTTGCATGGACTTGGCGTCAATCAGGATATCGTAAATCCGGCCGTACCCGCTTTGTTGCTCGCGCAGCCAGCCGTCGTGCCTGCCACGGGCGGCGTGGGCAAGGTCGTATATTTCGTTGACCTGGGCCGGGGATAGTTCCAGCACCACTGCCTGGACCTGGTGATAGGCCAGGTCGCTATAGCGATACAGCAAGGTGGTAACCGCTTCGAGTAAAGGCGGTGTGCCCTCCACCAGGTGGACCGTCCGGCTATTATCCGGCTCGATACCTCTCAAAAGTTCGCGGGCAGCCTGGCTCAGTCCAGCCGCGGCCTGGGCTTGCTGCGGCGAAGGTTCGGCATACTTGACCAGGGTCGGGGCCGGTTCGGTCGCGGAAAATACCCCGGCCAGTTCCTTAAGCGGTCCGGCGGCTTCCGGGTGCTGGGCCACCAGGTTTTCCAGGCTGGCTTGCAAGCGAATTTCCAGCGGGCTAAAGCCGGGCTGCTTGCAGACTTCCTTCATCTCACTGGCGATGGCCCGGATTTCCTGGTACGGGCTGGCTAACAGCCGTGAAAGCTGGCGTTCCAGGACCCGGGCGCTGGTAATCTGCCCCACTGAAGTGCGGGTGGCATAAGGTAGCAAAGTCCGGGTGACATCCAGGATACGCGCGTTCAGGGTCCGTTTGTAAGCGGCCGGATCCATATCGTCAGGTCGGGGCAAGGCTTCGGCCAGGTGGCCGTATAGCTCTTTGGTCAGGGCGTTATAGGTCGCGAAAAGGTAGTCGGCCGCAGCGGTAAAGGTTTCGCGGTTTTCGGGCTGGCTCTCCAGTTCACCGGGCACGACATAGCGCGACTTGCTGAAATCCTGGTAGCGGGTGGAGCGCTCCTGGCCGTCCCAGAGCGGTTCGTCTTCAATTACAACCGCCGCCAGCACCGAGATATTTTCCAGGGCCAGGGTAATATGGGCCATGTCGGCAATGCTTTTGTGACCGTAGGCGAAATAAAATGTTTCCAGGAAGTCGGCGGCTTTTTGGTTGCTAATCCAGCCCACGCTTTCCCGCAAGGAAGCGGCCGAGCGGCTGTAACGGGCCAGGGCATAGGCCTGGGTCTCCGGAGCAATATCGACTACCGCGTAAATGTTTCGGTCCCGCGAGGGCGCCGGTTTGGCAGCAGCGGCTTCTTTAGGCGCTTTTATATTTCCGGCTTCCGGTGTAACTTCCGGATTTGTAGCAGGGTTGACTTGAGAAGTGGGACCAATAACATCAGTTGTCATGCTGCTATCCTCATAGCCCGACTATACTGATTGGAAACCGCCAAAAAAGGCCAAACCGGTAGCGCAAATACAAGTTTTTGGTTGACCAGCGGCTGGAAATCTAACCGGTCTACTAACTATTTGCGTCGGGGACAAATAGCTTTTAACCGGTCAGCCAAAATAAAATTTTAAGGGAATAGAACTGGTAGTACAATATCTGGTAGCATTAGTTAAACTCAGACCCATTATAGCAGCTTCCTGGAAAAATGCTATAGCAGAATCATTAAAAAATTTGGTCAAAAAGCAGGTATAAATACTTATCCCCAATCGGGCTGGTAGGCCAGATAGACGCCACTCCAATAGGCATTTCCCCCGGCTCTATTATTTACTTTTAGAATATAAGCTTAAAATAAAAAAGGTAGGGAAGCTGATTTGCATCAATCCTTCCCTACCCGGAAATCCGGCCGCCTATTTCTTAGTAATCGGCGGCCAGCGGCAGCATTTGGCCGGCAAAGGCCACTTTAAGGGTACAGTTTTCCCGGGTGATGGGGGTCTGTTCAAAATGGACCTGCACCACGTAGTACTCGCAGTTGTCCAGCAAGAATTCCCGCCACTGAAACGGCTGCCCGGAAACCAGTTCCGAGAAAAACCCGGCCAGGGAACCACCGTGCGCCACGATGCCCACATTCGAGTGGACGCCCGCTTCGGCCAGGATGATTTCCCAGATAGCCCGGTCAACCCGCGTGTGAAAGACCATCTTGGTTTCGCCGCCCGGCCAGGAAAACTCCGGTTCGTCAAAACTTCGCCAGTTCTTAAACAGGTCCGGGTAATGGGTTTTTATCTCGGGAATGGTCATTCCCTCAACTTCCCCAAAATTCAGCTCTTTTAAATCCTCTTTAATTTCCGGCACCAAACCGGTCAACTCGGTCAGGGCACCGGCGGTCTGCCTGGCCCGTTGCAGCGGGCTGGCATAAAGAGCCTCAATTTTAAACTCGGCGGTCACCTTTTCCGCCATCGCGCGGGCCTGTTCGAGGCCGCGCTCGTCCAGCCCAGGGTCGCCCCAACCGGTCAGGCGCAGGCCCAGGTTGTGACTGGTCCGCCCGTGACGGACCAGGATTAAGTTTAGAGTTTGCATGGTTTGTCCTAGCTCTGCTTCTTTTCAGGCGGCAGCGCCAGGGCAATATGCAATTCGGCTAACTGGCGGCTGTCGACCGGCGAAGGCGCCTGGGTCATTTCGTCGGTAGCACTCTGCGTCTTGGGGAACGCAATCACGTTGCGGATATTTTCCTCATCGGCAAAGAGCATAACCGTCCGGTCCAACCCTGCCGCAACGCCGCCGTGAGGCGGTGCGCCGTATTCGAAAGCGTTTAGCAGGTGTCCAAACCGGGCCTGGGCATCTTCCAGGCTGTAGGACATCAGGCTGAACATTTTGGACTGCACATCCCGCTGGTGGATTCTGATCGAACCCCCGGCGGTTTCATAGCCGTTGCACACCAGGTCATAGGCGTTGGCTTTGGCCGCGCCCGGGTCGGTGTCCAGCAGGCCAATATGTTCAGGCTTGGGCGCAGTAAAGGGATGGTGGACCGCGTCCCAGCGCTTCTCGTCCTCGTTCCATTCCAACAGCGGGAAGTCAACTACCCAGCAGAAGGCGAAGATGTTGTGGTCAATTACGTTCAACCGGCGGCCCATTTCGTTGCGCAGGCGGCCCAGGGCGTTAGCTACAACGTTCGGCTGGTCGGCTACAAAGACCAGCAAGTCGCCGCCTTTCGCACCATCGGCAAAGCGCCCGGCAATCGCCTGGAGTTGCTCCGGAGTAAAGAACTTGGCAGCCGGGGATTTACTGGTCAGGCTGCCGCTTTCGCCATCCAGGGCCAGCCAGGCCAGACCTTTCGCGCCAAACTGCTTGACATAATCTACCAGCCCGTCCAGTTCGCGGCGGGTGTAATTCGCCACACCGGGCAGGCATAAGCCTTTAACCTGGCCTCCGGCGGCGATAGCTCCGCTAAATACTTTGAATTCGCTGTCTTTCACCAGGTCGCTGATATCGGTCAGTTCCATGCCAAAGCGGATGTCCGGCTTGTCGTTACCGTAGCGGGCCATGCTCTCGACATAGGTGAAGCGCGGGAAGGGGGTCTGCTTGATTTTTTTGTCAGGCCGGACCGCCTCGCACATTCCAATATACAGACCTTCCAGCAGTTGCAGGATATCCTCTTGCTGGATAAAGCTCATTTCAATATCAAGCTGGGTAAATTCCGGCTGGCGGTCGGCTCGCAGGTCTTCGTCCCGGAAACAGCGAGCAATCTGGAAATATCTTTCCATGCCCGATACCATCAGGAGTTGCTTTAGTTGCTGGGGTGACTGCGGCAAGGCATAAAATTCACCCGGGTGGACCCGGCTGGGTACCAGGTAGTCACGCGCCCCTTCGGGAGTGCTTTTGATCAAAATAGGGGTTTCAATTTCCAGAAAGGCGCGCTCGTCCAGGTAGTCCCGCATAAACTTGGTAATGCGGTGCCGGATTATCATATTGCGCTGCATAAAAGGCCGCCGCAGGTCAAGGTAGCGGTAGCGCAGCCGCTGGAGTTCGTCCACCTCGGCATTGTCGTTAACCTGGAACGGTAACGGCTTAGCGGCGTTCAGCACTTCCAGGGTGGCCGGCACTAATTCAATTCGTCCGGTTGGCAATTTATCATTGACGGTGCCTTCAGGACGCGGGCGTACTTTTCCGGTAATTTTAAGGACATATTCATTTCGTACATCACTGGCAACCGCATGGGCCTCCGGGTTGTCTCGCGGGTCAATCGCAACCTGCAAAAGGCCGCTCCGGTCGCGGAGTACAATAAAAATAAGCCCGCCCAAATCCCGCCGGTTGTTTACCCAGCCATGGACAGTCACTTCTTCACCTACGTTTTCCAGCCGTAGCTCACCCGCAGGATAGACTTTAGCCACTTAAGCAATCTCCTCTTTCAATGATCAAATAATTTCAACCCTACTATTATAACCCTTCTAACCTCTCTCAGCAATTTGAAGGTAAGGCTGTAACCGGTAAATATGGAACTGGCGGCCTGCCTGTTTCAGCTATTAAAATCACCTGGCATCCCTCCCGGCCCTGAAATTACCCGGGGAAAGTTTTTAATTTTATTCCTTACCCTCTTTTCCCATTTCCTGAAACCCCTCACCCAATTGGGCTAATGATTAGACGGAAGTAGTACCCTTTTTCAGCAAGACTGGCCGATTTCCTGCTAACACAATTCACAATATACCAATAAGCCCTGTAAAAAGGGTAAATGTTATCAAAATGAAAGTTTAGTCAGGAGTAGACATGCAAAATCAACCGCAAGAACAACAAACACAACAGGAAGAAAATTTGCAACCCCCTCAACACCAGGACCGCCGCCCGGGCCTGGAAACCGAAATGACGCCCCGGCCAAAAGCAACCGAAGCCGAGTACCGGGCCAGCGGCAAATTGGAGGGTAAAACTGCTATTATTACCGGTGGGGATAGCGGCATTGGCCGGGCGGTCTCGGTCCTTTTTGCCAAAGAAGGGGCCGATGTTGCCGTAGTCTATTTTAACGAAGAACAGGATGCCAAAGAAACCGCCCGGTTGGTCCAGCAGGAAGGCCGCCGCTGTCTGTTGATTGCCGGTGACGTGGGCGACGAAAAGTTTTGCCAGCACGCGGTGGAACAGTCGGTCCGTGAACTCGGCAAACTGGATATCCTGATAAATAACGCTGCCGAGCAGCATCCCCAGGAGAGCCTGGAAGATATTAGCGCCGAGCAACTGGAACGGACCTTTCGCACCAATATTTTCGGCTATTTCTTTATGGCAAAAGCCGCTCTTAAACACCTCAAAGAGGGCAGCACTATCGTCAATACGACCTCAGTC
Source organism: Chloroflexota bacterium (assembly GCA_028287745.1). GTDB lineage: Bacteria > Chloroflexota > Chloroflexia > Chloroheliales > Chloroheliaceae > 54-19. Next base: position 102,713 of record JAQBPB010000040.1, read on the forward strand.
ACGGCTTATAAGGGTAGCCCGCAGTTGTTGGACTACTCCAGCACAAAAGGGGCGATTGTGGCCTTTACCCGCTCACTTTCAATGAACCTGGCTGAGAAAGGTATCCGGGTCAACGCCGTAGCCCCCGGACCAATCTGGACCCCGCTGATTCCTTCAACCTTCCCACCGGATAAAGTCGCCAGTTTTGGCAAGGATGTACCGATGGCGCGGGCCGGGCAGCCTGTCGAAGTTGCCAAATGTTTTCTTTTCCTGGCAAGTGACGATTCTACCTACATGTCCGGCCAGGTCTTACACGTTAATGGTGGCGAAGTAGTGAATGGCTAACCCGGAAGTACCATCCATATATTAATCAAAAAGCGTTGAAAGTTGGCACAATTTGTGCTTTGATAGTATATGGAAACAACAAATTTATTTCTTCATCCAGATTCTTGTATTAAACCAAGTATTTGGGTCCTCTATAATGAGAAGGGAAACCTCTCCACACGCCTGATGAGAAGGTAGAATGGTTTTTGATTTTGCGAAACCGGCCAGTCTACTGCGGGTGATGATGCTGGGAGAAATCTATAGTAAAGCCGGTCGTAAAGCAGTAAGTATGCATCTACCCAGGCTTCGGCATGAATATCATGTTGACCTGGTAATTGCTAACGCTGAAAGTGCAGCCGGTGGCTACGGCCTGACGGTGGGTACCGCTCAGGAGCTCCTTAAAAACGGAATAGATGTATTAACTTCCGGAAACCGCATCTTTGACCAGCGGGAGATGGTAGAGTGGATGGGGACCAATCCGCAAGAACCGGTCTTGCGTCCTCTCAACTATCCGGCCGGTACGCCCGGTAAGGCGTCTTTTCAGTTTAAAACGGCTCTCGGTACGGTCGAAATTTTAAATCTGAACGGCCGGGTCTATTTCAATGAAATGGACTCTCCTTTCCGCGTCGTTGATCAATGGCTGGACCAGCGCCAGCAAGCCGGAAGGGTTTTTCCGGTCATAATTGATTTTCACGCTGAAGCCACCAGCGAAAAGGTTGTACTGGGTTGGTATTTGGATGGACGGGTAAGTGCGGTACTTGGCACCCACACCCGTACACCAACCGCCGATGCCCGCTTGTTGCGCAATGGCACCGCCCACGTCAGTGATATTGGAATGGTTGGACAGTATCATTCCGTGGCCGGTCTGGAGGTTGAGAGCGCCCTTAAACCATTCATCACTCATTTAGCGGGTAAATCCCGTCCAAATAAACGCCCGGCGGGACCGGTTACTTTTAATAGTATCTTGCTGGATATTGAACCTGTATCTGGAAGATCATTAGCCATAAACCGTCTCGATTTGATGCTAGACGACGATACGAAGTAGTTCCCGGTTGCTTACTGAATCCTTCTGCAGGCAAACGAAACTACATCTATGCTCACTCAAAGCCACACTTAGCTTGCCGAGTCGAGTTAACCCAGGTCGTTTCGTCAACAATAATTATTTCGTCAGCTACAATTGTTAACAGAAACAACGACAAGGAGAGAAGCTATGGATCCAAAATATCAGAATTACCGGGCTAATGAACCTGGCATGGAAGCAGCTTACCAGGCCGAAAGGCCCGCTAACCCACCGCAACAGCAACCCCAGGCAGATTTTGTTACACCACTCCGACCGGTTCACCCTGATCTGGCCCCCGGTGAAGTTGAAGTTCTTAAAGTTTCAGGGAAATCCCGGCCAAGTTCGGTCGCGGGTGCCATTGCCGGAGTAGTCCGGCAGGCTGGCCGGGTTGAAATCCAGGCGATTGGCGCCGGGGCTACCAACCAGGCGATTAAAGCGGTCGCGATTGCACGTGGTTACCTCATCAGTAGCGGGATTGATATTGTCTGTATCCCTGCTTTTATTGATGTTCAGATTGATGATGAAGAACGGACAGCCATCAAATTATTGGTGGAAAAACGTCCCGGTTACGGTATCCAATAAGCCGCTAACTTGTCAGAAAATTTAATACAAAACGGTGCCGTTGCTCGCTGAAGAGGAAAACGGCTGGAAACTTGAAAAGCGCCCAAGAGGCGCTTTTTAATTTTTATAAATTTGATTGTCCTGGCTTTAATAACCATTTAACCTGGGCCGGTATTACCCGGCAGGCCCGGCCAATTCTTCAAGAATTAGCCTTCTTAGCCGGGTCCCTGTCAAAGACTCCCGGTTACAGGCCAAACTCGGCTTGCAGGCGTTTCAGGTCAACCGGAATCCCGGCCATTACGAAGAAAACTTCGTCAGCCTGGCCCGCCAATCGCTGGTTGAGACGCCCCAACAGGTCCCGGTAAGCCCGGCCCAGCGGGTAAGGCGGCACCAGGCCCATGCCTACCTCATTCGAAACCAGCACCAGGCCCGTACCCGCCGCTTGCAGCCCGACCAGCAGCCGTTCCAGTTCAGCGCCCATTTCATGCTCTAAGGCCTGGTAATCCACCGCTTTTGGCTCCGGTGGCACCGCCTGGTTATTTTGGCCGGTATCCCCGGCCCCGGCCTGTCCTGACCGGGCGGGTGGTTCGCCCGGTAACTCTTCTTCGAAAATAACCTTTGCCCTCATCAGGTCCGGCTCCATAGCCGCGATAAGCCGGTTGGCCGACCAGACCGTCAGGCAATCCAGCAGGACTATATCTTCGCCCTTCAGCGCGGCCAGCACCTGGTCGGCCAGGTTGTACGGCGCTTCCAGGGTGCGCCAGCTTTCCGGGCGGCTGGCCCGGTGCAAAACGACCCGCTCGCGCATTTCCTCGTCATAGGGCAGCAGGGTTGCCACGTAAAGCACCTTCCCGGTTTTCCCGGCCCTGGTCTGGGCCAACTTTTCGGCCAGGGTACTTTTGCCGCTCCGGGCACCGCCCAGGATTAAAGTAAATCTTTTAGCTGCTTCTTGCATAATATTATTGGGTAAAGGGTTCTTCAATATGGGCTACATCATTAAAAAGCGACAGGATGGCCCCTTTAGGGTACAGGTCCACGATACTCACCGAACAGGTATCCACCCGCCACTGCCATAGCCGGTCCAGGTCCATACCCATCAGGTGGCAAAGCATCACACTGATAATTCCGCCGTGCAGCACCAGTAAAATAGTCGCGTCCTGGGAAGGCACTTCTTCCACGACCTGGGCCATTCCCCGGTCAATCCGGCTTACGACTTCCAGCAGGTTTTCGCCACCGGGTGGCGCAACATTGGCCCGGTCGGCCTGCCACTCGGCCGATTCTTCGGCAAAGGTCTCGGTTATTTCACTCCAGGTCAGCCCTTCAAAATCGCCGCCGCTGATTTCACGTAAAAGCGGGATGGGGCGCGGGTCCTGGCCGTAAGGATGACCTTCCAGGACAATCTGGGCGGTCTTTATCGCCCGTTGCAGGTCGCTGCTATAGACCGCGTCAAAGTGGGTGTTCGCCAGGCGTTTATTAAGAAAATGAGCCTGGGCCAGCCCGGTTTCGTTAAGCGGGATATCAATCTGACCCTGGTAGCGGTGCTGGGCATTGTAATCGGTCAGGCCGTGCCGGACCAGGATTAAACGAGGCATAAACTCCTTCTATCTAGAATTTTCAATCTAGTATTTTATAAAAAATGAAAAGCCGGTTATCCAACCGGCCCCGGCCCCGATAAAAAGCCAGGTAGCAGTTTCGGTTATCTCGGCGATAGCGCCGTAACTGTCGCCGGTCAGCCCGGCCGGAAGCTTACCCATTATCCAGCGTCCGACCAGCATAGTCAGCCCGAAAATAAAGGCCACCAGCCCCAGGCCGGGCCACCCCAGAAAAGCCAGGACTATTATAATTACGAAGATCGAAGCCAGTACCAGTTCAGGTGGATGGGTGTAACGTTTGTAAATCAGCCCCAGGCCGCTTACCCGGCCGTAGGGAAAGATGACTACCGCGCAAAGCAAGGCCCAGCGGGCTACCAGCGGGGCCAGGATTAAAGCGGCGGGCATCAGGCCGGGAGTTACCAGCGACAGGCCGGTATATTTCAGGGCCAGGAGGCATATCCCACCGGCGACCCCAAAGCTGCCCACCCGGCTGTCGCGCATTATCTCCAGGCGGCGTTCGGTCGTGTGGTAGCCGAAAAGGCCGTCACAGCTATCCAAAAAACCGTCAAAATGCAGCGCCCCGGTCAGGGCCAGCAATGATATTACGAGCAGCAGCGTGACCAGGTTGGGCGGCAGAAATAAAATCAGGACACTGTAAAGCAAGGCCAGGATTGTGCCAAGAAACAACCCTACCAGCGGAAAGTAACGGCCTGCCCGGGCCAAATCCTCGGAATCTACCGGCCTGCGCAAGGACACCGGCAGAGTCGTCATAAATTGCAGGGCGGCCAAAAAAGTAAACAAAACCAGTCTCAATCTCCGGCGGGAAGTTCCACAAAGACTTCGCCGGTTTCAATAACTACAGGGTAAGTGTTCAGCCGCTCGCTCAGGCCGCTTTCTTCCATACCGCTCAGGCAGCCGTTACGGACATCAAAAGGCCAGAAGTGCATCGGACATTCCAGGATATAGCCTTCCAGGGGACCGTAAGCCATCCAGCCCCCGGCATGCGGGCAGGTGTTGGATACCGCGAAGAACTGGCCTTCGACATTTACCACTAAAATATTCTCGTAATAATCTCTTACAAGAGTTTTGCTGCCCGGCGGCATTTCTTCTAGTCGTCCGGCTTTGACCCGCCGGGTAGGTTTTTTATCAATAATTTGTTCGGTCACTCGACTTCAAATAATTCGGTTAGATATAATTTTGACGGTTCGCTCTTGTCAGAGTTACTTACCGGCAGGTCAGAGTCGCTCAGGGAAAGGTCTCCATCTGCCTCGCCCGGCACCGGGAAAGGCATCGCCAGGGACATGGTCCGCTGGATAATTTTATCCAGTTCGCCCCGTTCCAACCAGATACCCCGGCAGATGGCGCAGTAATCAATACTGACCCCCTGCCTTTGAGTGCCGGTTAATTTCACGTGGCAATTCGGACAATCCATTGCTACCTCCTGCTGATTAGTTTCTCCTTAATATGTAACACTACACCGTTACAAGTTGATTATATTATTAATAGTCCAGTAGTTACCACTGGCCGCGCCCTTACTGTACCTGGTACCAGACAACCGTATCGGCACCCTCTTTTTCTTCGATGCGGGTAACTTTGACCGCACCAACTTCCCCGGTACTCCGTAAAATAGTGCCGCCGTCCGCGACCGATCCAATACTTGCCAGGGTCAGCTTGCGCAGGGGCTTGCCGGTAGGCAGGCCGGGTTGCAGGTAAATCGCGTCTTTTTCCAGTTGTTCCAGGCTGGTAAATTCCCAGCTAAATTCCAGGTTTTCGGCTATCAACCGGTTGGTTTCGGCTTCCACTGCCGCCGTATCCAGGGCCGGGGAAACCGTCCCGGAATATTGCACGAAAGATTTCTTGCCGTGGTCGGCTTTGGTCGGGGCCAGCGGTTTCGGCGAAACGCCCAGCCGGTATAGCGCGTAATCAATAAGGTGCCCGGCGGTATGGACGCGCATATTTTGAAAGCGCCGGTTCCAGTCAATAGCTCCCTGGACCATCGTGCCGGTTGCCGGGGGTTCGGGGGTTTCCAGGTAGTGCCAGATGTCGCCTTCTTTAAGCATGACCTGGTAGACCTTCGCCCCGGCCCCGGCCCATTCCAGGCGGCCCTGGTCGGTGGGCTGGCCGCCGCCCATCGGGTAAAAGACGGTCTGGTCGAGCCTGGCCCGCCAGCGGTTAGGTCCTTCCGGCAAAACTTCCAGCACCTCCGCCTGCATCTCGCGCAGGTACGGGTCGGTTAGATAAAGCGGCTTTGTTTCCAATTTGTACTCCCTCTTTTCATGCCACGTACCACATTTACCGTGTAACGTGCTAACTTTCCCAATCAGGTTATTTGTGCCACGTCCTGATTACCACCCAGGTTGTTTGTTTAGGGTGCCTGTCTTCCGTTTCCCGTACTACGTCTTCTGTCCCCCCGTTCAACTTTCCACGTTCAACGTGCTACCCCTTACGTTAACATTACCAGGGCCATAAACTGACCATAGTTATGGCGCTGGTCTTGCGGCGTGGCCCGGTAGGAAAAGAAATGTTCGCGCTGGCAAAGCGTGCAGACCTGGCTTTGCTCGATGTTGTCCGGCGCGAGCCCGGCCTCCAGCAAGGTCTGGTAGATGGCCTGCCACAGGTCAAAATGGAAGGAGTCGTCCGGCTGTTTTTGCAGCAGTTCGGCGGACAGTTCCGGCCCAAAGGCCCGCTGGACCTCACTCAGGACCGGCTCACCAACCTGGTAGCAGCACGGCCCGATACTCGGGCCAATCCCGGCCAGGATATCCTTCGGGTTACTGCCGAAGTTTGTTACCATCTGCCGGACCCCTTCCAACCCGATTTTACCGACGGTGCCGCGCCACCCGCTGTGGAGCGTCCCAGCCACTTTGCGGACCGGGTCATACAGCAGGATAGCCGGGCAGTCGGCATGGATAGTCATGAGCGGGACGCCGGGGCAGTCTGTAATTATTCCGTCGCATTCCGGTATCGGATTGTCCCAGTTCAGGTTGGCCCCGTAAGCTTCCTTACCTATTGACCGGACATTCGCGGTATGCATTTGATGAACCCCGACCAGGTTTGGCTGCACCTCGCGGTAATCTAGCCCCAGCGCCGTGAGCAGTTCGCTGCGGCGCCCCGTGATGATTTCGCGCTGGATGTAGATGCTCCGACCGGCCAGGCGGTAATCGCCGGGGGTCGCGGGTTGCACTTCCGGCAGCATCGGCCTCTTCGGCGCGTAGCGGGTGCTGACCGCGTGGGCCAGGCCGGAAATATTCTTAAGACTTTCAAATTGAAAAATCGGTAGTTCTAATGGATTATCGGTATAAATTGGCATTGTGATTAAAAGTTAATTTAAGGGTTCCGGTTGAAAAATTGTAGAAAAAATCTGATTAATTCCGTTTATAAAAAGACAACGGTATTTTACCCTTTCGGTGGTAACCCTGGCAAATATAACAGGGCCAGGCCATCCGGAAAAAGTTTGTCAGAAATCAGGGAAATCCAACATTTTCAAATTATTTGTGATAAAATTGCAATAAGATTTTAATGTATACTTAATGAAAAAGTATTATATTAAACTTGTAAAGCTAACACAGGTTTCTTGTTACTGCCGTAAACCGGGTTGGTTATTTCCCTGAATTAAGGGTCCATATACATATCCGCTACTTAAATATTTTCCCTAAAGTGAAGAAAGGATTGTGGCTCTAAATGACTAAGCGTCTGCCGCTAATGATTGTTTTTGCAGTGCTTCTCTCCCTGGTATTAGTTGCCTGTGGTGACGAAGCGGCTCCCGTACCTACCTATACCGGCGCTACTTCCCTTGCTACCCCCGACAGTTTCAAATCTCAGATGACCACAAGCATGAAAGATGTCAAGAACGCCTCGGTAGAAAGCTTCAAGACGTCAGATGATCTTACCAAGGTTAAGAGTGGCTTTGAGTCTAGCTTCAAAGGCGCCGGTTGGTCCGATCAGACTGCCAAGTATTCCAGCGGTTCTGACTTAAAACCTTTGACCGATGCCGGTGTGTTCTTTGTGGGCTACCAGAAGGGCAATAAAGCGGCGGTTATTATGGGCATCCCTGGCCCTATTGCCAAGGCCATGGGTTACACCGGGGTTTCCGACACTGAAAATGCCTATCTCGTAATCAGCGGAAACGAGTAATTAGCCACACTGGAGCCTATTATAAGGTTTCCATGCAACTTATACTCGAAAAAGGCGGTTTTCAAAACCGCCTTTTTTTATTTCATTTTATAAATTATTAACCTTGTAAATTGCTTTTAACCGCCCGAAAGCTATAATAAAAACGCCCCTGTAATATACTCACCTTTATATTCCTACTCAAATAGGCTGCAAATGGATTGGTTCTATGCTTTACCACATAATTGACATACGGAACGGGCAAAAAGTGGCCGAGCTGGAGTTTGAGGCCAACGGGCCGCCAATCCTGCACTGTACCCAACCCCAGGCCCGCGCTGAATTGCAGCGCCTGGTCGGGCGTGACCTGCTTACGGTTGACGACCCGGACGAATTTGGTGACCCGGTTGAAGAGGGCGCGATGTGTTATCTCGGCCAGCGCACCATTACCCCCACCGACCCGGCCTATCTCCAGGTTTTAACCCGCCAGTTGCCTCTGCTGACCCATTATGAGTTAAGGCCACTGGCCGGAGAATAACTCCCCAACAAATCCCAGGTTTAATACACCTTTAGTAAAGGGCAAAATAACTTCCAGCCGGGCGGTTTTCATCCTCAAAAAATAAAACCAGGTGGTTAAAAATAAATATATAGGAAGAATTTACCAGTGTATATTCACCGGCAACTAGTACAATTGAATATTAGCACTCTTACCGGCTGCCCACTTTAGCACATTACCGGTTTACCGGCTCCTGTGCTATATTAGGTCCATGTAGTGCCATGAACTGGTAGCCCTTCTTTCGAACTTTCAGAGGTTTCAATTGCATCAGCAAGATCAGCAGGTCTTTTTACTAAATACTTTCCGGGAGGAAATTGACGGGCATACCGTTAGTTTAACTCGCGAACTGGTTGAATTGGAAGAAGTCGGGGCTACCGTTGAGCAGGCTGAACACATCCGGGAAATAATGCGGCTGCTCCATACAATCAAAGGGGCCGCTCGCATGATGGGTTTTAATCCCATTTCGAAAGTGGCTCATTTAATGGAAGAATTGGTGGCAAACTTCCGGGACAGCGCCGTTCCGCTCGAAATCCCACGCGCCACCATCGACATTCTTTTCGAGGGGCTGGACGTCATCAGCGAACTGACCCGTGAAGCTTCCAGGCCGGGCGGCACCGCCGAGGCCAGTATCTTCACCTCACCTGAAGTAGTCCAGGCCCTGATCGAAAAGATGGCTTTTATGGCCGGACGGCCTGAACTGGCCCTGGAAGGCGCTGCCAGTCCGCCCCATCCGCAGGCCCACATCCCTGCCCCTAACGAGGGAAACGGGGCGGCAATTCTCCTGGATGCTCCAGATCCTAAAACCTCCTCTGAAATTATTCCCGTCCCGCTGACCTCTTTCGCTGACCCGCCGGGGCCGGTAGAGCCCCGCGCCGAACAGCGGGCCGCTGAAGAAACTATCCGCGTCCGGCTGGATAAACTTGATAACCTGATTAACATGGCGGGTGAGCTGGTAATTAACAAGCAGCAAAACGAAGAACACCTGTCAGCTTTGCAAGACCTATTGCGCCAGGCTCACGTCCGCAACCAGATAGCCATCCAACTGCGCGACTTTATCATCGAACGTACTCCAATAGAAGAGCGCAACCGGCTCCTGGGCATTACCGAACTTTTCTCTTTTGAGCAACAGGCTTTGCCAGACCGGGTAGGTGCGGCCCCGGTGGCTGGTCCGGCTGCCAGCCGCCAACTGCGGTCCCAACGTGATAAGTTTACTAGTCCTGGCGGTAGGGGCGACGAAGTTTTTGGGCTGGGAGCTAAAGACTTAAAAACGGTCTTTAATAAGATTGAAGATTTGATTAGCCGGAATAGCAACATAGAACAGCATCTTTCCAGGGTGGTCCGCGAGCGCAAAAGCTATAACTTGCGTTTTGCCAGCGCCGCCGATGAACTGCGCCAGAACATGCTGGGTATTCGAATGCTGCCACTGGATACTATCTTTGGCCGGTTCGCCCGGCCTATCCGTGACCTGGCTTTTGAACGAGGTAAAGAAGTTAAATTTAGCCTGAGTGGCGGGTCGATTGAAGTCGATAAACGGATCCTGGAGCAGGTTGCCGACCCACTGATTCACTTGCTGCGCAACTCGGTTGATCACGGCCTGGAAAGTCCCCAGGAGCGCCTGGCTGCCGGTAAGCCGCCGGAAGGCAGCCTCAAGCTGGCCGCTTCCCAGAAAGGCAACCGGGTTTTAATCGAAATAAGCGATGACGGGCGCGGTATCAACCCGGCCGACCTGCGCAAAGCCGCCGTTGCTAAAGGCTTTTTGAACCAGGCCGGGGCGGCCGCCCTGACCGATGAAGCGGCCCTTGACCTTATCTACCGCAACGGCTTCAGCACCCGCGCCCAGGCCGATGACATTTCGGGCCGGGGCGTAGGTTTGGACCTGGTGCAACATAACGTCAAACGCCTGAATGGCCGGATCTCCATTACAACCGGCCCCGGCCAGGGCACGACCTTCCAGATTGAAATCCCACTGACCCTGGCTACCATAGATGCCCTGATTGTCGGTGTGAGCGGCCAGCTCTTTGCCCTACCTTCGACAATGGTATCGGGCACCTTTCGGGGCTCCCGGGGCGACCTGCAGACCGTTGAGGGCCACCCTGTTATGCGCATTCGCGGCCAGTTAATGCCGGTCATCCCCCTGGCTAACCTTTTGCAACTGCCCCCGGCCGAAGATCTCGCCAGCAGCGCATATGCAAGATATAACCAGGATTTCATTCACGGGGTCCTGGTAGGTACCGGGGCGAGTGGTGTCGAGAATACCCAGCGCTTTATTTGCTTTGAAGTTGACTCTTTTATTGATGAGCGTGAAGTAGTGGTTAAGGGCTTAGGGTCATTCCTGGAAAATACGCCTACTATTGCCGGGGTAACCGTCCTGGGGGCCGATAGCCTGGCCCTTATCCTGGACGCTTTCAGCCTGGTGCAAACCGTCCGGCAGGGTAATTCGGTATATTTGACCCGGCCTTCCACCGGATTTAATACCAATACTCCGATTATGGCCCAGCGCCGCTATCACACTATTTTAGTAGTGGATGACTCGCTGGCAACCCGCGAACTGGAGCGCAGTATCCTGGAAACCGCCGGGTTTAAGGTTGAAACTGCCCGCGACGGCCTTGAGGCACTAAAAATCTGCCGGGAACACCGTCCGGACCTCGTGCTTACCGATGTGGAAATGCCCAATATGGACGGGTTCCGCCTGAGCATGGCTATTAAACAGGATGACCGGCTGCGTGATTTGCCGGTTATTATCGTAAGTTCTCGCGATTCTGACGAAGACCGGCGTAAGGGCCTGGACGCCGGGGCCCAGGCTTATATTGTTAAAGGTCAGTTCGAGCAAAACAAACTGCTTGATACGATCTCTCGCTTGCTTACGAAATAAAATTATGGCCGAACGGATTAAAGTCTTAATAGTCGATGACTCCCCAACCGTCAGCCGGATTCTAACCGAAATGATTGAATCCGACCCCACCATGATGGTAGTTGGCGTGGCAACCAATGGGGCCGAAGCAATTCGGATGACCAGCCGATTGCACCCGAATATTATTACTATGGATGTGAACATGCCCCACATGGGCGGTTTGGAAGCCACCGAGTATATTATGGCGCACCAGCCTACCCCCATCCTGGTTCTGACGGCTTTTGGCAAGCACGACCTGAATTTATCTTTCAAGATGCTGTCGGCGGGGGCCCTGGAATTTATTGAAAAACCGGATGCCCTGGCCTTAGCCCAGCAGGGAGGTCACCTGCTCAGCCGGATAAAACTGCTGACCAGGATTAAAGTTATTACTCATCCCAGGGCTAAAAACCGGGTCTACCAGGATATATTGCTGGATGAACCGCCGCCCCTTGAAAAAGCACCGACCCCGGCGCGTATTCCGGCCGATATAAGGCCGACCGTAAAACTTTCACAGGGCACCGCCCCGCTCACCGTGAACCTGGTCCCGGCAGACCAACCGGAAACTACCCCGCCAAAGCCTCCTTATGAGCTAATGCAGCGGCGGTTCAAGGCTGTAGGAATTGCGGCCTCCACCGGCGGGCCGCCCGCCCTGGCCCGCTTGCTCAAAGAAATAATGCCCGGCTTCCCGGTGCCAATATTTGTGGTCCAGCATATCCCGGCCGGTTTCAGCCAGGGTCTGGCCGAATGGCTGCAAAGCGAAATCCGGCTCAAGGTCAAGCAAGCGGAAGAAGGCGAGAAACCCTTACCGGGGGTAATCTATCTACCGGCCGATGACCGGCACCTGGTCTTTAACAGAATGGGCCGGATTCATCTTAGCACTGAGCCTGACCGGTTCGGGCTGCGTCCCAACGCCGACTTCACCTTCTTATCTATGGCCGCAACCTGGCCGGGCGAAACCCTGACCGTGGTCCTGACCGGAATGGGCCGGGACGGCACCGAGGGCATGCGGCGGCTTAGCGAGTTAAACGGCTATAACATTGCCCAGGACGAAGCGTCTTCGGTAATTTTTGGAATGCCTAAAGCGGCCATTGATGCCGGGGTGATTCACCAGGTACTGCCGTTGAGCCATATTGCGCCTTTCATCAATCAAATTTTCCGGCCCGCTCGCACCAAAGATTTATTTACAAAGTAGCTAAACCGGCCTTGTTTTATCAACTTTACTCTTAAAATATCCCTAATTTTAACAAGCATGAGCGAACAACTGTTGCAAAAATAGTTTTCTGCTATATAATAATCGTAAGGCTTGTGAAGTAGGGTCTTGCACCTCACAACTACGGCCAGTTTCGTTAAAAACTTCGAATCACAAAACGCATTAACACTCACAATATTTTCACTACTCTTTTATTTTTTTGAAGAGTTTGTTTTGGGAATAACCACACCTCTTAAATATTTCCTGAACTCATGGCAGACTGTATTCTTAACATACCGGTTAATTCCTGAATAAGCGAATAACTACAACTGGCTATATGTGGTAATTTAAATCCACCTTGCCAACTCAGTTTTTCATTAGCAGATCAAACGGAGGCTTAAGATGGCGAAAATGCGAATTCTTTCGTCACTCGGCGATACAGTAGTAGAATGGGATACCGAAAAAGCTGTTACGGACGCCGAGGCGGCCAGGGCAGTTAAAGAAGCTGAGCGGATTTTCCGTGAGGCCCGGCAGCGCGGTGCGACTGCTTTCCGGGTAGACTCGCCCGAAAAACCCGCCGAGCGTATCGATAAATTCGATAAGACTGCTGAGCAAATTATTGTGGTACCACGGGTAGCCGGGGGTTAATTCAGGTAAAGGCAGGGTGGTGTAACCTTGATGCTAACCCTTTTTGCGGTGGTTACGGCTGGAATTGCCCTTATCTGGTTCCTTTCCTATAGTCGCCTGTTGGTCCGGGGACCTTTTAATAACCGGCATTCCGCTTTCGCCCGCTATTACGTTAATAAGCAAGAAGCCGAGCAACGCGCCGAGCAGTTGCTCAAAATCCTTCTGCAAACTGACCAGTACAACCATCTGGTCCGCAAAGGCTACCTGGAAGTTCAAAGCGGTATGTATCCTTACCGGACCTACCGTATTCCCCGGCACCGGGGAAGTGTTGAAGTCTATGAAATGGGTCGCCTGGTGATGAGTTTGTGCGTTCAACCCACCGAAGTAGTGCCAGATGCCGACGTGGTTGTAATGCACAAACTTATGATCGAAGGTAACGAACGCGAGTATTTACGCCGGGCTAACTACTTCGACCGGCAGACTGACCCCTTCTGGTAAACTATCCTGCACCGAGGCGATTGCATCCTTCCCTATTCTTCTCATGCTTTCCCTATCGCTTTTACCCAACGATTACATACTTGCGTTTGTACGAAACGGCTTCCTTTTAAGCAACCTGCCCTGGACTTTGCCAGGGGTCTGGACCAGGTTTAAGTTAAACCAGGGTTCGGGCAACCGGGGCATAGCTTGACTAAGTTAAGGGGGATGTGTATAATTGTACCAAAGTTGAGGGTACACCCAACTCTCGCTGCTCCGTTTTCTCTGCCAGGTACTTCACCGATTTTGCTTTTCACCCATTAAGAGAATGAACGAGTCCAGCATGAGCATGTTTAAACTCACGACTTTTAATTAATCCGTAGTGAGTTTGGTATCCTCAAACTGAAACGGTGAAACTTTTCCAGACTCGGTTTAACACTTCACCGGGTCATCGCCAGAACAGTAACTGAATCGTACTCGCCTCTCCCGGCGTGGTTCATGCAGCCCCACTGGCAAATTTAACGCCCAAGAAACGTTGATTGTTGTAAAGATTTGAGCTTTTCTAAAAAGCTATTTAGATTTTTTCTTCCTGATTATGAGGTAGCGTCGCCTCTTAATTTCTTGTGCCCAAAACTGGATTTATTAATAAGTTTATAATACAAGCTACTATTTGTTTTAGGAGTTCAACTGTGAATCTCGCAGAATTAGAAACAAAGACTCTGGATGAGTTAAAGGAGATGGCCCGCGATCTTGATATGGTGGGCATAAGCGGCCTGAAAAAACAGGACCTTATTTTTAAGCTTCTCCAAGCTCAAACCGAGCAGCAAGGAAACATCTTTAGCGCCGGTATCCTGGAAATTATGGAAGATGGCTTCGGCTTCCTTCGCCAGGAACGTTTCCTACCCGGCCCGGATGACATTTACGTCAGCCAGTCCCAGATCCGCCGCTTTGGCTTGCGCACAGGCGACCGGATTAGCGGCCAGGTCCGGCCCCCCAAAGAAAATGAGAAGTACTTCAGCCTGTTGCGGGTAGAAGTCGTCAACGGCCTGGACCCAGAAGTGGCCCGCCGCCGCCCTCACTTCGATAACCTTACACCAATCTTCCCGCGCAATATGATTGACCTGGAAACGATGCCTAACGTCCTTTCAACCCGCCTTTTAAACCTGGTTGCCCCGATCGGACGCGGCCAGCGCGGTATGATTGTGTCCCCGCCAAAAGCCGGTAAGACCATGCTGTTAAAAGCGATCGCCAACGGTATCACCGCCAACTACGCTGACATCCACCTGATGGTCCTGCTAATCGGCGAGCGGCCTGAAGAAGTCACCGACATGAAGCGCAGCGTTAACGGCGAAGTCATCAGCAGCACCTTTGACGAAGAAATTGACAACCACACCAAAGTTTCCGAAATGGCTCTCGAACGGGCCAAGCGCCTGGTCGAAAGCGGCCGGGATGTCGTAATCCTCCTGGATAGTATCACACGTCTGGCCCGCGCCTACAACGTGGCGATGCCTCCCAGCGGACGGACCCTTACCGGCGGTATTGACCCGGTGGCTCTATACCCGCCAAAGCGCTTCTTTGGTGCGGCCCGTAATATTGAAGAAGGCGGCAGCCTGACCATTATTGCTACCTGTCTGGTAGATACCGGCTCCAGAATGGACGACGTAATTTACGAAGAGTTCAAAGGTACCGGTAACATGGAGCTTCACCTCGACCGCAAGCTGGCCGAACGCCGGATTTATCCTTCGATTGATATTCAGCGCTCCAGCACCCGCCGCGAGGAACTCTTGCTCGAGGACAGCGCTCTCAAACAAGTCTGGACCATGCGCCGGATGGTTTCGGCCCTGGGTGGCACCGAAGGTATCGAGCTTCTGCTCGGCCGGATGTCCAAAACCGCCAGCAACGCCGAATTCTTGAGTACCCTTACCAAAGACGTACTCTAGGCTGTGGGCCATCTCCCCTTACGGGTGGCTTCCCTTCCTTTCCCTGAATAGAGTCTGTGGATTATAAAAGTAAGTAGAAAATTTGCGGTTTAGCGGCAAATTTTCTACTTACCGGCTCTAACGCCTTCTCAACTTCAGGCTAACACAACTCAGATTAAATCTTCTATGCAACGGCTCTTTCCTGACTATAATCCGGACCTTGCTTCTCAGGACATTTACAGCGTCCCTGAATTAAACTTTCCCATCGAGGGCCTGCCCCTGGAAAACGGCGGGCGGCGTCCCTATGTCTATTTTAATATGGTCGCCAGTGTTGACGGCAAAGCGGTCAGTGTCCGGGGCAACGCCGAGGGCCTGGGCAGCCATATGGACCGTTTCCTGATGCACCGCTTGCGGGCGGCGGCTGACGCGGTCCTGGTCGGCGCGGAAACCTTCCGGCGCGACCCTTATGTACCCCAGGTAAAACCCGAAGCCGCCCGCGAACGCCAGCAGTATTTCCCGGGTGCTCCCCAGCCCCTGGGTATTGTTATTTCCCGCGATGGCAACTTGCCGCTGGATAAGAAATTCTTCGACCGGGAAAAAGCCGCTAACCGGCTGGTGCTGCTGGGGCAGTCCGCTTCCAGCGAGAAAGAAGCCGCGTTTAAGCCTTTCGCCCGGGTCTTGCGGGTGCCTGACGGTGCGGACGGCCGGCCGGACGAAAGCTGGTTCCTGGAAACACTCTTCCGGGAATTTGGGGTGCGGCGTTTGCTGTGCGAAGGCGGCCCCAGCCTGAATTACTCGCTTATCTCGCAGGGCCTGGGTGACGAGTTTTTCTGGACCCTGGCTCCCAAGTTAGTGGGCGGAACCGCTAACAGCACTATCCTTACCGGTCCGGGTAATGGTTTTCCCCTTGACCGGATGCCCGGGCTTAGCCTGCTCTCGATTTACGAACAGGCCAGCGAACTGTTTTTCCGTTATAAAATAAATCCCTAAAAAGGTTTAAGGTTTATTTTGATAAGGCATATTTTTGCTTTTGCCAGCGCCGGTTTTGCCGCTATCCGGTCGCTGCGCTTAACCAACCACTTTCCTTTTATAAAATTTGCCACGCCGGACTGGCCGGATTTGCTTCCCGCTGTAATCCATCCGTTGATTGTGGTGCCCGGCTTGCTGGGAACCTGGCCGCCCGCCCTGGGTCCCCGCGGCCGGATAGACCCGATTACCGGGGCTTATTACAATCTGATGGAAGGGCTGACCAGTCTGGGCTACGTGCCGGGCGTGTCGCTTTTTAGTTTCGCCTATGACTGGCGGCGCGGCGGGGCCGAACTGGCCCCTATGCTGGCGGCCGAAGTTAAACGCATCCGCAAATTATCGCCTAAAAAGGCCCTGGGCCGGTCGCCCAGGCCGGTAGATTACAGCCGGGTTGACCTGGTTTGTCACAGCATGGGTGGGGTAATCGGGCGGGCTTACATTCAAAGTGAGAGTTATAACGGTGACGTCAACCGCCTGGCCCTGGTGGCCTCACCCCAGCAGGGTGCGATTGCGGCTTATTACGCTTTTGAGGGTGGCGATAGCAATCATATTGGGATTCCGGTGGCGGAAGCGCGGAGCATGGCTTTACTGGCCCAGGCCGCCGATACCTGGCTGCCTCACCGGCGGATTGAATACCTCTACCGGGGTATACGCGGTATAAACCTGCCTGACCTGTATCTTTACGTCCGGGACAGCCTGAAATCCATCCGGGACTTTTTACCTTTAAAGGAAACCAATTACCTTTATTCGGCGGACGAAAGCGGCCAGGAAACCCTATACCCTTTTGGTTGTCCTGAAAACAGCCTGCTGGAAAGCCTGAACCGGCCCGAAAACCTGGACCGGCTGGACCGGGTAAAAGAAATTAGCTGTTATTACAGTTCGACGGTTCAGACCCTGGTCAGGCTAAAGGTAATCAGCCCGTCCGGCGCGCCCCTGTTTGAACACGGCCAACCCCTGAACCCGCAACCGGCCACCAGTTACGGCCCCGGCGACAGCATCGTGACCCGGGAGTCGGGCCACCTGGCCTTGCCTGACACCAAAACGGACGGTTCGGCCTGGCAAGTCCGGGTGACTCATTCCGACCTGGGCCAAAAGCTCAACCGCTCGCTGAACCATGTCCAGATTGTGGCCGACCCTGATGCGGTCCGCTGCCTGTTGCAGGATTTCGTCCGCGCAGAACTGCCGCCCCTGGATGCCACAATCTGGGATGGACCGCCCATCTCGGCGCGGAAGCCAAATTATAGAGCCCTGGTTATTTAGTTAAATCTATTCTGGTAAGCTGGTTTAGAAAGACCTATTTGGAGGCTACTTCATCGTCAAAATCAAGGTTTCCACTACGGAAATTTTCGACGTGGATCTTAGCCCATGAGTAGCGGTCGGTCAGGGTCCAGTGGTCGGAACCGCTGTCGAAGAAGTAATAGAAAAAGACTTTAAGTTCATCCGGGTTAAAGCCCTGGGTTGCCAGGTTCACCACCATCAAACTCTGCCTGAAATGATCAGTATTCCAATAAGTGCGCATAACGGTGCTAAACCTCCAGGATTCAAATAAACATTCCAGCGGAACTTAGCCCTATTATAACAAAACTACTCCCGAAATTAAAGACCTGAATATAGTGTAAAACCAGGGATGGCTAAATTTAATCTGCCGGTCGTTTCAGACCGCACAGGGCCGGGCGGTTCGGCCAGGAAGGCTCCATTACACCCGGCTATCCTTTTAAACCATTCTGCTGTGCCTTTACTGCTCCGGGCTAATCCGCCCACCCTGCCGGACCAGCCATTCGCCGCTCTGCCAGTTGTCCAGCGAACCGTCCCCGGCGTAATAAAGGTCAAACCGCACCCCTAACCCCGGCCAGGGGTGAAAGATAAAGACGCTCCTCAAAATACTGTCCAGCCCTGAAATTGCCATACCATAAGGGGCCGGGAACCGCTTTTCAAGCTCGCCTTTGGTTAAATCGGTCACCAGCGCGAACTGGTAGAGCGGATATTGGAGGTACTCGTCATAGACAAGTTCAAAGCGGGGGTGCCGACCGGCCACAAAACTTTTTATTTCGGTTTCAAATTCCTGCCCGGTGGCGGGTAGGATAAAGGGCCATTCAAAGCCTTCCGGATAGCGGTATAAATTAGTCTGCCCGGCCAGCTTGTTCAACAGCTCCGTCCATTCCGGGCGGTCCACCAGGCTGACCGGCAGATTAACCCCAAAATGGTCGGCGCGTACCAGGTGGCCTTTCAGCCGCGCATAGAGTTGTTCCAGGGCCAGCAGGTTTTTGAAGTCGCACTTGTTGGCGTGTTTAATCCGCAGGTAGGAACCGTTATTATCTTCTAACCGCTCAATCGTGCCAAAACCTTCCGGCACAGCGCTTTTTTCCGAGAATACCGGGTGGTTGCTCAGCCTGAAATCGCCGATGGAAAGTTCAAAATCCTGATCCAGTTCAAATACGAGTTCGGGATAGGCCACCGGGGCCTGGATTAATTCGATAACCGGCAAAGCCTTATCCGGTTGGGTAGCTGCCAGGGTAATTTTGCCGGGGGCTACCTGGCTGTCGGGAAGTTCTTTAAGGATTAGCGCCAGGCTTTCCAACCATTGCTGACTGGCTAAATCGTCAGGAAACAGCATCGTTATGGCGCGGACCTGTTCTTTAAGCATATAACCCCTTCCTACTTCACAAATTTCTCTTCCTATTATACCGGATTTGGGCCTTATTTCGAGAATTGGCCTGCGGAGTGCCGCCGGTCCAGGTAGCCTTTAATTACCAGCGATTGAAGCCGGTATGCTATAATTAGGCCAAGTATCGCTGTAAAACCGCTTTAGCAAAACCACATAATCAGAAATGGAGCCGGGGTGGAAAGTCTTCCATTGGTGTTGTATACCAGTTTACTTGAAGTGGTCGTCGGTACCTTTGCCATTTTGATGCTGACCGATTTCCGGGGCGAATTAGGGCGAGGTTTCCTGTCCAGTGTCGGCCTGACCGTCCTGGTGGTAGCCGCCTGCGCCCGCCTGAGCCTGAGCGGCATTGATTTCGGGCGCGGTCAGGAACTTTACCCCGGCATTGACCTGGCCTGGAACGGTTTCCAGGATACCTTCCTGACTATAACCCTTATTTTACTTGTCGTCTACAACCTGATGGTCGGTCTGGGTACGGATAAAGCCCGCCGGGTTTCTGGGGTGGTGGCCCTGGTCGCGGCCTGCCTGACTCTTTTCGCCGTAGCGATGCTATACCGGGGGTCCTACCTGGGCGGGTTGATAGCCCCTTTCAGTTTCTTCCTGGGCGCGGCTTCGGTCGGAACGGTCCTGACCGGCATGCTCCTGGGGCACTGGTACCTGGTCACTCCCAGCCTGACCGTCGCGCCGCTGGCCCGGATTAACCAGCTTTTCTTCTACGCTTTAATCGGCCAGTTGGTCCTGGTGATTGTCAATGCCGGGCCGTGGGTCAGCAACTCGCTGGCCGTGAACGAAAAGTGGGGTGCGATCTTCTGGCTGCGCGTCCTGGTCGGGATTGCCTTCCCAATGGTGCTTTCTTACGCCACCATGCAGACCTGCAAAATAAAAGCCCATATGTCGTCAACCGGCTTCCTCTATGTCGCTCTGGGCGGGGTGCTGGCCGGGGAAATCATTTCGAGGGTAATCCTCTTCCAGACCTTTGTACCACTCTAAACATTTGATTTTTAGTTTGCCCTATGTTATAGTAAGTCGGCAAAAAATTTAATATATGTGGAAAGCTCATCAAGAGAGGTGGAGGGACTGGCCCTATGAAGCCCGGCAACCGTTTTATGCGGTGCCAATTCCGACAGGTAGGAAGTTCAACGGAATTAGCCGCCTGAGAGATGAGAGGAAGAAGTTCCAAAACTCAGATTGATGTGAGCGGGCAGGTTTATAAGGGGTGTATTTCCCTAAACCTCCCATTCCGCAGGCAATCTTTTTTTTGTCCATAAACCCAAGCGAAAATTATAAAGTCAGGAACATTTTTAAATTTGGCTAATCAAGAATTAACTGCCGCTGCAAACCCGGTCCAACAGAATGGAGTTGGGCCTTACAATACGCTGGAATGGCGGCCCGCGGCGGGCGGCCAGCCGGAAGCCCTCTTGCTGCTTGATCAACTTCTGCTGCCGCATAAAGCCGTAATGGTGGCGTGCCTGGATTACCTGGCAGTCGGGCAGGCGATTAGCACCATGCAAGTGCGCGGTGCCCCGGCCCTGGGTGTAACCGGCGCTTACGGCATGGCCCTGGCGGCTATTCGTTCGGCGGCAACCCGGCCGGATGAACTGCTGGCAGACCTGGCGATAGCCGGTAAACACCTCTATGAAACCCGTCCCACCGCCGTAAACCTGGGCTGGGCGATCAACCGCTGCCAGAAACTGGCCCTCCGGTTGGTACAGGAAGGCCGCAGCGTCGAGGAAATCAGGGCTGAGTTACTGACCCTGGCCAAACAAATTCACGAAGACGATATAAGAATCAACCGCCAGATGGGCGCTTTTGGGGCCGAACTGATTCCCGATGGCGGGCAAGTCCTGACCCACTGCAACACCGGGGCGCTGGCTACGGCCGGTTTCGGTACTGCCCTGGGTGTTATCCGGGCCGCGCACGAAGCGGGCAAGAAAATCCACGTCTGGGTAGACGAAACCCGGCCTTATTTGCAGGGCGCTCGCCTGACTGCCTGGGAACTGCACCAGTTGGAAATTCCCTACACCCTGATTACCGACAGCATGGCCGGGCATCTGATGTCCCGGGGCCAGGTCCAGTTTATTGTGACCGGGGCCGACCGGATTGCCTCCAACGGCGATACCGCCAATAAAATCGGAACTTACAGCCTGGGGGTCCTGGCCCATGCCCACGATATTCCTTTCTATATTGCCGCTCCGCTATCTACGATTGATCTTAGTATCCCGGATGGCTCACACATTCCGATTGAAGAGCGCAGTGTTGTGGAAGTAACCACTATTGGTGGTACCCGCATGGCACCCGAAGGCGCGAAGGCGGCTCACCCGGCCTTTGACGTTACCCCGGCGCGTTATATTCACGGAATTATTACCGAGCGCGGCGTAGCCCGGCCACCATTCAACGATTCTATCAAGGCTTTATTTGAGGAGGAATAATGTCAATTCTTGTTTCCGGTTCACTGGCTTATGACCATATTATGGATTTCCAGGGACATTTCAAAGACCATATTCTTCCTGAAAAAGTCCACATTCTGAATGTCTCGTTCCTGGTAAATTCCTTGCGCAAGTTGCGGGGCGGTTGTGCCGCTAATATTGCCTATAACCTGGCCCTGTTAGAGGAAAAACCTTTGATTCTCGGGACGGTCGGCCACGACTTTGAAGATTACCGGCGCTGGTTGGACCAGGCCGGGGTTGATACCAGTGCCATAAAAGTGATACCTGAAGAGTTTACCGCTTCCTGCTTTATCACAACCGATAAATCCAGCAACCAGATTACCGGCTTCTATCCCGGTGCGATGAATTTTGCCCACGACCTGCACGTGGCCGACTATACTCCGGCCGGGATTCGGATGGCGATTGTTTCGCCTAACGACCCGCTGGCGATGGTTTCCCATGTTAAAGAGTGCAAGGAACTGGGCATACCTTACATCTACGACCCCGGCCAGCAGGTAATTTTCCTGGAAGGTGAAACCATGCTCGAAGCCATTCGTGGTTCACGGGCGGTTATCGGTAACGATTATGAGCTGGGAATTATTGAAAAGAAAACCGGCTACAAACCGGAAGACTTGCTGCAATTTACCGGGATGGTAATTGTCACCAAAGGTGAATTTGGCTCGACCCTGATCACGCACGAACGCTCGGTGGACGTCCCGGTAGCCCAGGAGAAGGCCGTAGTAGACCCGACCGGGGTAGGCGATGCTTACCGCGCCGGTATAATCAAGGGCCTGTTGTACGACTACAGCCTGGAGCAAATGGGCCGGATTGCCGCCCTGGCCGCGACTTACTGTGTCGAACAGTACGGCACCCAGAACCATAGCTACACCCCGGCCGAATTCGCGGTGCGCTATGCTGAAAATTTCCCGGATGTCCCGATGCCGCAGGCGAATGTGGTTAGCGCCGGGCAGGCCTAAAGCGCTGTTGCTGAAATTACAGGTTGAATTGGGAGCGGCACAACAATCCGGCTCTCCTGTCCGTTGAAAGTGTAAGTTATTTCAGATACCTATCTGAATCTATCTAATGAGCGATATTACCTCGCCATAAAAAAGGAGTCCTTAAGCATAATGACCCAAACTTCTGATAAACCCGGCTACGATGTTAAAGACCTCGGCCTGGCTCAAAAAGGCCGCGAGCGAATTGAATGGGCCGCGATCGAAATGCCCGTCCTCAAGCTCATCCGGGAGCGCTTCGCCCAGGAAAAACCCCTGGCCGGACAGCGCGTAGGCGCCTGCCTGCACATCACCACTGAAACCGCGAACCTGCTGTTAACCCTTCAGGCCGGTGGCGCGGAAGTGACCGCCTGCGCCTCCAACCCGCTCTCGACCCAGGATGATGTCGCGGCGGCCCTGGTTGAAGCCGGTATCCCCACTTACGCTATCAAGGGCGAGGATAACGAAACTTACTATCGTCACCTGGACGCGGTGCTGGATACCCAGCCCAACCAGACCATGGACGATGGCTGCGACCTGGTTTCCCGCCTGCACATTCAGCGGCCGGAACTGATCCAGAATATGATCGGCGGCACCGAAGAAACCACTACCGGTGTGGTCCGCTTGAAGGCGATGGAGAAAGACAACGCCCTGCGGTTTCCGATTGTAGCCGTTAACGAAGCCGACACCAAGCACATGTTCGACAACCGCTACGGCACCGGGCAGTCCACCCTGGACGGGTTACTGCGCGCAACCAACGTGTTGCTGGCCGGTAAGGTTTTTGTAGTCGGCGGCTATGGCTGGTGCGGCCGGGGCTTAGCAACCCGCGCTCGCGGTATGGGCTCCCAGGTTATCGTGACCGAAGTAGACCCAATACGCGCCCTGGAAGCGGTAATGGACGGTTTCCAGGTTATGACCATGGAAGAAGCCGCCCCGATTGCCGATATCGTTATCACCGTTACCGGCAACCTGAACGTCCTGGACCGCCAGTTGCGCAAGTTGAAAGACGGCGCCCTGATTGGTAACAGCGGCCACTTCAACGACGAAATCAACATCGGGTTCCTGGACGAACTGACCGAATCCCGGCGGCGGGTCCGCGAGTTTGTAGAAGAGTTCAAACTCTTCGACGGCCGGAAGATCTACCTGTTGGCCGACGGACGCTTGCTGAACCTGTCAGCGGCCGAGGGACACCCGGCAGCGGTAATGGATATGAGCTTTGCGAACCAGGCCCTAAGTGCCGAGTGGGTCGCCAAGAACCACGGCAAGCTTGAGAACAGGGTGTATATAGTACCGCGTGAGATTGATGAAGCGATTGCCGGTTTGAAGCTGACCGCGATGGGCATCAAGATCGACACGCTGAGCGCTGAGCAAGAAAAGTACATGACGAGCTGGCAGAGCGGGACCTAGCACTGGCCGGAATACCACGTTGAACGGTTAACGTGGAACGCAGAATGTTCCCGGTACGGTAGTTAGCAGCAACCTGTTGTACCGGGAAAAATATTGAATTGAATTTTACGTTATCCGTTCTACGTAATTCGTTTCACAGAATTTATTTATAGGGAGTATTAGACTTATGTCCAACACCTTCATTAATTCGCCCAAGCTCTTTCTGACCAGTGAGAGCGTCACCGAAGGCCATCCTGACAAAATTTGCGACCAGATCTCAGATGCGGTGCTGGACGCTATTTTCGCCCAGGACCCGTATGCTCGCGTAGCCTGTGAAACCGCCACCACGACCGGCCTGGTCCTGGTAGCCGGTGAAATCACCACCAGCGCCTATGTCAATATTGACCAGCTGGTCCGGGAAACCATTCGCCAGATTGGTTACACCTCTTCGGACTACGGCTTTGACGCCGACTCCTGCGGTGTGATTGTCTCTATCAAGGAGCAGTCGGCTGACATCGCCCTGGGCGTAGACAAAGCTCTCGAAGACAAGACCGGCCCGATCAGCGACGAGCAGATCGAGTCGATTGGCGCGGGCGACCAGGGTATGATGATCGGGTTCGCCTGCAACGAAACCCCGGAATTGATGCCGCTGTCCATCGCGCTGGCCCACAACATCACCCGCCGCCTGGCCCACGTCCGCAAGAGCGGCGAACTGGCCTACCTGCGGCCGGACGGCAAGAGCCAGGTAACCGTAGAATACGCTTTTGGCAAGCCCAAGCGGGTTGACGCTATCGTTGTTTCCACCCAGCACGCCCCGGAAATTACCCACGAGCAGATCGAAAAGGACGTAATTGAGCGGGTAGTCCGGGCAGTGGTTCCGGCGGAACTGATTGACGAAAACACCAAGTTCTTCATCAACCCGACCGGCCGGTTTGTCGTCGGCGGCCCCATGGGTGACGCCGGTCTGACCGGACGCAAGATTATCGTTGACACCTACGGCGGAATTGCCCGTCACGGTGGCGGCGCCTTCAGTGGCAAGGACCCGACGAAAGTGGACCGCTCGGCCGCTTACGCCGTGCGCTACGTCGCCAAGAACATCGTTGCGGCCGGACTGGCCGACCGGGTAGAGCTGCAGGTTTCCTACGCCATCGGCGTAGCCAGACCTATCAGCCTCATGGTCGAAACCTACGGCACCGGCAAGGTATCCGACGAGAAAATCCTGGAACTGGTCAACAAGCATTTCGACCTGCGCCCGGCCGGTATCATCAAGTCTCTGGACCTGCGCCGGCCCATCTACAAGCAGACTGCCGCCTATGGCCACTTCGGCGCTAACACGGCCTCCTTACCCTGGGAGCAGACCGATAAAGCCGACATTCTCCGCAAGGAAGCCGGCCTGGAAGAAAACGTCCTGGCCGCTCGCTAGTAGAAATAGCTTTACCAAAAACGAGGACGCAGCGCAAACCTGCGTCCTTTTTAATTTCTCCTATAAAAATACTTTGTAGGCGGCAGCCAGGCGTGACTGAAAGTAAAGGTAAGGCGTTGGCCGCTATTTCGAGAGAGCGGAGCGAGGCAATTTTGAAGAAAAGGCCAGTCAAATCCAAAAACTGAGCTTATTTTCCTTGAATTATTAAAGCTGATAGTGTATACTAGGCCGGTAGTTTCGAACCGGCGTTAAACCGAACGAAGCTGTTGACCGAGTAGCTCAGTTGGTAGAGCAACTGACTTTTAATCAGTGGGTCCCGGGTTCGAGTCCCGGCTCGGTCATTTCTCCTTATACCAAAGCCCTAATTAAAGTCAATAGCGTTGCGTCGCCCCTCAAAAAGGGGTGAAAAATGAAAAATAGAGCAAATGTCTCTCAAAAAATACCTTCGAAAATTACCGATAATTCGAAGGCTTCTTCGGTTTCCACTACTTCCCAAAGGCAAGGTGCTAATCCCCTCCAGCCCCCGGTTTCATCCGCTGTAATGCCGTCATTACCACCTGCTAACACCGTAACACAGCCGCAGAACACAGGTGCAAAACCCAATAGCAAGTTAGCGGTTGGACCGGCCTAGACCCCTGAGAAGTGTCCCTTTAACCTTCTCATTAACGACTTTCTAGAATCCTGCCGCTCGGAAGTTATCGCTACTTTTGCTGGGACTCGTAAGCTGTCAATGATCTCATTCCTGCTGGATACCGGTATTCGTAGAGGAGAGCTTCTCTCGATGAAGATAGGCAGCTTAAATTTGGACCAATTGCGTTGCCATGTCAATGGTAAAACCGGCCACCGTTATGTTCCTTTCAGCCCTTCCTGCCGTGACGCCTTACGCCGGTATCTCCAACATCCTGATTACCCTGGACCTGTTAACCCAAACAATCCAAAAGTGGCTGAAACAGCCCTGTGGTTAAACTACCAGGGTAAAGAATTGACCTACTACGGGTTTAGTGAGGTTCTTCGTAAGATAGTCAGGAAGAGCGGAGTGAAGTTCCATGCCCACAGGCTTCGCCACACCTTTGCCACCCTTATGGCAAGCCGGGTATCAGTTTTTGATCTTAAAGATTTGCTGGGTCACACTTCGGTCAGCACAACTCAGATCTATGTCCAGCACAATATGGAACACCTGGCTGAAGTACATAGGGGAAACTCTCCCCTGTCAATGCTTACAGTTAACCAGACTATCAAGCGGGCCAGGGGTAGACCGCGCAAAAGAGATATTTTGAGGTGGAGTAAAATTAGCAGACACCAAATTGACTTGGAAGAAGTACAATGAATCCAAGAAGTTTTGGAAGGAGTCTGTGTAATGCCGGGA